>NZ_JBNPUM010000006.1:0-445499 GCF_051168175.1 Bradyrhizobium sp. HKCCYLRH2047
CAATTTTGAGGTGTCAACCATGTCTCCGAACACCTGTCAGCCATGTCCCCGGGCTGAACACTGCGCTCGCAATGACGCGGTGAGAGCCGGGTTCGCCGTTAACCGCGCGGCAGCCGGCTTGTTTCGTTGTCCGGCGCAGTCGACGTCGGCCTCAATGCCCCGCCATGTGGCGGCCGATTTCGGTGAGATCAGCATCGCTGCCGCGGGTCTCGTAGACCAGCTGGCCGTGGAACATCACGACCAAGCGGTCCGACAGCTCCAGCAGCTCGTCGAGATCCTCGCTGACCAATAGCACGGCGGCGCCGCGATTGCGCGCGGCCATGATCTCGGCGTGGATCTGCGCCACCGCCGCGAAGTCGAGGCCGAAGCAGGGATTGGCGGCGATCAGCACCTCGACGTCGTGACCGAGCTCGCGCGCGAGCACGGCGCGCTGCACGTTGCCGCCCGACAGTGCCGAGATCGGCGTATCCGGCGTGCGGGTCTTGATCTTGTAGCGGTTGATCTTGGTTGTCGCGCCCTGGCGGAAGGCAGCCTTGTTCAGCCACCAGCCGCCGCGGGCGAACGGCGCGCGGTCGAACTCACGCAGCGCGATGTTGTCGGCGACGCTCATGCCGCCGACGCAGGCGTTCTTCAGCGGCTCCTCCGGCAGCAGCGACATCTTGTGCCGGCGCATCTCCTCGCGGCTCGCCACATAGGCCTCGCCGGAGACCCGGATTGCGCCGCTCTCGGCCTCGCGCTGGCCGGCGAGCACCTCGACCAATTGGCGCTGGCCGTTGCCGGAGACCCCGGCAATGCCGACGATCTCGCCGGCGCGCACGGTGAGCGACAGGTTGTGCACAGCGAGGCCGCCGGAATCGTCGCGCGCCACCAGCTTCTCGACCTCGAGCCTGACGTTGCCGGCCTCGCCGGTGCGCGACGGCTGCACCGTGAGCTGCTCGGCGCCGATCATCATCCGTGCCATGTCGTCGGGCGTCAGTTCGGTGACCTTGCCGCGGCCGGCGAGCTTGCCGCGCCGGAGGATGGTGACGTCGTCTGCGAACGCCATCACCTCGCGGAATTTATGCGTGATCATCAGGATGGTCAGCTCGCCGGCCTCGACCATCTTGCGCAGCATGCCCAGGACCTCGTCGGCCTCGCCCGGCGTCAGCACCGAGGTCGGCTCGTCCAGGATCAGGAAGCGGCGCTTGAGATAGAGCTGCTTGAGGATCTCGCATTTCTGCCGTTCGCCCGCGGAGATGTCGGAGACCTTGGCGTCGAGCGGCACGCGGAACGGCATCCGCGCCAGGAAGGCCTCCAGCTCCTTCTTCTCCTTCGCCCAGTTGACCACCGCCGGCACGTCGTCGCGCGCCAGCACCAGGTTTTCCGCGACCGTCATCGCCGGCACCAGGGTGAAGTGCTGATAGACCATCCCGAGGCCGAGCGCGTGCGCGTCCCTGGGATTGTTGATGGCGCGCTCGCGCTCGGCGATCAGCACGTCGCCCTCGGTCGGGCGGTAATAGCCCATGATGCATTTCACGAGCGTCGACTTGCCGGCGCCGTTCTCGCCGAGCAGCGCGTGGAACGAGCCGGGCCGCACTTTCAGCTCGACATTGTCGAGCGCGGTGAACGCGCCGAAGCGCATCGTCATCGCGATGGCCTCGACGCCGAACGCGCCTGATGGCGTCGGATCGTCGCCGATCACGACAGCGCCTCGATCAGCGCCGCGGAGGTCGCGACCGCGCCGAACACGCCGCCCTGCATCTTGATCATCTTCAGCGCGTGATCGTGGTTGCCCTTGTCGGTGGCACCGCAGCAGTCCGACAGCAGCACGCATTCGAAGCCGCGGTCGTTGGCCTCGCGCATCGTGGTGTGGACGCAGACGTCGGTGGTGATGCCGGTCAGCACGATGTTCTGGATGCCCTTCAGGCGCAGGATCAGCTCGAGGTCGGTGGCGCAGAACGAGCCCTTGCCGGGCTTGTCGATGACGATCTCGCCAGGTAGCGGCGCCAGCTCGGGGATGATCTCCCAGCCTGGCTCGCCGCGCACCAGGATGCGGCCGCACGGGCCGGGATCACCGATGCCGGCGCCGATCTGCTGCGAGCGCCAGCGCTTGTTGGCGGGCAGGTCGGACAGGTCGGTGCGGTGGCCTTCGCGGGTGTGTATGATGCAGAAGCCCTGCGCGCGCATGACGCCGAGCAGGGTCTTGATCGGCTCGATCGGCGCGCGCGTCAGCGACAGATCATAGCCCATCTTGTCGACATAGCCGCCGACGCCGCAGAAATCGGTCTGCATGTCGATCACGATCAGGGCCGTGTTCTCTGGCCTGAGATCGCCGTTGTACGGCCAGGCATAGGGCTCGGAGCGGATGGTGCGCGCGGTCATGGTGGACCTCTGAAATCAGCGGGTGATGGACAGTTCGGCCGGCGCGCCGCTCAGGGTGCGTTTCGGCGAGCAGGTGATGATCATGATCAAGAGCGTCAGGATGTAGGGCGCAGCGTTGAACAGATGATAGCCGGAGGTGACGCCGACCGATTGCAGCGCCGGTCCGAGCGCTGCGGCACCGCCGAAGGCGAGCGAGGCCCACAGGCACAGCATCGGGTCCCAGCGCGCGAAAATCACGAGCGCCACGGCGGTGATGCCTTGGCCCGAGGAGAGGCCCTCGTTCCAGCTGCCGGGATAGAACAGCGACAGGAACGAGCCGCCGATGCCGGCGAGGAAGCCGCCGGCCATGGTGGCGCGCAGCCGGATCATCAGCACCGAATGACCCATCGCCCGCGCCGCGTCGGCGCTCTCGCCGGCGGTACGGATCAGCAGGCCCCAGCGGGTGGTTCGGAATGCCCACAGCAACAGCGGCGCGAGCACGACGCCGAGCAGGAAGAGGACGTTGATGCGCAAGGCCGCGCGCACCTGCGGCACGTCGCTCCACCAGCCGAAATCGATCGCCGGAAGCCGCGCCGCGGTCGGCTCGATCAGCGGCTTGCCGAGGAAGAAGGCGAGCCCGGTGCCGAACAGCATCAAGGAGATTCCCACCGCGACGTCGTTGACGCGCGGCAGCGAGCAGATGCCGGCATGCAGGGCGCCGAGCAGCGCGCCGGTGAGGCCGGCGGCGAGCACGCCTGCCCATGGCGATCCCGTGAGATAGGAGATGCCATAGGCGCTCATCGCGCCCATCACCAGCGTGCCCTCAAGGCCGAGATTGATGCGACCGGAGCGCTCGGTGATGCATTCCCCTAGGCTCACGAACAGGAACGGCGTGGAGACGCGGATGGCGCCGCCGAGCACCGCCAGCGGCACGGTCCAGAGCCCGATATTGCCGTCAGCCATGGATCAGGACTTTCCCTTGAGGACACCGATGCGGCCATAGAGCGCGTCGCTCGCCAGCACCGAGATGAAGATGATGCCCTGCAGCACCAGCACCGAGGCGTCGGGCAGGCCGAGCCTTCGCTGCAAGAGGCCGCCCGAGGCATTGATGCCGCCGAGCAGGATCGCGACCGGAATGATTGCCAGTGGATTCTGCCGCGCGAGGAAGGCGACGAGGATGCCTGTGAAGCCGTAGCCGACGGCGAGATTGGCATTGGTGCGCCCCTGGACCGCGGCGACCTCGACCATGCCGGCCAGGCCAGCGCAGGCGCCGGCGAGGAAGCAGACCGTCAGGATCAATTTGCCCACGGAGAGGCCAACGATCTTTGCGGCCCGGATGTTGCCGCCGGCGACGCGCGCGGCGAAGCCGAACGTGGTGTGATAGATCAGCACGTAGGACGCGATTGCCGCGATCAGCCCGAACACCAGGCCCCAATGCACGTCGGTGCCTGGGATGCTGCCGATCATGTTGGCGGCGCCGATCTCGCGCGTCGACGGCTTGTTGAGGCTCGCCGGGTCACGCATCGGGCCCTCGACGAGATGGTTGAGGATCGCGAGCGCGATGTAGACCAGCAGCAGGCTGGAGATGGTCTCGTTGACGCCGCGATACTGGCGCAAGGCGCCGGACAGCAGGATCCACAATCCGCCGCCGGCCATGCCGGCGATCACCATCGCGATCTGCACGACGAGCGGCGGCATTCCCTGCAAGGCCAGCGCGGCCGAGGTTGCCGACAGCGCGCCGATCAGCAGCGCGCCCTCGCCGCCGATGATCACCATGCCAAGCTGAGCGGGCAGGGCGGTGCACAGCGCGGTGAGGATCAAGGGAGCCGCGCGCGTCAGCGTGTTCTGCCAGGAAAACCAGGTGCCGAAGGCGCCGTAATACATGTACCAGTAGAGGTCGAGCGGGTTCTTGCCGAACAGCGCGACGAAGATGCCGAACACCAGGAGCGCGGCGACCAGCGCCGCGCCCGGGATGAGGATGTATTCAATGCTCGCGCCATGGCGTTGCAGGAAGCCTGCGTCGGCGGCCGGCGCGATGGCGGCCGCATCAACCGGATCGGCCGCCTCCGTGGTCACGACGTCGCTCCGATCACGCCCTCGACCAGATAGTCCATCTTCTCGAGCTCCGGATCCTTCTGGCCGCGCTCGGTGCCGGCGGTGATCACGGTGTTGCCCTTGTTGTCCTTGATCGGGCCCTTGAAGATCGTATAGCCCTCGCCGAGGAACTTGCTCTTGATCTCGTCGGCGTGCTTGCGCGCCTGCTCGGACACCGCCTCGCCATACGCCGAGATCTTGACCACCTCTTCCTTGAGGCCGCCGCGATAGAAGTTCGGAATGCTCTCGCCGGCCTGGAGCATCTTGACGAACTTCGGATACAGCGCTTCCCAATTCCACTCGGCGCCCGTCAGATAGGCCTTCGGCGCCAGCGGCGACTGGTTGACGTGATAGCCGGTGACGAACGCGCCGCGGCGCGCGGCGTTCTCGACCATCGTCTTCGGACCGTCGACATGGCAGGTCAGGACGTCGATGCCCTGGTCGATCAGGCTGTTGGTCGCCTCGGCCTCCTTGACCGGCATCGACCAGTCGCCGGTGAAGATCACCTGCGTGGTGGCCTTGGGATTGGCGAGCTTTGCGCCGAGCGTGAAGGCGTTGATGTTGCGCAGGACCTGTGGGATCGGCTTGGCGGCGACGAAGCCGAGCTTGCCGCTCTTGGAGGTGTAGCCCGCGACGATGCCGGCGATGTACTGCGCCTCGTCGATATAGCCGAAATAGGAGCCAGCGTTCTTCGGGTCCTTCTCGCTCCAGAGGCCGCCGCAGTGCTCGAAGCGCAGCTTCGGGTACTTCGCCGCCATCTTGATCATGTGCGGATTGTAGTAGCCGAACGAGGTCGGAAACAGCAGCGTGGCGCCGTCGAGATTGATCATGGACTCGATCGTCTTCTCGACCGCGTCGGTCTCCGGCACCTTCTCCTCTTCGATCACCTTCAGCCCGGGCAGCTTCTTCAGCGCCGCCGCACCCTGCGCATGCGCCTGGTTGTAGCCGTAGTCGTCGCGCGAGCCGACATAGATGAAGCCGATCGTTGTCTCCGCGGCGAAGGCCGGCCGCAGGCCCGCGGCCGCGCCGAGCGTCAGCGCCGCGCCACCCTGCAACAGATGCCGTCGTGAAATCCTGCCAAAGTCCATTGGTGAGCTCCCTCGGCGGGTCGATCCGCCCGCGCTGTCATCTCGGCTTCACCGCCACACGGCGGAGCCTCGAAAGGGAGTGATCGCAAGCTTTGTGCCAGCGGCTTTCAGCGCGGCCGAGGAGCTAAGTCACTGAAGTGTTGATGTTTTGTGGCTGACTGCAAACTGGGCAGTAGCGTGACACGGCAATCATTAGCCTATTAATTGATCAATCGACTGCAATTGTATGCAATGAGTTCGGCCAGGCGGGACCCCCAGACGGTCAGCCGCGCGCCTTCGCGAAACGCGGCTGCCAGATCCCGGGCGTGAATGCCGACGTCTTGGGGGGCGCCAGGCTCTCTGGGAAACAGTCGGCTCTCTCAACGTCATTGCAAGGAGCGCAGCGACGAAGCAATCCAGTGTCCCGTCCACAGCGCTGGATTGCTGCGCTGCGCTCGCAATGACGGATGAGAGCGCAGAACGCAGCAGGGCTCAGAGGCCACGCTTTGCATGGCGTCCTATTGCATGAGAATTCGTCGCGCTGCTCTCAGATCCCGAGCAGCCAGACCGCGACGATGGTGCCGATCACGGCGAGCCCGCTGATCGTCCACCCCGTCACATAGGCGCCGTCGTCCGATCCCGCGGGATCGACCATCGTGTCACGCCAGCCTTCGTCCTGCCAGTGCCCCTGTTGGTACGCCATGCGAACCTCCTCGAGCCTGCCTCCCCACGGAATAAGTCGGACGCCTGTCGAAAAGGTTCAACCCCAAGCTGAAATCTTCGTTGCATGCGCTGCAACGCAAATCTCCGACATCCCCTCTGGTCAGGCCGGCGAAACGTCCTAAGCTCGCAAACGCGTTCCACGAAGAGAACGAGCAAGTCGCCGGGGCGGCATGGCCGTCCCGCAGCAGGGAAGGAAGACCATCCGATGAAGGATTTCGCCGGCAGGATCGCCGTGATCACCGGGGGCGGCACGGGCATGGGCCGCGAGCTCGCGCGCCAGCTCGTCGCCGAAGGTTGCAACGTCGCCATGTGCGACGTCTCGACCGAGGCGATGGCCGAAACCAAGCGGCTGTGCGAGGCCGAGAAGCTGCCGCAGGGCCTGCGCGTCACCACCCATGTCGCCGACGTCTCGATCGAGGCGCAGCTCCAGCGTTTTCGCGATGAACTCGCCGAGCAGCAGGCCACCGACAAGATCCATCTGCTGTTCAACAATGCCGGCATCGGCGGTGGCGGCAGCCTGTTCACCAATTCAAGAGAGCAATGGGAGCGTACCTTCAACATCTGCTGGGGCGGCGTCTATCTCGGCGTCCGCACCTTCCTGCCGATGCTGCTGAAGGCGGACGAGGCTCATATCGTCAACACCTCGAGCGTCAACGGCTTCTGGGCCTCGGTCGGCATGGGTGTTTCGCACACCGCCTACAGCGCCGCGAAGTTCGCGGTGAAGGGATTTACCGAAGCGCTGATCAACGACCTCCGCCTCAACGCGCCGCACATCAAATGCTCGGTCGTGATGCCCGGCCATATCGGCACCTCGATCGTGTCGAACTCGCGCAAGGTGCAGAGCGGCACCGAGTCCGACGAGCTCAGCGAGACCGAGATCGGGCTAGCGCGCCAGCGCATGAAGGGCATGGGCATCGATGTCTCCGCCATGAGCGACCAGGACATCCAGGCCGCCGCCCGCGAGCGCGCCCGCAGCTTCCTCGAAGACGCGCCGACGACGGCGGCGCAAGCCGCGAAGATCATCCTCGACGGCGTCAAGGCCGAGCAGTGGCGCATCCTTGTCGGCGAGGATGCCAAGCTGCTCGACCTGCGCGTCCGGCAGTCACCGGAGCAGGCCTACGAGCCGGAGTTCTTCCAGCGCTTCGCGCAGGAGGCGGGCTGGAAGCTGGGGTAGGGGATTGCTGTTCGTTGGAAAACAGCACCTTTCGCCACGCAGACGGTGAGCTCCCCTCCCCCTTGCGGGGAGGGGTCGGGGGTGGGGGTCCACGAGTCCCGCTGCCAATGACGAGATCAAACGGCCATGGATGACAGCCGACGATCATTCGCGCAACGAATGCGCGCCGAACCTACCGAAGCTGAACGCGTCCTTTGGCAACGCCTCCGCCATGACGTCAAGTTCGCCGGTTCTCACTTCCGCCGGCAAGCGCAGATTGGACCCTTCATCGTCGATTTCGTCAGTCGCAAAGCTAAGCTCGTGATCGAAGTCGATGGCGGCCAGCATGATTGGCAGCAGGAGGAAGACGCTGCCCGCACGCGACAGATCGAGGCGCTCGGGTATCGCGTTCTTCGCTTCTGGAACAACGACGTCCTCGGAAATATCGAAGGCGTCCTTCACGAAATTCAGCGCGCGTGGACCCCCACCCCCGACCCCTCCCCGCAAGGGGGAGGGGAGACGAGACCGCCGCGCCGTCCCCGCAGAACGCGGAGACCGAGCAAAGTTTGATCGCGGCTTCAGAACGCCTCTTCTACCGCGACGACGCCACCCGGTACGCCATCCGCGTGTGGCTCGGGCAATACGGCAGCCCCTCGATCGGCTTGGAGCCGCAGAAGCAGAAATCGTCGGCGCCGGGGGTGGAGATCGGCCAGCGGCAGCGCTCCTTGGAGAGTTCGAACAGCGAGCAGCCATTCTCGACCGTGCCGACCGGCTCCTCGACAACGATCGGCGGCGGGTCGTTCTGGACCGCGCGCAGGATGCGGCGGCGCAGCTTCGGCACGGGACGGCGGGCGCCATCGCGTGTCGTCTCGGCGCGAACCACGCGCCTGGAATCGCCGCCATTGTCGCGCGTCAGCGCCAGGCGGGAGATCTTGCCGATCACGGCGTTGCGGCTGACGCCGAGCTCGGCGGCGATCTCTCGGCAGGTCAGCCCGGCCTCAAAGTGCTGCTTCAGGGCCTGGAGCCGTTCCTCGGTCCAGGTGGGGAGTGTCTGTCGTTCGGCGGGCATTGTTGTCGCTTCCAAGTTTGATCCGTCCTGGATCGTCCTGGCCGACGGCTGCACCGAAACTGTTGTCCGCGCTGCGTGTCCCTAGCTTACGCCCGTCCGTTGTCGCGAATCGACAGCAGCCCATCCTTGATGGCGAGCCGGATGCCTTCTTCAATCAACGTTCTGCAGACACCCGGAACGCTGGTGCCGTGGGTTCCCTGTTTCACGAGCTTTTCGAGATAGCCGATGGTTGCCAGGGCTAGGGTTACGGGGATGCGGTCAGTTTCGGCTTTTTCCGTCGCCATGCCTAAAAGCTAGTCCGTAACCGATGTACAGAAAAGTAACTTTTTAGACTCTATTAGGAATCGGATTGGTTGTACAGCGGCTTGGGGATAACTGGTTAAGATATTGAATTTTATGGAAATATGACGAATCGGGCTGGTCGCGGCGGTGACTCTCCGCCCGCTCGGCGAGTCCGGGCCCGGAATGGTACGGGAAGCACGGGCCGGGAAGATTCGCGTGGGCCGCGGTGTCCGATGGTTTCTTCAACCGCCGCCGTGCCGCGGGGCACCTGATCGGGGAGCCCTGGTGGAATTGTCGGCTGAAGAGGCGGACGGTCGCTCGCGGCTTTTCCGGTCGGTGCGAGAAAATTCGCCATTCCAGAAATAACGCTTTCGCTTTTCCGGAAACTGTGCTTTAGTGCCGCCATCCCGCCTCACTCGGAAGGGGCGTTGCGCGCGATCGTCACGACACGCGAGGCGGGGAGCGATGGCCGCGATGGAGCCGCAGCGTGTCCTTCAAGGATGCGCGGACGAACGGCTCGGCGCGGACGTGAAGTCGCAGCGTGCTGACACCCCGACGCTGGTGTCACGTTCGCGACGGCGCTTGCGCGCCGCGCGGATCATGGTGGCCAACAAGCCCGGCGCACCAGGCAGACTGCGTATAAGCGTGAACACCATCGCGCAGGGAAGGCCGGGCGTTCTCGGCTGCACCTGTGCCGCCTGCATTTTTCTCGCAGGCGGGCCGCAGGCGCCAGCCGGCGCCTGGCCTTCCCTGCGCCCTCCGACTTTTGAGAGGGTGAGATGATGGCATGACTCGGCGCGAGCGGCGCGCGAGGATGATAGACCGTGTCTCTTGGAGTGAACGAGGGTTGCACTTCAAATTCGGTCGTCATCCCCGCGAACGCGGGGGATCCAGTACGCCGCGGCCTGTCGAGGACTGACGCCTGCCTCTGGATACTGGGTCGCCCGGTCGAGCCGGGCGACGGCAGCGGGGCGAGCCGCGCCAGCGTGCCCGACACAAACCTCACCCGTGCACGACGGCCTTCGCGATCATGCAATGAATGCCCTTGGAGCCGTTGACGGTCTGGGTCACCCGCAGGTCGGCGGCGAGGCTGCACAGCGTGTAGGCGTCCTCGCGCGACAAATTGCGCTTCTCGCCGAGCAGCACGATCATGTCGCGCAGCGCCCGCACCGCGCATTGGTCGAGATCGGGGTCCATCGCCATCGTCATGTAGTGCGTGGCGGTCTCGGCGCGTGGATAGTCGAACTTGAGATCCTTGCGCACGGTGAGGCGGAAGCGGCCCTGCAGCGCGGTCTCGATCGCCGTGACGCAGACCTCGCCGTCGCCCTGCACGCCATGGCCGTCGCCGCAGGAGAACAGCGCGCCCGGCACGAACACCGGCAGATACAGCTTGGCGCCGGCACCGAGCTCCTTGTTGTCGAGATTGCCGCCCATCGCGCGCGGGATCAGCGAGGTGATGCGGCCCCAGGCCGGCGGCGGCGCCACACCCATCACGCCGAAGAACGGCGCCAGCGGCAGCTCGAGCCCCCACGGCAGCTTGCCGACCATCCGTTCCTTGTCGAGCGGGATGTTCATCAGCCGGCTCTCGTGGAAATCGTCGGGCAGGGTGCCGGCCAGCGGGCGGATGAAATTATAGCCCCAGTCCTGGCGCAGCTGGACGTCGAGAATGTCGACCTCGAGCACGTCGCCGATTTCGGCGCCGTTGACCGCGATCGGCCCGGTCAGGATGTGGCCGGGCACCATGCGCTCGCTGCGGGCGTGGACGTCGAACAGCTCCGGCGGCACGTGGAACTTGCTGGTATCCGGCACCACGTCGGGTCCGCCGCTGATCGAATCGATCGTGACCTCGTCACCGCTGTCAACCGTGAGCACCGGCTTCAGCCGGGATTCGAAGAAGCCCCAATGGCAGGTCTCGGGGCTGGCGTGCAGATGGTGATGGGCCATGATGCTCTCGTTATTGCCGGTTCGAGCCTGAGCATAGCGCATCACATGGCGTTCGCAGAGAGATGGCAACGCATGGCGGCTGTCGTGTATGAGGGCGGCCGTGGCACTTCACCCCGCGCCGGAGCTCGCAATGTTCTTTGTGCTGTCGAAGACGCTCGGCCTGCTGGCACTGCCGACCAATTTCATGATCGCGCTGGGCCTGCTCGGTGCCATCCTGATGCTGACCCGGTTTGCCGTGCTGGGGCGCAGGCTGGTCGTCTCGGCCATGCTGCTACTGGCGATCGTCGGCCTGACGCCGCTCGGCAGCCTGATGCTGTATCCGCTGGAGAGCCGGTTTCCGAAATGGGATCCGGCGAACGGTGCGCCGGACGGCATCATCGTGCTCGGCGGTCCGGTCGATTCCGATCTGTCGGCAATGTACGGCATGCCGGTGACGGTGGCGGGCGCGGACCGGGTGATCCAGGCGGCCGCGCTGGCGCGGCGCTACCCGACTGCACGCATCCTGTTCACCGGCGGCAGCGCCAATCTGATCGCGACCGAGGCCAAGGAGGCCGATGTCGGCGCCGAGATCCTGCTCAGCCTCGGCGTGCCCAGGGAGCGGCTGCTGCTGGAGCGGCAGTCGCGCAACACCTACGAGAATGCGATCTTCTCCAAGGCGATGATCTCCCCGAAGCCGGGCGAACGCTGGCTGCTGGTGACCTCCGCGTATCACATGCCGCGCTCGGTCGGGCTGTTCCGAAAAGCGGGCTTTCCGGTCGAGCCCTATCCGGTGGACTGGCGCGTCGGCCGCGTGCTGGATTTCGACGGCATCTCGCTGCTCGGCCTGCGCCGCGCCGACATCGCCGTGCGCGAATGGGTCGGGCTCGTGGCCTACCGCCTCCGCGGCCGCATCGACGATCTGTTTCCCGGGCCGGCCTAGGCGGTTGTTGTGCCGAAGCCCGCCGCTTTCGCTGCCAGCTCGCCGCGCACGCGCGCGACGACCGGCTCGTAGCGACAGCTCGAATCCTGCCGGAACAGGCGCGCGCTCGGATACCACGGGCTGTCGTCGCGATCCCTGAGCCAGCGCCAGTCGGCCAGGTAGGGCAGCATGATCCAGGTCGGCCGTCCGAGCGTCGCGGCGAGATGCGCGACGCTGGTGCAGACGGTGACGACGACGTCGAGGCAGGAGATCAGGGCGGCCGTCTCGACGAAGTCGGTCAGCTCGGCGGTGAGGTCGCGGATGCCGCTCTGCTGCGCCAGCAGCGTCCTGTCCGCGGGCCGCAGCTCCTTTTGCAGGCTGATGAAATCAGCGTCGACATCGAGCAGCGGCAGCAAGGTCGACAGCGGCATCGAGCGGTTGCGGTCATTGCCCTGGTGCGGGTTGCCGGACCAGACCAGCCCGACGCGCAGCCGGTCATGCGACCCCAGCCGCTGCTCCCAGGCCGCGATGCGCTCGGCCGGGAGCGGCGGCAGATAGCCAGCGGGCGGGATGGTGGCGAGCGTGGTGCCGAAAGCGAGCGGCAGGCTCATCACCGGGCAATGCATGTCGAAGGCGGGTCGCTGCAGCTCCGGCGCGTACGCAAGACATTGCGACACGCCTTCGACACCGGCCAGCAGCGGCCGCAGCGCCTCGCGGACCACCAGGATCACCCTGGCGCCGCGCGCGGCGAGCATCGGCAGGTAGCGCGCGAACTGGATGGTGTCGCCGAAACCCTCGTCCTCCTCGATCAGGACGGTCTTCCCGGCGATATCCTCTTTGCCCAGCCATTTCGGCTCCGCAAAGCGCGGATATTCGGGCGAGAAATCCGGCATGTTCCAGCGCGCTTCGCGCCGTGCCCAGCCAGCGGCGTAGTCGCCACATTGCAGCTCGACATGGGCAAGCTGCCAGGCCGCCTTGGCGTGACTCGGCTCGAGCACGAGGATCTGCCGGTAGACGGCCGCGGCGTCCTCGAAGCGCAGCAATTGAAGCAGCGCAAAGCCCTTGTTCAGCAGCACCTCGACGAAGTTCGGGCGCAGGCTCAGCGCCTGGTCGAACCACGGCAGCGCCTCCGCGCTGCGGCCGAGACAGACGAATGCATCGCCGAGATTGTTGCAGACCATCGCCTCGGCTGGCGCCAGCGCATGCGCGCGTTCGCAATCGGCGAGATACGCGTCGTAGCGTTTGAGCTCGCGGAAGCATCGGGCGCGCATCTGCAGCGACTGCAGGTCGCCCGGCCGCTGAGTCAGGCAGATCGTGAAGGCCTGGGCGGCTTCCTCATAGCGCTGCTGCTGATGCAGCAGCAGGCCGCTCTGGAACGCGGCCTCATGATGCGAAGGATCGATCGTCAGCGCGTGCTGATAGCTCAACAACGCCTCGGCGCCGCGGTCGAGCGCCAGCAGTACGCCGCCCATGTGCTTCCACAGCTCGGCGTCGTCGGGCTTGAGCTGGATCGCCTTGTCGAACACCGCGAGGGCGTCGTCGAGCCGGCCCATCTGCTTCAGGGTGAAGCCCAGGCTGGTGAGATAGTCGATCTTCGGCGTCTGCCGGATCGCGCGCGAGAACCACGCCACGGCATGGTCGTGCTGACCGGTTTGCAGCGCAATAATGCCCATCAGCGCAAGGCTGTCGGCATGGGTCGGGTCGGCGGCCAGCGCCTGCTCGCAGCACATCTGGGCATCGAGCAGACGTCCTCCGCCGAGGTGATGCAGTCCCGCCTCGTAGAGCGCGGCGGGCGACAGCGCGGGCGTTCCGCCGGGGCCGGCCGTTGCGCTCTCGGCGCCTTCCTTCCGGTCGCTGCGGGTCATCGTCTGGTCCTGTCCGAGGATCGAAAATTCATAAGTGATTCCCGCGATATCGAGAAGGATCACGGTATGGCGGGTGAGCCCGGACGGCGGAAATACTGGCATCATCAGGTGCGACGGTCTAACAAGCCGCCCGAAGCCGAACCACACGCGGCGCGGACGCCCGGTGCGGCAGGGAGGGAACGCCACATGCAACAGCCGAACGCGGCAGACAGGCTGGACCTGGCGGCCATGGTCGCCGATCTCAACAGCCTGCTGCGGCTGAAGACGACCGTGATCGGCATCAAGATGTTCGCCCGCGTCGAGGACATGGAAGCGATCGAGAAGATCCGCCGTCCCAACGCGGTGCACACCACCGACCAGATCGTCAGCATGGCGTCGCGGCTCGGCTGGACCGTCGGCATCACCGGAGATGATCTGGTCGGCGCGCAGTGCCGCGCGGTGATCGGGCTCGGCCCGCAGGACGAGGCCTGGCTCGACGGCGCGAACTATGTCGGCGTCTGGCACGGCACGGCGGAGGATGCGCGCAAGCGGCAGGAGGCGCTCGACGTGGTGCCGTTCGGCCGCTACCAGGCGATGGCCGTGAGCCCGCTGGCGAGCGGCCGGCTGGATCCGCCGGACATCTGCCTCGTCTATGCGACGCCGGGACAGATGATCATCCTGATCAACGGCCTGCAATATGTCGGCTACAAGAAGTTCGAGTGGGGCGTCGTCGGCGAGACCGCCTGCGCCGACTCCTGGGGCCGCGCGCTGAAGACCGGCGAGCCGAGCCTATCGCTGCCCTGCTTCGCCGAGCGCCGTTATGGCGGCGTGCCGGACGAGGAGATGCTGATGGCGCTGAAGCCGTCCGATCTCGCCAAGGCGATCGCCGGCATGAAGCAGCTCGCCAGGAATGGCTTGCGCTACCCGATCGCCCCTTACGGCATTCAGAACGACGTCCGCGCCGGCATGAGCGTGTCTTATGGAAAGAAATAGAACCACATCCGCCGTCATTGCGAGCGAAGCGAAGCAATCCAGAGTCCTGTCCGCAGCCCTGGATTGCTTCGCTTCGCTCGCAATGACGGAGCAACTGATTTGCAGCTGATCTCCAGGGAACACCAATGACCTCACCGAAATTCGATCTCGTCGTCTACGGCGCCACCGGCTTCACGGGCAAGCTCGTGGCTGAATATCTCGCCACGCAATATCGCGGCGACGCCTCGCTGCCCTGGGCGATGGCCGGCCGGAGCCTGGACAAGCTCGCTTCCGTGCGGGACGAGATCGGCGCGCCCACCGACACGCCTCTCATTGCCGCCGACGCCTCCGATCCGGCGTCGCTGCAGGCGATGGTGGCGCAGACGAAGCTCGTGCTGACCACCGTCGGTCCGTATCAGCTCTACGGCAACGAGCTCGTCGCCGCCTGCGCCGAAACCGGCACCGACTACGTCGATCTCTGTGGCGAGCCGGTGTGGATGCGGCAGATGATCGACAAGCATCAGGCGATCGCCGAGAAGAGCGGCGCGCGCATCGTGTTCTCCTGCGGCTTCGATTCCGTACCGTTCGAGCTCGGCGTCTACTTCGTGCAGCAGCAGGCGAGACGCGTGCTCGGCGCGCCGGTCGCGCGCGTGAAGGGCCGCGTCCGTGGCATGAGCGGGACCTTGTCGGGCGGGACGGCGGCCAGCGCCAAGGCGACATTCGATGCGGTCGCCAAGGATCTGAGCCTGGTAGCGATCCTCAAGGACGCGTTCGCCCTGACGCCCGGCTTCAAGGGGCCGAAGCAACCGTCAGGCAACAAGCCCGTCTATGAGGAGGATCTGCAGTCCTGGACGGCGCCGTTCATGATGGCGCTGATCAACACCCGCAACGTCCACCGCTCCAACATGCTGATGGGTTTCCCGTACGGCCAGGACTTCGTCTATGACGAGATGGTGCTGACCGGTCCGGGCGAGAAGGGCGAGGCCAACGCCAAGAAGGTGATGGCCGCCAATGCCGAGAAGACCGGCCCGAACGCGCCGAAGCCGGGCGAGGGGCCTTCCAAGGAGGAGCGTGAGAACGGCTACTACAATCTTCTTTTTGTCGCGATCGCCCCCGATGGCCGCCAGGTCCGCGCGTCCGTGAAGGGCAACCGCGATCCCGGCTACGGCTCGACCTCGAAGATGATCAGCGAATGTGCCGTCGGCCTGTTGCGCGACGGAGCTGGCGTGAAGGGCGGTTTCTGGACTCCGGGCGCGGCGCTCCAGGACAGCCTGATCAAGCGGCTGGTCGACCATGCCGGCCTGACGTTCGCGGTGGAGGACTAGGAGGCTGCGATGTGCGGACCGATCCCTGCGGATCGGCCCGCCTCGACCTGGTGGGCGCGGGTGGCGGCGATCATGCCCCACATCGTGCCGAGCATCAGGAAGAAGTGCCGCCAGTGATCGGTATCGATGATGAAGCTTTCGCCGACGGTGCCGAGGAAGGCTGCGAAGATTGCGATGTAGGTGCGCTGCCAGGGCACGCGCACGAGCAGATAGCGGAAGCCGAGGACGACGGTGGTGAAGACCAGCGCAGGATAGCAGATGCCGGACAGCCAGCCGCCCGACATGAAGGCGTTCAGATAGGAGTTGTGGGTGTCTTCGGGGAAGTAGTTGTGGAACTGCAGCGGTCCGATCCCGAACGGCAGGTCGAGCGCCATGTCGGCGCCGAGGATGTGGCGTCCGAACCGGCCGAACCGGCCTTCGTCGTAGCTCTGGTCGAAGCTCGCCCGCTGCTTGAACATGTCGGCGATGGAATCGATCGAGAGCAGTATGCCGATCAGGACGAGGCCGGCCACGGCAGCCGCGAGCGTCATGACGATGATGCGGGAGCGCTCGCGGGGCGAGGTGCTGGTCAGTACCATCAGCGCCAGCATGAAGGCCGCCGTGAGAACGAGGCCGCCCCAGGCCGCGCGCGAGAAGGCGAGCAGGATGGCGAGCGCCATCACGCCGAGGGCGAAGCTGGCGCGCAGCGTCGCTGCGAAGCGGGCGGTGACGACATTCTGCAGCGCCAGCAGCGCCGGCAGGATCAGGAATGCGCCGAGAACGTTCGGGTCCTTGAACGTACCACGCGCGCGGCCATACAAGGTGAGGAGATCGTATCCGCCGGGCACCAGATGGAAGTAGCCGGCGACACCTGCAAGGGCTGCGATCGCGCCGCCCATGACGAGGCCGCGCCGGAGCATGTCGAGCCGCGCTTCGGTGTCGTCCGAAATGAGCATGGCGATGAAGATGGCCGTGAACGCCATGTACCAGGAGGTGGCGATCCAGGTCGAGATCTTGGAATCGTCGAGCAGCGGTATGGCGCTGATCGTGTAGCCGAGATTGACCAGGACCAGCAGCAGCAGGAGCGGCACGAAGACGAGGCGCAGCCTCATGCCGGTCGCAATGAACACCGCGGCGGACGCGAGCGTCACGAGCTCGTAGGGGCTCGGTTCGATGAACACGATGGCGCCGGAGGCGCCGACCAACCAGACCAGCGCACGCTGCAGGGCGACGACGCCGGGCGGGGCCATCGGTCTGGACGCGAACTCTCCGGCTGCCGCCGTCATGGCCATCGCGAACTCACACTCATACGCAACGCAGGGCGGGATCGGCCGGACACACGCGCGAAGCGGACGTGGGTCCGCTCCGGATCCCCGCAATCAATAGGCGTTCTCGCTCTTGGTCATCAACGCCAGCGGCGTCTTGAGCAGGATGTAGACGTCGAACAGCACGGACCAGTTCTCGATGTAGTAGAGGTCGAACTCGACTCGCTTCTGGATCTTCTCCTGGTTGTCGATCTCGCCGCGCCAGCCGTTGATCTGCGCCCATCCGGTGATGCCGGGCTTCACGCGGTGGCGCGCGAAATAGCCGTCGACGGCCTCGTCGAACATCCGGTTCTGCAGCTTGCCCTGAACCGCGTGGGGCCGCGGGCCGACCAGCGACAGGTTGCCCTTGAACACCACGTTGAACAGCTGCGGCAGCTCATCGAGGCTGGTCTTGCGGATGAAGCGGCCGACGCGGGTCACGCGCGGATCGTTCTTGGTGACGACCTTGGACGCCGTGGGATCAGCCTGGTGGTGATAGAGCGACCGGAACTTGAACACGTCGATTCGCTCGTTGTTGAAGCCGAACCGTTTCTGCCGGAACAGCACCGGCCCCGGACTGTCGAGCTTGATCGCGAGCGCGACCAGCGCCATCACCGGGAGCGCGAGCAGCAAGATGAGGCCGCCGACCAATCGGTCGAACAGCATCTTCATCACCAGATCCCAGTCGGTGATCGGCGCCTCGAACACGTCGAGCGTCGGGACCGCACCGAGATAGGAATAGGAACGCGGGCGGAAACGCAATTTGTTGGTATGGGCCGACAGGCGGATGTCGACCGGCAGCACCCACAGCTTCTTCAGCATGTCCAGGATGCGGGTCTCGGCCGAGATCGGCAGCGAGAACAGCACCAGGTCGACGCGGGTTCGGCGCGCGAACTCCACGATATCATCGACCTTGCCGAGCTTCGGCGCGCCGGCGCAGGTCTCGAGCGAACGGGAATCGTTGCGGTCGTCGAACACGCCGAGGATCTCGATCTCGGAGTCGTCCTGCGCCTTCAGCGCACGCACCAGATCTTCGCCGCTCTGGTCGGAGCCGACGATGATGGTCCGTCGATCGAGGCGGCCTTGTCGGGCCCAGCTGCGGATCAGGTTGCGCAGCACGACGCGGCTCGCGATCAACGCGCCGAGTCCGACGAAGAAGAACGCGGCGAGCCAGAGACGGGAGACCTCGCTGCCGATCTTGGCGAAGAAGGACAGTCCGATGAACAGCAGGAACACGAAGCAGTAGGACGAGATCATCCGGGTCATCTGCCGCACTTGGGCGCGGAAGACCTGGATCTGGTAGATGTCGGCGGCCTGGAAGCACACCACCGCGCTCACGGCGAGGCCGACGATGGCAACGAGATACTCCCAATGGAAGCCGCTGAGCGGAACCACGTAGCCGAAATAGACGGCGCTGCCGACGACGCTCAACAGCACGAAATCGGTGATGCGGACGATCCCGGCGAGGACGATCGGAGAATAGGCGCGGTGAACCTTCTGATTGGCAACTGCCAGGGCCGCCGGCGACAGGCGGCGACGCCGTTCAACGGCCGGCTTGCCTGCCGCGGCCGTCGATGCGGCCGTGGCCGCAGCAGCATCCAACATCGAGCGAGCGTTGATCGGTTCCACAGTCGTACAAGCCCGGATTATGTTTGTTAGTATTTGTGGTCATGTAAGCGCTGATAGCGCCGGGGGAAATTCCCTACCGGCGGGATTACGGGCCAAATCGGAAGAAACGGTTAGCGATGGTAAATGACGTCAGGTCTTGGTAAACGCCTCGCGGTAGCTGTCGAGCACGCCCTCGACCATCGCCTTCTGCGAGAAATGCTGGAAGATCCGCTCGCGCAGCGCCTTGGCGCGCAGCTGCGCGGTAGCCGGATCGTCCAGTGCGGCTGCAATGGCGTCGGCCAGCGCGGTCGCGTTGCCTGGCATGAACATCGCGTCGTCGTGCGCCCCGAAGATCTCGGGGATGCCGCCGACCCTCGCCGCGATCATCGGAACCCCAGCGGCTCCCGCCTCGATCACGACATAGGGCATGGAATCGCCACGCGATGGAACGACGAGCAGTCGTCCTTTGGAAAATCCGTCGCGGGCCTTCACATGGCCGATGAAACGCACTGCGGCCGCAAGACCAAGGCGTTCGACCTGAGCTTTGAGCTTCGACATCTCCTCGCCGTCGCCGCCCAAAGTCAGCGTCAGCGGCCGGCCACGGGAGCGCAACTGCGCGACAGCGTCGATCAGCAGATCCGTGCCCTTGATGTGCCTGAACTCGCCGACATAAGCCAGGTCGGTCTGGTCCTGAGCCGGCGTGACCGGGTCGAATTCGCCTGCAGTGACGCCGTTGAAGACGCAATTCACCAATCCGTTGGGATGGCCGATCATGCGCTCATAGGTATCGCGGGCGAAGACGCTCTCGAACAGGAAGAGATCCGTCCGGTTCATCAGCGCACGTTCGAGCCGGCCGTACAGCGCGCCTTTGAGCGTGTCGAGCGGGTAGTGCAGCGAGCCGCCGTGAGGCGTGTAGATGCGGATCGTTCCTGGCCGATGCGGCAGCAGGCGTACGAACGCGCCGGCCTTGGCGCCGTGGCCGTGCAGCACGTCGGGGGCGAGCGCGCGGGAGAGGCGATGGAATCGGCTGAGTGCCAGAATGTCGCTCGGCCAAGGCTCCCGATGAATGGGAACGCGGTGCACGCCGAGTGTCAGGCGGGGCGCGATCTGGGCCAGCGCGGCATCGGCGCGTTCGCCGCCGGTCAGGCTGTCCGCAATGATGCCCACGTCATGCCCGCGATCGACCTGGCCGTTGGCAAGGTCGAGGATGTGCCGAAAGATGCCGCCGACGGGAGCTCTGACCGCGTGAAGGATTTTGAGAGGTTTGTTCTGCGACGGTGCCATGTCGAACTCGCCAGCGCCTTCGGCCTTCGCATGGTTTAGCCAGGCGTCGCTGCGCGAGCTGATCTGACGACTGGCGGATAGAGGAAGCACGGGCGCCTCTCGTCGCTGAATATTGATGGCTCCAACCTCGATAGAGGCTTGATGGTTAACAAAGTCTCACTTGTCGTCGCTGCCGGGCGAGCTCGCTCCAACATTGTGACGATCTGGCGCAAGCCTACTTGTAGCGAGCAGCATATGGGGAAGGATGACGATTGTTCGATAGGGCGAGGTTGCAGGCGCTCCGGTTAACCCGTCAGCAACCTTAATGGAGTGTAATTGTACCACGTATGGTAGCGGCGTGGCGTAGGTCTCGCGGGAGTGGATGATGCGGTTGGCGTTCTGGCGTGCCGGCAAGACGACACAGGTTGACGGAGCTTCCGTCCGACCCGTGACTGGCTCGCCATCGCCGGCCGAGCCGGGCCCGGCCGGCGATCTCGATCTCCGGCTGGTCGGCCGCGCCTTGGCACGAAAGCGCGGCTTCATTCTTTTGCCGACGCTGCTCGCTCTCGTTCTGTCGATCACCGCAGTCAACATGATCACGCCGCGGTACAAGTCCGAAGCGCGGATCCTGATCGACGGCCGCGAAAACGTGTTCGTGCGGCCGAACGGCGAGCGTACCGAGGAGCGAACGGCACTCGATCCCGAGGCGGTCACCAGCCAGGTGCAACTGGTGCTGTCGCGCGATCTGGCGCGCGACATCATCAGGAAGAACAAACTTGGTGATCTGCCCGAGTTCGATCCAGTCCTGCGCGGCGTGTCGCCGCTGAAGTCGGTCTTGGCGATGGTCGGGCTCGTGAAGGATCCGCTTGCCATGACGCCGGACGAGCGCGTCATGGATGCCTATTACGAGCGCCTGACGGTCTACGCCGTCGACAAATCGCGCGTCCTCGTCGTCGAGTTCCAGTCGCAGGATCCGGCGCTCGCGGCACAGGTCGCGAATTCGATCGCGGACGGCTATCTCGTGGTTCAGCAGAACGCCCGCCAGGCGCAGGCGAAGTCGGCCAGCCAGTGGCTGGCCGGGGAGATCCAGGGGCTGCGCAAGAAGGTCGAGGAAGCGGAATCGCGGGTCGAGGAGTTCCGCGCCAAGTCGAATTCGTTCATGGGGACCAACAACACCTCGCTGTCCAACCAGCAGATGGGCGAGGTCAACACCCAGCTCAATAATGCCCGCGCCTTGAAATCGGACGCCGAGACCAAGGCGCGGCTGATCCGCGAGATGCTGCAGAGCGGCCAGCCGATCGAGGCATCCGAGGTGCTCAATTCGGAGCTGATGCGCCGCTTGTCGGAGCAGCGCGTGAGCCTGCGCGCGCAGCTCGCCGAGCAGTCGTCGACACTGCTCGACAATCATCCGCGCATCAAGGAACTGAAGGCGCAACTGGCTGATCTCGACCGCCAGATCCGTGACGAGGCCGGCAAGATCTCCCGCTCGCTCGACAGCGACGCGCGCATCGCCGACGGGCGGGTGCAGATGCTGAGCCAGAGCCTCGAGCAGGCCAAGAAGCAGGCCACCTCCACCAATGGCCTCGATGTCCAGCTGAGGGCGCTGGAGCGCGATGCCAAATCGCAGCGCGACCTGCTGGAATCGTATCTCGCCAAATACCGCGAGGCGAACACCCGCGAAACGCTCGACACGCCGCCGGCGGATGGACGGATCATCTCGCGGGCGGTGGTGTCGAATACGCCGGCCTATCCGAAGAAGCTGCCGATCGTGCTGATCGCGACGCTGGCGACCCTGATGCTGACCTCAGGCGTGGTCATCACCGGAGAGCTGCTGCGCCTCACGGCGCCGCGCGCGGCGGGCCCCACCGCCCCGGCCATGGGCAGCATGGCCGACGTCATGGTGCTCGCGGCGCGGGTCGAGCCGATGATCGCCCCGCGGACGGTTTCCGCATCGCCGGCCGTTGCACCACCTTCGACGCCGGCGCCGGTTGAGGCCACGCATCCGGCTTTCGTACCGCCGCCCGTCACGGCCATGCAGGCGGCCGAGGCGCCGTCGGCCGAGCCGATCAAGCCAGCGCCGATGAACGAGCTCGAGCAGCTCGCATCCGATCTGCTCGCCGCGGGCGAGGGCGCCCGCAAGGTCACCGTGCTCGGCACGGCCGGCGGCGATGCCGTCACGTCCACCGCGCTCGCGATCGCCCGCACCATGGCGGCGCAGGCGCGCGTGGTGCTGGTCGACCTCGCCGGCAGCCCGCAACTGCTTGCAGGCGTCTCGGTCGATCCGGCCGCACCCGGCCTGATCGAGCTGATGCTGGGCGAGGCATCGTTCGCGTCCATCATCACCAAGGACCAGGCCTCGCGGCTGCACATCGTCAACGCCGGTCGTCCCGGCGCCGACCGCAGCCAACTGCAATCGCCGCGGCTCGCGCTCGCCATCGACGCGCTGCTGCGGGTCTACGACCACGTCCTGCTCGACGCCGGCAATGCCTCCGACCTGCCGGCCGAGCTGTTGACCGCGGGCGCGCGCGCCGTCGTCGTGCCCGATCCCAACATGGCCGCCGAGGCGCGCAGCCAGATGAGCGAGCAGTTGCGCGAGGTCGGCTTTGGCGCCGTCACCATGCTGAAGGCACCGGGCGGAGGCGCGAACCGCAACCAGCCGGGGCCGCGCGGCGTCGCCGCCTAGTCTTCAGCCTTCTCGTTCTCGTTGGCCTTGGCGACGCCGCCACGCGATTGCAGCGCGCCGCGCAGGCGCTGCGCCAGACGGAGCAGGGCAGGGCTGTGCTTGACGGCATGCTTGGCCCGGCTGACCGCAGCCATCGTCGTTGCGGCAACGCGGCCCCGCGCGGTCAACGGCATGAAGCTGTCGAAGATCGGCTCGTCGTCCTTGCAGAACATCCGCTTGTAGTCGTCCGATCCGATGCCGAGATCGAGGGCGCGAAAATCCTGTTGCGCGTAGTGATCGATGATCGAGCGCATCAGGATCAGCCCGGGGCTCCAGCGCGCATTCTCCGATAGCGTATAGGTGTTGAACATCATCGAGAAGCGCGCCCCGTCGGCGACGCCGGCAAACAGCGCGATGATCTCGGCATCGCAGCGCAGCGCATGGATATCGATGGCGCGATGTCCGCAACCGAGCTTGGCCATGCAGGCGCTGCGCACGAAGGCCTCGACACCTGCTTCCGCGAACACGTTCGGAAGCTTCTGCTCGGCCATGCGGATCGGCTTGGTGCGGAAGAACCAGTCGAGCAGCTCGGCAATCTCGGCGTCGCTGCCCGCGACCATGTAGCGATAGCCGGGCAGCGCCTGCAGCTTCTTTTCCTTGCTCTTGAGCCGCTTGCGGAATGAATTCGACAGCAGCGCCGTCGGCGCGGCGCCCGGCGGCATCAGCAGCACCGGGCAGTCGTTCACCGACGGCTGGTGCGGCCATTGCGCCAGCGGATTGGCGACATCGCCCCAGCGCTGCGGCTGCTGCGTCAAGGCGAGCACGTCGACACCGCCGCGGTCGCGCAGCCCTGCGAGCAGGACGTCGAGATCGCCGGCGCCGGCGCGCGCGGCGAATTCGCCATCCATCAGTGGCATGTTGAAGGTCGTATGCTTGCCGCCCATGAAGCTGGCGATGCGCATGCCGCAAGCGTGCCGCAACGTCAAAGGCAACAGCAGCAGCGGACGTTGCTCGGCATCACGCCCGATGACGATGAACGGCGTAGCATGCTCGCGTGCGCCGACGTCGCGCTGCCATGCGCCGAGCAGGTCGAAGCGCTGGTACGGCGTCGAGACATGGGCGGGATCTTCGAGCGCGCGCCAGACCGGCTCGGCGGCCGCCAGATCGGACACGATGTCGACCCGCGCGAGCCCCGACGGCAGCCGCCGCGCGGGCGCCTGCGCCGTCCGGCTCTCGATCACGGCGGCCATGGTCATCGCGCAGCTCGCGTTGTCGTGGAATTTTGTTGCTTGACGTCCGGAGACCCTCGCAAAGAAGTCTCAACAAAAGGTAATGGCAATGACTTCGTCCCAAATCGGGAATGACACAAACAAAGATCTGTTCAAATCGGCAGCGCCCACGCGATCTTGACGGCGGATGGTCGCTATCATCGGATGGCGGTGATCATGACGCGATCGCGCCATGGTCTGTCCGCATCAGGTGGGCGCAGACGGTCTGGTTTCAAGTGGGATTTTCGGAAGGGGCGCGGGAATTGTCGTCGGACAACAGGTGGCTGCGCAGCGCCCGGCTCGAGCTGGCCTATTTCAGCGGTCGCACGCTGCTCGCCTCGCGAGCCGCGGCCGGCGCCGGTGCCGTGCTGCGGTTCGAGCGGGTGCGGCCGCGGCGCAAGGGCGCGTTCCAGCCGCTGACATGCGCGGAGATCACGCCCGTCTTCCTCGACAAGGTGATCCGGGCGCTGAAGCGCTGGGGCTACGAGATCGTCTCGCTCGACGAGGCCTGCGGCCGGTCGGTCCGGCTGCCCGACAGCCGTCGCTTCGCCTGCCTGAGCTTCGACGGCGCCGCGAAGGACCTGATCACGCACGCCTATCCGGTGCTCGCCCGCCATGGCGTGCCGTTCACCGTCTACGTGCCCTCGGCTTTTCCTGACGGGCTCGGCGAAGCCTGGTGGCTGGCGCTGGAGGCCGTGATCGCGCGCGAGGCCCGCATCAGCCTCGTGATCGATCATCGTGAGCAGCGCTTCAACGTGTTTACGCCGGCGGAAAAATACGAGCTGTTCGCGTATCTTTCGGCGTGGCTGCGCAAGCTGCCGCCAGCCGAGTTGTCGATCGCGATCCGCGACCTCTGCTCGCGCCACTCGGTCGATCTCACCGCGCTGAGCCGCGAGTCCGCGATGGACTGGGCCGACATCGCCCGGCTCGCCGCCGACCCCAACGTCACGATCGGCAGTGCCACCGTGCATTATCCCGTGCTCGCCAATCTCAGGGATGCCGACGCCCAGCGCGAGATTGCGATGGGCAGGGCGGTGCTGGAGACGGCGCTGCGCCGCCCGGTCCGGCACATGGCGTATCCGTTCGGCGACCGCTATTCGTTCCGCCGCAGCGATGTCGTGCTCGCCGAGCAGGCGGGTTTCGTCAGCGCGGCCTCGACGATGCCAGGCGTGGTGCAGAGCGAGGGCCGCACCCATCTGCACATGCTGCCGCGCATCGCCTGGGACGGCCGCTCACGCTCGCTGCGCGCCCTGAAGGTGCTGATGGCCGGGGTGACCCTGCCGCGCGAAAAAGCCGCGCAGCCGCCCAAGCTCGATCTCGGCTGATCAGCCCTGCTGCCGCTCCGGATCCGGGCGCAGCATCCAGCTCACGATCGGCATCGCCGGCAGCACCCAGCCCATGCCGACGACGACGTAATACACCGCCTGCAGCCAGCCGGAATTGGCGATCAGGGGGAATTGCGCCATCACCATGCCCATCATCGACCAGGCGAAGGCGAGCAGGAGCAGCGCGACGGCGCCGATCAGTTTGCGGGTGCGGATCGTCATGACGGGATTGTCAGCCTCGGCTGGGGGCGGCGCGGCTTGCGCGCGATTTGGTCGGGATTATAAGGGCCTGTCAGCCCCGGTTCAATCGAGCGTTCAACATCCATGACCACGGTTCCCCGCACGACAGATCTCGCCGCGATCCGCATCTGGCTCCTCGTCGTGGCCGGCCTGATCGCGCTGATGGTGCTGGTCGGCGGCGCGACACGGCTGACCGAATCCGGGCTGTCGATCGTCGAATGGAAGCCGGTCACCGGCACCCTGCCGCCGCTGACGGAGCAGGCCTGGAGCGACGCCTTCGCGGCCTACAAGACCATTCCGCAGTACCGGCAGATGAACGCCGGCATGACCCTGCACGAGTTCAAGACCATCTTCTGGTGGGAATGGAGCCACCGGCTGCTCGGCCGCGTCATCGGCATGGTCTACCTGCTGCCCTTCCTGTGGTTCCTGTGGCGCGGCGCCGTCTCCGGGCCGCTCGGCCGCAGGCTGTGGCTGATCTTCGGCCTCGGCGCGCTGCAGGGCGCGGTCGGCTGGTGGATGGTGGCCTCCGGCTTGACCGAGCGCACCGAGGTGGCGCCGGTCCGGCTGGCGACGCATCTCGCGCTGGCGCTGCTGATCTACGCGTCGATCGTCTGGACCCTGCGGCGGCTCGCGCCACGCGAGGAGGCCGAAGTGCCGGCGCGGCTGCGGCTGACGGCCCGGGTGCTGGTCGGAATCACCTTCGTGCAGCTCTATCTCGGGGCGCTGGTCGCGGGCCTGCGCGCCGGCCTCGTCTACAACACCTGGCCCGAGATCGACGGCGGCCTGATCCCGAAGGCGGCCAATCTGTGGATCCATTCGCCGTGGTGGATCAATCTGTTCGAGAACGATTTGACGGTGCAGTTCATGCATCGCATGACCGCCTACACGTTGTTGGCGCTGGCGGCGTGGCACGCCTTCGACGTGATGCGTGCCGGCGCCGGCCGCAACGTCGTGCGCGGCGCGCACCGGCTGCTGGCGGCGATCCTGGTGCAGGCGGTGCTCGGCATTCTCACCCTGCTCGCGCTGGTGCCGATCTCGCTGGCGCTGCTGCATCAGGGCACGGCCATCATCGTGTTGACGCTCGCCGTGCTGCAGGCCGAACGCCTGTCGCCGCGACGTGTCGCTGTTGTCGCCGTGCCGCGGACGGCCGTGGCGGCCGGGCAGGCGGGGTAGGGCGTTCTCGCGCTCGCTGTTGCAGCGACCTCCGCCGTCATTCCGGGGCGCCCGCAGGGCGAGCCCGGAATCCATTGAGCCGCGAGACACGCTGGAAAATGGATTCCGGGCTTGTGCTTCGCACGCCCGGGAATGACGACTGGGACGTTGGGCGCGAGCCAATGAGCGCCTTTGCGTGCAACTCCCGATCTCGCCAAGACATACACCCTCATCCTCGCGCGCTTGTGCGCCGAGCCATGCCGATCGTCTCGCCCCCGAAAAACGCGAGGGCGCAGGGAAGGCCGGATGCCTGGCCGGCACCCATGGCCCGCGTGCAAAGAAAAAAGCACGCGGCGGTCACCACAGGTACGGCCGAAAACACCCGGCCTTCCCCGCGCGATGGTTTTAACGCTTATACGCGATCTCCCCGGGGACCGGGCTCTCTTGCCCCCGTCATCTCGCGCGATGTGTGAGCACCGCTGCGAGACTTAGCGCCAGCGTCGGGGCGCCAGGACCACGCGATTTCGCCGTCCGTGACAAGCCGCTCGTCCGCGCAAGCTTGAAGCCCGCGCACGGCCCGCCACGTCCACCGCATTCCCAATCCCACGCAACTGGACGATCCGGAAGCGCCCCTCGGCTGGACAGGAACAAACGCAGAATATGCTGATTTGCCGAAAGATGCAAGGGCGCTGTCGCGCCGCTTTGGTGAAGCGCCGCGTGCCCAGACTTGTCAGGGGATGATCGTACCGAATCCGTTTCACGCCCCGCTGAATTTGCTATGCCGGTTCAGCAAGATGTGCGGAATGGGGTGAACATGCTGACGGGCGAACTTCGGTCCAAGATCGACAATGTCTGGAATGCGTTCTGGTCAGGCGGCATCGCCAATCCGATCGAGGTGATCGAACAGATCACCTATCTGCTGTTCATCCGCGGGCTGGACGAGGCGCATACGCGCGAGGAGAACCGCGCGACCCGGCTGGGCAAGCCGATGGAGCGGCGCATCTTCCCCGAAGGCAAGGACGGCATCGGCAAGGGCGGCGGCGTTGCTTACGAGGAGATGCGCTGGTCGCGGCTGAAGAACAAGGATCCGGCGACGATGTTCGACATCGTCTCGGAGCACGTCTTCCCGTTCCTGCGCAAGATGGCCGACGCGGACACCGCGCACGCCACCCACATGAAGGGCGCGCGCTTCACGATTCCGACGCCCGCGCTGCTGGCCAAGGTGGTCGACCTGCTGGCCGACATCCCGATGGAGGACCGCGACACCAAGGGCGACCTCTATGAATACATGCTGGGCAAGATCGCCAGCGCCGGCCAGAACGGCCAGTTCCGCACCCCGCGCCACATCATCGCGCTGATGGTCGAGATGACGGCGCCGACGCGCAAGGACGTGATCTGCGATCCCGCCTGCGGCACCTGCGGCTTCCTGGTCCAGGCCGGCGAGTATCTGCGCGAGAACGACCCGAAGCTGTTCCACGACAAGGAGAGCCGCGACCATTTCAACGAGGAGATGTTCCACGGCTTCGATTTCGACGGCACGATGCTGCGCATCGGCTCGATGAACATGACCCTGCATGGCGTCGACGACCCCGACATCCGCTACAAGGATTCGCTGTCACAGGACCATGCCGCCGATTCCGACCGCTACAGCCTCGTGCTCGCCAATCCGCCGTTCGCCGGCTCGCTCGACTACGAGACCACGGCCAAGGATCTGCTCGCGATCGTCAAGACCAAGAAAACCGAGCTGTTGTTCCTGGCGCTGTTCCTGCGGCTGTTGAAGCCCGGTGGCCGCGCCGCCGTCATCGTGCCGGATGGCGTGCTGTTCGGCTCCTCCACCGCGCACAAGGCCATCAGAAAGATGCTGGTCGAGGAGCACAAGCTCGACGGTATCGTCAAGCTGCCGTCGGGCGTGTTCAGGCCGTATGCCGGCGTCTCCACCGCGATCCTGCTGTTCACGAAGACCAACTCCGGAGGGACAGACTACGTCTGGTTCTACGACTGCCAGGCCGATGGCATCTCGCTCGACGACAAGCGGACGCCGCTGTTGCCGGTCGATAAGCTCGGGGCGCGGGCCAAGCTCGACGAAGGCGAGCACGCCAAGAACAACCTGCCTGATATCGCCGCGCGTTGGAAGGAGCGCAATGGAGCCGAGCGCAAGCGACTTCGCACCGCGCAGAGCTTTTGCGTGCCGAAGGCGGAGATTGCAGAGGCGGGCTACGATCTCTCGCTTAACCGCTACAAGGAAGTGGTGCATGAGGCTGCCGAGCATCGCCATCCGAAGGAGATCATCGCCGAGCTGAAAGCGCTGGAGCAGGAGATTGCGGTAGGGCTGGCCGAGCTGGAGACGATGCTGTGAACGTCCTTGCTGACAGTGGCACTCCCGCACACTTCCGGCTTACGACCATCGGCGAGATTTGCGACGAGTTCGGCGGCGAGGTGCAAACTGGTCCATTTGGTAGCCAGTTGCACGCTTCGGACTATTCTGATGACGGCATTCCTGTTGTTATGCCCCAGGATATGGTCGATGGCCGTATTTCGTGTGTTGATATCGCCCGCGTAGACGAGTCGCACGCGCGACGGCTCGGTCAGCACCGACTTCGCGTCGGCGACATTGTTTTCAGTCGTCGGGGCGACGTGAGCCGCTTCGCGGTAGTAACAGAGTCCGAGGAAGGTTGGCTCTGTGGCACGGGCAGTATCCGTATTCGTCCGAACTGCCCCGAAATTGACCTCGGCTATCTGCGCCATTTTCTGAAACGAGACGAAGTCGGACGTTGGCTGCATTATCACGCAAAGGGCGTGACGATGCCAAATCTAAATACGAGCATCATTCGTGCTATTCCGTTTTCGTTTCCTTCTCTCGACGAGCAGCGGCGGATCGCGGCGATCCTGGACAAGGCCGATGCGCTGCGGCGGAAGCGGAGGCGGGCAATCGAATTGCTCGATCATTTAACACACTCGATTTTCTTGGAAATGTTTGGGGATTTGATCGCCAACGCAAGCAATAAAAAGAATAGTTGTAGTTTAGGTGAAGTCGCCGAGATCGTATCGGGTATTACCAAGGGGAGAAAGCTCAACGGAGAATCCGTCAGAGAGGTCCCTTACATGGCTGTCTCCAACGTCCAGGACAAGCATCTCGATCTGGCCGTGGTCAAGACGATCGATGCGACCGAGGCCGAGATTGAACGTTACTTGCTCCGAAAGGATGACTTGCTGCTGACGGAAGGCGGCGATCCCGACAAGCTTGGGCGAGGAACGCTCTGGGCTGACGAACTGGAGGAGTCGATACACCAGAACCATATCTTTCGCGTGAGGATCACTTCCAGTGAGGTTCGTCCGCTATATTTGATCTGGCTGGTCGGCAGCGCATATGGAAAGGCCTATTTTCTGCGATCGGCCAAGCAAACGACAGGAATCGCTTCGATTAACAAAACCCAGCTATCGGAGTTCCCGGTTCTGGTGCCGCCGTTGAGTAAGCAGATCGATTTCGAGAACAGAGTGGCAGTCTTGAAAAAGACAAGCGATGCAGTCGCTCGTTCGAGCCAATCTACCGAAAGCCTGTTTGCTTCTATTCAAGATCGGGCGTTTCGTGGTGAACTATAAGATCGACAAAGGTAGGTAGTGCGTAGGTGGGCAAAGCGCAGCGTGCCCACTGCCAAGACCTCTGCATGTCATGGTGGGCACGCTGCGCTTTGCCCACCCTACAAGGATCTGCTTACGCCGCCGAATTCAGCGGCTTCGCGCGCTCGATCCGCTTGCGCTCGCGTGGCGAGTGCATCGCCTCCCACAGGTCGCTGCGCCGCTGCACGTTGAGCCAGAACTCCGGGCTGTTGCCGAACACACGGGCCAGGATGAGGGCGGTGGCGGCGGTGACGTTGCGCTTGCCGTTGCAGAGTTCGTTGACGTGCTTGCGTTGTACGCCCATCGCGGCGGCCAGCGCGGTCTGCGTCAGCCCCATCGGCTGCATGAACTCCTCGATCAGGATTTCGGCCACGGTTGCCGGCTTGCGTTTGGTCATCAGCATAGATGTGCCTCACTCGTAGCTGTGGTCGTCGAGATAGAGATCGGTCGCCTCGCCGCGGCCGCCGTGCCAGCGGAAGACCAATCGCCAGCGCTTGTTGACGCGGATGCAATGGAAGCCGTCGAGGTGGCCACGCAGCTTCTCGAAGTGGTTGCTCGGCGGCGACCGCAGATCCGCGTCCGTGGCCGCGTCGTCGATCAACTGCAGCTTGCGGAACAGCCGATCCTCCAGGTCCGCCGGGATCTTCTTCGATCGGATGTCGTCGACGAAGAACCGATGCAGCCAGTCGTCTCGGAAGCTCACGATCATGGGCAGTCCCGTTTGAGGCAGTGTACCACCCTATGACACAGCCGGCAATCTGCGTGTGTTCCCGTGTGACGCTGCGGAGCCGCTTGACGGACCGGGGCAATGCATCCGATGGTTGAAGGTGATCCGGTATGGCCGGATCGGTCAGGGCAGACGCGGATGATCCGGCAGGATGGCGATCACGCGAGGGGAGCGCCAGAGGAGCTGAATGTCCAACTTCGCCTTTCTAGCCGCTGAATTTCCGGCCGTGCACGAGGCGGCGGTCGAGGCCGAGCGCCAGGCGGCGGTGTCGCCGACCGCGGCCGCGTTCTTTGCCGGCAAGACCGTCGAGGTGGCGGTGAAATGGGCGTTCAAGTCCGACCCCAATCTCAAGCTGCCCTATCAGGACAACATCGCGGCGCTGCTGCACGAGCCGAGCTTCCGCCGCGCCGCGGGCGAGGCGGTGTTTGCCAAGGCCAAATACATCAATACGCTGCGCAACCGCGCCGTTCATGAGGCGCGCCGGATCAGCGCCGGCGATGCCACCGGCGCGGTCAAGGAGCTGTTCCACGTCTGCTTCTGGTTTGCCCGCACCTATGCCAAGGCCAAGCCGGCCGACGGGCTGACTTTCGACCCAGCCGTGCTGTCGCGTCGCGACGAGGTGTTGAAGAAGGCGTTCGTCCAGCTCAAGACCCAGCAGGCCGAGCTCGACGCCAAGGACGGCGAGCTGACCAGGCTGCTGCTCGACAAGGACAACCTCGACACTGAACTGAAGAAGCTGCGGGCCGAGGTCGCTGCCGCACGCAAGGCGGCCGAGGCGACGCCGGACCAGCATAATTACGACGAGGCGGAGACCCGCGACCGCTTCATCGACCTGTTGCTGCGCGAGGCCGGCTGGGCGCTCGATCAGCCTGATGAGCGCGAGTTTCGCGTCGAGGGCATGCCGAATAATGAGGGCATCGGCTTCGTCGACTACGTGCTGTGGGGCGCGGATGGCAAGCCGCTCGGCCTGGTCGAGGCCAAGCGCACGCGCAAGGATGCGCGATCCGGCCAGCAGCAGGCCAAGCTCTATGCCGATCGGCTGGAGGCGCGCTACGGCCAGCGGCCGGTGATCTTCTATTCCAACGGCTATGAGCACTGGATCTGGGACGACACGCGCTATCCGCCGCGGCAGATTGGCGGCTTCTACAAGCGCGACGAGCTGGAGCTTCTAATCCAGCGCCGCACCGGGCGGAAGTCGCTGGCCGCGGAGGCGATCAGCCGCAAGATCGTGGAGCGGCCCTATCAGCACCGCGCCATCCGCTCGATCGCCAAGCATTTCGAGGAGGACCGCGAGCGCAAGGCGCTGCTGGTGATGGCGACCGGCTCCGGCAAGACCCGCACCGTGATCGCGCTGGTCGACCTCTTGATGCGCGCCGGCTGGGTCAAGCGGGTGCTGTTCCTGGCCGACCGCGTTGCGCTGGTGAACCAGGCGGCCGGCGCGTTCAAGACGCATCTGCCGGACGCCGCGCCGGTCAATCTGGTGACCGAGCGGACCGCCGACGGGCGCGTCTTCATCTGCACCTATCCGACCATGATGGGGCTGATCGACGGCCGCCAGGAAGGCAAGCTCAAATTCGGCCCCGGCCATTTCGACCTGATCGTGATCGACGAGGCGCACCGCTCGGTCTACCAGCGCTATCGCGCCATCTTCGAGTATTTCGATTCCTTCCTGGTCGGGCTGACGGCGACGCCGAAGGACGAGATCGACCGCAACACCTATTCGCTGTTCGACCTCGAAGACGGCGTGCCGACCGATGCCTATTCGCTGGAGGAGGCGGTGGCCGAGGGGCACCTGGTGCCGCCGAAGACGATCTCGGTGCCGCTGAAAATCGTCCGCTCCGGCCTCCGCTATGACGACCTCTCGGCGGAGGAAAAAGACCAGTGGGACATGCTGGAATGGGGCGAGGACGACGTCCCCGATACGGTCGAAGCGGCGGAGGTCAACAAGCGGCTGTTCAACGAGGAGACGGTCGATCTCGTCATCGCGCATCTGATGCAGAACGGCATCAAGGTCGAAGGCGGCGACCGGCTCGGCAAGACCATCATCTTCGCCAAGAACGAGGACCACGCCAAATATATCGAAACCCGCTTCAACGTGGCCTATCCGGCGCTGGCCGGGCATTTCGCCCGCGTCATCACCCATAAGACCGGCGCCTATGCGCAGACCTTGATCGACGACTTCTCGATCAAGACCAAGGTGCCGCATATCGCGATTTCGGTCGATATGCTCGACACCGGCATCGACGTGCCCGAGGTGGTCAATCTCGTGTTCTTCAAGCCGGTGCGCTCGAAGACCAAGTTCTGGCAGATGATCGGGCGCGGCACGCGGCTGTGTCCGGACCTGTTCGGTCCTGGGCAGGACAAGGAGGAGTTTTGCGTCTTCGACTATTGCCAGAACATCGAGTTCTTCGGCGCCAATCCGGAGTTGAAGGAAGCCTCCGCGGCGAAGTCGCTGTCCGAGCGGCTGTTCGCCGGCCGGCTCGACCTGGTGCGGGCGCTGGACGAGAAGTTCTCGAAGGCGGCTGCCGCAGGCGGCTTCTCGGCCGGCGGACAGGCGCCTTATGAGGGTGACGAAGGCGAGCCACCGAGCGAGCCGGAGATTCGAGCGTCCGCTGCCGCGACCTTGCAGGCGATCGTCGGCGGGCTCAACACCGACAATTTCATCGTCCGGAAGCATCGCCGCGCGGTCGAGAAGTATCGCGAGCCCAAGGAGTGGGACGCGATCGACGAGCACAAGCGCGAGGAGCTGGTCGAGGAGATCGCGCCGCTGCCGTCGAGCCACATGCTCGGCACCGAGGACGCCAAGCGCTTCGACCTCCTGATGTTCCAACTTGAGCTGGCGCTGCTCAAGGGCTCCAAGCGCTTCGACAATCTCCGCAAGCAGCTCCTGGAGATCGCGTCAGCCCTTGAGGACCAGACCGGCATTCCGGCCATTGCCAGGCATGCCGAGCTGATCGAGGAGATCCAGACAGAGCAATGGTGGGAGGGCGTCACCGTGCCGCTCTTGGAGCTGGTGCGCCTGCGGCTGCGCGACCTGATCCAGCACATCGAGAAGGGACGCAAGACCGTCGTCTATTCGAACTTCGCCGACGAGATCGGCGAGGGGGTCGAGCTGCAATTGCCGCAGGTGGGCGAAGCCGACTTTGCCCGGTTCAAGGCCAAGGCGCGACACTTCCTGCGCGCGCATCAGGACAATCTGGCGCTGAACAAGCTGCGCCACGGCAAGCCGCTCACGGCCTACGACCTGACCGAGCTGGAGCGGATGCTGCTGGAAGCCGGGATCGGCGAGGCCGGCGACATCGCGCGGGCCAGGGAAGTCAGCCACGGCTTCGGCCGCTTCGTGCGCTCGCTGGTCGGGCTTGACCGCGCGGCGGTCAGCGCGGCCTTCGGCGAGTTCATCGCCGGCGGCACGGCGTCGGCGGCGCAGATCGAATTCATCGACATGGTGATCGAGCACCTGACCGATCAGGGCGTGATGGACCCGGCGCTGCTCTACGAGCCGCCATTCACGGGTATCGCGCCGACCGGTCCGGAGCAGTTGTTCGACGAGAGCAGGGTGGTGAAGCTGTTCGAGACCATCAAGGCGATCAACGCCAGCGCGGTGGCGTAGTGCTCCCTCAGCAATACCCGTACACGCCGCAGGCATAAGGCAGGCGGAACATGTAGTTGGTGTAGCCTTCGCCGCCGTAATACGCGCCCTGGTAGTCGTAGGAGAAGGCGCGGCCGTAATAGCCGGGCAGCTCCTGGCGGCCGAGCAGCAGCGGCGTGGAGGGCCACATCGGGGAGATCAGCGAGTCCTGGTCCTTGACGACGACGATTGTGGGCGGCGCCTTGACGGCGCGGCGGGCCTTGTAGTGGACGAGCTTGTCGTGGACGGCCGGCAGGTCGGCTGCGAGCACGACGCCATTCGCCGCGATGGCCGCCAGCAGCATCATGATCACCAACGTTCGCATTCTGCTCTCCTTGCAGCTCCGGGACGGCCGGCGTGATGCCATGCGACATCGGTGCTGTTGGCTGCACCGGAGCGATTCCATGGCCGGCAGGATGGGCCCTGTATGGTTAACGAAAACCTTCCAGCGCGCGGAACGGGGCTGCAATCACCCGTAGAAGGACGGGCTTTTTCAGCTTTTGTTAAGTTCTGCGGGTGCAAGGTTACGGGTGCCGGCGATTTTGAAGGCCGGCTGGACGCAAACCAGCACTGTCTGCGTCCGGGATGAAAATCTCTGCTGCATTTCCATCAGAGTGTCAGACCAGAAGGGTTCGCGCATGTCGGTCATCGTGATGTCGGCGTCCGCACGTCTCAGGCTGCTGTCCAGGACTGAAGCGTCGCAACCGCATCTTGCCATCGCCGACGAGGTCGCCGCCTGTCGCCAGGCGCTGACGGCGCGCCGGTCGATCGCGACCGCCGCGCTTCCGCTGACGAGCCCCGCGCAGGCGAGCCTGCTGGTGCTGCTGAGCTAGATCCGGAGTTAACGAGGGCGCGGTCCGAGACGCCGGCAACGGCATGACCGTGGGACGAAAGAGAGCGCGGAAGGCCAGGGGAGGCCTGTCGCGCTCTCTTTGTTTTCGAGGCCCGGATCGCCATCTCGGTCTCAGCCGTTCGTCAAGCCCCGGGCATGACGTCGATGGCGATATGCGTGTGCAACTCGCGTCTGAGATCGCCGCACGTTCAGCGCAGCTGCCGACCCGCCTACGCGCTCAGCGCCTGCTCGAGGTCGGCGATCAGGTCTTCCTTGTCCTCGATGCCGACGGAGATGCGGACGATGTCGGGGCCGGCGCCGGCCTTGATCTTGGCGGCATCGTCGAGCTGGCTGTGGGTGGTCGAGGCCGGGTGGATCACCAGCGAGCGGGTGTCGCCGACATTGGCGAGATGCGAGAACAGCTTCAGGTTCGACACCAGCTTGACCCCGGCATCGTAGCCACCCTTGAGCGAGAAGGTGAACACGGCGCCGGCGCCTTTCGGGCAGTATTTGCGGGCGAGCGTGTGATACTTGTCCTCGGGCAAGCCGGCGTAACTCACCGACGCCACGGCGGGATGCCTGCTGAGATATTCGGCGACCGCCTTGGCGTTGTCGCAGTGCTTCTGCATGCGCAGCGGCAGCGTCTCGATGCCCGTCAGGATCATGAAGGCGTTGAACGGCGACAGCGCGGGGCCGAGATCGCGCAGGCCCAGCACGCGGCAGGCGATCGCGAAGGCGAAATTGCCGAACGTCTCGTGCAGGCGGATGCCGTGATATTCGGGACGCGGCTGCGTCAGCATCGGATATTTGTCGCCACCGCCGGCCCAGTCGAAGGTGCCGGCATCGACGATGACGCCGCCGATCGAGTTGCCGTGGCCGCCGAGGAACTTGGTCAGCGAGTGCAGCACGATGTCGGCGCCGTGATCGATCGGGCGGATCAGGTAGGGCGAGGCCAAGGTATTGTCGACGATCAGCGGCACGCCCGCCTTGCGCGCGACCTGCGCGACCGCCTCGATGTCGGTGATGGTGCCGCCGGGATTGGCGAGCGACTCGATGAAGATCGCCTTGGTGCGCGGCGAGACCGCGGCCTCGAAGCTCGCGACGTTATCTGTGTCGGCCCACACCACGTTCCAGCCGAAACTCTTGAACGCGTGCGTGAACTGGTTGATCGAGCCGCCATAGAGTTTTCGCGCGGCAATGAATTCGTCGCCCGGGGCCAGCAACTGCTGCAGCGCCACGACCTGCGCGGCATGGCCCGAGGCAACGGCCAGCGCGGCGGTGCCGCCCTCGAGCGCGGCGACGCGCTCCTCCAGCACGGCGTTGGTCGGGTTGCCGATGCGGGTGTAGATGTTGCCGAACGCCTGCAGCCCGAACAGCGAGGCGGCGTGGTCGGCATCGTTGAACACGAAGGACGTGGTCTGGTAGATCGGCGTCGCCCGCGCGCCGGTGGTCGGGTCGGGCTGGGCGCCGGCGTGAATGGCGAGGGTGGCAAATCCCGGGGCACGTTCGGTCATGGTGTTTCCTCTTGGCTTGATCCGTTGCGCGCCGGCGCCGGCTGGCGCAGGGATCGATGATGGGAGACGGTGTCGATAGCGCGCATCGTGCGCCTCCGCGTCATCCCGGCGGAGGACATTTGCCAGCGGCCAGGATGGCGTCAAGGCTGCCGGCGCGGATCGCTCCGATTTGAAATGCGCTGCTGTGTCGCGCCGTCGTCGCGACACGTTCCTTTCGCAGATGCGTCAGGTGGGATCGCTTCTGTCCTTCGCGGCGCGGTCGGCCGCGGCCGTCGCGCCGCCGCCGACGCTGGTGCGGTTCAGCGACAGCCGCATGCCCTGGGTCGGGATTGGCGCGCGCTTGGCGCTGATGGTGCGGGAGTTGACGCCCATCCACGAGATCTCCGACGACAGCCGGCCATACTCGATCTTGGGGCATCGGTTCATCACGACCTTCAGCCCGGCGGCCTCGGCCTTCTCGGCCGCCGCATCGTCACGCGCGCCGAGCTGCATCCAGATCACCTTCGGCAAGGGTGAGAGCTTCAGCGCCTCGTCGACGACGGGCATGATGTGCTGCGAGCTCCGGAAGATGTCGACCATGTCGATCGGGCGGCCGATGTCGGCGAGCGAGGCGGCGAAGGGGCGGCCCATCAGGCTCTTGCCGACATGGCCGGGATTCACCGGGATCATGTCGTAGCCGCGTTGCACCAGATATTTGAAGGCGAAGAAGCTCGGCCGGATCTCGGACGGCGAGGCGCCGACCATCGCGATCACCTTCACACCGTTGAGAATGCCGCGGATGTAGTCGTCGGGGTAGGTGTCGTGATTCATGGGCTCGCGCTTCTACTAGTTGCCGTCATTCCAGGGCGCCCGGAGGGCGAACCCGGAATCTCGAGCTGAGTTCGACCAATTCGAGATTCCGGGTTCGATGCTTCGCATCGCCCCGGAATGACGAAGTTGCTGAAACCGTCATTGCGAGGAGCGACAGCGACGAAGCAATCCAGGGGCTCGGGTGGGACTCTGGATCGCGGCGCTGCGCTCGCGATGACGGCGGAGAGAGCGTCGGTGCTCACTCATCCCGCCACGTCGGCGTCCGCTTTTCGATGAAGGCGCCGATGCCTTCCTCCGCGTCGCGGGCGAGCATGTTCTGCGTCATCACCTCTGCCGCATAGCTATAGGCGTCGGCAAGGCTCATCTCGGCCTGGCGGTAGAATGCCTCCTTGCCGAGCTTGATCGTATAGGCCGATTTGCGCGCCACTTGTTGTGCCAGCGCAATCGCGGTGTCGCGCTCCGTGCCGGGCGTGACCACGCGGTTGACGAGGCCCAATTCGCGGGCGCGCGGGGCGGGAACCGGCTCGCCGGTCAGCAGCATCTCCATCGCCTGCTTGCGGGGCACGTTGCGCGACAGCGCCACCATCGGCGTCGAGCAGAACAGGCCGATGTCGACGCCGGGCGTGGCGAACGAGGCGCGCTCGGAGGCGACGGCGAGATCGCAGCTCGCGACCAGTTGGCAGCCGGCGGCGGTGGCGATGCCCTGCACGGACGCGACAACGGGCTTCGGCAGATGCACGATCGCCTGCATCATCGCACTGCAGGCATTCATCAGTTTGGCGAAGAAGGCGCGGCCGCGGTCGGCGTCGCCGCGATGCGCGGTGAGTTCCTTGAGGTCATGGCCGGCGCAGAACGCCGGGCCATTTGCTGCGATCACCACGGCGCGCACGGCCTTGTCGGCGCCGATCTCGGCCAGGGCCTGATGCAGCTCTGCGATCAGCGGCTCCGACAGGCTGTTGCGCTGTGCCGGGCGGTTGAGCGTGAGCACGGCGACGGCGCCCGCCATCTCGCGCAACAAAATCGGCGTATCGGCGGCGTCGGCGAGGGCAGGGGCGGACATTGCGATTTCCATATGGGCGCGTCGATGCAGCTAATGTAACAGATGAGCGACGACGAGAGCAGGGGGAGACATGACGGCGAAGATGACCATCGCGGAGCTGGAAGCGTTCCTGCACGCGGAATTTCCCCAGGCGTTCCGCACCGGCGGCGACATTTCGATCGAGAGCGCCGATGGCAAGAGCTGCCGGATGCGCCAGCGCTTCAACGAGCGCATGTTGCGCCCAGGCGGCACCGTCTCCGGGCCGACACTGATGGCGCTGGCCGATTTCGCGATGTACGTGGTGCTCTTGTCGGCGATCGGCCCGGTCGGGCTCGCCGTGACCACGAATCTCAACATCAACTTCCTGCGCAAGGGCGCGGCCGGCGCCGACGTGCTGGCGGAGGCGCGGCTGCTCAAGCTCGGCAAGCGGCTTGCGGTCGGCGAAGTCACGCTGTTGTCAGGGGAATCGCCTGATCCGATCGCCCATGTCACGGCGACCTATTCCATTCCTAATGCGTAGGGTTTTTGAGGGTATTATTGCACCATATTTGTAAGTCGCTGTTTTTATTGTATTAATTTCGCGTGGATGGCGTTGACGAATGCAGGCCGCTTCTCTAGAAGCTGCGACCAGTTCGGCGCGTCACCCGCGCCGCATTCTCCCTGTCACGGATATCTCTCATGAAAACCTTTTCGGCAAAGCCGGCCGAGGTCCAGAAGAAGTGGGTCGTCATCGACGCCAAGGGTCTGGTCGTCGGTCGTCTCGCCACGCTGGTCGCGATGCGGCTGCGCGGCAAGCACCTCCCGATCTATACCCCGCACGTCGATTGCGGCGACAACGTCATCATCGTCAATGCCGCGCATGCCGTGCTGACCGGCCGCAAGCGCGAGCAGAAGACGTACTACAAGCACACCGGCTATGTCGGCCACGTCAAGGAGCGCACCGCGCGCCAGATCCTCGAGGGCCGCTTCCCCGAGCGCGTGATCGAGAAGGCCATCGAGCGCATGATCCCGCGCGGCCCGCTCGGCCGCGTGCAGATGGGCAATCTGCGTGTCTATGGCGGACCTGATCATCCGCACGAGGCGCAGAACCCCGAGAAGATCGACATCGCCAAGTTGAACCGCAAGAACACGAGGGCCGCATAAGATGGCCGAAAGCATCCAGTCTCTCGATCAGCTGTCGCAGCTCAAGGGCGCCGTCACGGCCCCGGACGCTCCGAAGTATGAGAAGAAGGTCGACAAGTTCGGCCGCGCCTATGCCACCGGCAAGCGCAAGGACGCGGTCGCCCGCGTCTGGATCAAGCCGGGCTCCGGCAAGGTCACCGTCAACACCCGCGACATCGAGGTCTACTTCGCCCGTCCGGTGCTGCGCATGATGATCGAGCAGCCGATGGTCGTCGCCGCCCGCAAGGGCCAGTACGACGTGATCTGCACGGTCGCCGGCGGCGGTCTGTCCGGCCAGGCCGGCGCGGTGCGTCACGGCCTGTCCAAGGCTCTGACCAATTTCGAGCCGGAGCTGCGCAGCGTCCTCAAGAAGGGCGGCTTCCTGACCCGCGACTCGCGCGTCGTCGAGCGTAAGAAGTACGGCAAGGCCAAGGCCCGCCGCTCCTTCCAGTTCTCGAAGCGCTGATCTCCTGGGTCCGGCTGCGGCCGGATCCGTCAGCTACCAATACGAACGGGCGCCCTCGCGGGCGCCCGTTTTGCTTGGAGGTTGTGTGATCAGGCGCTGGCGCGGCGCGCGGTCAGCCATTGGCTCGGCGCCAGCGGCTTCGACACCACGCGGACCTCTCCGATGCTGCCGATGAAGCCATCGGACGGCGCGCGGTCCCACCAGCCGCAGCCGAGCGCCCAGGGCTGGGACGCTGCGACGCTCGCGATGCCGTTGCCGCCGATCACGCTGCGCACGACCGGCGCGCCCTCGATGTAGAGCACGGTGGAGTTATCGGTGGGGTCGTTGACGATGGCGAGGTGATACCAGGTGTCGAGCATGATCTCGCCGGACCAGTCGGTCTGCGGCTGCCTGGTCGAGCTCGACGGCACGATCTCCCACTGCACCTCGCGGAGGTTGGAGATCGCGAACAGGATCGGCGGCGATTCCGGGTCGCCGCCGGCATAGCCCGGCAGCCAGCCGCGGTTGCCGAAGCGGGTGAGTATGTTGCACCAGGCATGATCGGCCGCCTTCCAGTTCGGATCGATCTTGATGAAGGCCTCGACCGTGTAGCCGGATGCGAAGGTCGCGGCATTGATCGGCGCGTTGGCCGCCGTCGTGAACCAGCTGAAGCGGCCGGCGCCTTGCTTGGTGGTGTTGAGGAACTGAACGCTCCCCGGCGCTGACGACAGGCGGTGCTTGTCGGCGGTGAAGGCCACATCGGCGACCTCCGCGGCACCGGCGAGCGATGCGCGCTGCATTGGGTTGGCGGCGGTGAGGTCCGACAGCGCGGTGCCGGCGGCCACCGCCTTGCCGATCGCCGACGACGCGATCCGCCAATGCGCTGTTGTCTCGGCGATCAGCGGATAGTCCTGTTCGTTCGCGGGCGGCACCACCACCGGCTCCGGCGCCTCGGTGTAGTTGGCATAGAGATCCTGCTTCACCCGCGGCAGGATCGGCGTGCCGGCGAAGGCCGGCAGATGGCAGAAATTGGTGAAGCGTGAAAAACGCCGGCGGAAGTCGATGGCAATCGAGAACTCGTGGTTGTCCTCCGTCAGCCAGGCGCGGTCGAACTGCTTGAGACTGTCCTTCGGCTTCTCGACCACCCAAGGCGAGAACGAGGCGACGTCGATCTTGTTGGCCGTGAAGTCGAACTCGTAGAGCCGCATCAGGCCGTTGCCGCCCTGATAGGCCATCTGATAGTCGACCACCATCTGGTGCACGGGGTTATGGAAGTCGTTGATCTTCGTCAGCAGCGCGCCGCCATGATAGTGGCCGTTGAGCGTCATGAAGATCTGGTCGTTGCTGCGGATCAGCTTCTCCCAGAGGTATTGACCGTAGGCGACCTCGAGCGGGCTCGTGCCGTCATTGGCGATGTTGAGCAACTGGTGGTTGGCGAGGATGACCGGCAGCATCGGGTGCCGCGCGATCATGCTGCGCGCCCAGGCGACGGCGTCGTCCGAGGCACGCCACGACAGCGACAGCACCATGAAGCTGACGCCGCAGGCGTGGAACACATGCGCCTCGTGCCAGCCGCTCGGATGCCGCTCCAGGAAGGTCCGCTGCTTCGCCGCGCGGCTGGCCGGAAACCAGGACAGATACGGCTCCGATGAACCGCGCTGCGCATCGGTGCCCGCGCTCTGGCTCGCCGCGCTCTCGAACTCCAGCGCCGACAGCACGTCGTGATTGCCGGCCAGCACCGAATACGGCCGGCCGGCATTCTCCAGCAGCTTCATTGCGGCGTCGGCGACGGCCCATTGCTGCGGATGCCTGGACTGGTCGACGACGTCGCCGAGATGGATCGTGAATGGGATGTGATATTTCGCGGCGTTGTCGACAATGAACTGGGTCTGCGCCGGATAGGGCGTGCTGCCATATTGCCGCTGATAGGCCTGGCCTTCCTCGGAGGTCGCATAGCGCGAGTAGAACTGCGTATCGGGGAGGACGGCGAGCGCAAAGCTGGTGGTGACGTGGTGATGATGGTGGTGCATGCGCCAATGCGCGTGCGCGGCCTGGCCCGGCAACAGGCTGGCACCGAGGCCGAGCGCCGAGACGCCCATGGCATTGCGCAGCAGCGTGCGGCGATCGACGCCCTGGGTTGCTTGCGGATCGCGCGACGGATGATTTGGTGCGGCCTGGCTGTCGTATGAATCGTCGTCGAAAGACATTCTCGTCCCCATCGCATGCGACCGATCGCGCTGCTGTCGCGCCGTGGTAGGGAGAGATGATCTCAAATTTGAGAAGGTTTCTTATCGTTTCCATGAGTGTTCGGTGCGGAGCGGGAAACGATTGATTCCACATGCTCAGTTCCGCAACTCTCAATAATGAGCTGCATTTCGTGCAATCAAGGCGGGCGCGCATGGTGCCTGGCGCGATCGGTTTTGAATCCTGTTTGCAGCATTTTGCGCAGCAATTTGCCGACGAGTTGTGCCGAGCTTTTCGAGAAAACTTGGTATCCCAGGCAAACCTCTTTCGAACAGACCGCTCGCTAGGTTGATCGCGACAAGGCCGCGCTAACCAAAGTCTCCGCGCCGCCGCAGCAACCGAGGTGACGGATGGCACTCGACAGCATGACGCTCGACATCGTAGCGACCATGGTCGCGGCGCTGCTTGGCGCCATGTTGCTGCACTTCGGACGGCAGGAGAACACGCCGGCGCTGCGCTGGTGGGGCGCGGCCTATGTCCTCGGCGCGGTCGCGATCGCGCTGTGGACGTTGATCGGCGAGCTCTATGGCGAGGTGGTGTCGCTGTTCCTGAGCTCGATCGGCCTGATCGCCACCGCCATGGTGTGGAACGCCGCGCGCGTGTTTCATGGCAAGCCGCCGAGCGTGCCCGGACTCGTGCTCGGCGCCATCGTCTGGATCGCCAGCGGCATGCTGCTCGATCCCTCGGCGCAGGCGCTGCGGCTGACGATCGGCGCCGCGATCGTCGTGATCTATGCCATGCTCACCGCGGCCGAGCTGTGGCAGGAGCGGCGGCGGTCTCTGCACAAGCGCTGGCCGGCGCTGATCGTGCCGGTGATGCACGGCTTCGTCCTGATGCTGCCGATCCTGCTCGGCAACATGCTGCGCGAGTCCGACGGCGCCTTCGCCGGGGCCTGGGTCACGATCTTCTCGATCGAGCTCGTGCTCTACGCTGTCGGCACGGTGTTCGTGATCTTCATGCTGGTGTCGGAGCGCATCGTCAGCGCCCACAAGCGCGCGGCGACCACCGACCCGCTGACGGGCCTGCTCAATCGACGCGGCTTTGCCGAGTCCTGCGCGCAACTGATCGAGCGCGAGGCGCGCGAGCAGCGGCCGGTCAGCGTGCTGATCTTCGACATCGATCATTTCAAGTCGATCAACGACCGCTTCGGCCACGCCGAGGGCGATGAGGTCCTGAAGATCTTCGCAGACGTCGTGGTCAACAATCTGCGCCTCACCGACCTTTCGGGCCGGATCGGCGGCGAGGAGTTCGCAGCTCTTCTGCCCTGTTCCATCGAGGAGGCCATGGTCGCCGCCGAGCGTGTCCGCGAGGCGTTCGCGGCCTCCGGCGTGGTGTGCGAGGACAAGCCGGTGGACACCACCGTCAGCATCGGCGTCGCCGGCGGGCCGGGCGGGACCGAACTCGACGTGCTGCTCGCGGCCGCCGATACCGCGCTCTACAAGGCCAAGCGCTCCGGTCGCAACCGGGTCGAAGCGTCGGAGGAGCTGCCGCTGTCGCTCGACCGCTACCGCCGCCAGCGCGCCGCCGCTTCTGCCAGCCTGCCGCAGTCGGAACAGGCGGTATTGTCGAGCTGAGGCGCGGCTTTCGCTCGCCCGAGGTCTGGGCTAGACAAGCGGTCCAACGCCAGGGGAGGCCGACAGACCATGATCACGGAAATCGCCCAGATCGACGTCAAGCCGGGCACGGAGAAGGATTTCGAGGCCGCCGTCGCGAAGGCGCGCGCCGCCTTCGGCCGCTCCAAGGGCTTTCACGGCTTCGAGCTGCACAAGTCGATCGAGAAGCCGCAACGCTACCGCCTGATGGTGAAGTGGGAGACGCTCGAGAGCCACACGGTCGATTTCCGTGGCTCGGAGAACTTCACCGAATGGCGCGGCCTGGTCGGGCAGTATTTCGCCAGCCCTCCGGATGTCGAGCACACCGAGACGGTGCTGACCTCGGCCGGCTGAGCACCGCGTAGCCGCTGCTGCCGACGGAACGCCACCATGACGCATGACGATCTGGTCGAAGCCTACTCCGCGGCGGGACGGCACTACCATGATCTTCGCCACATCCAGGACTGCCTGGCCGAGCTCGCTCGCGTTGCCGACCTCAACGTCCGCGACCGCGAGATCCTGACGCTCGCGATCTGGTGGCACGACGTCGTGTATGATCCGACGCGGTCCGACAATGAGGAGCAGAGCGCCGTCCTTGCCGAGCGTCATGTCGCGGCCGATCTGCGCGACGAGGTCGGACGCCTGATCCGGCTGACCCGCACCCACGATGTCGCGCCCGGCGATCGGCTGGGCGCGCTGCTCGTCTCGATCGATCTCGCCATTCTCGGCAGCGACGAGGCCAGCTACGACGCCTATGCCGATGCGATCCGGCGCGAATATGCTGATGTGCCGGACGACGCCTACCGCGCCGGGCGCGCGGCGGTGCTGGAGCGCTTCGCAAGCCGCCCCGTGATCTATCCGGATGCGGGCTTTGCCGCCGCGCTCGACCGGAAGGCGCGGAGCAATCTCGCCCGCGAGCTGCGCGGCCTTCGATCCTAAGCGGATCAGCTCAGGCGTTTTTGAACGGCCGCATCAGCGCGGCAATGCAGCCTGCGCAGCATCGCATGAGCGAATGTGGCTTGTGTTTTGCCGTCGCGCGACATGCAATGAGATGACACGCGCGTCGCCACGGCGTGCTCTCATTTTCCGGAACTCCGTCATGCCGATCATCAACCGCGCCGCCGAGCTCGCCGAAGACGCCAAGGTCTGGCGCCGCGACTTCCACCAGCATCCCGAACTGCTCTACGAGGTGCATCGGACGGCCGCGCGCGTTGCCGAGCTGCTGAGGTCGTTCGGCGTCGACGAGGTCGTCGCCGGTATCGGCAGGACCGGCGTGGTCGGCGTCATCCGCGGGCGCGAGCCGTCGCAGCGTGTCATCGGCCTGCGCGCCGACATGGATGCGCTGCCGCTGCAGGAGGTCGGCGACCTCCCGCACAAATCGACCATTCCGGGCCGGATGCACGCCTGCGGCCATGACGGCCACACCGCGATGCTGCTGGGCGCGGCGCGCTATCTCGCCGAGACGCGCAACTTCGCCGGCACCGCCATCGTCATCTTTCAGCCGGCCGAGGAGGGTGGGGCCGGTGGCCGTGCGATGGTCGAGGACGGCCTGATGGAGCGCTTCGGCATCGAGGAGGTCTATGGCCTGCACAACGCGCCGGGTCTTCCGCTCGGGACCGTCGCGACGCGCACCGGCGCCGTGATGGCCGCGGCCGACACCTTCGAGGTGCGTCTGAAGGGCCTCGGCGGCCATGCCGCGCGGCCGAACAAATGCGTCGATCCGATCATCGCTGGCGCGCAGATCGTGACCGCGCTGCAGACGATCGTGGCGCGCAACGTCGATCCGGTCGAGAGCGCGGTGCTGTCGATCACGCGCTTCCACGCGGGGACGACCGCCGACAACATCATTCCGCAGACCGCGATCATCGGCGGCACCGTGCGCACGCTCGACGAGGACATCCGCCGTTTGATGGACGAGCGCTTCAAGGGCCTCGTGACGGCGCTCGCGAGCGGCATGGGCGTCGAGGCGGAGATCGATTACGAATGGGGGTATCCGGTCGTCATCAACCATGCGGAGCAGACCGCGTTCGCCGCCGACGTGGCGCGCAGCGTCGTCGGGCCGGATCAGGTCATCACCGACATGCCGCCCCGGCTCGGCGGCGAGGACTTCGCCTACATGCTGCAGGCGCGGCCCGGCGCGTTCGTCTTCATGGGCATCGGCGATGGCGCCGGTGTGCATCACCCCGAATATGATTTCAACGACGACGTGATCCCGCACGGCATCAGCTATTGGGCCAAGCTGGTCGAGACCGCGATGCCGGCCGGCTGAACCGCCGCAACCGATCTCTCAGATCGCGGCGGCGGCGTCCTCGGTGCGGTGGTCGCTCTTGAAGTAGTCGATCATGACCTTGGCGATCGCCATCAGCGGCAGCGCCAGGGTCAGGCCCCAGACGCCGAAGACGATGCCGAGCAGGATCTGGAACGCGAACAGCGTGGCCGGCGGGATGTCCAGCGCCTGGCGCTGGATCAGCGGCGTCAGCACATAGCTCTCCATCGCGTGCACGCCGAGGAACAGCACGAAGGCGCTGACCGCAGCGACCCAGCCGGAGGCAAGGCTCGCCAGCACCACGATGACGCCGGCGATGATCGCGCCGACGGTTGGAATGAACGCCAGCAGGCCGGCCTGGATGCCCAGGATGAACGAGCTCTGCACGCCGATGATGGCAAGGCCGATCCAGGTGACCAGGAAGACCGCGAACATCGTCGTGATCTGGGCGATCAGCCAGCGCTCCAGCGTGTAGCTGATGCGGTCGACGATCACGGTGGCCTGGTCGCGGTACTTCGCCGGCGCCAGGAACAGCAATCCGCTGCGGTAGACCGCCGGCTGGGCCGCGAAGGCCAATCCTAAGAACAGCACGATGAAGAAGTTGCCGACGGCGCTGACGGTGCCGAGCAGCAGCTTGAAGGTCTGGCTGACGATGGCGCCGCCGGAGGAGGCCAGCGCGCTCGGCGAGGGCAGGCCGCCCGGCAGGCCATGGGACGGCGTCTGGGTCGGTGTGGTCGAGCCGCCATCAGGTGCGGCAGTGGCCGTGTTCGCAGCGTTGAAGTCGAAGAAGCTGGTGTCGATGCCGTTGCGGTCGAGGAAGCCCTTGATGTTGCCGAGCTGCGACTTGATCGTATCGCTCAGCACCTTGGCCTGCTCCGCGATGGTGGTGCCGCCCAGGAAGACGATGCCGACGAGCACGGCCGCGAGCGCCACGCAGACGATGACGAGCCGCGCCGGGTGCGGCCAGGGCAGCACGCGGCCGAGCAGGCTGGTCATCGCATTGAGCGCGACACCGAGCAGCATGCCGGAGAACAGCAGGAACAGCGCCGCAGCGTAATACCAGCTGAAGGCGAGCGCGGCCATGAACAGGATCACCCCGATGCCGCCCACGGCGATGGCCCAGGCCAGGTCGCTGCGGGCCTGGAGGCGCGGGTCGGCGGGGGCGGTCATGGGGGGTCCTCTGTGCTGATCGGCCCCACACATTGGCGAAAACGGCTGGCGGATCAAGCGCAGGCTTGGGATCGGGGTGCGGCGGGGCGCTTGCGGGGTTGTCCGGAATTGGCATTGGCGACCCGCGCCGCCATATGTTGATCCGGCTTTGCGACACAGGCATGATTTGTCGAGGCATGATCTGTGCCTCCGGGCTCATTGGAGATCGAGCCTGGGCTCCCAGGGAGAGAAACGAGGGCCATGAAGCGTCCGGTCGTCGGCGTGATCGGCAACAGCCATCGCGTCGAGAACAGGTTCACCGTACAGATGGTGGGCGAACGCAACCTGAGCGCCGTGGCCGAGGTCGCAGGCGCGCTGCCGCTGATGTTTGCCGGCGTTCCCGAGATCACCGACATCGCCGCGCTGCTCGATGTCGTCGATGGCGTGGTCCTGACCGGCGCCCGTGCCAACGTGCACCCGACCCGCTTCAACACCGAGCCCAGTCTCAAGCACGAGCCCTACGACATCCATCGCGACGAGGTCGCCCTGCAGTTGACGGAGGCTTGCGTCTCCCGAGGCATCCCGCTGTTCGGCATCTGCCGCGGCCTCCAGGAGATGAACGTCGCCTTCGGCGGCTCGCTGCATCCGGAGATCCGCGAGATTCCCGGCCGCATGAACCATCGCATGCCCCGGCTGGAGAATGGCGAGATCCATCCCGATCCGACCGTCATCTTCGCCGACCGCCACGAGGTGCGGCTGACCCCGGGCGGCGCCTTCGCCGGCATCCTCGGCTGCGAGAGCATCAAGGTGAATTCGCTGCACGGCCAGGGCATCCTCGAGCCGGGCGACCGCGTCGTCATCGAGGGCATCGCCGAGGACGGCACCATCGAGGCGATCCGTATCGCCGACGCGCCGAGCTTCGCATTGGGCGTGCAATGGCACGCCGAATACGATCCGCAGAAGAACCCGATCAACCGCAAGCTGTTCGAGGCGTTCGGGGATGCCGTGAGGAAGCGGCGGCAGTCGTCGTGACGTCGGCCTGAACCCGAGATGCGGCGAAACAGACCTAACGATGCCGGCCGCGTTGTTTCGCAGTCTCACAAGGGTTCATTGATGCGCCATGTCTTGACCACCGTCCTTGCGCTGGCTGTTGCCAGTCCTGCTTCTGCTCAGACCGCGCCGCCGACCGAAGGGCCGATCACCTGCGCGCTGCCCGCGGCCGCGACCGACACGGCGAAGAGCCTGAAGCAGCGCTATGGCAGTGAAGCCGTGATCGAGGATCTGCCGGGGGCGGAGGGGGAGACCTACAAGGGCCTCGTGCTGTTTCCCCGCGCGATGGACCGCCGCATCGAAGTCGCCTTCATCGAAGACAAGACCGCCACGGTGTCCGGACTGACCCTTCGCGACACCGCCAAGACCAGCCGCTGGACCGTGGCCGGCATTTCGATCGGCGCGAGCCTCGCTGCGGTCCAGAAGGCCAACGGCAAGCCTTTCGTCGTCGCGGGCTTCGGCTGGGACTATGGCGGCTATGTCACCGACTTCAAGAACGGCGCCCTCGGGCGCATGCTGCCGGGCGGCTGCTCGGTGACCGTGCGGTTCGGCACCGAGAAGGATACGCCGCGGGCGCTCTCCGGCGATGGCGTGAAGGTGTCGTCCGACAATCCGGCGCTGCTGAAGCTCGCGCCCGTGGTGACCGAGATCGGAGTCAATTTCGCTGCGAAGTAATCGGAGTCATCCCTCGGCGCCGGCTGAGACCGGTGATCGTCACCACCATTGATCGATCACGATGAGTGTCTGCCTCCGCTCGGCGGAAACCCGTACAGCCGCTGGGCGTTATCGGCGAGGACGCGGTTGCGGGCGGCGGCATCGGGCACCCAGTCGGCCAAGAGGTCGAGCAGCTCGCCGACGTTCATCATGTGGCCGCGGTGCGCGACGTGCGGCCAGTCGGAGCCCCAGACGCAGCGGTCGGGGGCGGCCGCGTGGAGGCGGCGGACGAAGGGGACCGTGTCGGCATAGGGCGGTCCGGCGACTGTGTTGCGGTAGGCGCCGGACAGCTTGACCCAGGCGCCGTCGCGCACCAGCGAGACCAGCGTCTGGAAGCCGGGATCGGCTGTCCCACGCGACACCGGGAAGTGGCCCCAGTGATCGATCACGATCGGCACCGCGAGCCCTTCCAGCCGCGGCGCCAGGGCCGGCAGGTCGGCGGCGTCGATCAGGAACTGCAGGTGCCAGCCGAGCTCGCGGGCGAGCGCGGCGTAGTCGTGCAGCTGATCGAAGCCGATGCCGCCGCCATAGAGAACATTGAGGCGCAAACCGACCACGCCGGCCTGCTGCAACGCCGCCAGCTCGCGGTCCGGCAGGCCGAGCGGGATCACCGCGATGCCGCGCAGCCGCTCGCGGTTGGCGCCCAGCGTCTCGACCATCAGGCTGTTGTCGGTGCCGTGGACGCTGACCTGGACCAGCACGCCATAGGTCATGCCGGTGGCATCGAGCATCGCCAGATAGGAGGCCGCGGTGGCCTCCGGCGGCGTGTAGCTGCGCTCGGCCACGAAGGGATGGCGCGGCGGCAGCCCGATGACATGGGCGTGGGTGTCGACCGCGCCTGGCGGCACGATGAAGCGGGAGGCCCTGCGCGGATGCGGATCGGGCCCCGCGCAGGCGGGAGCCCGATCGGCGTCGGGTGCGATCTCACGCATCGGCGTGCAGCACCTTGCCGCGCGTCTCCGGCAGCGCATAGGCGGCGACGAAGAACAGCGCATAGGCGAACAGAGCGAACAGGCAGATCGCGGTGGCGAGCGAGGTCATCTGCGACAGATAGCCGACCAGGAACGGAAACAGCGCGCCGATGCCGCGGCCGAAATTGTAGCAGAAGCCCTGGCCGGAGCCGCGCAAGCGCGTCGGATAGAGCTCGGTGAGGAACGCGCCCATGCCGGAGAAATAGCCCGAGGCGAAGAAGCCGAGCGGAAAGCCGAGCAGCCACAGCAGCTCGTTCGACAGCGGCAGCTGGGTGTAGGCGGCGACCACGACCATGGCGCCGAGCGAGAACACCAGGAACAGGTTGCGCCGGCCGAAACGATCCGCATACCAGGCGCCGACCAGATAGCCGATGAACGAGCCGATGATGAGCGCGGCGAGATAGCCGGTCGAGCTGACGATCGAGAGCTTGCGCTCGGTGGTGAGGAAGCGCGGCACCCAGAAGGTGATCGCGTAGTAGCCGCCCTGGCAGCCGGTCGCCACCAGCGAGGCGAGAATGGTGGTCTTCAGGATCGGTCCCTGGAAGATCTCCAGGATCGAGGGGCGGTCGCCGGCGGCGGCGACCTTCGCGCGGGCGGCGGCGGCGACCTCCGGCTCCTTCACGAAGGCGCGCAGATACAGCACCAGCAGCGCCGGCAAGGCCCCGATCGCGAACATCCACCGCCACGCCTGATCGGCCGGCAGCAGCGAGAACAAGGCGGCTTGCGCCAGCACCGCGAGGCCCCAGCCGACGGCCCAGCCGGACTGCACGCTGCCGACGGCGCGGCCGCGATACTGGGCGCGAATGGTCTCGCCCATCAGCACCGCGCCGGCCGCCCATTCACCGCCGAAGCCGAGTCCGAGCAGGGCTCGCAGCACCAGCAATTGCTCGAAGTTCTGCGCGAACGCGCACAGCAGCGAGAACAGCGAGAACCAGATGATGGTGAACTGCAGCGTCCGGACGCGGCCGATGCGGTCGGCGAGATAGCCCGCCGCCCAGCCGCCGAAGGCCGAGGCGAGCAGCGTCACCGTGCCGGCGAGGCCCGCGGTGCCGGCGTCAACCTTCCACAGCGCGATGATCGTGCCGATCACCAGCGGGTAGATCATGAAGTCCATGCCGTCGAGCGCCCAGCCCGTGGCGCAGGCCCAGAAGGTGCGCCGTTCGGCCGTGGTCATGCCATTGTAGAAGCCGGTGAGGCTCGTATCCTCGATCGGCACCACCGTGTCTGCAGCTGTCGACATCCTCGCCTCCCATACGCCGCTCTTGTTGAACGGTCGACCCGCGGCAGAGTTCGCTGAAAGATCCGGCGGTGTCTGTCAGAAAATCGTCAGGATCGGCGCTGCTGCGTGCAGCCTTGTCAGGAAATCACCGGCCGCCGCGCTGCATGCGGCGATAGCGGGCCGGACTCTCGCCCGTCACCGCCCGAAAGACGGCGCCGAAATGCGATTGCGAGGAGAAGCCGAGCGACAGCGCGATCTCGACGATCGGCAGATCGGAGGTCGAAAGCAGCCGGCGCGCGGCCAGCACGCGCTGCTCGACGACGAACCGATGCGGCGTCGTTCCGGTCGCCTGCTTGAAGCTGCGGAGGAAGGAGGACGGGCTCATCCCCGCCACCTCCGCCATCGCGGCCAGCGTGACCGGCGCACCGGGATCGGCGCGAACGAACTCCGTGACGCGCGCCCGCATCCGGTCGTCCAAGGGCGGCGTCTGCTCCAGTCCGGGTGGGCGCTGCACTGCGTAGCGGTCCGAGACGTGCAGCGCGAGCGTGTAGGCGAACTGTTCGGCGAGCAGCCGGCTTGGCCTTTCGCCGCCGCCGCAGCTCTCGACCAACCGCGTCGCCGCCGCTTCGAGCATCGGATCTTCGGTGTCCCAGGCCTGGTTCGTCAGGGTGACCGGCGCTGCGGAGCCGCGCGACGCCGCGACCTCCTTCAGCAGGGCATCGCCGAGATACAGCAGCAACAGCTGGCCCGAACGGACCTCAGGCACGGCATCGACCACCACGCTGCAGCCGGGCTGGCCGATCCGGAAACGCCCCGCGCTGACCGGCGCATCGCGCCGGACCGTGCCATCCTCGATCAGGACGTGACGCCGGACGTCGTACAGCGTGATCGCCACCGTCGGGACCGGCAGCTCGCCATACTCGTAGAGGTGCGGCCCGGTGACCTCGCTGACAGCCGCGGCAAACCCGGCCGTCGACCACAGGTCGATCAGCGCCGATTGCCGTCGTCCCGTGACGCGCTCGGCATGGCGAAGGGGATTGAGCTGCATGGGGGCGAGGTGCGTCTGGCTGAATGGCTGCCATAAATTTTAGCATTGTCTTGCCGGGCTGGCGACTTCCGGCAGGCAGGGCGCGGCGTTCTCCAACCTCGCGGGTCGCAACCGCCTTCATGGCCGCGCTGGTCGTTGGCAAATATTATCCGGGTGATATTTACAAGGCATATTTTATCCGGGTATATATCTTCTGGAACCCCGGAGGATCTAAAGCGATGACCGGCAAATTCCACCTCGTTTGCGGCGCGACCGGCGCCGGCAAGACCACTTACGCACGCGACCTCGTCAGGCGCTGCAACGGGGTTCATTTCTCCATCGACGAATGGATGGTGGAGCTGTTCGCCAGCGATCAGCCCGAGCCGATGCGCTTCGACTGGATCGCTGAGCGGGTCGGGCGCTGCGAACATCAGATCGGGCGCATGGCTATCAGCTGCGCGCAAGCCGGCGTCGCGCCGGTGCTCGACCTGTCGTTTCTGCGCGCCAGCAGCCGGGCGAGCTTCGCTGCCCTGGCCCGGCAAGCCGGGTTCGACGTCACGCTGCATTTCCTCGACGTTCCGGCCGATGAACGATGGCGGCGCGTCAGCTCCCGCAACGAGACGCGGGACGAAACGTTCTCGCTCACCGTCACACGGCCGATGTTCGACTTCATCGAAAGCATCTGGGAGCCGCCGACATCTGCGGAGATGAGCGCTCATCAGGGCGTGTACGCCTTCCCGCGACAAAGCGCGCCTGGTTGACGATCGGGCCTCATGGTTCGAGACGGCGCGCGAATGGCCGTTACTCGCCCTCATGCGCCGATGGGCGCGCGCCTCCTCACCATGAGGGTCGGGCACCGAAGGTGGCGCTGCACATGGACAATGAACACGCCGACCGGCGTGTTCATGGAGAGTAGAGGCTGTAAGGTTCGCAGAGACGCAGACGTTCCGGGTGAAATCTCCACCCTCATCCTGAGGAGCTTGGCGAAGCCAAGCGTCTCGAAGGACGAGGCCCGTGATCTTTTTTCAACAAACAACGCGCCATTTAACAAAAAGGCGCCCCGCGAGGGGGCGCCTTCGTGATCCGCCGATCGTGTCGGGCGATCAGCCCGAGTAGTACATGTCGAACTCGACCGGGTGCGGGGTCATTTCGAAGCGCTCGACCTCGGTCATCTTCAGCGCGATGTAGCTGTCGATGAAGTCGTCGTCGAACACGCCGCCGGCCTTCAGGAAGGCGCGGTCCTTGTCGAGGTTCTCGAGCGCCTCGCGGAGCGAGCCGCAGACGGTCGGGATCTGCTTCAGCTCTTCCTTCGGCAGGTCGTAGAGATCCTTGTCCATCGCCGGGCCCGGATCGAGCTTGTTCTTCACGCCGTCGAGGCCGGCCATCAGCATCGCGGCGAAGCCGAGATAGGGGTTGGCCATCGGATCGGGGAAGCGGACCTCGACGCGCTTGGCCTTCGGCGAGGAAGTGTAGGGGATGCGGCACGAGGCCGAGCGGTTGCGCGCGGAGTAGGCGAGCAGCACCGGCGCCTCATAGCCCGGGACCAGACGCTTGTAGGAGTTGGTCGACGGGTTGGTGAAGGCGTTGATCGCCTTGGCGTGCTTGATGATGCCGGCGATGTAGGACAGGCAGGTCTCCGACAGGTCGGAATACTTGTTGCCTGCGAACACCGGCTTGCCGTCCTTCCAGATCGACTGGTGGACGTGCATGCCCGAGCCGTTGTCACCATAGACCGGCTTCGGCATGAAGGTGGCGGTCTTGCCGTAGATGTGCGCGACCTGGTGGATGCAGTACTTGTAGATCTGCATCTGGTCGGCCATCAGGGTCAGCGTGTCGAACTTCATGCCGAGCTCGTGCTGGGCGGAAGCGACCTCGTGATGGTGCTTCTCGACCTTGACGCCCATGCGCGCCATCGCGCCGAGCATCTCCGAGCGCATGTCCTGCACCGAGTCCTGCGGCGGCACCGGGAAGTAGCCGGCCTTGGTGCGGATGCGATGGCCGAGATTGCCGCCCTCATACTCGGTGTCCGAGTTGATCGGCAGCTCGGAGGAGTCGAGGCGGAAGCCGGTGTTGTAGGGCGAGGAGCTGTAGCGGACGTCGTCGAACACGAAGAACTCGGCCTCGGGACCGACGAACACGGTGTCGCCCACGCCCATCGACTTCACCATCGCCTCGGCCTTCTTGGCGATGCCGCGCGGGTCGCGATTGTACGGCTCGCCGGTGGTCGGTTCGAGCACGTCGCAGGTGATGATCATGGTGGTTTCGGCGAAGAACGGATCGATCGTCGCGGTCACCGGGTCGGGCATCAGGCACATGTCGGATTCATTGATCGCCTTCCAGCCGGCGATCGAGGAGCCGTCGAACATGGTGCCTTCGGCAAAAATGTCTTCGTCGATCATGCTGACGTCGAAGGTGACGTGCTGCCACTTGCCCCGCGGGTCGGTGAAGCGGAGGTCGACATATTTGACGTCGTTGTCCTTGATTGCTTTCAAGACGTCCTTGGCGGTCTTCATGAATACCCCTCTTGGCTTATAACGTCACGGCCCGGCGCGGGACGGCGTCCGCGGGTCATGCTCCATTAGCCTCGCGCGGGGACCAAGACAATATCGGAAACGCCAAAACGGCCGCGTGCAAGCGCCTCGCAGAGGACGCCTGAGCTGCCGTGAGGGCTGCTGGCGCAGCAAACGTTCTGTGCAGGGCCCGGAGCGGACGGTCCATTCCAGGCCCCGGGTCAGGCTAGATCGCGTCCAGACCGGATTCGCCGGTTCGGATGCGGATCGCTTCCTCGATGTTGGACACGAAGATCTTGCCGTCGCCGATGCGGCCGGTCTGGGCGGCGCGGCGGATCGCCTCGATCGCACGCTCGACCAGGTCGTCGCCGATCACGATCTCGATCTTCACCTTGGGCAGGAAATCGACGATGTATTCGGCGCCCCGGTACAGCTCGGCATGACCCTTCTGCCGGCCAAAACCCTTGGCTTCGGTGACGGTGATGCCCTGAAGTCCCACTTCCTGAAGCGCCTCCTTCACCTCGTCGAGCTTGAACGGCTTGATGATGGCTTCGATCTTCTTCACTGAGCGCCTCCCGGGCATTCCGCTATAAACAACAGGTGGGTCATCGTCAGGCTGCGCCCACGCGCAGGTCGTTCGATCATTTCGCTACCGGGCCCGACACTCTCCGGCGGAGGCCCGGTGATTGACTGCCCGACTTGCCCCGTGCCGAAGTGGCTCCACAAAAGCAGGGTCTATGCCAAGTCGTTAACGGGCCCAAATAGGGCCGATAATCAGGCATTTCACGAGCGCCCTGACGATTCCCTCAAGGAACGTCTAGAATACCGGAGCCTTGAGAATAGGCAAACAGATCAAACGTTGTGCAGACATCGACGATCCAGACGCGCGCTGTCCGAAATGCCCAGGGAAAAGGCGACATGCCGGGTTTCGTCGCGTCTTGCCAGACGCGCAGCGCCCTTGGAAGTTGCGGGCCGGCGCGGCAATAGGAAGCGCGGGATTCGCGCGCGCCGGCTCCTCGGGACGGGGCGCCGACGCCCGCTGAGACGCGATGGGGACGATATCACGCAGCCGGCGCTAGACGGCGGCTGGGGACGAGAGCGGCGATGGAAATCTTGACCACGAGCGAAATGGAGCGCGCCGACCGGCTGACGATCGCAGCCGGCACGCCGGGCTTTTCGCTGATGCTGAGCGCCGGCCAGGCAGTGGCCGAGGCGGCCATGGACCTGGTCGAGACCGGGCCGATCGTGGTGGTCTGCGGGCCGGGCAACAATGGCGGCGACGGCTTCGTTGCCGCGGCCGAACTCGCCGCGCAGGGCAGGGACGTCTCGGTCATCCTGATGTGCGAGCGCGACGCGTTGCACGGCGACGCGGCCTCCGCCGCCAAGGGCTGGAAGTTTCCGGTGCTGCCGTTCACGCCGCAGGCGATCGGCAGGCCGGCGCTGATCATCGACGCGCTGTTCGGCGCCGGCCTCAGCCGGCCCGTCACCGGCGAGCCTCATGACGTCATCGCAGCGATCAACGGCAATGGCGCGCCGGTGCTCGCGGTCGACCTGCCGAGCGGCATCAACGGCACCACGGGCGCGGTGATGGGCATCGCAGTCCGCGCCACCGAGACGGTGACCTTCTTCCGCAAGAAGCCGGCGCATCTGCTGCTGCCGGGCCGCCAGCATTGCGGGCGCGTCCGGCTCGCCGACATCGGCATCGCTCCCCAGGTGCTCGCGGAGATCAGGCCGCAGGCCTTCGAGAACGATCCCGAGCTGTGGCAGGGCCATTTTCCGGTGCCACGCATCGACGGCCACAAATACGCCCGCGGGCACGTGCTGGCGATGTCCGGCGACGTCACCGCCACGGGCGCGGCGCGGATGGCCGCGCGGGCCGCGTTGCGGGCCGGCGCCGGCCTCGTCACGCTGGCCTCGCCGCGGGATGCGCTGGCGGTCAATGCCGCGGCGCTGACGGCGGTGATGGTGCGCGCCGCCGACACCGCGATCGCGTTCGGCGAATTGCTCGGCGACAAGCGCTACAACACCTGCATCATCGGGCCCGGCACCGGCGTCAGCGAGCGCACGCGCGACCTCGTCTACACCGCGCTCACGGCGCAGCGTCACCTCGTGCTCGATGCCGACGCGTTGACGAGCTTCGCCGATGCGCCGGAGCGGCTGTTCGAGCAGCTCAGGGCGATGGCCGAGGCGCAGATCGTGCTGACACCGCACGAGGGCGAATTCCCCCGGCTGTTCTCCGATCTCAGCAACAAGCATCCCGGCCGCTCCAAGCTGGAGCGCGTCCGCGCGGCAGCGGTGCGCTGCGGCGCCGTGGTGCTGTTGAAGGGCGCCGACACGACGGTGGCCGCGCCCGACGGCCGCGCCGCAATCGCCGCCAACGCACCGCCCTGGCTCGCCACCGCCGGCGCCGGCGACGTACTCGCCGGCATCATCGCCGGCATGCTGGCGCAGGGTGTGCCGGCGTTCGAGGCCGCCTGCATCGGCGTCTGGATGCATGGCGAGGCGGGCAACGAGGCGGGGCCGGGGCTGATTGCCGAGGACCTGACGGAGACGCTGCCCGCGGTGTTCCGGCGGCTCTATGACCGGTTCGGGATCGAGTATTGAGCAGGGCGAGCCGTCGCCCGGCAGACACTGTCATGCCCACGAAAGCGGGCATCCAGTACGCCGCGGCCCATCGATTCAATCGCGGCCGCTTCGGCGTACTGGATCGCCCGGTCAACCCCGGGCGATGACAGTTGTGGTTGCGGTGACGTCGGACCGTCCAGCTAACGCTGGTCGGCTCACGTGACCTGATACTTCGCCACCGCGCTCTCGTTCCACGCGAGCCCGAGGCCCGGGCCCTTCGCCGTCACCTTGCCGTCAATCACCTGCAGCGGCTCGGCGAGAATTGCGCCGGCGAAGTCCAGCACCTCCAGCCAGTGTGCCGTCGGCGTTACCGCCAGGACATGCGCGCTCGCCTCGGGCAGGATGTGGCTCGACATCGGGATCGAGGCGGCATCGGCCTGACCTGCGACGTTGAGCCAGCCGGTGATGCCGCCGACCTTCATCAGGTCGGGCATGATGAAGTCGGACGCGCCGGCCGCGATTGCCTCGGCAAAGCCGCGCGGAAACCACCAGTTCTCGCCGGCCTGGATCGGGATCTCCGACCGCTCGCGCACCCGGGCATGGCCGGAGAGATTCTCCTGCGGCACCGGCTCCTCGATCCAGGTCAGGCCGTAGTCCGCAAGGCGCGTGATTCTGCGCGTGGCTTCCGGGGGATCGAGCGACTGGTTGAAGTCGAGCATCAGCGCCATGTCCGGGCCGAGCAGGGCGCGCAGGCCCTTGATCATCGCTTCGTCGGTCGCGAGATCGCCATGACCGCCCTTGGTCTTGATGGCGCGGAAGCCGTGCTCGTCGCGCGCGGCGCGTAAGATGCGCTCGTCGTCCTTTGCATCGAGCACGCCATAGCTGTCATAGGCCGGAATCGGCCGCGCCGTGCCGCCGAGCAGCTCGGCGACGGGCTTGCCGGCGAGCTGACCGAGCGCGTCCCAGAACGCCATGTCGAGGCCCGAGACGGCCATGCCGACGAGGCCCTGCCAGCCGAGCAGGCGAAACTTGGCGTCCATGAGTTTAATCAGGTCGAACGGGACCAGGGCCTGGCCTTTGAGCTCGCGGCCGATCTCCTCGACCAGATGCAGCAGCGGTTTCAACGCAAGCCTGGTGTAAGCGAACAGGTAGGAGTGGCCGGTAACCCCCTGATTGGTGGCGACGTCGATCAGCACCAGCGGTCCGGAGTCGATGATGCCGAACGCGTTGCGCAAGGGGCGCTTCATGGGCGTGATCACGGCGCGCGCCGTGACCCCGGTGATGGCAGCGATGGTCATGGGGACTGTTCCCTCAGGTTCGTTTCCTCACCGGATCTCATACCACCGCAGCAGGCGCGGCGCTGCCCAGCTGGTCGCCATGCTCTCGACCAGGAACCGGCCGGACTGCTCGGCAAGGAACGCAATGCGCTGGGTCTGGCCGGCCTCCAGTGCCAGCGTGTCGAGCCAATAGGGCTTCCAGCCGTCGTCGAGCTGGTCGAGCAGCCGGAACGGCTGGCCGTGCAAATGGACCACACGGGAGGCGGCGGTCTTGTTGGTAAGAGCCAGCACGACCACCCGGCCGGCCTTCGCCTGGAAGGCGGGGGCGGCGGTGGCATTGAACTGGACGGGCGGCCGCCACTCGGCGCCGTCGAGCCCGAGTTCGGCCCGAACGGCCGTCTTGAGGTCCAGTCTGTCCGGCAAGCCGTTCGACGGCAAAGCTGGCGCCGGCGGCAGTGGGGCGGCACGGAGTGGCGGCTCGCTCGCCGTCACCAGCCGGGCGATGGGGCGCGCATTGCTGCCGTTGTGCAGCAGCACGTCGAGCGCCGTCCTGGCCGCGGGCATGTCGATGAACACATCGGTTCGGCCGCCGGGCGGCAGCACCACGGCGCCGTTGCGCGCCAGGAAAGGCTCGGCCGGCTGGCCGTCGATGGCCATCACGCGGACGGCGTCGAGGTCGGCGATTTTGATCGCGATCACAGCGCGTTGACAGCCATTGATGAACCGCAGCCTGACCCGCGCATGGGTCCGCAGCGCGATCTCGGGCTGGGTCTGCCCATTGACGGTGTAGAGGAGCTCGGCGTCCGTCGCCTCGGTTCCCGGCGCAACCGCGGTGCCGTCGGCCTTGAGCCTGAAGTCCTCGATCAGGAAAACCTCGTCGCGGTCGACAGTTACCGTCGCGGCCTCATCGACGATGACAGGCAGCGGGCGGATCGCCACGACGTCGGCCAGCAGCCGCAGGTCGAGCAGGCCGGTCCCGGCCCGCGACGCCAGGGCTGGAATGGTGGCCCGGCCGCCGGGGCCGATCTCCGCCTGCGCCAGCAGCGGGGCGGGCAAAGCGAGGCCGCGGCTGGACAGCGCGGCGGGGATCGTAAGGCCATTCGAAAGGTCGAGATCCAGGGCCGTGCCGCGGGCAAGCCGGACCACCGGGGCCGGTGCTGCCAGCCGCCAGAGCGGGCTGGCCGCGCGTCCCTGGGCCAGCACGAGAGATTCGCCGCGAGCGTTCAACGAAACCGAGATTCGGCGAGCGGCCCGCGCCGGGCGGGCAAACGAGGCCGCGCCGGCTGCCGCGAGGCCGCCGAGCAGGGCGCGGCGGCTGAGCCCCTCCGACGATTCCGTCATGCGACAAAACATCGTGCAATGAGGGGGATGCGGATCATGCTGTTTTCCCTTATCTGTGCGTTCGACACGGTCGATCGGCCTGCCGGTGGTGCTTTCGACAGCCCATTTTTTTGCTGCGGACGGTTTCGTGCGTGGTATAAGCCGCGCCGCCCGCGGCATCGCGGCCGGGCTATCGATGCAGTTCACGCGGGCGTGGCGGAACTGGTAGACGCGCTGGATTTAGGTTCCAGTGACGAAAGTTGTGGGGGTTCGAGTCCCTCCGCCCGCACCAAGCGCTTCTCCGGCGTTTGCCCCTAGTTTTACCGGCGAACCCGTTCTCTCGCACAGAGAAGCGGGCCGCCGATCCCACCGACGCAAGGCCCTTTGCCGCGCGTCGTCCACAATTGAGTCAGATGTGTCCGGATCGCAAGGGTCCGGACCGAAGCGGAAGAAGATTGACGCCATGCAGGTCACAGAAACCTTGTCGGAAGGCTTGAAGCACGAGTTCCAGATCAGCGTTCCGGCGGCGGATCTCGACGCCAAGGCGGATGCCAAGCTGGTCGATCTCAAGGACAAGGTCCGCATCAACGGCTTCCGCCCCGGCAAGGTGCCGGTCGCGCATCTGAAGAAGATCTACGGCAAGTCGGTCATGGCCGAGACCATCGACCAGACCATCCGCGACACCAACACGCAGATCTTCACCGAGCGCGGCTTCCGCCTGGCCACCGAGCCCAAGGTGACGATGCCGACCGAGGAAGCCGAGGTCGAGAAGATCCTCGCTGGCGAGTCCGACCTGACCTACACCGTGGCCGTCGAGGTCGTGCCGGCGATCGCGCTCGCCGACTTCAAGACCTTCTCGGTCGAAAAGCCGGTGGCCGACATCACCGACGCCGACGTCGACGAGGCGATCAAGCGCCTGGCCGATGCCAACCGTAGCTACGCCGCCAAGGCCGATGGCGCGAAGGCCGAGAACGGCGACCGCGTGAAGATCAACTTCAAGGGCACGATCGACGGCGTCGCCTTCGAGGGCGGCACCGGCGAGGGCATCGACGTCGTCATCGGCTCCAACACCTTCATCCCCGGTTTCGAGGACCAACTGGTCGGCATCGGCGTCGGCGAGACCCGTACGCTCAAGGTCACGTTCCCGACCAACTACCTGAACAACGAGCTCGCCGGTAAGGCCGCGGAGTTCGAGACCACGGCGACCGCGATCGAGGCGCCGGAAGACAAGGTGGTGGACGACGAGTTCGCCAAGACGCTCGGCCTGGAATCGCTCGACAAGCTGAAGCAGCTGATGCGCGATCGTCTCGCCGGCGAGTTCAGCCAGGCGACCCGCCAGCGCGTCAAGCGCGCGCTGCTCGACCGTCTCGACGAGACCCATAAGTTCGATGCGCCGCCGTCGTTGATCGACGAGGAGTTCAACCTGATGTGGAACTCGGTCAAGGCCGAGATGGATTCCAGCGGCAAGACCTTCGCCGACGAGAACACCACCGAGGACAAGGCGAAGGAGGAGTACCGCACCATCGCCGACCGCCGCGTGCGCCTCGGCCTCGTGCTCTCCGAGATCGGCGAGAAGAACAAGATCACCGTGACCGACGACGAGGTCAGCCGCGCCGTGATCGAGCGCGCGCGCTCGATGCCGGGCCGCGAGAAGGAGGTCTGGGACTTCTATCGCAGCAACCCGCAGGCGCTCGCGCAGCTGCGCGCGCCGATCTACGAGGACAAGGTCGTCGACTTCATCCTCGAGCTTGCCAACGTGACCGAGAAGAAGGTCTCCAAGGACGAGCTGTTCAAGGACGACGACAGCGACAAGGCAGCCTGAAAAGGCCGCCCATCGTAGGGTTCGCGACATAAGCGCGAGATTAAGGTTGACCGGCGAAAGCGCCGGTCAGCCCGGTTCCGGTGCTGGCCGCCGCCGCGGGAATCAGCTTGAACAGAGCAACGACCTCGCTCGCGGCTGGCCAGGAGACCCGGTCTTGTCACCGGCAAATTGGTCCATATCTGTGGGCTCGGTCTTGAAGTTCTGCATCACGGGACACCTGTCCGTCGCTGCTCGTTGAAATGAGCCTCACCTGCGGCGGCCGGTCGTCTCAACTGCTGGTCCAACCCTTGGGTGATTCATGCGCGATCCCGTCGAAACCTATATGAACCTTGTGCCCATGGTGGTCGAACAGACCAACCGCGGTGAGCGCGCCTACGACATCTTCTCGCGCCTCCTGAAGGAGCGCATCATCTTCGTGACCGGTCCGGTCGAGGACGGCATGGCGACCCTGATCGTCGCGCAGCTGCTGTTCCTCGAGGCCGAGAACCCGAAGAAGGAAATCGCGATGTACATCAACTCGCCCGGTGGCGTGGTGACGTCGGGCCTCGCGATCTACGACACGATGCAGTTCATCCGCCCGGCGGTGTCGACGCTGTGCACCGGCCAGGCGGCCTCGATGGGCTCGTTGCTGCTCTGTGCCGGCCACAAGGACATGCGCTTCTCGCTGCCGAACTCGCGCATCATGGTGCATCAGCCGTCCGGCGGGTTCCAGGGCCAGGCGACCGATATCATGCTGCACGCCCAGGAGATCCTGAACCTGAAGAAGCGGCTCAACGAGATCTACGTCAAGCACACCGGCCAGCCTTACAAGGCGATCGAGGACGCCCTGGAGCGCGACAAATTCCTCACGGCGGAAGCCGCCCAGGAGTTCGGCCTGATCGACAAGGTTCTCGACAAGCGGCCGGAAGATCCGGCGGCGATGGGTAAGTGAGCCCTCCGTAAACGAGGCGGGGTTCGTTTGACCCGCCTCGGAGCGCACAGCATCACCTTTGTCGGCCCGGGCCGGCAAAGGTACTGAGGTGGGGTCCCAAAAGGGTCGCAACCTTGCCGTGCGGCCGGCAAATAGGCGTGGCAAACACGCAACGCTCCGCTGATTTCGCGTGCTCTTACCGTGTCAAGCCCCAAAATCACGGTAATGTCACGGTCTAGGGTCTGTGCTCCGATTAGCGAATTCTTGATAGTCGGATGACAGCATGATTGGCTAGAGTGTCCAGTTATGGATCGTGGGGGATTCGCGTAGGTCGTGGGCGCACGACAGGTGAAGAACAAGGTGTTAATTTTGGTACGAAATTTGCTCTTTCACCAGTCTGGTCCGGCCCGTGCCGGATCGGAACGAACGAGCGGACAAGAGCGAACCGCGGACGGAGACAGGAATGAGTAAGGTCGGCACGAGCGACTCGAAGAACACGCTATATTGCTCGTTCTGCGGCAAGAGCCAGCACGAAGTCCGCAAACTGATCGCAGGTCCAACCGTCTTCATCTGCGACGAGTGCGTCGAACTCTGCATGGACATCATCCGCGAGGAGAACAAGTCCTCGCTGGTCAAGTCGCGCGACGGGATTCCGACCCCGAAGGAGATCTGCAAGGTCCTGGACGATTACGTCATCGGCCAGAACCACGCGAAGAAGGTGCTCTCGGTCGCCGTCCACAACCACTACAAGCGGCTGAATCACCAGACCAAGCACTCCGACGTCGAGCTCGCGAAGTCGAACATCCTGCTGATCGGTCCGACCGGATCGGGCAAGACGCTGCTCGCGCAAACGCTCGCCCGCATCCTGGACGTGCCGTTCACGATGGCGGATGCGACGACCCTGACCGAGGCCGGCTATGTCGGTGAGGACGTCGAGAACATCATCCTGAAGCTCTTGCAGGCGGCCGACTACAATGTCGAGCGCGCGCAGCGTGGCATTGTCTACATCGACGAGATCGACAAGATCAGTCGCAAGTCGGACAATCCCTCGATCACCCGCGACGTGTCGGGCGAGGGCGTCCAGCAGGCGCTGCTGAAGATCATGGAAGGCACGGTTGCGTCGGTTCCGCCGCAGGGCGGCCGCAAGCATCCGCAGCAGGAGTTCCTGCAGGTCGACACCACCAACATCCTGTTCATCTGCGGTGGTGCGTTCTCCGGTCTCGAGAAGATCATCTCGGCGCGCGGCCGGTCGACCTCGATCGGCTTCGCCGCCCAGGTTCTGGCGCCGGAAGACCGCCGCACCGGCGAGATCTTCCGTCACGTCGAGCCTGAGGATCTCCTGAAGTACGGCCTGATCCCCGAGTTCGTCGGCCGTCTGCCGGTCGTTGCGACGCTCGAGGATCTCGACGAGAACTCGCTCAAGAAGATCCTGACCGAGCCCAAGAACGCGCTGGTGAAGCAGTATCAGCGGCTGTTCGAGATGGAGAACATCGAGCTCACCTTCGCCGACGAGGCGCTGGGCGCGGTGGCGCGCAAGGCCATCGAGCGCAAGACCGGCGCGCGTGGTCTGCGGTCGATCCTCGAGAGCATCCTGCTCGAGACGATGTTCGACCTGCCGGGTCTCGAGGGCGTCGAGGAAGTGGTCATCTCGCGCGAAGTGGTCGAGGGCACCGCCCGTCCGCTCTACATCTACGCCGATCGGTCCGATCGCGCGGTGGAAAGCAGCGCCAGCGCGTGAGGCGCGCTGGTACGAGAGACAGAAGACCTCGATTTATTAGATCGGCGATCGCCGCGGACATCATGTCCGCGGCATCGCAGCGTTTCAGAGTCCCGCCGCGTAAAGCCATTTTTGGCGGGTGTTTACCGATACTTGACACCCCCCGGGTCGATAGCCACCTAATGTCGCGTGGCGATACAAATCTCAATCCCGGGATTCGCCTCAACAACGATCCGAAACAAGCGGGCGATATCGACGCGTCAGTGAAGTCCGGATCAGATCGCACCTTGTGGCGGTTGCGCACGATGGCGGACTGCGTGCAAGGGGGCTAAACAAAAGGAACAGGCCATGACGACCCCCAAACCCCGGCCGACCATCGTTTACGGCGAGAGCCACGCCTATCCGGTTCTGCCGCTCCGCGACATCGTCGTCTTCCCGCACAACATCGTTCCGCTGTTCGTCGGCCGCGAGAAATCCATCCGCGCCCTCGAAGAGGTGATGAAGAACGACGCGCTGGTGATGCTGGCGACGCAGAAGAACGCGTCCGACGACGATCCAGCTCCGGATGCGATCTACGAGACCGGGACGCTCGCCAGCGTGCTGCAACTCCTGAAGCTGCCCGACGGCACCGTGAAGGTGCTGGTCGAAGGCCTGGAGCGCGCGCGCGTCGAGAAGTACACCGATCGCGCCGACTACTACGAAGCCACTGCCGTTGCGCTCGAGGACACCGACGCCAAGTCGGTCGAGGCCGAAGCGCTGGGCCGCTCCGTCGTGTCGGACTTCGAGAGCTATGTGAAGCTGAACAAGAAGATCTCGGCCGAGGTCGTCGGCGTCGTTCAGTCGATCACCGATTTCGGCAAGCTGGCCGACACCGTCGCCTCGCATCTCGCCGTCAAGATCGCGGATCGCCAGGGCATCTTGGAGACGCTGTCCGTCACCACGCGCCTGGAGAAGGTGCTGGGCCTGATGGAGAGCGAGATCTCGGTGCTGCAGGTCGAGAAGCGCATCCGCTCGCGTGTGAAGCGCCAGATGGAGAAGACCCAGCGCGAGTACTACCTGAATGAGCAGATGAAGGCCATTCAGAAGGAGCTGGGCGACGAGGACGGCCGCGACGAGCTCGCCGATCTGGAAGAGCGCATCAACAAGACCAAGCTCTCCAAGGAAGCGCGCGAGAAGGCCCAGCACGAGCTGAAGAAGCTGCGCCAGATGTCGCCGATGTCCGCGGAAGCGACCGTCGTGCGCAACTACCTGGATTGGCTGCTGTCGATCCCGTGGAACAAGAAGTCCAAGGTGAAGAAGGATCTGGAGGCCGCGCAGGCGGTTCTGGATGCGGATCACTATGGGCTGGAGAAGGTCAAGGACCGCATCGTCGAGTACCTGGCGGTGCAGTCGCGCGCCAACAAGCTGACCGGCCCGATCCTGTGCCTGGTCGGACCTCCCGGCGTCGGCAAGACCTCGCTCGGCAAGTCGATCGCGAAGGCCACGGGGCGCGAGTTCGTTCGCGTGTCGCTGGGCGGCGTGCGCGACGAGGCGGAGATCCGCGGTCATCGCCGGACCTATATCGGCTCGATGCCCGGCAAGATCATCCAGTCGATGCGCAAGGCCAAGACCTCGAATCCGCTCTTCCTGCTGGACGAGATCGACAAGATGGGCTCGGACTTCCGGGGTGATCCCTCGTCGGCGCTGCTGGAGGTCCTGGACCCCGAGCAGAACACGACGTTCAACGATCACTATCTGGAGGTCGACTACGACCTGTCGAACGTGATGTTCATCACGACCGCGAATACGCTGAATATTCCCGGACCGCTGATGGACCGCATGGAGATCATCCGCATCGCGGGCTACACCGAGACCGAAAAGCTCGAGATCGCCCGCAAGCACCTGATCCCCAGCGCGATCTCGAAGCACGGCCTGGACTCGAAGGAGTGGTCGATCGACGACGACGCGTTGCTGCTCGTGATCCGGCGCTACACCCGCGAAGCGGGCGTGCGTAATCTGGAGCGTGAGATTTCCACACTGGCCCGCAAGGCCGTGAAGGAGCTCATGATGTCCAAGAAGAAGTCGGTGAAGATCACCGAGAAGACCGTCGAGGAATTCTTGGGTGTTCCGAAGTACCGCTTCGGCGAGATCGAGAGCGACGATCAGGTCGGCATCGTGACGGGCTTGGCCTGGACCGATGTCGGTGGCGAGCTGCTGACGATCGAAGGCGTCATGATGCCCGGCAAGGGCAAGATGACGGTGACGGGCAATCTGCGCGACGTCATGAAGGAGTCGATCTCGGCGGCGGCCTCGTTCGTCCGCTCGCGGGCGATCAACTACGGCATCGAGCCGCCGCTGTTCGACCGGCGTGACATCCACGTCCACGTGCCGGAGGGAGCAACCCCGAAGGACGGACCGTCGGCGGGCGTCGCGATGGCGACGACCATCATCTCGGTGATGACCGGCATCCCGGTCCGTCACGACGTCGCGATGACCGGCGAGATCACGTTGCGTGGTCGCGTGCTGCCGATCGGCGGCCTGAAGGAGAAGCTGTTGGCTGCGGCCCGCGGCGGCATCAAGACGGTGCTGATCCCCGAGGACAACGCCAAGGATCTCACGGAGATTTCCGATGCGATCAAGGGCGGCATGGAGATCATCCCGGTCGCCCGTCTCGACGACGTCGTCGCCCGGGCCCTGGTCCGCAAGCCGGTGCCGATCGTCTGGGAAGAGGACACCAAGGTGCCCGTGAAGGCCGATGGCGACGAAGCCGCCGGCGGCCTGACCGCCCACTGACGACCGAACAGAACAAGGAAACGGCGCCCGAAGGGGCGCCGTTATCGTTTGCGGGATCGAGCCACTGACTTCGAGCGTGCGGAGTCTGCCCCACCGTTCCCGCTGCGGCGGTTTCTCGCTGCCGCCGCGTGGTTCCGGCGTTGATTGCGGATCGGGCAGGGGGTAAAGAAGCGCGACGTGAGGGCGGCTAGCTCAGCTGGTTAGAGCATCTCGTTTACACCGAGAGGGTCGGGAGTTCGAATCTCTCGCCGCCTACCACTCGGATCTGCCGGCAGGCACGCTCGAATTGCGGTGGCTATTGCGGCAGGCGCTGTTTTTCCAGGCTGACCGCGATCCTTTCCAGAAGCGTGTTCGTACGTCTGGTTTCATCGATCTGCTGCTCGTAGAGCTGAACCACCTTCGCGCTGGGACCCAATCCGCCGCGACGGCTGAGCAAGAACCAAACCCCGATCAGGAAGATGAAGGGAAGCCAGGAGACGATCAGCTCCACGACCCATTGTTGCATGACGACCCATTCCCCCATTTGAACCTCTGTCAGAGGTAGCAGGATGGCTATACCGCAGCCTCGTGGTGAAGCGTAGGTGCTGCGGGACGTCGCCGTGGGACAGGGTTTAGAATCCTTTTCGGCGGCCACTACGAAGTGTCAGAACGATTTCGCGTGGTGACCAGCTCTTCTTCGGCTAGCTTCGCGCGGGGTGAAACATCGCGGACGAAACGATGACCGACTTCCTGCGTCACTGCACAGGCGGACACGAACGCATCATCGCGGCTGGCTCCGACCTGCTGGAGGAGGGCCACAGCACCGGGCATCTCTACATCCTGCTGGACGGGCGGCTGGAGGTCATCAAGGCCGGGGCCACGGTGGCCGTCGTCTCCGAGCCGGGTGCGCTGTTCGGCGAGATGTCGCTGCTGCTGGAGCAGCCGCACACGGCGACCGTGCGGGCGCTTGCCGAGTGCCGGATCTATGAGATCCCCAATGCGCCGCGCTTCCTGGCCGAGAATCCCGAGGCGACGCTGGCGATCGCGCGCATGCTGGCGCAGCGGCTCAATGTCGCCAATACCTATCTGGCCGACCTCAAGCGGCAATATGCCGGCCATGGCACGCACCTCGCGATGGTCGGCGACGTCCTGCAGAGCATGGTCAACCTGCCGCCGCAGCAGGTCTCGCCAGGAACGGATCTGGAATCCGATCCACGGCTCTGAGCCAGTCGGGCGCCGCTGTCACCGGCTGGGCCGGGCGCTCCAGCGGTCCGGCGAGGTCGATCCATTCGGCCTGCCCCGCCGACAGCCAGAACGCGCGCTGGGCCTCGGTGTCGAGCACCATGTAGGTCGGCGGGCGCCCGGGCTGCCGTCCGGTGTTGAAGACCCAGGTCTCACCGACGCGATCGAACCAGGATCCGTTCGTGATGAAGGGCGACTGGTGGACGTGGCCGGAGATCACCATCGTTGGCCGATGGCGCGCGATGAAGCCTTCGAGCTCGGTATCGCCGAAGAAGCGCTTGCCGCCCCAGCTCACCGGCGAGTTGCCCGGCGGCGCATGATGCACCCAGATCCAGCGCGCGGGCTTGCGTGCCGCGGCGGCTTCGAGCTGACGCGCGACGGCGGCCTTCACGAGCGGGCCGTCCCACCACGGGCAGACTGAGAACATGATGTCGCCGACCACGAGATCGTCGCCATCGGAAGCGATGCCGAGCTCGCGGACCGTGCTGAGCCAAGCCGCGATCTTCTCGCCGTCCGCGCTACGCTCCTCCAGGTCGTGATTGCCGGAGCAGATCATCACGCGCGTCCTGGCGGCAAGCAGGCCGAGATACTTCTTCACGACGACGATCTGGGCGCGAATGTCGACGATCGAGGCGAGGTCGAGCGCATCGCCGGCGAACACGACCATGTCGAAATGCTCGGCCGCCGCGACCAGCCAGTCGAACTGCGGCAACGTGTAGTGAAGATCGGCAACGATGAGACAGCGCATGAGGCTCCTGACGCGCAGGATGAAAGCAAGAGCGGGACCATGTTCTGCCCGCGCGATTGCATCTCGAAACCGCCGGCGCCAGCAAGACCGTCCTCTGGTCTGTTGAACTCGCCGGTATGATGTTGGCGCGAGCCATCGCGCGCTCGTGCCTTGACAGGCAAGACCCGCGCATGCGCGATGCCTACTCTCTCGATGAGCTCAACCAGACAAGGCGCGTCATGCAATTGCCTTCAGGAGACGACCGCAACGCCGACCAGATCGCCTATTGGAACGGCCCGGGGGGCCAGCGCTGGTCCGATCGCCAGGAGGCGCAGGACGTCCTGCTCGCGCCGGTGTCGCGGATCCTGATCGACCGCATCGCGGCCAAGCCGGGAGATCGTGTGCTCGACATCGGCTGTGGTTGTGGCGGCCTGTCGATCGCGCTGGCCGGGCAGGTGAGCCCGGGCGGGCATGTGCTCGGCGTCGACATTTCCGCGCCGATGCTGGCGCGGGCGCGGGCCGTCGCGCCGGCCGGGCTCGCCACCGAATTCGTGCTGGCCGACGCCACCGTGCATCCGTTCGCGCCGGCGGGCTTCGATCTCTTGGTGTCGCGGTTCGGGGTGATGTTCTTCGCCGATCCGGTGGCGTCGTTCGCCAACATCCGCCGCGCGCTGAAGCCGGGCGGTCGGGTCGTGTTCGCCTGCTGGCGCGAGCCGAAGGCCAATCCCTGGATGATTGCGCCGCTGCAGGCGGTCTATCGCCACGTCCCGAAGCTGCCGGAGATGGCGCCGGAGGATCCGGGTCCGTTCGCGTTCGCATCCGAGGCGCGGGTGACGCGGATCCTCGGCGAGGCCGGCTTCAGCGACGTCGCGCTGCAGGCACATCCGCTGTCGCTCGACATCGCCCGCGGACAGGGTCTCGACGCGGCGGTGCAATCGGCCTTCGAGATCGGCCCCGCCAGCCGCGCGCTGGAAGGGCACCCGGCGGAGACGCGCGATGCGGCGCGTCTCTCGGTACGCGAGCTGCTCGCACAGCATCAGGATGGCGGCAGCGTCACGCTGTCGGGCTCGATCTGGCTGGTGACGGCGCGCGCCTGACGCGGCGCCGGACGGTGCTCAGGAGCGCTCTTCCCAGATCATCGCCAGATGGACGATGGTCTGCGCCGCCTTCTCCATGTCCTTGACGCTGACCCATTCGAGACGCGAGTGGAAGGCATGCTCGCCGGCGAAGATGTTGGGGCAGGGCAGGCCCATGAACGACAGCCGCGAACCGTCGGTGCCGCCGCGGATCGATGTCCGGACCGGCGTCAGTCCGGCGCGGCGGATCGCCTCCTCGGCATAGGTCACGATCTCCGGATGCCGGTCGATGACCTCCTTCATGTTGCGGTATTGCTGCCGGACCTCCATCCGATAGGTCGAGCGCGGATAGTCCTTCAGGACATCCCTGACGATGTCCTCGAGCAGCGCTTCCTTCTGCCGCAGGCCCTGCTCGCTGAAATCGCGCACGATGAAGTCGAGCCGCGCCTGTTCGAGCGCGCCGGAGATCCCGACCGGATGCAGGAAGCCTTCCTTGCCCTCCGTCGTCTCCGGCGAGCAGCCATCCTTCGGGAGCCGATCGACGATTGCGGACGCGATCTTGATCGCATGCTCCATCTTGCCCTTGGCAAAGCCGGGATGGGCGCTGACGCCGTTGATGAGGATGGTGGCGCCGTCGGCGGAGAAGGTCTCGTCCTCGATGTTGCCGGCGGTCTCGCCATCCATCGTATAGCCGAAATCGGCGCCCAGCTTCTTCAGGTCGACCCTGTCGACGCCGCGGCCGATCTCCTCGTCCGGCGTGAACAGGATCTTGATGGTGCCGTGCTTGATCTGTGGATTGCTGATCAGGAATTGCGCCGCGTCCATGATCTCGGCGATGCCGGCCTTGTTGTCGGCGCCCAGCAGGGTCGTGCCGTCGGTGGTGACGATGTCGCTGCCGATCTGGTCCTTCAATGCAGGATGCTCAGCCGCACGGATGATCTGGCTCGGGTCTCCCGGCAGCACGATGTCGCCGCCCTGGTAGTTGCGTACGATCTGCGGCTTCACGTTCGCCCCGGAGCAGTCGGGCGACGTATCCATGTGCGAGCAGAAGCAGATCACCGGCACCGCCTTGTCGGTGGTGGCGGGGATGGTCGCGTAGACGTAGCCGTGGTCGTCCAGATGGGCGTCCGAAAGTCCCATCGCCTGGAGCTCGGCCGCCAGCAGCCGGCCGAGATTCTTCTGTTTGAGCGTCGAAGGGCAGGTCGGCGACGTCGGGTCCGACTGGGTGTCGATCACGGCATAGCGGAGCAGGCGCTCGGTGACGGAGTGGGTATAGCTGCGAAGCGGGTCGGACATGGGCACCACGAGAGAGAGAGAGAGAGAGAGAGAGAGAGAGAGAGGTCGCCGGAGGTATGAGTATACTAATATATCAGTTATTGCATGCCAGATACCAGGAGCGGCAGGTTATCAATGGTTTCAGCTCTGATCAAAGAACGTCCGCAAGCTCCCGTGCTGCGGAATACGACGTTTCGCGGCCGGCGTTGATCAGCACCGCTTCGCCGACGGCAGGATTGAGCTCCATCTGCAGGATACCGCCTCCGGCGATTCGAAGCTCAGCTTGCTCGCACAGGTGCCGGGCGATTCGTGGGCGGCGTCCGCGAGGAATCTCCTCTCACTCGCTTCCTGGTCAGCCCGTGCGCCTCGACCGGGACGGCGGCCGGAAATTTCAATATGCCCGGTCGAAAGTATGCCTGGTCGGACTTGGCGCCCATTTTGCCATATCCGGCCTGCGACGTCTTCGCGAAGCGACCGCCACGGCCGCGGGGCAGGGGTGCCGAGGTCCGGAGGGAGAGACGTGGGATGGCCCATCATCGTGCAGCGATTGACGTCGGCTGCTCGGCCCAGACAAGGAGACCGGGCGTGCTGCATGGACCCCTCATCAATGACTTCGCACAGCTCTCGGTTCATTGTCCTTGACTTCGAAACATCGCCCCTTTAAGTCGCACTCCTCCGCGGATTTCGCGATCACGCGGGAGTAGCTCAGTTGGTTAGAGCGCCGGCCTGTCACGCCGGAGGTCGCGGGTTCGAGCCCCGTCTCTCGCGCCATGTTTTCAATGGCTTAGCTTTCGATCTGATCCGTCCGCTGGCGCAAGCGGCACTCCCGCGCGATCTCTTCCCGCCTACGACCTGATGCTCCGCCGACTGCAAGTGCTCCGTCGCCAATTTTCCGACCGGGCATGAAAAAGGCCACCCGGCGGGTGGCCTGCGAATGCTGTCAGATGGCAGCGGACAGTGGCCTCAGCGGACCATCGAGTCGCTGGAACTCGTCATGGTCACCGGCTTGCCGGCCTTCACGACGTGCGATGCCGTCTGGCTGTAGTCGACGTTGGCGCGGGTCGCGATGCCGAAAGCGGTCACGGCGATGCCGGCGATCAGGGCAACGGCGACGATCTTCAGATGGGTCGATCGGTCTGCGGAATGCAGCGAGTGGTTCATGTCAGCCTCCCGGCGTCTCAGAGCGCCACTTTGTTGCGTGGACATGTACCCCTGCTTTGTTTCGATCCGGTTTCTTCGTTTCCTCAAAATGGTTTCATCGGTTGCAGCCGCCGCGGCGGCAATCGGGAGTATGCGGCCGGGGCTGACTGCGCGCGGCGGTGCCGGCATCGACGGCGGCCGCGGATGATCTTGATCCGGCGGCCCTTCGTGACCATTTCCTGCGGTAACGGAAGCCTATCGGGCGACGGTCCAGTCGCCTCGTTTGGATCGCCCGATCGAACGCTGATCCGCATCCGTCTCCGACCAGCCCAGCCTGCGCACAACGGCGTGCGTCCTCGCGATTGCTGATCGCCTCAGCATCCTGCGGTGGACCGTGCGGCACCGTAATGCTGCGGGTCTGCAATGCGGCTCCTGCACGCGTCATCCGCGGCGCCGTTGCTCGGTGTGTCCCGGTTTCCGCAATGTGGGGAGGGATGACGACGGCGAGACGGCTCGTCTTGCGCGGCTTGGTGCGCTGCGCTAAGGCTTCGACCAATTCCAATGCAACGAGTCTGCGGTTTGCACCGAAACCGCAGAGGAAAGTGGCGCCGATGACCGGCATCCTTCAGAACTATCTCCCCCTCGTCGTTTTCATAGGTGTCGCAGCCATCATCGGGGTGGTGCTGCTGATCGCGCCGTTCCTGGTCGCCTACCAGCAGCCCGATCCCGAGAAGCTCTCCGCATACGAGTGCGGCTTCAATGCGTTCGACGACGCCCGTATGAAGTTCGACGTCCGCTTCTATCTGGTTGCCATCCTTTTCATCATCTTCGACCTCGAAGTCGCCTTCCTGTTCCCCTGGGCAGTCGCATTCGGCAAGCTCGGCGCGGCCGGCTTCTGGTCGATGCTGGTGTTCCTGGCCGTGCTGACGGTCGGGTTTGCCTACGAATGGAAGAAAGGCGCGCTTGAATGGGATTGAGCCCGACCACGTCCTCGACCGGGCCGGCGATCGCTCCGGCCCCGAAGGGCATTCTCGATCCCGCGACCGGCAGGCCGATCGGTGCCAACGACCCGTATTTCCTCGAGGTCAGGTCCGAGCTGTCGGACAAGGGATTCTTCGTTGCCACCGCTGACGATCTCATCACCTGGGCCCGCACCGGCTCCCTGATGTGGATGACGTTCGGCCTGGCCTGCTGCGCCGTCGAGATGATGCAGGTCTCGATGCCGCGCTACGATGTCGAGCGCTTCGGCTTCGCGCCGCGTGCCTCGCCGCGCCAGTCCGACGTGATGATCGTCGCCGGCACGCTGACCAACAAGATGGCGCCGGCGCTGCGCAAGGTCTACGACCAGATGCCGGAGCCGCGCTACGTCATCTCGATGGGGTCGTGCGCCAATGGCGGCGGCTACTATCACTATTCCTATTCGGTGGTCCGCGGCTGCGACCGCATCGTTCCCATTGACATCTATGTGCCCGGCTGTCCGCCGACCGCCGAAGCGCTGCTGTACGGTGTGCTGCTGCTGCAGAAGAAGATCCGGCGCACCGGCACCATCGAACGCTGAAGGTTTTTCGTTATGGACGACGGCAGGCTCGACGCCCTTGGGCAGACGATCGTAAGCGCGCTCCCGGGCGCCGCGATCGGCCATACGGTCGCTTTCAATCAGCTCACGGTGAATGTGGAGCCCGCCCGGATCGTCGAGGTCGTGACACATCTGCGCGACGATCCGGCTCTCCGCTTCGTCAACATCACCGACATCACGGCGGTCGACTATCCCGAGCGCGCCAAGCGTTTTGATGTCGTCTACCACTTCCTGTCACCGACGCTGAACGCGCGCATCCGGCTCAAGGCCGAAGCCGACGAGACCACGCAGGTGCCGTCGCTGATCGATGTCTTTCCGGGCGCCGATTGGTTCGAGCGCGAGGCCTACGACCTCTACGGCGTGATCTTTGTCGGCCACCCCGACATGCGCCGCCTGCTGACGGACTACGGCTTCGATGGCCATCCGCTGCGCAAGGACTTCCCGACGACGGGGTTCGTCGAGGTGCGCTACGACGACCAGGAGAAGCGGGTGATCTACGAGCCGGTCAGGCTCAACCAGGAATTCCGCAAGTTCGATTTCCTGTCGCCCTGGGAAGGCGCGGACTATCCGCTGCCGGGCGACGAGAAAGCGAATAAGTGAGTGGGAGCGCGAGCATGAACGAGCAGAGCCCGGCCCTCCGCAACTTCACGATCAATTTCGGCCCGCAGCATCCGGCGGCGCACGGTGTGCTGCGCCTGGTGCTGGAGCTGGACGGCGAGGTGGTCGAGCGCGTCGATCCGCATATCGGCCTGCTGCATCGCGGCACCGAGAAGCTGATCGAGACCAAGACCTACATGCAGGCGATGCCCTATTTCGATCGGCTCGACTACGTCGCGCCGATGAATCAGGAGCATGCGTTCTGCCTCGCGGCCGAGCGCCTGCTCGGAATCGAGGTACCGCGCCGCGGCCAGCTGATCCGCGTGCTCTACTCCGAGATCGGACGGCTGCTGTCGCACCTGCTCAACGTCACCACCCAGGCGATGGACGTCGGCGCGCTGACCCCGCCGCTGTGGGGCTTCGAGGAGCGCGAGAAGCTGATGGTGTTCTATGAGCGCGCCTCCGGCTCGCGCATGCACGCCAACTACTTCCGCATCGGTGGCGTCCACCAGGACCTGCCGCCGAAGCTGATCGACGACATCGACGCATTCTGCGATCCGTTCCTGAAGGTGGTCGACGATCTCGACCGGCTCCTCACCGGAAACCGCATCTTCAAGCAGCGCAACGTCGACATCGGCGTCGTCACCCTGAAGCAGGCCTGGGAGTGGGGCTTCTCGGGCGTGATGGTGCGCGGCTCGGGCGCGGCCTGGGACCTGCGCAAGTCGCAGCCCTATGACGTCTACGCCGAGATGGAGTTCGACGTTCCGATCGGCAAGAACGGCGACTGCTACGACCGCTATCTGATCCGCATGGAAGAGATGCGCCAGTCGGTGCGTATCATGAAGCAGTGCATCCAGAAGCTGCGTGCACCGGACGGGCAGGGCCCGGTGATGATCACCGACAACAAGATCGCGCCGCCGCGCCGTGGCGAGATGAAGCGCTCGATGGAAGCGCTGATCCACCACTTCAAGCTCTATACCGAGGGCGTGCACGTCCCCGCCGGCGAGATCTATGCGGCGGTCGAGGCGCCGAAGGGCGAGTTCGGCGTCTACCTCGTCGCCGACGGCACCAACAAGCCGTACAAGTGCAAGATCCGCGCGCCGGGTTTTGCGCATCTGCAGGCGATGGACTTCATCTGTCGCGGCCATCTGCTCGCCGACGTCTCGGCCATCCTGGGCTCGCTCGACATCGTGTTCGGAGAGGTGGACCGCTGATGGGCCATGCGCCGATCCAGTTCGATCGTGCGTCCGGAGCGCTCGAAGGAGCGAACCTCTGGGAGCGCACGGCTGCATTGGCGCTGTCGACCGGCTCGAAGATCTCGTCGCATTTCTCGCATCGCGGCTACAACCGCTGCGCCAACCTGTTGCGCCTGGCGCTGCCCGAACGCGATATCGCGGTGAAGCTCAACCCGGACGCCGTGTTCGAGTTTCCCTATGGCGACGGCTACTGGAGCAAGCTGCTCAACCGCGACTATCACTACGAGGACGAGCTCGAGATCCTGTTTCTCGGCACTGTCGATGTCGACTACACCTTCATCGATGGCGGGGCCAATTACGGCTACTGGTCGGTGCTGGTCTCGAGCGCGCCCTACGGTGCGCACAAGGCGATCGCGATCGAGCCGTCCTCGGCCAACTTCGCCAAGCTCGCCAACAACGCCCGGATCAATGCCGGCCGTTTCGAGGTGATGAAGTGCGCGATCGGCGCCAGCCGCGGCACGGCCTATTTGACTGGCACCAAGCACGAGGCCTTCAGCATTGCGGGCGGCGCCGCCGACGGCGAGCGGGTGCCGGTGATGGCGCTCGACGATCTGATCGACGACGGCAAGGTCGCCGCGTCCGGCAAGTACCTGATCAAGCTCGACGTCGAGGGCGTCGAGATCGAGGCGATCAAGGGCGGCGCGCGGTTGCTGGCGACCGACAGCATGATCCTGTGCGAGGAGCACGGCCAGGACCGCAACCATACGGTGTCGCGCTACATCCTCGATCAGACGCCGATGCAGCTGATGGTCTACGACCCCGCGAGCGGCCGCTTCGAGATCGTGACGGAGCTGTCGATCCTCGACCGCATCAAGGCTTCCGCCCACGTCGGCTATAACGTGTTCGGAACTGCAAGTGCCTTCTGGCAGAATCGCGTCGCAGCGCTCAATGCAGACGCCGCGCGCCGCATGCAATGAAAGATTGAAGAGCCATGTCCGTCCGCCGTCTTGCCCCGAAGGAAGTTCAGCCCGCGAGCTTTGCGTTCACGGACGAGAACCTTGCCTTCGCCAAAGCGCAGATCGCGAAATATCCGGAAGGCCGCCAGGCCTCGGCGGTGATTGCGATCTTGTGGCGGGCCCAGGAGCAGCACGACGGCTGGGTGTCGGAGGCTGCGATCCGCGTCGTCGCCGACATGCTCGGGATGCCCTATATCCGCGTGCTCGAGGTCGCGACCTTCTACACCATGTTCCAGCTCCAGCCGGTCGGGAAGAAGGCGCATGTGCAGGTGTGCGGCACCACGCCGTGTCGGCTGCGCGGCGCCGAAGAGCTGATCGAGGTCTGCAAGCATCGTATCCATCATGATCCCTTCCACCTGTCGAAGGACGGCGACTTCAGCTGGGAAGAGGTCGAGTGCCTGGGCGCCTGCGTGAATGCGCCGATGGTGCAGATCTGGAAGGACACCTATGAGGACCTGACGCCGGAGAGCTTCGGCAAGGTGCTGGACGGCTTCGCGACCGGCAATCTGCCGACGCCCGGCCCGCAGAACGGCCGCCAGTTCTCGGCGCCGGCAGGTGGGCCGACCACGCTGAAGGAGAAGACATGAGCCGCGATCGCACCCGCGTTGCGGCCCTGACGGAAGAGGGCGCCGCGATGAAGAACTGGCGCTACGTGGCGCTGCATACGCTTGCTGCCGCCGCTTTCATTTTCGTGCTGCAGCGGTTCGCGCTCAACGCGACGCTGGAGTCCAGTCTGCTGTGGGCCTTGGTGTTCGGCGGCTGTGCCGCCTTCATCGCCACCATGCAGTCGAACCGCTGATTTTCGAGGAAGCCGTCTGATGCTCGACGACAAGGACCGCATCTTCACCAACCTCTACGGCCTGCACGATTGGGGCCTCGAAGGCGCTCGCCGGCGTGGCAGCTGGGACGGCACCAAGGGCCTGATCGAGAACGGCCGCGATTGGATCATCAACGAGATGAAGGCGTCGGGCCTGCGCGGCCGCGGCGGCGCCGGCTTCCCGACCGGCCTGAAATGGTCGTTCATGCCGAAGGAATCGACCGACGGCCGGCCGAGCTATCTCGTGGTCAACGCCGACGAGTCCGAGCCCGGTACCTGCAAGGATCGCGAGATCATGCGGCACGATCCGCATCATCTCGTCGAGGGCTGCCTGCTCGCCAGCTTCGCGATGAACGCGCATGCCTGCTACATCTATGTGCGCGGCGAGTTCATCCGCGAGCGCGAACGGCTGCAGGCGGCGATCGACCAGGCCTATGAGGCCAACCTGATCGGCAAGAACAACATCCACGGGTGGCCGTTCGATCTCTACGTCGCCCACGGCGCCGGCGCCTATATCTGCGGCGAAGAAACGGCGCTGCTCGAGAGCCTGGAGGGCAAGAAGGGCCAGCCGCGGCTGAAGCCGCCATTCCCGGCCAACGTCGGCCTCTACGGCTGCCCCACCACGGTGAACAATGTCGAGTCGATCGCGGTGGCGCCGACCATCCTGCGCCGCGGCGCCGCGTGGTTCGCCGGCATCGGCCGTCCGAACAATGTCGGCACAAAACTGTTCTGCATCTCCGGTCACGTCGAGCGGCCTTGCAACGTCGAAGAGGCGATGGGCATCCCGTTCCGCGAGCTGATCGAGAAGCATTGCGGCGGCATCCGTGGCGGCTGGGACAATCTGAAGGCGGTCATCCCCGGCGGCTCGTCCGTGCGCATGGTGCCGGCCGAGCAGATCATCGATACGCCGATGGATTTCGACAGCCTGTCGAAGCTGCGCTCCGGCCTCGGCACCGCGGCCGTGATCGTGATGGACAAGTCGACCGACCTGATCCGGGCGATCGCGCGCATCTCCTATTTCTACAAGCATGAGAGCTGTGGCCAGTGCACGCCGTGCCGCGAAGGCACCGGCTGGATGTGGCGCGTGCTGACCCGCATGGCCGAGGGCCGGGCGCACAAGCGCGAGATCGACATGCTGCTGGAGGTCACCAAGCAGATCGAGGGACACACGATCTGCGCGCTCGGTGACGCCGCGGCCTGGCCGATCCAGGGCCTGATCACGCATTTCCGTCACGAGATCGAGGCGCGCATCGATCAGTATTCGCACAAGGCCGATGTCGACGACGTCGGCGTGCGCGATCCCGCGCACATGGTGGCGGCGGAGTAGGCGGTGGCGGTCCGGTCCGCCAGCAAGGTTTTCCCCCGCGCTCGCGCCCTCACGGTGCGCAGCGCGGCGGTCCGTGGTTTGAGAGAGATGTGAGGCTATGACCAAGATCATCATCGATGGCAAAGAGATCGATGTGCCGCCGGAGTACACGCTGTTGCAGGCGTGCGAGGCGGCGGGCGCCGAGATCCCGCGCTTCTGCTATCATGAGCGGCTGTCGATCGCCGGTAACTGCCGGATGTGCCTCGTCGAGGTGAAGGGCGGACCGAAGCCGGTCGCGAGCTGCGCCTGGGGCGTGCGCGACTGCCGGCCGGGCCCGAAGGGCGAGCCGCCGGAGATCTCGACGCGGTCGCCGATGGTCAAGAAGGCGCGCGAAGGCGTGATGGAATTCCTTCTGATCAACCATCCGCTGGACTGTCCGATCTGCGACCAGGGCGGCGAGTGCGACCTGCAGGACCAGGCGATGGGCTATGGTGTCGACACCAGCCGCTTCGCCGAGAACAAGCGCGCCGTCGAGGACAAATATCTCGGCGCATTGGTCAAGACCTCGATGAACCGCTGCATCCAGTGCACGCGCTGCGTCCGCTTCTCGGCGGAAGTCTGCGGCGTGCCGGAAATGGGCGCGATCGGCCGCGGCGAGGACATGGAGATCACGACCTATCTCGAGCAGGCGCTGAGCTCGGAGCTGCAGGGCAATCTGGTCGACATCTGCCCGGTGGGCGCGCTGACCTCCAAGCCCTATGCTTTCGCGGCGCGGCCCTGGGAGCTCGGCAAGACGCAGTCGATCGACGTCATGGACGGCGTGGGCTCAGCGATCCGGGTCGACACCCGCGGCCGCGAGGTGATGCGCATCCTGCCGCGCATCAACGATGCCGTGAACGAGGAGTGGATCTCCGACAAGACCCGCCATGTCGTCGACGGCCTGCGCACGCAGCGGCTCGATCGTCCCTACGTTCGCGAGGATGGCAAGCTGCGCGCCGCCTCCTGGCCTGAGGCATTCAAGGCGATTGCCGCCAAGCTGTCGCGCATCGATGGCAAGCGCATCGGCGCGATCGCCGGCGATCTCGCCGCGGTCGAAGAGATGTTCGCGCTCAAGGATCTGCTTGCCAAGCTCGGCTCGACCAACGTCGCCGTGCAGGGCGGTGACAGCTTCGATGCCAAGCTCGGCCGCGCATCCTATCTGTTCAATCCGACCATCGCCGGCATCGAGCAGGCCGACGCGATCCTGATCGTTGGCGCCAATCCGCGCAAGGAAGCGGCCGTGCTCAACGCCCGCATCCGCAAGCGCTGGCGGTCGGGTCAGCTCAAGGTCGGCGTGGTCGGCCCGAAGGCCGATCTCACCTATGCCTATGAGCACATTGGCGCGGGCACGGACTCCCTGAGCGACGTCGCCGCGGGCAAGCACTCGTTTGCGACCACGTTCCGCAACGCCAAGAATCCGATCGTGCTGGTCGGCGCCGGCGCGGTCGCGCGTCACGATGGCGCGGCGATCCTGTCGCTCGCGGCCAAGATCGCGATGGACGTCAACGCCGTGCGCGACGACTGGAACGGTTTTGCCGTGCTGCACGACACCGCGTCGCGGGTCGGCGCGCTCGACATCGGCTTCAACGGCACCGGCCTGACGGCTGCGCAGATGACGACCTTCGGCACCATGGACGTGATGTTCCTGCTGGGCGCCGACGAGGTCGAGGTGCCCGAGGGCGTGTTCACTGTCTACATCGGCACCCATGGCGACCGTGGCGCGCATCGCGCCGACGTCATCCTGCCGGGCGCCGCGTACACCGAGAAGTCGGGTCTCTTCGTCAACACCGAGGGCCGGGTGCAGATGACGGGCCGGGCGTCATTCCCGCCGGGCGAGGCACGCGAGGACTGGGCGATCATCCGGGCGCTGTCCGACGTGCTCGGCAGGAAGCTCGGCTACGACTCGCTGGCCGGCTTGCGCGCTGCGATCATCAAGGCCGTGCCGCATCTCGGCCGGATCGACCAGATCGAGGCGGGCAAGATCGCCGACATCAAGACCCTGGCGGGCAAGGGCGGCAGCCTCGAGAAGGCGCCGTTCAAGCCTGTCATCGATGACTTCTATCTCACCAACCCGATCGCGCGTGCCTCGGCAGTCATGGCGGAATGCTCCCGCCTGGCCTCCGGGCAGATGCTGACGGCAGCGGAGTGAGCGTGACCTGATGGCTGATTTCTTTGCGAGCTCATTCTGGACCGGTTTCCTCTGGCCGCTGATCATCATGATCGCGCAGAGCGTGCTGCTGCTCGTCGTCCTCCTGGTCGCGATCGCCTACATCCTGCTGGCCGACCGCAAGATCTGGGCGGCGGTGCAGATCCGCAGGGGTCCGAACGTGGTCGGGCCCTGGGGCCTGTTCCAGTCGTTCGCCGACCTCTTGAAGTTCGTGCTCAAGGAGCCGATCATTCCGGCCGGCGCCAACAAGGGCGTGTTCCTGCTGGCGCCGCTGGTGTCCTGCGTGCTGGCGCTGGCGGCGTGGGCGGTGATCCCGACCAATCTCGGCTGGGCGATCGCCGACATCAATGTCGGCATCCTCTTCATCTTCGCGATCTCGTCTCTGTCGATCTACGGCATCATCATGGCCGGCTGGTCGTCGAACTCGAAGTATCCGTTCCTGGCGGCGCTTCGCTCGGCGGCGCAGATGGTGTCCTACGAGGTCTCGATCGGCTTCGTGATCATCACCGTGCTGCTCTGCGCCGGCACCCTGAATCTGTCGGCGGTGGTCGAGGCGCAGCACGCCCGCGGGCTTGCGAGCCTGATCGGCCTGCCGCAGCTGACGATCCTGAACTGGTACGTCTGGCCGCTGTTCCCGATGTTCGTGGTGTTCTACGTCTCGGCGCTCGCCGAGACCAACCGCCCGCCCTTCGACCTGGTCGAAGCTGAATCCGAGCTCGTCGCCGGCTTCATGGTCGAATACGGCTCGACGCCGTATCTCTTGTTCATGCTCGGCGAGTATGTCGCGATCACCACGATGTGCGCGCTGGCCACGATCCTGTTCTTGGGCGGTTGGCTGCCGCCGATCGATCTGCCGCCGTTCAACTGGGTGCCGGGCGTCATCTGGTTCTCGCTCAAGCTGTTCTTCATGTTCTTCCTGATCGCGATGGCGAAAGCGATCGTGCCGCGTTACCGCTACGACCAGTTGATGCGCCTTGGCTGGAAAGTGTTCCTGCCGCTGTCGCTGGCCATGGTGGTGATCGTCGCGGGCGTGCTGCAATTCGCCGGCATCGCGCCGAAATGAGGCTGTCATGAACATCTCCGCCACCGCACGGTCGCTGCTGCTGCAGGAGTTCGTCTCCGCGTTCTTCCTCGCGATGCGCTACTTCTTCCAGCCGAAGCCGACCCTGAACTATCCGTTCGAGAAGGGCCCGATCTCACCGCGCTTTCGCGGTGAGCACGCGCTGCGCCGCTATCCCAATGGCGAGGAGCGCTGCATCGCCTGCAAGCTGTGCGAGGCCGTGTGCCCGGCGCAGGCGATCACGATCGAGGCTGGCCCGCGCCGCAACGATGGCACCCGCCGCACCGTGCGCTACGACATCGACATGGTGAAGTGCATCTATTGCGGCCTGTGTCAGGAAGCCTGTCCAGTGGACGCCATCGTCGAGGGACCGAACTTCGAGTTCGCGACCGAGACCCGCGAGGAGCTTTACTATGACAAGGCCAAGCTGCTCGCGAACGGCGACCGCTGGGAGCGCGAGATCTCCAAAGCCATCGCGCTCGACGCGCCGTACCGCTGAGGCCGTCCGATGATCCTTCCTGCGCTCTTCTTCTACCTGTTCGCGGCGGTCTGCGTGGCCTCCGCGGTGATGGTTATCGTCTCGAAGAACCCCGTTCATTCGGTGCTCTATTTGATCCTCGCCTTCGTCAATGCTTCAGGCCTGTTCGTGCTGATGGGCGCCGAGTTCCTGGCGATGATCCTGGTCGTCGTCTATGTCGGCGCGGTCGCCGTGCTGTTCCTGTTCGTGATCATGATGCTCGACGTGGACTTCACCGAGCTGCGCGAGGGATTCCTGCAATACATGCCGATCGGCCTCGTCATCGGCGGCATCTTCCTGTTCGAGCTGCTGCTGACGGTGTCGTACTGGGTCATCAACCCGACGACGCCGAAGGCGATCACGGCGGCGATCCCGACCAACGTCACCAACACCGAGGCGCTCGGCCTGGTGCTCTATACGAAGTACATCCATTACTTCCAGCTGTCGGGCATGATCCTGCTGGTGGCGATGATCGGCGCGATCGTGCTGACCCTGCGCCACAAGGCCAGCGTGAAGCGCCAGGACATCAACGTCCAGAACGCGCGCACGCCGGAGATGGCGATGGCGGTGCGCAAGGTCGCGGTCGGGCAGGGGCTGCAGGACACGGATGCCGCGGAGTGGGTGAAATGACCATCGGACTGGGACACTACCTCGCCGTGGCGGCGATGCTGTTCACGCTCGGCATCCTCGGCATCTTCCTGAACCGCAAGAACATCATCGTCATCCTGATGTCGGTCGAGCTGATCCTGCTCGCGGTCAACATCAACCTGGTGGCGTTCTCGACCTTCCTCGGCGACATCGTCGGCCAGGTGTTCGCGCTGCTGGTCCTGACCGTTGCGGCGGCGGAAGCCGCGATCGGCCTTGCCGTGCTGGTGGTCTACTTCCGCAACCGCGGCTCGATTGCGGTTGAAGACGTCAATCTGATGAAGGGCTAAGGACGCATGATCCGCACAGATGGGGGCCGGCTTGCCGGCAAGGTCATGCGTAAGGGGATGGGCGAATGATCCAGGCCATTGTCTTTCTGCCGCTGCTCGGCGCGATCCTGGCCGGCCTGATCGCGCTGCTGGGGGCGCATGGACGCCATCCGAGCGGCGATGTGGTCGAGCATCATCACGACGACGGCCATCACCATGGCGCCGCCGACGCGCACGCACATGACGATCACGGTCATGGGCACGACGACCATCATGTCGCAGAGCCGCCCGCGGCCGGCACCTGGGCGGCGCAGGCGATCACCACCGCGCTGCTGTTCGTCTCGGCCGGGCTGTCCTGGGCGATGCTGATCAGCGTTGGCTTCATGCATCACGAGGCCGGGGTGAAGGAGCTCTTGCCCTGGATCAATTCCGGCGAGCTGCAGGTCTCCTGGGCGCTGCGCGTCGATACGCTGACGGCCGTCATGCTGGTCGTGGTCACCAGCGTGTCCTCGCTCGTGCATCTGTATTCGATCGGCTACATGGACGAGGATCCGAACCGTCCGCGCTTCTTCGCCTATCTGTCGCTGTTCACCTTCGCGATGCTGATGCTGGTGACCGCGAACAACCTCGTGCAGCTGTTCTTCGGTTGGGAGGGCGTCGGTCTCGCCAGCTACCTGCTGATCGGCTTCTGGTTCCAGAAGCCGTCGGCCAACGCCGCCGCGATCAAGGCCTTCGTCGTCAACCGCGTCGGTGACTTCGGCTTCGCGCTAGGCATCTTCGCGATCTTCCTGCTGACGAAGTCGACCGACTTCGAGACGATCTTCGCCGCCGCGCCGAGCTTGGCTGGCAAGGCGACGATCAACTTCCTCGGCTGGCACGCCGACGCGCTGACCTTGACCTGCCTGCTGCTGTTCATGGGCGCGATGGGCAAGTCGGCGCAGTTCCTGCTGCACACCTGGCTGCCGGACGCGATGGAAGGTCCGACCCCGGTCTCTGCGCTGATCCACGCCGCGACCATGGTCACCGCCGGCGTGTTCATGGTGGCGCGCCTGTCGCCGCTGTTCGAGCTCGCGCCGAACGCGCAGGCCGTCGTGATGTTCTTCGGCGCGACCACGGCGTTCTTCGCAGCGACCGTCGGCCTCGTGCAGAACGACATCAAGCGCATCGTCGCCTACTCGACCTGCTCGCAGCTCGGCTACATGTTCGTGGCGATGGGAGCAGGGGCCTACTCGGTCGGCATGTTCCATCTGTTCACGCATGCCTTCTTCAAGGCGCTGCTGTTCTTGGGCTCCGGCTCGGTGATCTACGCGATGCACCACGAGCAGGACATCCGCAACATGGGCGGCCTGTGGCGCAAGATCCCGTACACCTTCGCGGTGATGACGGTCGGTACGCTCGCGCTGACGGGCTTCCCCGGCTTCGCCGGCTTCTTCTCCAAGGATGCGATCATCGAGGCTGCATACGCCGCGCACAATCCGTTCGCGACCTACGCGTATTTCCTCACCATTGTCGCCGCCGGCCTGACCTCGTTCTATTCCTGGCGCCTGGTGTTCAAGACTTTCTTCGGCACGCCGCACGATCAGCATCATTATGATGCCGCGCATGAGAGCCCGATCTGGATGCTGATCCCGATCGGCGTGCTCGCGGCCGGCTCGATCCTGGCCGGGCTCCCGTTCAAGGGCGTGTTCACCGATCCTCATGGCGTCGAGCACTTCTTCGGCGAGTCGCTGAAGATGAACCCGCACATTCTCGAAGACATGGAGCACATGCCGGCCTGGCTCGCTCAGCTTCCCTTCGTCATGATGGTGCTGGGATTTGTGGTCTCCTACTTCTTCTACGTCAGACGTCCGGACATCCCGGAGGAGCTCGCCGCGCAGCAACCGTTGCTCTACAGGTTCCTGCTCAACAAGTGGTACTTCGACGAGCTGTATGACGTGATCTTCGTCCGTCCGGCGAAGTGGCTCGGCCGCTTCCTCTGGAAGAAGGGCGACGGCTTCGTCATCGACGGATTCGGTCCGGATGGTGTCTCGGCGCGGGTGCTCGACATCACGCGCAACGTCGTCAAGATCCAGACCGGGTACCTCTATCATTACGCCTTTGCCATGCTGATCGGCGTCGCCGGCCTGATCACCTGGTTCATGTTCATGGGGGGCCAGCAATGACCACCTGGCCAATTCTCTCCGTCGTCACCTTCCTGCCGATCGTCGGCGCGCTGCTGATCTATCTGGTCCGCGGCGACGACGAGGCGGCCCGGCGCAATGCGCGCTGGATCGCGCTGTGGACCACGCTGATCACCTTTGCGGTGTCGGTGATCCTGGTGCTGCGCTTCGATCCCGGACAGACCGACTTCCAGTTCGTGGAGAAGTCGAACTGGCTGGCGGCCGGCATCAGCTATCACATGGGTGTCGACGGCATCTCGCTGCCGTTCGTGATCCTGACCACCGCCTTGATGCCGTTCTGCATCGTGGCGAGCTGGAAGTCGGTCACCAACCGCCTGCGCGAATACATGATGGCGTTCCTGATCCTGGAAACGCTGATGGTCGGCACGTTCTCGGCCCTCGACCTCGTGCTGTTCTACCTGTTCTTCGAGGGCGGCCTGATCCCGATGTTCCTGATCATCGGCGTCTGGGGTGGTCCGCGTCGGGTCTATGCCTCGTTCAAGTTCTTCCTGTACACGCTGCTCGGCTCGGTGCTGATGCTGCTCGCCATCATGGCGCTGTACTGGAACGCAGGGACCACCGACATCCCGACGCTGATGCACACCGCGGTGCCGCGTAACCTGCAGACCTGGGCATGGCTGGCCTTCTTCGCCTCCTTTGCGGTGAAGATGCCGATGTGGCCGGTTCATACCTGGCTGCCGGACGCGCATGTCGAGGCGCCGACGGCGGGCTCCGTGATCCTGGCCGCGATCCTCCTGAAGATGGGCGGCTACGGCTTCCTGCGCTTCTCGCTGCCGATGTTCCCGCTGGCCTCGCACGACTTCGCGCCGCTGGTGTGGACACTCTCGGCCATCGCGATCATCTACACCTCGCTGGTCGCGCTGATGCAGGAGGACATCAAGAAGCTCATTGCCTACTCGTCGGTGGCGCATATGGGCTTCGTGACGATGGGCATCTTCGCCGGCACCATGCAGGGCGTCGCGGGCGGCGTGTTCCAGATGATCTCGCACGGCATTGTCTCCGGCGCGCTGTTCCTCTGCGTCGGCGTCGTCTACGACCGGATGCACACCCGCGAGATCGCGGCCTATGGTGGCCTCGTCAACCGGATGCCGGTCTACGCGCTGGTGTTCATGGTGTTCACGATGGCCAATGTCGGCCTGCCCGGCACCTCCGGCTTCGTCGGCGAGTTCATGACCCTGCTCGGCACCTTCAAGGTGTCGATCCCGACCGCGTTCTTCGCGACCTTCGGTGTCATCCTGTCGGCAGCCTATGCGCTGTGGCTGTACCGCAAGGTGGTGTTCGGTGCGCTGACCAAGCCGTCGCTCGCCAGCATCAAGGACCTCACGCTGCGTGAAGGCGTGATCCTGTTTCCGCTGGTGGCGCTGACCATCCTGTTCGGTGTCTATCCGAAGCCGATCCTCGACATGTCGGCGGCGTCGGTGCAGCAGCTCGTCACCAACTACAATACCGCCGTGACGGCCGTGAAGGCCGCCGCGCTGCTCCAATGATGAGACCCTTGGGGTCGGGACAGAGACGATGATCGAGAATCTTGGGCCTCAGCTTTGGGTGGTGCTGCCGGAGCTGCTGTTGGCCGTGGGGGCCATGGCGCTGTTGATGCTGGGCGCGTTTCGCGGGCAGGGGACGACGGGGCTCGTCACCTGGCTGGCGGTTGCTCTGCTGATCGTGGTCGGCATCCTCGTCTTCAGGCAGCCGGGCGGCCAGGCCTTCGGCGGCAGCTTCATCGCTGACAGCTACGCGCGCTTCCTGAAGATACTGGCGATCATCGGCTCGATCGCGACTTTGGTGATGTCGGCGGAATTCTTGTCCAAGCCGGACCGCCGCATCTTCGAATATGCAATCCTGGTGCTGCTCTCGACCTTGGGCATGCTTGTCCTGATCTCGGCCGGCGACCTGATCTCGCTGTATCTGGGTCTCGAGCTGATGTCGCTCGCGCTCTACGTCGTCGCGGCCAGCCATCGTGACAACGTCAAGTCGACCGAGGCCGGCCTGAAGTACTTCGTGCTCGGTGCGCTGTCGTCGGGCATGCTGCTCTATGGTGCCTCGCTGATCTACGGCTTCACCGGCACGGTGAGCTTTGCCGGGATCGCGGCTGCCACCAAGACCGGCAGCGTCGGCATCATTTTCGGCCTCGTCTTCCTGTTCGCCGGCATGTGCTTCAAGGTCTCGGCGGTGCCGTTCCACATGTGGACGCCGGACGTCTATGAGGGCGCGCCCACCCCGGTGACGGCGTTCTTCGCCTCCGCGCCCAAGGTCGCGGCGATCGCCGTGTTCGCGCGCGTCGCGCTGACGGCGTTCCCGGGCATCACCTTCCAATGGCAGCAGATCATCGTGTTCGTCTCGATCGCCTCGATGGCGCTCGGCTCGTTCGCCGCGATCGGACAGACCAACATCAAGCGCCTGATGGCCTATTCGTCGATCGGCCATATGGGCTTCGCGCTGGTCGGCCTCGCCGCAGGCACGGTCGAGGGCGCGCAGGGCGTGCTGACCTACATCGCGATCTATGTCGCGATGACGCTCGGCTCCTTCGCGGTGATCATGGCGATCAAGCGGAACGGCCAGTCGTTCGAGAAGATCAGCGATTTCTCGGGGCTGTCGCGCACCAATCCGCTGCTCGCCTTCTTCTTCGCGATGCTGCTGTTCTCGCTGGCCGGCGTTCCGCCGCTCGCGGGCTTCTTCGCGAAATGGTACGTGTTCGTCGCCGCCATCAAGGGCGGGCTGTTCACGCTGTCGGTGATCGGCGTGCTGACCAGCGTGGTCGGCGCCTACTATTATCTGCTCATCGTCAAGACGATGTATTTCGACGAGCCGCTGCCGACGCTCGATCCGGTCCGGATCGAGTTGCGCACGGTGCTCGCGATCTCCGGCATCTTCAACATCCTGTTCTTCGCCTATCCCGGCCCGCTGGTCAGCGCGGCTGCGGCCGCGGCGAAGTCGCTGTTCTAGATGGCGTTTGCTCTCGGGTCCCGTGCCGCTGCGGCAGGTTACGGGCTCGTCACGTTCGATCAGGCGGGGTCGACCAACGTCGAGGCGCTGAAGTCGGCCAGAGAGGGCGGCAAGGCGCGGTGCTGGTTCGTCACGTCGGAGCAGACGGCCGGGCGCGGCCGTCGCCAGCGTCCGTGGATCGCGCCGCGCGGCAATCTGGCCTCGAGCGTGCTCGAAGTGCTGAACGTGGCTCCCGCCGTGGCCGCCACCCTCGGCTTCGCCGCGGGCCTGGCCATCGAGGCCGCGTTGCGCCAGGTGAGCCTCGAGGCTGCGCTGCGGTCCGGAGGCGGCGTGGCCTTTGCGTTGAAATGGCCCAACGACGTGTTGGCCGACGGCCGCAAGATCGTCGGCATGCTGCTCGAAGCGGAGCAGGTGGCTGGCGGGCTCGCCGTGGTTGCCGGCATCGGAACCAACGTGGTGGCGGCGCCGCCGGATACCCCGACACCGGCGGTCTCGTTGGCGGACCTCGGCATCCAGGTGGCTGCCGAGGATTTGTTCGCGGCCTTGTCTGACGCCTGGGTCGAATATTTCGGCATCTGGAACGAGGGCCGGGGCTTCGGTGATATTCGCCGGCTCTGGCTGGAGCGGGCGGCCGGCCTCGGGCAGCCCGTCGCCATCAGGTCCGGACATGCTATCATCGAGGGGATTTTCGACACGATCGACGAACAGGGTTGTATGCTGGTGCGGACCGCGGAGGGACGATTGGAGCCGATCACGGCAGGCGATGTTCATTTCGGCTCGGTCGCCTCCCAAGGAGCGGTCTAGATGGCACGTCCCGACGAACTGACTTTTGCACCGCTCGGCGGCGTCGGCGAGATCGGCATGAACCTGTCGATCTACGGCCTCGGCAACCGCCACCAGCGGTCCTGGCTCGCGATCGATCTCGGCGTCTCCTTCGGCGACGAGGAGCATCTGCCGGGCATCGACCTGATCATGCCCGACGTCGCTTTCCTGGAGAAAGAGCGCAACAACCTCGTCGGTCTCGTGCTGACCCATGCGCATGAGGACCATTTCGGCGCGATCATCGACCTGTGGCCGCGGCTGAAATGCCCGATCTACGCGACCAAGTTCAGCGCCGCTTTGTTCGAGGCCAAGTGCGAGGCCGAGCGCCTGCCGGCCAAGATTCCGGTCAAGGTGATTCCTTCCGGCGGCCGCGTCGATATCGGTCCGTTCAACGTCGAGTTCATCCCCGTCGCGCATTCGATTCCGGAATCGCATGCGCTCGCGATCCATACCGAGGTCGGTACCGTCCTGCACACCGGCGACTGGAAGATTGATCCGACGCCGGTGCTGGGTGCGCCGACCGATGAGAAGCGGCTGCGCGAGCTCGGCGACGCCGGGCTGCTGGCGCTGATCGGCGACTCCACCAACGCGGTGCGCGAGGGGCGGTCGCCGTCCGAGGCCGAGGTCGCCAAGACGATCGCGGCTTTGGTGAAGGAAGCGAAGGGGCGCGTCGCCGTCACCACCTTCGCCTCCAACGTCGCGCGCATCCGCGCTGTCGCCGAGGCAGCGCGTGAGGCGGAGCGCGAGGTCGTCATCGTCGGCCGCGCCATGGAGCGGGTGGTCCAGGTCGCGCGCGAAACCGGCTATCTCGACGGCGTGCAGAACTTCCGCGGCATGGATCTCTACGGCCACTTCCCCGCGGACAAGGTGCTGGCGCTGTGCACCGGCAGCCAGGGCGAGCCGCGCGCCGCGCTGGCGCGCATCGCCAATGACGACCATCCGTTGGTGACGCTGAACAAGGGCGACACCGTCATCTTCTCGTCGCGCACCATTCCCGGCAACGAGAAGGCGGTCGGTGCCGTCATCAACGGGCTGGTGCAGCAGGGCATCGAGATCATCACCGACCGCAACCATCTGGTCCATGTCTCCGGCCATCCGCGCCGCGACGAGCTGCGCGACATGATCGCGTGGACGCGGCCGCAGCTCCTGATCCCCGTGCATGGCGAAGCGTTGCATCTGCATGAGCATGCGAGGCTGGCGCGCGCCTGCGGCGTGCCGAAGGTGATCACCTGCCGCAACGGCGACCTGGTCAAGCTCGGCCCCGGTGATCCCGGGATCATCGACGAACTGCCGGCGGGACGGCTCTACAAGGACGGCAGCATCGTCGAGGACTCGAAATCGCGCGCCGTGGTCGAGCGCCGCAAGATGGCCTTTGCCGGCTGCATCTTCGTCGCGCTCGCCATCACCGAGAAGGGCGAGCTGGCCGACGATCCCGAAGTCGACATGGTCGGCATCCCCGAGAAGAATGCGGCAGGCGAGGCGATGGACGACATCGTGTTCGACGCGGTCGTCTCGACCTTCGAAGGACTGCCACGCGCGCGGCGTCGTGATCCCGATGCCGCGGCGGAATCCGTGCGGCGGGCGGTGCGCTCGACGGTGAACGAGCAGTGGGGCAAGAAGCCGATCTGCCTCGTCCATGTCTTGGAAGTCTGACGCGGGCCAACAGAACGGCCGTTCAAAAGAAAAAGTGGAGGATGTCATGCTGGGCCGGCTCAACCACGTCGCCATCGCGGTCAAGGACGCCGAAAAGGCTGCCAGGATTTATGGCGCGGCGTTCGGTGCCGAGATCTCCCCCGCGGTGCCGCTGCCGGAGCATGGCGTGATCACCGTGTTTGTGACCCTGCCCAACACCAAGATCGAGTTCATCCAGCCGCTGGGCGAGGCGTCACCGATCGCCAAATTTCTCGAGCGCAATGCGGATGGCGGCATCCATCACGTCTGCTACGAGGTGGCCGACATCATCGCCTCGCGCGACACGCTGATCAAGGAGGGCGCCCGCGTGCTCGGCGACGGCCAGCCGAAGATCGGCGCCCATGGCAAGCCGGTGCTGTTCCTGCATCCGAAGGATTTTTCCGGCGCGCTCGTCGAGATCGAGCAGGCCTGAGCAGCGGGGGCAATCATGGCCTACATCATCTCAACCTGGCTTGCGATCTACTTCGTGCTGTGGTGGGTCATGCTGTTCGTGACCCTGCCGTTCGGCGTGCGTAGCCAGCACGAGACGGGCGGCGGTTCGCCCGGCACCGATCCCGGCGCGCCGACCATCAGCCTGATGGGGCGCCGCTTGATCTGGACCACGCTGTTGTCGGCGGTCGTGTTCGGCCTGGCGCTCCTGGCCTATCAGGCCGGCTATCTCAGCATCGAGCGGCTGTCACGGCTGATGGGAATTCCGTTCTAGCCGCGCTCGCATCGCACAACGTCCTCTCGAAGCCGATGCGCGGACGCGCGTCGGCTTTTTTGCTATAGGAGGTCAAAACAAGACCGACAGGGAGGTTGCGCGTGATGACATCGGCCGAGGCCCGGAACGGGACGCCATCGGGCTATCGCATTCTGAACGAGATTGATCTTCGAAACCATCTCGCGGGGATTCCTTCGGTCGCAGGGCAACTCGGCGGATCGGCTGAGCGCTGGTCGATCACCGAGGTCGGCGATGGCAACCTCAACCTGGTCTTCATCGTCAAGGGATCGTCCGGCGGACTCGCAGTGAAGCAGGCGTTGCCTTACGTGCGGCTGGTCGGCGAGAGTTGGCCGCTGCCGCTGTCACGCGCCCACTATGAGCATCTGGCGCTGACGTATCAGAACCGCCTTGGCCCCGGCCTCGTGCCGGCCATCATTCACCATGATCCGGCGCTGGCGCTGACGGCGATGGAGCTGCTCGAGCCGCACATCATCATGCGCAGGGGACTGGTCGCGGGCACAATCTACCCGGCCTTCGTCGATCACATCACGACCTTCATGGCGCGGACGCTGTTCTTCTCGTCCGACCTCGCGCTGTCTGCCGCCGCGAAGAAGGATGCGATTGCGAGCTTTGCCGGCAATCATGCGCTGTGCAAGATCACCGAGGACCTGATCTTCACCGACCCCTATCGCATCGCCGAGCAGAATCGCTGGACGTCACCGTGGCTCGACGCCACGGCCGCCGAGATCCGTGCCGATCTCGATCTGCACGTCGCGATCTCCCGGCTCAAGCTGAAATTCCTGTCATGCGCCGAGGCGCTGATCCATGGCGATCTGCACACGGGATCGATCATGGTGACGAATACCGAGACCCGGGTGATCGATCCGGAATTCGCCTTCTACGGCCCGATGGGTTTTGACGTCGGTGCCGTGCTGGCCAATTTGCTGATGGCGTATTTCGCCTCCGAAGGACATGAGCAGGAGCGCGGTAGTAGGGACGCCTTCGAAAGCTGGGTGCTTGCGACTGTCGATGAAGTCTGGACCGGGTTTGCCGACAAGTTCCTGGCATTGTGGCGGAGTGAGGCGACCGGTGATGCCTATCCGCCGTCGCTGTTTCCGGGCGAGGCGGGAGCGACACGGCTGGAGACGGAGCGTCAGGCATACATGGCCGGATTGTTCCAGGATGCCGTCGGCTTCACGGCGGCGAAGATCATCCGCCGCATCCTGGGTCTCGCGCACAACATCGACTTCGAGCTGATCGAGGATGCCAAGCAGCGCGCGGTGTGTGAGGCGAGGGCGCTGCGGCTCGCGCGGACGCTGATGCTTGAGACGGCATCGTTTACGTCGATCGACACGGTAACGAAGGCCGCGCGCGAGCTGCGTCATTGGCAGCCGGGGTTCTAGACCTCGACAGAGGCTGCCGTCACCGCGAGGAGCGAAGCGACGAAGCAATCCGGAGGCGCGCGTGACGCCCTGGATTGCTTCCGCCTACGCCTTCGGCGGACATGTCACTTCGCTCGCAATGATGGAAGCAGGTGCGTAGGGTTGGCAAAGGCGCGCCGCGATGCATCAGCTCGGCCTCGTTCTTTCCCGCGCCGTGCCCACCATTTTCGCACCAAGCTTGCTGATGGACGGTGGGCACGCTGCCGCCCTGCGGGCGGCGGCTTTGCCCACCCTACGGCATCCCAGTTAGTCCGCCGCCTTGGCGCGCAGCCGTTGTGCGTAGACGTTGATCACCAGTGCCGCCAGCAGGATCAGGCCGCGGATCAGGATTTTCAGGAAGCTGTCGATGTTGACGTGGTCGAGGCCGTTGTTGAGGACGCCGAGCACGAACAGGCCGACGATGGTGTTGCCGATGCCGCCGCGGCCGCCGAACAGGCTGGTGCCGCCGACCACGACGGCAGCGATCGAGTCCAGCAGGTAGGTGTCGAATTCGTTCTGCTGCGCGCTGCCGAAATGCGCCACGCCGAGCATGCCGCCGATTCCCGAGCACACGGCCGAGATCACCATCACGCTGCCGAGGATCAGCTTGACGTTCAGGCCGGAATATTCCGCCGCCTCGCGGTTGCCGCCGACCATGTAGACGTAGCGGCCGAACCGCGTGTAGGTCAGCACGAGGTGCCCGAGCAGCAGCATCAGCGCCGCCACGATCACGATCCAGGGCACGCCCGCGATCGAGCCTGAACCGAGCGTCGTGATGATGGGCGGGACCTTGTAGGCGATCTGGCCGCGCACCAGCATCGCCGAGATGCCTGCGGCGATCTGCATCATCGCGAGCGTCATGATGAACGAGGGAATGCCGATCACGGTCAGGCCGAAGGCGTTGACCACGCCGAGCAGCGCGCACAGCGCGAGCGCGAGCAGGATGGCGGCAAAGCCGGGCATCGGCAGGTTGGCGATGTTGACGTAGGACTCCTGCAGGGTGAAGTAGGCCACGGCGATGCCGGTGACGTTGGCGATGGCGGCGATCGACAGGTCGATCTCCGCGCACAGGATGACGAAGGTGAGGCCCACCGCAATGATGCCGGTGACCGATACCTGGGTCAGGATGTTGCCGACATTGTCGAGCGTTGCGAAAGATGGGCTTGCGATCGCGAAGAACGCGGTGAGGAAGATCAGCGTCAGGAACGGCGCGATGTTGCGCATCTGCGAGCGCAGCAGCGCTGCGACCCCGCCGGCGCGCCGCGGCTGCGCCTCCGGCATCGGAACGGTCTCGCCATGCGCCATGACAATCTCCCTACGCCGCCTCGAGCAGACGGTCTTTGCTGATGGTCTCGCCGGCGAATTCGCGCACGACCTCGCCGCGCTTGAGCACGATGACGCGATCGGCCAGCGACAGCACGGTCTCCGGCTCGGTCGAGAGCACGATCACGGCGATGCCCTGGTCGCGCAGTTGCCGCACGATCTGGATGACGTCGCTCTTGGCGCCGACATCCATGCCTCGCGTCGGTTCGCACAACACCAGGAGCCGCGGCGGATGGCTGAGCCATTTGGCGAGCGCCACCTTCTGCTGGTTGCCGCCGGAGAGCAGGCCGAGGTCGATCTCGACATCGGCAGGCCGGATCTGCAACTGCTCGACCTGGCGCTTCGCGAGCGCGCGCTCGTGTGCGGGCTTCAGCAGCACCGCGTTGATTCGGTCGAGGATGCTGATCGAGACGTTCTTGTAGACGGGCTCCTGCAGGAACAGCATGTCGCGGCGGCTCTCCGGCACGAAGGCGATGCCGGCGCGGCGCGCATCCGCCGTGCTCTTGAAGCGGTTACGCTGGCCGGCGATTCGTAACTCGCCGGCGTCAGGTGCAAGCTTGCCGAACAGGATTCGCGCCAGCTCGAGCTGACCGCAGCCCATGAAGCCGTAGATGCCGAGCACCTCGCCGGCACGCACGGCGAACGAGACGCGCTTCAGATTGCGCGCCAGCGACAGGCCGTCGGCTTCGACGACCACGGGCTTGCCGGCCGTCGGCGCGGGCAGGGTGATGTCGTGGGTGTAGCTGTCCTCCAGCGCATCGCGTCCCTTGCCGATCATGGCCTCGATCAGCGCGGCCTTGCTGGTGTCGGCAGCACGCGTCTCCATGATCTTGCGGCCGTTGCGGAACACCGTGACCTCGTCGGAGATCAGCAGGATGTCCTCGATAAAGTGCGAGATGAAGATGATCCCCGTGCCTTGCTCGCGTAGCTTGCGCAGCGCCGCGAACAGCCGCTCGACTTCGGGCGGCGACAGCGCCGAGGTCGGCTCGTCCAGGATGATGATGCGCGCGCCGGAGAACAGCACGCGCGCGATCTCGATCAGCTGCTGCACGCCGATCGGGAGATCGCCGAGCCGGCTCATCGGATCGGCGTCGATGCCAAGGCGCTTGAGCTGCTCGGCGGCCTCGCGCGCCATCCGGCGCCACTGCACGATGCCCAGCGCATTGGTCGGCTGGTTGCCGAGAAACACGTTCTCGGCCACCGTGAGATCCGGGGCGACGCTCAGCTCCTGATGGACCATGGCGATGCCGGCTGCACGGGCATCCCGGGCAGAGTTGAAGTGAACCTCGCGGCCGTCGAGCAGGAAGCGGCCGGAGAATCCGGTATGCACGCCGGCGATGATCTTCATCAGCGTGCTCTTGCCGGCGCCGTTCTCCCCGACGAGACCATGGATCTCGCCGGGGCGAAGCGTGAAGTCGACGCCGCGCAACGCGGTGACGCCGCCGAACGACTTGGTGATGTCCTGCAGTTCCAGAAGCGGCGGGCGGCTGTTCGACATGGGAGGGACTTCAGATCAGGAAATGATCCTCCATCCATTGCATGCCGGCGGCATTCGCCTTGGTCACGACCGGACCGTCGGTGATGACGTGCTTCGGAATGCCCTGGCCGCTCTTCTCGCCGGCGGTGACCGCCGCGACGCCGGCCACGATCGCGCCGCCGTGGATGCGGCAGGACGGATTGCGCACGGTCGCGAACATGCGGCCGTCGCTGACCGCCTGGATCGCAGGCGGCATGGCGTCGACGCCGCCGATCAGGATGTTGGTGCGGTTGCGCGCCTTCATGATGTTGTAGGCGGCAAGCGCCATGTCGTCATTGTGGAAGAACGCCGCGTCGATCTGCGGATATTTCGTGAGATAGGTCTCCCACAGCCGCGCCGCCTTCGACACGTCCCAGTCGGCCGGCTGCGTGTCCAGCACCTCGATGTTCGGGAACTGCTTGATCACCGAATTGAAGCCCTTGGCGCGGCCCTGTGCGCCGGTATGGCCGAGCGCGCCCTGCGTCATGATGATCTTGCCCTTGCCGCCCATCGCGTTCGCCAACGCCTGGGTGACGGATGCGCCCATGAACTCGTTGTCGGGTGCCAGGAACGAGTGGACATTGATCTGATCGAGCGGGGCGATCAGCGTGTCCATGTCGATGACGGGAATGCCGGCGTCGATCATCTTCTGCACCGGCTGGGTCAGGGTGCCGATGCCGAACGCCTGGATGGCGACGAAATCCCACTTCTGCGACGCCATGTTGTCGATCGCGGCGCGCTGTTTCACCGCATCGAGCTGGCCGTCGAACCAGGTGACCTCGACGTTGAGCAGCTTGCCCCACCATTCCGCGGCCTGCTTGCCCTGGGCGCACCAGGTCGCCTGCAGTCCGGCATTGGAGAACGCCGCCTTGAGCGGCTTTTCGGAACGGCCCATCTCGGCGGCCATCGCCGGATTGATGCCGAAGCCGGCGAGCAGCGCGGCCGCAGAGCCCGCGGCCGTCGCCGCCTGGAGAAGATCGCGCCTGGTCGTTTTCTTGGACGTTTTGTCAGTGCCGGGCATCCCGTGCTCCCTGTCCCATCGTTGTCCGGCGGCGTCATTGATCGCGCCGCCAAGATCTGCAGTGTTTCACAACCCAATTCATCACGCCACAGCCGGATGTTGTGCGTTGCACTGGATGGCTTTCGCGCTGCACGCGCAATGTCAGAAAACCGTGATGCACCCGTGGTACGCGGCAGCGCAGCTTTGGGAGAGAGCCTTTGGCAACGACACGCATCGCCGTGATCGCCGACATCCATCACGGCCGGGACACGCAGACGAAGCGTGGATCGGTGGCGCTGCCATTGCTCGAGCGCTTCGTCACGCAGATGAACGCCGAAAACATCGCTGCGGTTATCGATCTCGGCGACCGGATTTCCGACGAAGATCCCGAGCGCGATCGTCTGCTGCAAAGCGACGTCGCGATGTGTTTCGCAAAGCTTGCGCCGGCGCATCATCATGTCAGTGGCAATCATGATCTCGCATTGCTCAGTCTCGCCGACAATGAAGCGATCATGGATCGTCCGTGCGGGTCGCGGGCTCTGATCATCGGCGATGTCAGATGTGTGTTCTGGCAACCCGACGTGAGTCTGACGCGGAGCCGTGGCTTTCGCCTCTCCGCGGGCGATCTCGGCGCGTTGGTCCAGCTGCTTGCCCAGGATGACCGGCCGACCCTGCTCGTCAGCCACGTGCCGCTGTCAGGACAGGCTCAGACCGGCAACTACTACTTCGAAGCCAATCCGGAACACGCGGCCTATGCCGAGACCGATGCGATCCGCGCGGCGATCGCGGATGCGCCTTGCCCGATCGTCGCGCTCGCCGGGCATGTCCATTGGAATACGATGACGACGGTCGATGGCACACCGCATCTGACGTTGCAGTCGCTGACCGAGACGTTCATCTCGGGCGATCCAGCCGAAGCGGCTGGCCTTCTCGATATCGGCGATGGTTCGTTGCGCTGGAGCGTGACGGGCCGCGAACCGCTGTCGGTGACGTTGCCTTGGCCAAAGGCCAAGGCGCGGTGGCGTGCGCCATTGACACGCTTCGCGACGGCTGCGGTGGCTTGAGGTGGTGGCGTGTTCAGGTGGCGTTCATGCGGCCCGCAATACCGTCATGAAGACGGTGGCTGCCCTGCGAGGACTGCAAAAAAAATAGAGCAGGGCAGCGGGCCCTGCTCGGAAATTGTGTCGACCCTTTAGATATCCCGCAAGTTCAGATTTGATCTTGTTAAGCGGGGTGACGCTGCTTGTTGCGCGCCAGGGCTCCTCCCGAGACTTGGACCACCAGACTTCCGCAAGCGTTAGCCTGAGGCCCAAATTCGTAGACGATCTTTTTGCGTTTGTCATCCTTTTCGGCAACGATTGTTCAAATTTCGCGCACTTCCTGAAATGATCGGTAAGTGCTTGCAATTGACGAGTTTTATTTTCGTGTTTTCTCGTGATAGGTGCCAAGTTACCGTATTTGACGGCGGCCCCTGAGGCGCGGCGGGATTGTTCTTAATCAACGACCGCTGGCGAAATGTGCCGACTGTGCCTTGCGCGACCTCGACTCCGGGCGTCCACTCGGGCACAAGAATTCGGTTCATTTGGCAGGCTTTGATGCGGCAGCGGCTGCAGGCGTTTCTCCCGATCATGCTGATCGCACTGATGGTGCAGATCCTGGCGCCGATCGGTGTTGCCTGGGCGGCGGCATCAGCCGCGGCCGATCCCCTGTACGGACTTGAGATCTGCCACGGCCAGCTGGGTTCCCAGCCGATTGACGATGGGTCGCCGGCGAGCCCTGCGCTTCACGGCTGTTCGCTGTGCTGCCTGGCGCAGCCGGTCACACTGGATGGGCCAGGGCTCTCCACCGTCGCCGTTCCGCAACGCGATTCGGGCGAGGTCGTGTGGCGCGCCGGTGACCGGGCAGACGGGATCACCAAGGCTTTTTCGAACGCGCAGGCACGGGCTCCGCCCGCAGCGTGACGCGCTGGCCGTCGTGCGGCCCTGACCTCCCAAATCACATCACCATGACCTGCGTTGTCTGCGCGGCGATCGCCGTGCGGACATGCGCCGATCAACCAAGCTGGCGCATCGCCGCCAAGACAAGAAGGATAATCGACATGACCTTCCTCGGACGCTCTCTGCTCGCATTCGCTCTCCTGTTGGGAGGATCTTCCGCCGCCTTGGCCGCCGACGTGAAGGCCGGTGACCTCGTCATCACCCAGCCTTGGAGCCGCGCCACGCCGGGCGGCGCCAAGACGGGCGCCGGCTATCTGACCATCGAGAACAAGGGCAGCGCGCCCGACCGCCTCGTCGCGGTGACCGGCGACGTCGCCGGGCGAGTCGAGATTCACGAGATGGCCATCACCAACGGCGTCATGACCATGCGTCCCCTCGACAAGGGACTCACGATCGAGCCGGGCAAGACCGTCGCGCTGGCGCCGGGCGGCTATCACCTGATGCTGATGGAGCTGAAGAGCCCGCTGAAGCAGGGCGACAAGCTGCCGGTCACGCTGGAGTTCGAGAAGGCCGGCAAGGTGGCCGTGACGCTCGAGGTGCAGGCGGTCGGCGCCAAGGCACCAGGCGGCGAGGGCGGCGGCATGATGAAGCAGCATGATCATTCCGGCATGAAGATGTAGGCCGGGCGCTCTGCGGCTCCGACGGAGAGGCCGGCCTCGATGACGCAACGGGTGTTGAACGCCGCCATGATAGCCGGCTCGCGCGCGAGCCGGCTGCTGGCGGCCGACCGCACCCGACGTCCTGCCAATGTCCGTCAGAAGTTCGTCCGATATCTGCCGGTCGCGCTGCTAGCAATGCTGTTGCAGGTGTTGGCGCCAGTGGCGGCGTCCGCCCTGACGGCAGCGACGATCGTGACGGTCGATCCGTTCGGCGGGACGGCGATCTGCCATGCCGAGACGGATGCGGCGCCCTCTAATGGTGATACCGACCGCGCTGCCTGCGGCCTTGACTGCGTCATGTGCTGCGTGCTGCACGCCGCTGCGGCGCTCGATGCGTCGCCGGCGCCATTCGATGCGGCTCCGCTGCGTCTGACGGCGTCCATCGTCTGGACTGCGCGCGAGCTCCGCCTCGTTCATCTCCTCGCCCGGGCACAGGCGCAACCAAGAGGACCCCCGTTCCTCTCCTGAGCACAGAACTCGTCGTCGGCGCCGCAGCAGCGCGCCGATCCGTTTTGAACCAGGAAGACCGGCCGTGTAGAGCCGGCATCGGGGAAGTCAAACATGTTCCGTCGTCATGCCCTGGGTGGCGTGAGCGTGGTCGCCTTGCAGCTCATGCTGCTGCAACCGGCCACGATCGCGCGCGCCGAGACCGAGAAGGAATTGCCGTCCGTCACCGTCGACGCGCCGCGTGCAGCACCACAACGGACCGTGCGCAAGCCGGTTGTGCAGGCCGCCTCCGTCCGCCCCCGCGCGCCGAAGCCGGCCGGCGCATCCGTGGCCGGCAGCTCCGGGCCGGGAGGAGCGGTGTCCGACCCAGCCTCGGCTGTCGGCGCCGCCCGCAACCAGCTCAGCCAGTCGCCGTCCGGCCAGACCGCAACCACCATCGACCGCAGCCGCTACGATGACCGGCCTGCGTTTTCCGTCGGCGACATCCTGCGCGAAAGCCCCGGTGTTTCGCTCAAGCAGGGCAACGGACCGCGCGATCTCGGCATCTCGATCCGAGGCTCCAACGCCCGCAACGGCTTCGGCATCCGCAACATCGCGCTGTTCGAGGATGGCTTTCCCGTCACGCAGCCGGACGGGCTGTCGCGCAGCGACCTGATCGATCCCCACGCCTATGGCGCGGTCGACGTCATCCGCGGCCCGTCCTCGGCGCTCTACGGCAACTATGCGACCGGAGGCGCCATCAACTTCCGCACCCGTCCGGGCGGCAGCATCGACGGCGCGGAGATCGGCAGCGAGGGCGGCAGCTTCGGCTATCTCAGCAACTACATGACCTTCGGCAAGAAGGTCGGCAATTTCGAGGGCTCGTTGTTCACTAGCGACGTCCGCGGCGACGGCTATCTCGGCAACGGCTGGTTCAACACCCAGACGGTCAACTTCCTCGGCACCTACAAGGCGACGCCGGATGACCGCTTCACGGTCAAGATCATCAACAACGACCTGTTTACGCGGCTGCCGATTCGATACACGCTGAGCCAGTACTATCAGAACCCATATCAGCAGGGCTGCACCACGAGAACGTCTATGGCGGCCGGCTGCGCGACCGTCGGGCTCAACAAGAACGGAATCAATACGCTCGGTGGGGTTGATCAGGAGACCGCGTTGCAGGCGGGGCTCGGCCGCAACGATCGACGCACGATCGTCGGCGGCCGCTGGGAGCACGACTTCGACAACGACACGACCTGGCGCAACCAGTTCGTGTTCGACGACCGCAACATCAGCCAGCCGACAGGATCGACCAGCGCGATCGGCGACTATCCGTCCTACAACTACATGAGCGACATCACCAAGAGGGGAGAGATCTTCGGGCTGGAATCGACCGCCTTCTTCGGCGCGTTCTACAACACGCTGACCGCGTCCGGAGATACGCGCTTCGTCGTGCCCGGCGGCAACGCAGCGCTCGGCGGCCTCTCGGCCAACACCTGGAGCGAGACCACCAACTACGGCCTGCGAGCCCGCGAGGAGCTCAAGTTGACGTCGGCACTGACGGGGGTGGCCGGTCTCGGCTGGGAGCGCACCCATCTGCGCGGCGTGAACACCGCCTACACCTACGGCGCGACGGCAACGACGACCACGATCACGACGGCGGACCGGCAGTTCGACAATCTCGCCCCCGAGCTGGCACTGCTCTACAGGGTGAATAGCGACTGGCTGCTGCGAGCTCGCGTCGCCACCGGGTACGGCACGCCGCAGGTCTCCAACCTGTTCGTGCTGCCGACCGGCGATTTCGGCAACAACACGCAGCTGAAGTCGCAGACCAATCTGGGCTACGACGTGGGGTTCGACTGGACGCCGAACCGGTCTCTGACCCTCAGCGCAACGGGCTTCTACGAGTTCTTCCGCAACGAGATCGTCACCCAGGCCGTCACAGGGACGCAGAACACGTCCTACACCTTCAACGCACCGCGTTCGGAGCATCGCGGCGTCGAATTGGCGGCCGATTGGCGGGTCCTGCCGGGCTGGCGGTTCACCGCTGCCTACACCTACCTCGACCAAGTCTACACCGAGTATTCTGAGAACCTTGTGAACGGCAGCAACCTGTTCGGCTTCAACCGCGCCGGCAACAAGATTCCCGGCATCTCGCCGAACGAGCTGACCGCGCGGCTCGGATACGATCACGACAGCGGGCGGTTCGCGGGACTTGGTGCGTTCGTCGAGGTCCAGTGGAAGGACTCGTTCTATATGGACAATGCGAATTTGCTGAAGGCGCCGGGCTACGAGCTCGTCAATCTGAACGTTCACTACAAGACCGAGCTTGCCTCTGACACGTTCAAGTCGATGAACGTCTTCTTCGAAGTCCGCAATGTGTTCGACCGCACCTACATCGCCTCCGCGAACAATCTGCAGAATACGGTGACGGGCGCCGGCGTGCAGGGACTGGCAGGCACGGGAACGATCTACGCCGGCTCGCCGCGCGCGTTCCTGGCCGGGATGAAGGTGGCATTCCGATGAGGACCGAAATGACAAGGATCGCACGGCTTCGGAGCGGGCTCGTCGGGCTGGCGATCGCCATGCTTTGTCCGCTCACCGCCCGAGCCCAGATGGCCCACCAGCACGGATCCGAGGCGGCATGCGAGGGCACCGAGCTCCGATGCGCCACCAAGGTGACGCCATTCTTCGCTGAAGACGGCAAGCTCTGGCTCGTCTGGATGGCCGGAGGACGGGTGTCGGTGGCGAGCTCGACCGACGGCGGGAAAACGTATTCCGCCGCCGCGCCGGTCACCGAGCAGCAGCTCAATCTCGACTGGGGGCCCGATGCCCGGCCGAAGCTGGTGGTCGATCGCAAAGGCGTTATAGCGGTGGCGTTCTCGATCTTCCGCGACCAGGCGTTCAACGGGCAGGTGCTGTACTCCAGGTCGGAGGATGGCGGCAAGAGCTTCGCGGCGCCCCGTCCGATCACGTCGAACAACGAAAGCCAGCGCTTCGAGGCGCTGGCGCTGGACCAGGATGGCACCGTCTTCGTGGCGTGGCTCGACAAGCGCAACCGGGTGCCGGCCAAGGCCGCAGGGCGCTCGTACGAGGGTGCGGCATTGTACTTCTCCTCGTCGCGCGATGGCGGCGCCACCTATGCCGAAGCGACGCTGGCCCAGGACAACACCTGCGAATGTTGCCGGCTCGGCGTTGCCTTCGCGGGGCCGGGACGTCCGGTGGTGATGTTCCGCAACATCTTCGAAGGCAGCGTGCGCGACCACGCCGTGATCACGTTCAGCGACCTCGGCACCCCCGGCGAGGTCTACCGGGTCAGCACCGATGATTGGCAGATCAAGGCCTGCCCGCATCAGGGTCCGAGCCTGACCGTGGCGCCGACCGGCACCTATCATGTCGCCTGGTTCACCAGCGGCAAGGTTCGCAAGGGGCTGTTCTACGCGCATTCGCGCGACGGCGGCCGGACGTTCTCGGAACCGATGGCGATCGGCCAGGCCGACCGCAATCCGACGCGACCATATATGCTCGCGACCCAGGACACCACGACGCTGGTGTGGAAGGAGTTCGATGGCGAGCGCACCACGGTGATGGTGATGCAATCCCGTGACGATGGCGAGACGTGGTCGAAGCCGCGCGCGCTTGCCAGCACGGACAATGCGTCGGATCATCCGCTCCTGGTCGCCCATGGCAGGCAGATCTTCCTGTCCTGGATGACCAAGTCGGACGGCTATCGGTTGCAGCCGATCGGAGATGAATCATGACACGCGCATTCGCCGCCCTTGCGATCTTTGGCCTCGTCGCCTTGACGGCGTCGAGCACCGCAGCTCCACCGTCGCTGAAGCCGTTCGAGCGCGGCACCTGGCGCGAGGTGCTGCGGGCCCATGCGGGTCGTCCGACACTGATCCATTTCTGGGGCGTCACCTGCGGCCCCTGCAAGATCGAGCTGCCGCAGCTCGGCAAGTTCATGTCCGATCATCCCGAGATCGACGTGGTCACCGTCAGCGCCGACCTGGTGCCGAATCTGGATGCTGCGACCCAGGCCATGCTGGACAAGGCCGGTCTCACCACGGCGGAGAACTTCATCTTCAGCGACGGTTTCGTCGAGCGGCTGCGGTTCGAGATCGATCCCGCCTGGCAGGGCGACATTCCGCGCACGATGCTCGTGACCCGTGACGGCGCCGTCGAAACGATCGAGGGCAGCGCCGAGATCAGCGATCTCGACAAATGGTCCGCGGAACAGGTGCGGCGGCAATAGGGCGCCCGAGATCAAGGACCCTGCCGGCCGCGACCATCGCGACCGGCGGCAAGACGGCGTTGCGGCGTGTTCATCCTCCGCATCAGCCCAGCGAGTAAAATGATTGGGAATCCGGTCGCTTAGCCGCTTTTTCTCAAACCCAGTCTTGTGTTTTGCCGTCCGATCCGCTTTGACTGCGCCAGCCCGAACCGAATCCTGAAGGCTTGGCCCATGCGTCTGTCGCGGTTTTTCCTGCCCATTCTGAAAGAAAATCCGAAGGAAGCCGAGATCGTCTCGCATCGTCTGATGCTGCGCGCGGGCATGCTGCGGCAGGAGGCGGCCGGCATCTATGCCTGGCTGCCGCTGGGCTTCAAGGTGCTGAAGAAGATCGAGCAGATCGTGCGCGAGGAGCAGAACCGCGCCGGTGCGCTGGAACTGCTGATGCCGACGCTGCAGCTCGCCGATCTCTGGCGCGAGAGCGGCCGCTACGACGCCTATGGGCCGGAGATGCTGCGCATCAGCGACCGCCACAAGCGTGAGTTGCTGTACGGGCCGACCAACGAGGAAATGATCACGGAAATCTTCCGTGCCTATGTGAAGTCCTACCGCAATTTGCCGCTCAATCTCTATCATATCCAATGGAAATTCCGCGACGAGCAGCGTCCGCGCTTCGGCGTGATGCGCGGCCGCGAGTTCCTGATGAAGGACGCCTATTCGTTCGATCTCGACGAGGCCGGCGCGCGGCGTGCCTACAACAAGATGTTCGTCGCCTACTTGCGCACCTTCGCGCGGATGGGCCTGAAGGGCATCCCGATGCGCGCCGAGACCGGTCCAATCGGCGGCGATCTCAGCCATGAATTCATCGTGCTCGCTGAGACCGGTGAATCCGGCGTCTACTGCGACCGTGACGTGCTCGACCTGCCGATCCCGCCGGCCTCCGTCGACTATGACGGCGACCTGACCCCGATCATCAAGCAATGGACCTCGCTCTATGCGGCGACCGAGGACGTCCATGACGCGGCCCGCTTCGAGGCCGAGGTGCCGGCCGAGCGGCGGGTCCATACCCGCGGCATCGAGGTCGGCCAGATCTTCTATTTCGGCACCAAATATTCCGAGCCGATGAAGGCCCTGGTCGCCGGCCCCGAGGGGGCGGAGGTCACCGTCCACGGTGGCTCCTATGGCGTCGGCGTGTCACGGCTGGCTGGTGCGATCATCGAGGCCTGTCACGACGAGGCCGGCATCAAATGGCCGGAGGAGGTCGCCCCGTTCCGCGCCGTCATCCTCAACCTGAAGCAGGGCGGCTCCGACACCGATGCCGCTTGCGAGCAGCTCTATCGCGATCTGCTCGCCAAGGGGGTCGACGTGCTCTACGACGACACCGAGCAGCGCGCCGGCGGCAAGTTCGCCACGGCGGACCTGATCGGCATCCCCTGGCAGATCATGGTCGGACCCAAGAGCCTTGCCGAAGGCAAGGTCGAGGTGAAGACTCGCAGCGACGGCGCCCGCCAGATGATGTCCCCGGCGGACGTCGTGGCACGGCTCGGCGGCGGGACATCGGCTGGCTGAGGCGCTCGTTCGATCATCGGATTATCCACCGGGGCTGCCCGCCCCTACAGGCCAATCCGGCCACATTCGGCCCGAATCATGGGATGATCGCACAATGGATGACGCCATGACCGAACCGGTGCAGACCACCACTCCCTTCGCTCCCTTCGAGTGGATGCTGTCGGGGCGCTATCTGCGTGCGCGCCGCAGGGAGGGGTTCATCTCCGTGATCGCGGGGTTCTCCTTCCTCGGCATCATGCTGGGCGTCGCAACCCTGATCATCGTGATGGCGGTGATGAACGGCTTCCGCAAGGAGCTGCTCGACAAGATCCTCGGCCTGAACGGGCATCTGCTGGTGCAGCCGCTGGAGTCGCCGCTCACCGACTGGAAGGACGTCTCCGACCGGATCGCGCAGGTGCAGGGCATCCGCCTCGCCGCGCCGGTGGTCGACGGACAAGGTCTCGGCTCGTCGCCCTTCAATGCGTCCGGTGTGTTCATCCGCGGCATTCGCGCGCAGGACCTCACGAACCTGACGTCGATTGCCAAGAACATCAAGCAGGGCTCGCTGGAAGGTTTCGACGAAGGCCAGGGCGTCGCGATCGGCCGCCGGCTCGCGGACCAATTGTCGCTGCACGCCGGCGACAGCATCACCCTGGTCGCCCCGAAGGGCGCGGTGACGCCGATGGGCACCACGCCGCGCATCAAGCCCTACAAGATCGCGGCGGTGTTCGAGATCGGGATGTCCGAGTACGACGCCAGCTTCGTCTTCATGCCGCTGGCCGAAGCGCAGGCCTATTTCAACCGCAACAACGACGTCACCGCGATCGAGATCTTCACCAGCAATCCCGACAAGGTGGAGGAGTTTCGCAAGACGGTGACCGAAGCGGCCGGCCGACCGATTTTTCTCGTCGACTGGCGCCAGCGCAACTCGACCTTCTTCAATGCGCTGCAGGTCGAGCGTAACGTGATGTTCCTGATCCTGACCTTGATCGTGCTGGTCGCCGCGCTCAACATCGTTTCGGGACTGATCATGCTGGTCAAGGACAAGGGCCAGGACATCGCCGTGCTGCGCACCATGGGGGCTTCGCAGGGGGCGATCATGCGGATATTCCTGATCACCGGCGCCTCGATCGGGGTGGTCGGCACGCTCACCGGATTTGTCGTCGGCCTCCTGATCTCGATGAACATCGATTCGATCAGGAAGTTTCTGTCCTGGCTGACGAGCACCGATCTGTTTCCCAATGAGCTCTATTTCCTGTCGAAGCTGCCGGCTGAGATCGATGCCGGCGAGACTGCGGCCGTTCTGATCATGGCCTTGACCCTGTCTTTCCTGGCTACGCTGTATCCATCCTGGCGCGCGGCCCGATTAGACCCGGTCGAAGCGCTTCGCTACGAGTGAGGCGCTGATGGAAGAGCAGGGGGCCGAGGATGTGCCCGTCGTTTATCTCCACGAGATCAAGCGGCGGTACATGCAGGGCGAGCAGCAGCTGACCATTCTCGACGGGGCCAAGCTGGCGCTGTGGGCCGGGCAATCCGTGGCGCTGGTGGCGCCGTCCGGCTCGGGCAAGTCGACATTGCTGCATATCGCGGGCCTCCTGGAGAGCCCCGACGAGGGCGAGGTCTATGTCGGGGGCGTGCCGACGTCGCAGCTCACCGACATCGAGCGCACCCAGATGCGCAGGACCGACATCGGTTTCGTCTACCAGTCGCACCGGCTGCTGCCGGAGTTTACGGCGCTGGAGAACGTGATGCTGCCGCAGATGATCCGCGGCTTGAAACGGTCCGAGACGGTGAAGCGGGCGACCGAGATCCTGGCCTATCTCGGCCTCGGCGAGCGGATCAAGCACCGCCCGGCCGAACTCTCCGGCGGCGAGCAGCAACGCGTCGCGATCGCGCGTGCGGTCGCCAATGCGCCGCGTGCGCTGCTGGCGGACGAGCCGACCGGCAATCTCGATCCTGCCACCGCCGATCACGTCTTTCACGCGCTGATGCAACTCGTGAAGGCCACGCGGGTCGCGATGCTGATCGCGACCCACAACATGGAGCTGGCCGGCCGCATGGACCGGCGCGTCTCCATCGTCGGCGGCAAGGTCGTCGAGCTGGATTGAGTCAGGTCGCAGTCAGGGCCTGATCACCGTCATCTGGAATGGCTCGCGATGAGCGGCGGCGTGGGCGACCGCGTCGTTGGCATGATCGAGGTCGAAACAGGTGGGCTCGAACTGCGCGAGCTCGAGCAGCCCGGCCCGGATCAGCGCGACCATCCTGACCGCAGCATCCGGCGGATACATCCAGACGCCGTGGATCGTGATGCAGTCGCGCATGATCCATGGATAGGGCAGCTCGAGCCCCGCTCCGCCCAGCATCCCGACGCCGCCCATCAGCACCACGCGCCCATAGGGACGCACGGTCATCACGGCTGATCGCACGACCCCGGCCGAGACCGACGGCGGCATGATGTCGAGCACGCAGTCGATCGGACGCGGCGACGCGCGCTTCATGCGTGCGGTGTCCTCGCTCTCGTCGCCGGAGAGTCTGACCGGGTGGACGCGGGGGCCGAACCGGCGCTTCAGCTCCGCCAGCATGGCCTCGTTGCGGCCGGGGGCGACGACCGCAGCGGCGCCCATGGCGAGCGCCACCGCAACCGCGGCGCTGCCGAACCGGCCGGTGGCGCCGCTGACCAGGACGGTCTCGCCCGCCTGCAGATGGGCGGCAAGAAAGCCGCCATAGGGCACGAGCAGGGTGCCGAGCGCGCACCACCGTGCCGCGTCGTTAGCGTCGATGGCCCCGATCGGCTTGGCGTTCTCCGTCGGCACGCGCATGCGCTCGGCAAACGAGCCGTGCCGGAAATGCTGTTGCAGCTTCAGCCCGCCCGGTCCGCGCGCGCTCAGGCCCTGCAGGGTGATGTCAGGGGCGAGGGCTGTGTCACGCGAGCGCACGGTTGGATCGCAGTACACCCAGTCGCCGATCGCGAGATGCGTCGCATCGGGGCCGAGGGCGCTGATCCGGCCGATGCCCCCGGTCCCCGGGATGACCGGCAGGTCCAGCAGGTACTTCCGCTCGCCGCTGAAAACCTCGTTGGCATAGGACAGCACGCCGGCCGCGGCGACGTCGACGATGACCTCGCCGGTGCCGAGCACGGGGTCTTCGACACGCTCGATCTCGAGCGGCGATCCAAATCGTTTGAGTACGGCGGCCTTCATGGTGCTTCTCCATTTCGCGATGGCGAGGCTGCAGCCTGCCGGTCTATGCTCCGCGCAGGAAGGCCTGGTATTATCCTGGGATTGGGCAAGCCCAGGCTGGCAAGCCGCCTCGAAAGCGAACCATGAGGGATCCAGCGCATGAGTGATCAGCGCCATGCCGAGCTCGGCAACTTCCTGCGCTCGCGGCGCGAGAAGCTGACGCCGCAGGCGGTCGGACTCGCGACCGGGCGGCGGCGACGCACCGCAGGGCTGCGGCGGGAGGAAGTGGCCGAGCTCGCTGGCATCGGCGTCGACTGGTACATCCGAATCGAGCAGGGCCGGGCGGTGAAGCCGTCCTCCTCGACCATCGATGCGCTGGCGCGCGCCCTGCGCCTGAGCCGAACCGAGCATGCTCATCTCAAGGCGCTGGTGCGCGATCCCACGCGCAAGCCGTTCGTGCGCGAGCAGGTGCCGGTCCGGCTGCGCGAGCTCGTGCAGAGTCTGAACCAGCCGGCCTACATCTCCGGACGACGATGGGATGTGCTGGCCTGGAATGCCGCGGCGGACGAGATCTTCGGCTTCTCGCAACTCGCCGACGACGAGCGCAACACGCTGGTGCTGATGCTTTGCAAGCCCGGCGTGCGCCGGCTGTTCGGCGTGCAATGGAAGGAGCTGGCGCAACGCATGGTCGCGCAGTTTCGCGCGACCTATGATCTGTGGGCGGGCGATCCCGCCTTCGTCGATCTGATCGCGCGGCTGCGGCACGGCAGCCGCGAGTTCGACGGTCTGTGGGCGGCGCACGACATCAACCCGCTTGCTGCGGGCGAGAAGCTGCTCGAGCATCCGAAGAAGGGCCGCGTGAGGCTGCGATACGCGACGTTCCAGTCCAACGACGATCCCGCGCTGAAGCTGGCGATCTACTACACGTGATGATGACGAGCGCGCGTTCGGCATCGCCCGGCAGGCATCATACAATCGACTGCTTTGCGGATGATGATGCTACGCATTCGCAGGACCCATCGTGCTGCCCCGAAGAATCCACGACTGGGACGCCAGAAGGTTCGTTACGTGACCGGGAGTTTCCCGATCACGATTTTGCCGTCGCTCGTATTGTGGCCATGGATGGACGACGGCCACGACTCCTCCATACATCTTATTAGTTGTTTGTTCATGTTGCCGGCAAAGCCTTTGAAAACAGGCCTTTGCACCCAATCCCATAAAAGCCGGAAAGAATGGTTCTGATCTGCACATCGGTTGATGTCGGCGGAGCGAATGCGGGTGGCATAGTCGCTTCGTCGCGCTGCATGTTTTTCGCACGGAACCAGGGGGCCTGGGGACTTTGGGACAGAAGCTACGGAGTTCGATGATGAAGACGCTTTTCGGCGCAACGGTGGGGCTCGGCGCAATCGCCGCGGCGACGTCTGCATTCGCAGCTGATCTTCCAATGAAGAAGGGGCCGTACACCAAGGCGCCGCCCGCCGTCGTGGCGACGGTGTATGACTGGAGCGGCTTCTATGTCGGCTTCAACGCCGGCGGAGGTTCCAGCCGGGATTGCTGGAATCTGGTTTCGAACGCCGGTGTGGCGGTGAACCCGGCAGCCAACCGCGAAGGCTGCTCCGGGGGCGGCGGCGCGGCCGTCGGCGGCCAGGTCGGCTACCGCTATCAGATGGCCAACTGGGTGTTCGGCGTCGAGGCGCAGGGCGACTGGGCCAACTTCAAGGGCACGAATCGCAACCTGATTCTTCCCAATGTCAGCGACCGTTCACGCACCAACGGCTTCGGCCTGTTCACCGGCCAGGTCGGCTATGCCTTCGACAACATTCTCGGCTATATCAAGGGCGGTGCCGCGGTCGTCGGCGATCGCTACGACACCTTCACCACGGGCACCAACGTGATGCTCGATCGCGCCAACACGACGCGGTGGGGCGGTACGATCGGTGCCGGCCTCGAATATGGCTTTGCGCCGAACTGGTCGGTCGGCGTCGAGTACGACCACATCTTCTTGGGCAACAAGAACCTGAACTTCGTCGCCGCGGCCGGCGCGCCCGCGATGACTCATCGCATCAAGCAGGATGTCGACATCGGGCTCGTGAAGCTGAACTACAAGTTCGGCCCGGGTTTCGGGATGATGCGCTGACGCAACGTCACCCTCGATTGCTCCGGTTCGTCGAAGCCGCGGCTTCGACGAACCTTCGATGGTACAGCCTGAGACGGCAGCTCGCTGCGTCGAAGGCGGGGACGGGTCAGTCCTCTTCGAACACGAATGGGTTGGGGAACGGCGCGTAGGGATTCGGCGCCGGCGGACGCGGCCTGATCCGCTGCCTGTGCGGATACGGATAGGGTGTCGCGCGCGGGTCATTGCTCACACCGGCGAAATAGGGGTTCGCGATGCAGTTCAGCAGGCGTCCCGACGCCGTCGCCTGGCATTGCGCGTAAGTGTCGAAGGTGCAGTGGCTCAAGCCCGGAAACTCATCTCCCTGCAGACAGAACGCATGCCTGACACCGACGGCGTGAGCCGGCGCATGGGTTGCGACCACGAGGCCGGCTGCAGCCAGGGCCGCAAATAAAACCTCACGCATCAACGATCTCCCTTCATCCCTTGATGACCAGAACGCGCGCGCTTCATGGCGAAGCACCGGCGCGACGGCCCTCACGCGTGTGTAGTCGGTCGGCCCTCGATTGCAAGCTGGAAAGTTCCATCAACACACTGTGATTAAAGATTAATTCCCAACATGTCTCGCGGCCTTTCAGCAGCGAGCTGTGACCGAGCGGCTACAGCAATTGTGGCGCAGATCGGTAAGAGGTGCGGCTGGCCTGGGGGCCAAATGAGACGAGACTGGACCTGTGATGAAGAAACTTCTGTTGACGACGACGGCGCTCGTGGTGCTGGCCTCGCCGGCGCTTGCCGCGGATCTCGCTGCGCGTCCCTACACGAAGGCACCGCCGCCGGTGATGGCTGCGATCTATGACTGGAGCGGCTTTTACATCGGCGTGAACGGTGGCGGCGGCTGGAGCGAGAACACCTGGGATCTGGTCGGCGGCGGCCGCGAGGGTTCGCATGATGCATCCGGCGGCACCGTCGGTGGCCAGGTCGGCTATCGCTGGCAGATGGGCCAGATCGTGTTCGGCGTCGAGGCGCAGGGCAACTGGGCCGACCTCACCGGCGACAATCAGAGCGCGCTGTTCGGAACGCGTAACCGTACCAAGACCGATGCGTTCGGCCTGTTCACCGGCCAGGTCGGCTACGCCATCAACAACGTGCTGCTCTACGCCAAGGGCGGCGCGGCCGTGACCAGCAACAAGTACACGATCACCAATGCGGCGACCGGCGCGTTCCTCGCCTCAAACGACGACACGCGCTGGGGCGGCGTGGTCGGTGCCGGCGTCGAATACGGCTTTGCGCCGAACTGGTCGCTGGGCGTCGAGTACGACCATCTGTTCATGGACCGCCAGACCGTCAGCTTCGGCGCGCTCGGCTCCGACAGCATCAAGCAGGACGTCGATCTGTTCACCGCCCGCCTGAACTACCGCTTCGGCGGCCCGGTCGCGACGCGGTACTGAGTCGGTCCTCGCCCGATCGGTGAATTGCACAGCCCCGGCGTTCGCGCCGGGGCTTTTTGTTTGCGGAGGCGGGTTAACCATTTGCTGTGCCGGTGCGGCGATGAGCCGATCAGCGCGCTTGACCTGAGAACAGAAAAGGAACATTGTTCTTCATATGTTCTGACTCAGGGAGGTCCCGATGCTGAAGGTTTTCGTTCAAGAAGCCGCCGCGCTGGCGTCGATCACGCTGTTCGTCGGCATGATCGCGCTCTGGGCGCAAATCATTCCACAGCTTTAGTTTTCCGAGCGCGTTGGCTGGGGACAAGGCAGGCGAGGGCGCCGGACTTACCGATGGGCCTCCGATATGATGCGGGGGCGAGTCGGTCGGAGGATAGGGCATGGCGCGGGGGGCAGGATCCCGAGCGAGCCCCGAAGCCGGCCCGATCCCTTGATCTCGGAAAAGCCCAGGTATCAGCAAGGCGAGCATGTCCAGCGCCGGATTCGTCCATCTCCACGTTCACTCCGCCTATTCGCTGCTGAAGGGCTCGATCAAGATCGCCAAGCTCGGCGAGCTCGCCAAGTCCGATCGCCAGCCGGCGCTGGCGCTGACCGACACCGACAACATGTTCGGTGCGCTCGAATTCTCCGACAAGATGGCGAGCTACGGCATCCAGCCGATCGCCGGCTGCGAGCTCGCCATCGATTTCGGCGACATGGACCCTAACGCCCGCAATGCCGGCGCGGCCGCGCAGCCCTCGCGAATCGTCCTGCTCGCCGCACGCGAGGAGGGCTACCGCCACCTGATGCGGCTGAACTCGCGCGCCTTCCTGGACACGCCGACGCACCAGGCCCCGCACATCAAGTTCGAGTGGCTGAACGAGGGCGTCGATGGTCTGATTGCGCTCACCGGCGGGCCCGATGGGCCGATCTCGCTCGCGATCCAGCACGACATGGCGGCACTTGCGACGCAGCGCTGCGAGCGGCTGGCGAGCCTGTTCGGCGACCGCCTCTACATCGAGCTGCAGCGCCACGGCGTCGACCGCGAGCGCCGCGTCGAGGGCGGCCTGATCGACATCGCCTATGGCAAGGGCCTGCCGCTGGTGGCGACCAACGAGCCGTATTTCGCGACCGCCGACGACTACGAGGCGCATGATGCGCTGCTGTGCATCGCCGGCGGCCACCTGATCGCCGACACCGAGCGCGTGCAGTTGACGCCCGACCACCGTTTCAAGACCCGCGCCGAGATGGCGGTGCTGTTCGCCGACCTGCCGGAGGCGCTGGCCTCGACGGTCGAGATCGCCGAGCGCTGCTCGTACCGGCCGCGCACGCGCAAGCCGATCCTGCCGTTCTTTACGGTCGGCGCCGGCAGCGGCGATGCCGTGGACGCCGCCAGCGCCGAGGCCGCCGAGCTCAAACGCCAGGCGGAGGAAGGCCTGGAGCGGCGCCTCAAGGTGCACGGCATGGCGCCGGGCATGACCGAGGAGGACTATCAGAAGCGGCTCGCCTTCGAGCTCGACGTCATCATGCGCATGAAGTACGCGGGCTACTTCCTGATCGTGTCGGACTTCATCAAATGGGCCAAGGCGCACGGCATCCCGGTGGGACCGGGCCGCGGCTCCGGCGCCGGCTCGCTGGTCGCCTGGGTGCTGACCATCACCGACCTCGATCCGATGCGCTTTGCGCTGCTGTTCGAGCGCTTCCTCAATCCCGAGCGCGTGTCGATGCCGGACTTCGACATCGACTTCTGCCAGGACCGCCGCGGCGAGGTGATCTCCTACGTCCAGCAACGCTACGGCCGCGACCAGGTGGCGCAGATCATCACCTTCGGTACCTTGCAGGCGCGCGGCGTGCTGCGCGACGTCGGCCGCGTGCTGCAGATGCCCTATGGTCAGGTCGACAAGCTCACCAAGCTGGTGCCGCAGAATCCGGCCGCGCCGGTGACGCTCGCCGCCGCGATCGAGGGCGAGCCCAAGCTGCAGGCGTTCCGCGACGAGGATCCCGTCGTGGCGCGCGCCTTCGACATCGCGATGCGCCTCGAAGGCCTGACGCGCCACGCATCGACCCACGCCGCGGGCATCGTGATCGGCGACCGGCCGCTGAGCGAGCTGGTGCCGATGTATCGCGATCCGAAATCGGACATGCCGGTCACCCAGTTCAACATGAAATGGGTGGAGCCGGCCGGCCTCGTCAAGTTCGACTTCCTCGGCCTGAAGACGCTGACCGTGCTCGACGTCGCCGTGAAGCTGCTGAAGCAGCGCGACATCCACGTCGATCTCGCGACCTTGCCGATCGACGATGCGCCGAGCTACCAGATGCTCGCCCGCGGCGACGTGGTCGGCGTGTTCCAGGTTGAAAGTCAGGGCATGCGGCGGGCGCTGATCGACATGCGCCCCGACCGGTTCGAGGACATCATCGCGCTGGTCGCGCTGTATCGCCCGGGCCCGATGGCCAACATCCCGACCTACTGCGCCCGCAAGCACGGCGAGGAGGAGTCGGAATATCTACACCCGATTCTGGAGCCGATCCTGAAGGAGACCTTCGGCGTCATCATCTACCAGGAGCAGGTGATGCAGGTCGCGCAGCAGATGTCCGGCTACTCGCTCGGCGAAGCCGATCTCCTGCGGCGCGCCATGGGCAAGAAGATCCGCGCCGAGATGGACAAGCAGCGCGTCCGCTTCGTCGAAGGTGCCGTCAAGAACGGCGTGCCGAAGGACCAGGCCGACACGATCTTCGACCTCTTGGCCAAATTCGCCGACTACGGCTTCAACAAGTCGCACGCGGCCGCCTACGCGCTGGTGTCCTACCACACCGCCTACATGAAGGCGCATTATCCGGTGGAGTTCATCGCGGCGTCGATGACGCTCGATCTCAACAACACCGACAAGCTCTCGGAATTTCGTACCGAGGCGCAGCGTCTGGGGATCAAGGTCGAGCCACCGTCGATCAACCGCTCCGGTCCGACCTTCGAGGTCAGCGGCAACACCATCTTCTACGCGCTCGCCGCCTTGAAGGGCGTCGGCCCGCAGGCGATCGAGATGATCGTCGAGGCCCGCAACAAGGGGGGGCCGTTCACCTCGCTCGCCGACTTCGCCTCCCGCGTCAGTCCGCGCGCGATCAACAAGCGCATCATCGAGACCCTGGCCGCCGCCGGCGCCTTCGACGGGCTCGACAAGAACCGCGCGCGCGTGTTCGCCGGCGCTGATGCCATCGTTGCCGCCTGCCAGCGCGCCAACGAGGCTGCCACCTCCGGCCAGAACGACATGTTCGGCAACGCCGCCGATGCGCCGGCGATCATCCTGCCGAACATCGAGAACTGGCTGCCGGCCGAGCGTCTACGGCGCGAATATGATGCGATCGGCTTCTTCCTGTCGGGCCATCCGCTCGACGACTACGCGGCGGCGCTGAAGCGGCTGCGGGTGCAGAGCTGGGCCGAGTTCTCGCGCGCGGTGAAGACCGGCGCGACCGCGGGTAAGGTCGCCGCCACCGTGGTATCGCGCATGGAGCGGCGCACCAAGACCGGCAACAAGATGGGCATCATGGGCCTGTCGGATCCGACCGGGCATTTCGAGGCCGTGCTGTTCTCGGAGGGGCTTGCACAATATCGCGACGTGCTCGAGCCCGGCGCGGCCGTGCTGCTGCAGCTCGGCGCCGAGCTGCAGGGCGAGGATGTCCGCGCCCGCGTGCTGCATGCCGAACCGCTCGACGATGCCGCCGCCAAGACCCAGCGCGGCCTGCGCATCTTCCTGCGCGACACCAAGCCGCTCGACTCCATCGTCAAGCGCCTGCAGGGGCCGGAAGGTGCCGCGGCCAATGGCAATGGAGCGATCGCCAAGGGTGCGGCGCCCCCCTTGGCGCCCCGCACGGCAGCAGGCGAGGGCGAGGTATCGCTGGTGATGATGCTGGACCTCGAAACCGAGGTCGAGATGAAGCTGCCGGGGCGCTTCAAGGTTTCGCCACAAATCGCAGGTGCCATCAAGGCGGTGACCGGCGTGGTCGACGTGCAGCAGCTCTAAAGGCGATCGTTCCGCTGGAGCGGCTGCGTCCGGCGATCTTGCCGGTCGAACGGGGACGAGGAACAAAAAAGCTGCGCGTGGGCTGTACGGACATGCCTCCGTTCAACCGCGGTTCAGCCATTCTCCCGCTGAATCCGCGGCGGGTGCCTCGAAGGGGCTTGAACCATGCGCTTGGCCAAGATCACCGCGAAGATCGTCCTGAGTGTTTCGCTCTGCCTGCTCGCCTGGGCGGCCCTGCCGCGGCCTGCCGCAGCGCAGCAGCCCGGTGCCGAAAAGCGTATCGCCTTGGTGATCGGCAACGGGGCCTATGCCAAGGGCCCGCTGGCGTCGGCGGCCAACGATGCCGGCCTGATCGCGCAGACGCTGCAGGCCGCGGGCTTCGACGTGGTCGGCGCGCGCGATCTCGATGCAGACACGTTGCGCAAGAGCTTTCGTGATTTCATTCACAAGGCCCAGTCAGCCGACAACAACACCGTCGCGATGGTCTATCTCGCCGGCTACGGCATGCAGCTCGCCGGCGAGAACTACTTTCTTCCCGTCGACGCCAACATCGGCAGTGACGTCGACATTCCGACCGAGGGGCTGCGCCTCAGCGACTACATCCGCCAGCTTGCGGCGACGCCGGTGAAGGCCAGCGTCGTGGTGCTCGATGCCGCCCGCCAGCAGCCCTTCATCGCCAGCGGTCCGGCGATCGCCGGCGGCCTGGCGCTGGTCGAGCCCGATGCCAACATGCTGATCGCGTTCAATGCCGCGCCGGGCACGATCGCGCCGAACGAGACCGGCGCCTACGGCGTCTACGCGCGCTCGCTCGCCGAGATGATCCGCACCGGCGGGCTGTCGCTGCCGGAGGTGTTCGACCGGCTGCGGCTGCGCGTCAATGAGGAGACCAAGGGCGCGCAGGTGCCCTGGGACGCGCAGAAGATCCAGGCCGCCTTCACCTTCTTCGAGCGGGCGCCCGACGCCCCCGCCACGTCGGATTCGCCGGAGCAGAGCGCGGCGCTGCGCTCGCGCCCGATCCGCGAGCTGCCGGTGCAGGAGGCCTATGCCGCCGCGCTCGAGCGCGACACGCTGCAGGGCTATGAGGACTTCATCGCCGCCTATCCGAGCGACCCGCTGGCGCGGCGCGTGCGCGCCCTCGTCGCCGCACGCCGCGAGGCGCTGACCTGGCGGCGGACGTTCCGCACCGACAGTCCGGAAGCCTATTGGTCCTACCTGAAGCGCTATCCCTATGGCGCGCATGCCGAGGACGCCCGGCGGCGGCTGGCGATGTTGTCCGCGCCGCCCGCGCCGCCGCCGACCTTCGCGATGATCGACTATGACGTGCCGCCGCCGCCGCTCGACGAGGTGATCTATGTCGAACGCCCGGTGCTGATGTTCTCGGATCCCGAATTCGATTTCGTGCCGCCGCCCCCGCCGCCGGTCTACATCCTGCCGCCGCCTCCGCCGGATTTCGTGGAGCTGCCGCCGCCATTCGCCCCGGTGGGCCTGTTCATCCTGCCGCGGCCGGTGTTCGTGCCGATCCCGGTCTATGTCCGGCCGCCGGCCTTCGTTGCGCCGCCGCCGAACAACATCATCTACCAGAACATCCACAACACGACCGTCATCAACACCGTGATCAATCGTCCGGCGCCGCCGGCCGGACCGATCACTGCAGGCCCCGCGGCGGTGCCGACGCCGGCCGTGGCGGTGGCACCGGCCCTGCCGCCGGCTGTCGTGCAGCGCGCCACGCTGATCCAGCAGGGCAAGGTCCCGCCGCCGGGAGGACCGCTCGTCAATCCCGCACTCCGGCCCGGTGCGGCACCGGCCATTCAGGCCAACGCTCCGCCGGGTGGACCCTCGCCCGCCATGACAGGACCAGGGCAGGGGCATGCCAACGTCAATCCGCTGCCGGTGCCCGGTCGCGGTGGTCCGCCGGTGCCACCATCGGTTCAGACTCCTGGTCTGCGCCAGCCGGCACCGGCATCGCCCTCTGGCGCGCTGCCACCGCCCGCGCGCCAGGATCTGCGCGCGAACCGCACGCCGCCGGGCGCCGTCATGCCGCAGCCGGCAAGGCCATCGGCGATGCCGTCCCGTCCGGTCATGCCGTCAGCCGCTCCGCGCGGGCCTGAGGTGAGCCCGCGCATTCAGCAGGCGACGCCACCGCAGATCCAGCGCCGCCCGCCGCCACCACCGGCGACGGCGCGTCTGAGTCCGCCGCCGGCGCCGCCACGACCGCCGGTTGCACCGATGGTTCGGGCGGCTCCGCCACCTCGGCCGGCGCCACCGCCGCCGCAAGTCATGCGTCCGTCCGCTCCGCCACCAATGGCGCGCCCTGCGCCTCCGCCGCAGATGGCGCGTCCCAGTCCGCCGCCGATGGCCGCCGTGGCCCGGCCGGCGCCGCCACCGCCGCCGATGGCACGGCCCGCGGCGCCGCCGCCACGTCCGGCGGCCCCGCCGCCGCCGGGCAAGAGATGTCCGCCGAACGTTCCGCATTGCTGAGCCGCCGCGCGTTGGCCTGACGCCGGCGCGGTTGCAACATCGGCCTGTTTTCGATATGGGCGGACCGCCGGACTGATCGATCGTGGGCGCAAGACGTCGACGGCCGACGACGTGTTGCGGGGGCTTCAGTGAAATCAGCGTTTGTCGGGACCTTGCGCACGCTGTCTTGGCGAAGCTCAATTTGGCGAAGCTCAATCATGGCCGCCCTTTGCAGCGTCGGTATCGCCGGCCTGCCTTCGCCAAGCGATGCGCAGGGGCTGCCGGGCGCCGAAGCCGTCTATGCCTCGGCGCCGCCGCGCCTGCTCCAGATCCGCACGCTCGTGGCCGATGCCGGCCGCCAGACCTCGACAGGATCCGGCTTTCTGGTCTCGGCCGACGGGCTCGCGGTCACGAACTATCACGTCGTCTCGGATGCAGCGCTCGAGCCGAAGACGTACCGGCTCGAATATACCGGAGCGGATGGCACGCAGGGCGGCGTCACGTTGCTTGCCGTCGACCTGCCCAACGATCTCGCGCTCGTTCGCGTCGACAAGCAGAACGCGCCGTTCTTCTCGTTCGACAAGGCCGCGCTCGACGGCAGCCTGCCGAAAGGCGAGCGGCTGTATTCGCTCGGCAACCCGCTCGACCTCGGCTTCACCATCATCGAGGGCACCTATAACGGCCTCGTCGAGCACAGCTACAACGATCACATCCATTTCACCGGCGCGCTCAATCCCGGCATGAGCGGCGGTCCGGCGGTCAATGCGCAAGGCCAGGTGGTCGGCGTCAACGTCGCCACGCGCCGCGGCGGCCAGCTCATCAGCTTCCTGGTGCCCGCGCGCTTTGCGGCCGCGCTGCTGGCGCGCGGCCAGGATGCCAGGCCGGCGGCGGCCGATCTGCGCAAGGACGTGATCGCGCAGCTTACGAGCTGGCGTGGAGCGCTCTACAAGTCGCTGGGCGAGGAGGGCTTCCGCGACCGCGTGTTCGGGTCCTATCAGGCGCCGGAGACGCGCGCGGGGTGGTTCGAATGCTGGGCGAGCACCAATGCCAGCGCGTCGCCGAAGCCGCGCGCCAGCATCAATTCGACCAGTTGCAAGGCCGAGGCCAGCGTCTATGTCGCCTCCGACCTCAACACCGGCGTGGTCGAGGTCAGCCACTCCTACGCGAAATCGATCGACCTCAATCAATTCCAGTTCGCGACCGTGCTGACGCAGCTGGCGCAGCCACGACTCACCCAGGGCGGCTCGTTCCGCAAATGGTACACGCCGCAGCATTGCCATGCCGATTTCGTCGGCGTGACGCCGGCGGCCGCTCATCCGCCGCTGCGCGTGCTGTGGTGCGCGCAGGGCTATCGCGAGTTCGACGGCCTCTATGACGTCGTTCTGGTCGCGGTGACGCAGGATCATGCCGACGAGGCGCTGGTGTCGCGGCTGAACCTGCAGGCGATCGCTTATGACGACGCCTTGCGCCTCGGCAAGAGCTTCCTCGAACGCCTGCAGGTCGCACGATGATCTGGATCGAGATCCTCTCCAAGCATCGCGACGTCGCCGGCCGCTTCCGTGTCGATGCCGCCGAGATCAGCATCGGCCGCGGCTACGACAATCACGTCATTCTCGACGATCCCTATGTCGCCGCGCGCCATGTGCGAATTTTCCGCGACGGCGAGGGGCGCCTGGTCGCCGAGGATCTCGGCAGCGCCAACGGCCTCTTTCTCGATCGCGGCAAGAGCCGGAAGCCGCAGCTCGTTCTCGACGGCACCAAGCCGATCCGGATCGGCCAGACGCTGCTTCGGATCCGCGACGCCGGCCATGCCGTCGAGCCGGAGCGGCTCGCGGGCTCCGAACGCGGGGCGCTGCTGATCATCGCCGCGATCGCCCTCGGCGTCGTCCTGCTCGCAATCAACGCGGTGATGACCTGGTTTGCGCAGACCTCCGAGGCGCATCTGTCCGATTATCTCGTGCCGACCGTCACGATGATCGGGGTGGTCGTCGCATGGGTTGGCGTCTGGGCGCTGCTGGCGCGGCTGTTTTCCGGCCGCTCGCATTTTCTGCGCCACCTCCTGATCGCGCAGGCGGGTCTGATCGCGTTCTGGGTCTACAGCGAGTTCGCCCAGATTGCCTCGTTCGCCCTGACCTGGACCGCTGTCTTCACCTACGGCTACGTCGTCTCGTGGATCGTTCTCGCCGCGACCTGCTTGCTGCATCTGCGTGAGGTCGGACGCGGCCATATGCTCGCCAAGGGCGTGGTGGTCGGCCTTCTGCTGGTGGTCGCGATCGCGATCCAGACCGTGCAGCGGTCGGAGGCGCTGGCGAATTCCGGCCGTCCCAATGTGAGCCACGTGCTGATGCCGCCGTCCCTGCGCCTGGTTCCGGTGCAGGACGAGCAGACCTTCTTCGAAGACGCCGCGCGGCTGAGGGCGAAGCTCGATGCGGACCGCGCCGCGCTGGCGCCGGCCGGTGTGGAGCGCTGATCACAGTTCCATTGTCTTTGCTCCCCGAGATTGAAAGTTCCCTGGTTCCCGTCATAGCCTTGAAGCCCGGGTTTCTACGGGGAGGGGGCGATGAACAGGCGAGCGCTGCTGGGACTGGGAACGGCATTTCTGGTATCAGGATGCCTGACAGGCAAGGAAGGCACCGAATACGCCGTGGTGTCACAGAAGATCGGGGCGCCGCGTCCCGGGCAGTCCCGCATCATCATCATGAGCTTGAAGGATGCCTGGCTGGACAGGACCACCTGCGACGCCAAGGTCGACGGCGTCGCGCTGAGCCGCCTGATCCCCGGGACGTATGTCTACATCGACCGGCCGGCCGGTCCGCACCACCTCGTCGCCACCCAGACCCTGTTCCCGGGCGACTCGGTGCTCGATTTCAACACCGAACCGGGGCGGACCTATTTCTTCTCGATCAGGCCCAGCGACCGGTCCAGGGCGATGCAGGGCGGCGGCATGGCGTTCGGTCTGCTCGGCATGGGCGTGATGGCCGCGGCCTCGTCCGGCGCCGACAACAAGGGCCCGGTCGACTTCGTTCCGCTCCAGGAGGGCCAGGCCCGGACGGCGATGGCCGAGCTTCTGCAGGCGGAATGAGCCCATTTTCCTTGCGTTGCGCCAAAATCCGGCTATATAGCGCGCCATCTCACACGGAAACTTGGCTCTCCTAGAGGGCGTCCGGTGGCAAGCCGGGCCTTGATGGCCCGTTTTTGCTCACGCGTTTCCGGAGGAATCAACCGGAGAATATCCAATGGCGCTGCCTGAATTCACGATGCGCCAGCTGCTCGAAGCTGGCGTTCACTTTGGTCACCAGTCTCACCGCTGGAATCCGAAAATGGCCGATTTCATTTTCGGAGCCCGCAACAACATCCACATCATCGACCTCGCCCAGACCGTGCCGATGCTGCACACGGCGCTGCAGGCCGTCAGCGACACCGTCGCCAAGGGCGGCCGCATCCTGTTCGTCGGCACCAAGCGCCAGGCACAGGACAACGTGGCCGACGCAGCCAAGCGCTGCGCCCAGTACTTCGTCAATTCGCGCTGGCTCGGCGGCACGCTGACCAACTGGAAGACGATCTCGGCCTCGATCAAGCGCCTGCGCCATCTCGACGAGGTGCTGTCCTCGGGCGAAGCCAACTCCTACACCAAGAAGGAGCGCCTGACCCTGCAGCGCGAGCGCGACAAGCTCGACCGCTCGCTCGGCGGCATCAAGGACATGGGCGGTCTGCCCGACATGATCTTCGTGATCGACACCAACAAGGAAGACATCGCGATCCAGGAGGCCCAGCGCCTCAAGATCCCGGTGGCCGCGATCGTCGACACCAATTGCGACCCGAAGGGCATCACCTATGTCGTGCCCGGCAATGACGACGCCGGCCGCGCCATTTCGCTGTACTGCGACCTGATCGCGCGCGCCGCCATTGACGGCATCTCGCGCGCGCAGGGCGAGCTCGGGATCGATGTCGGCGCCTCGGCGGCTCCGCTCGAGGAGGATCTTCCGGCTGCGTCCGCTTCGACGTTCCAGGGTCTGCCTGGTCCGCGCGGCACGGCCGACGACCTCAAGAAGCTCACCGGCGTGTCCGGTGCGATCGAGAAGAAGCTCAACGACCTCGGCATCTTCCACTACTGGCAGCTCGCCGAGCTCAACCACGACACCGCGCACCAGATCGGCGAAGAGGTCGGTCTCCCGAGCCGGGCCGATGCCTGGGTCGCGCAGGCCAAGTCGCTCGCCGACGCGTAAGACGACACAACACCATTCTGGCCGGCGTCGCACGCCGGCCATCGCGACTGAGATAGGTTTTCCTGGCAGCGGGCGGCGGCGAGCCATCCGCTGCGTCGCGCTTTGGACAGGCAAAAGGACGTTCAACAATGGCGAATATTACCGCAGCGATGGTGAAGGACCTGCGCGAGTCGACCGGCGCGGGCATGATGGACTGCAAGGCCGCGCTCACCGAGAACGGCGGCGACATGCAGGCCGCGCAGGATTGGCTGCGCAAGAAGGGCCTGTCGAAGGCCGCCAAGAAGGCCGGCCGCGTTGCGGCTGAAGGCCTGATCGGCGCGCTGACCTCGGGCAAGAAGGGCGTGGTCGTGGAGGTCAACTCCGAGACCGACTTCGTCGCGCGCAACGAGCACTTCCAGGGCCTGGTCAAGATGATCGCCCAGGTCGCGCTCGACGTCGGCGCCGACGTGGAGAAGATCAAGGCCGCCAAGGTCGGCAGCATCACGGTCGAGGCCGCGATTGCCGATTCGATCGCCACCATCGGTGAGAACCAGACGCTGCGCCGCGCGGCCTCGCTCGAAGTGAGCGAAGGCGTCGTGTCGAGCTACGTCCATGGCGCCGTCATCGAAGGCGCCGGCAAGCTCGGCGTCATCGTCGCGCTGGAGTCGCCCGGCAAGACCGACGAGCTCGCCGTGCTCGGCCGTCAGCTCGCGATGCATGTCGCCGCGGCCAACCCGCAGGCGATCGATGCGGCGGGTCTCGATCCCGAGCTCGTCAAGCGCGAGAAGGACGTGCTCGCCGACAAGTATCGTCAGCAGGGCAAGCCGGAGAACGTGATCGAGAAGATCGTCGAGTCCGGCCTGAAGACCTACTACAAGGAAGTCACCCTGCTCGAGCAGGCCTTCATCCACGACAGCGGCAAGTCGGTCGCGCAGGCGCTGAAGGAAGCCGAAGGCAAGGTCGGCGGTCCGATCAAGGTCGCCGGTTTCGTCCGCTATGCCCTCGGTGAGGGCATCGAGAAGGAAGAGACCGACTTCGCGGCCGAAGTCGCCGCTGCGAGCGGCAAGAAGTAACGACTGGGCACAGTCACGATCCGGCGCGGCGTTCGCGCCGGATATCAACGCGCGGGATAGGAGAGCATTGGCACATGGCTGAGCCGGTCTATCGTCGCGTCGTGGTCAAGCTGTCCGGCGAGTATCTCGCGGGCCCTCATTCCTTCGGCATCGACCAGCCGACCGTCGATCGGATCGCCGACGACCTCATCGCAGCGCAGAAGCTCGGCATCGAGATCGCCGTCGTGGTCGGCGGCGGCAACATGGTGCGCGGCGTCGAGGTCTCGTCGCAGGGCGTGTCGCGTCCGACCGGCGACACCATGGGCATGCTCGCCACCGTCATGAACTGCCTGGCGCTGGAAGCCGCCATCCAGCGCAAGGGCACCCCGGCGCAGGCGCTCTCGGCGTTCGTCATGCCGGAAGTGTGCGAGCTGTTCACGCGCGCTGCGGCGCACAAGTCGCTGGCCGAGGGACGTATCGTCGTGCTCGGGGGCGGCACCGGCAATCCCTATTTCACGACTGACACCACGGCGGTCTTGCGGGCCGCCGAGATCGGCGCCCAGGCCGTGCTGAAGGCTACGAACGTCGACGGCGTCTACAGCGCCGATCCCAAGAAGGATCCGGCCGCCAAGCGCTTCGACCGGCTGACGCATTCGCAGGCCATCGAAGGCGGCTACAAGGTCATGGACGCGACCGCATTCGCCCTTGCCCGGGAAACATCGCTGCCTATCATTGTGTTCTCCATTGCCGAACCGGGCTCGATCGGCGCGATGTTGCGGGGCGAAGGGCGCGGTACCATCGTCGCGGGGTGAGCCGCGGCGCCGCTGGCGGCCGGTGTTGGACCGGCTTCGAGCCTGCGGTAGAAGCGTAAGCGAGACAGGAATTCGTCCGGGAGTCGCCCAAGTCCGACCGCAGGCCTTTCGAGGCCCGGCAGAGCCGGCCGCAGGCCCCCCGGATTGCAGAAAGGAAAGCGTGATGAGCACGGGCAATTTCGACCTCAACGAACTGAAGCGCCGCATGCAGGGCGCGACCCAGGCGCTGAAGCACGAGCTCGGCGGCCTGCGCACCGGCCGCGCCTCGGCATCGATGGTGGAGCCGGTCCAGGTCGAGGCCTACGGCTCGCACATGCCGCTCAACCAGCTCGCGACCGTCTCCGTGCCCGAGCCGCGGCTGCTCTCGGTGCAGGTCTGGGACCGCTCCATGGTCAAGGCCGTCGAGAAGGCGATCGTCGATTCCAACCTCGGCCTGTCGCCCGCGACCGAAGGCCAGGTGATCCGGCTGCGCATTCCCGAGCTCAACCAGGAGCGGCGCAAGGAGCTGGTCAAGGTCGCGCACAAATATGCGGAAGCTGCCCGTGTCGCCGTGCGTCACGTGCGCCGCGACGGTCTCGATACGCTGAAGAAGCTCGAGAAGAATCACGAGATGTCCGAGGACGATCAGGAGCGCTTCGCCGGCGACGTGCAGAAGGCGACCGACAGCGTGATCTCCGAGATCGACCAGTTGCTGGCGGCGAAGGAAAAGGAAATCCTCACCGTCTGAAGGATGCGCTTGATGTCGAAAGCCGCGGCCCCGGTGACGGAGGCGCCGGACCGGTCCGACGCACCGGCCCATGTTGCCATCATCATGGATGGCAATGGCCGCTGGGCTGCGGCCCGCGGGCTGCCGCGCGCGGAAGGGCATCGCCGCGGCGTCGAGGCGTTGCGCCGCGTGGTGCGTGCCTCGCATGAGCTCGGCATCCGCTATCTCACCATCTTCTCGTTCTCGTCCGAGAACTGGTCGCGTCCGGCCAGCGAGATCGGCGACCTGTTCGGCCTGTTGCGCCGCTTCATCCGCAACGATCTCGCGACCCTGCATCGCGACGGCGTGCGTGTCAGGGTGATCGGCGAGCGCGACGGGCTCGAGCCCGACATCTGCGCGCTTCTCAGCGAAGCCGAGGATCTCACCCGGGGCAACACCAAGTTGACGCTGGTGGTTGCCTTCAACTACGGCTCGCGCCAGGAGATCGCGCGCGCGGCGCAGCGGCTGGCGCGCGAGGTCGCCGAGGGTCGGCGCGATCCGGCGTCGATCGATGCCGATGCCATTGGCGCCCATCTCGATGCGCCCGACATTCCCGATCCCGACCTCATCATCCGCACCAGCGGCGAGCAGCGGCTGTCGAACTTCCTGATGTGGCAGGCCGCCTATAGCGAGCTGGTGTTCGTGCCGATCCATTGGCCCGACTTCGATAAGGCGGCGCTTGAGGGTGCGATCGCCGAGTTCGGCCGGCGTGAACGCCGCTTCGGCGGCCTCGCGGCGAAAACCGCCTCGTGACCAAACCGGATACCGCAGCCGTGGGAGACGCCGCCAACGCCGCGCAGCGCAATGATGCCGGTCAGCCGAAAAAGGCCGCAACCAGCAATCTGGTGATGCGGGTTGTGGCTGCACTCGTGCTGGTGCCGCTGGCGCTCGGCGCCGCCTATGCCGGCGGCATGTTCTGGACCGCTCTGGTCACGGTGGTCGCGGTCGGCCTGTATCTCGAATGGTTGATGGTGGTAGGCGAGGTCCGCACCGCCAGCGTCGGCACGGCCGGAGCCCTGGCCATCGGCATTGCCGGCGTCTGCTGCGCCTATGGCCTGCTCGACTTCGCCGTCGTCGTGCTCGGGCTCGGCCTGGTCGCCGCTACGGCGCTTGCTGCGGGACGTCGCACCTGGGTGGCCGCCGGCTTCGCCTATGCGTCGGCGGCCGAGCTCGGCTCGGTGCTGGTGCGCTTCGATGCCGCCGAGGGATGGCACGCGCTGGTGCTGGTGTTTCTCGTCGTCTGGGCCAGCGATATCGGCGGCTATGTTGCCGGCCGCAGCATCGGCGGGCCGAAGCTCGCGCCGCGGATCAGCCCGAACAAGACCTGGGCCGGCGCAGTCGGCGGCTTCGCCGCCAGCCTCGTCGCCGCGGCCGCCTGGTCGATGGCCGGCGCCGGCGGACTGGTGACGACGCTCATGCTGGCCGCGACGCTGTCGGTGGTCTCGCAGCTCGGCGACCTCGCCGAATCTGCGGTGAAGCGGCACTTCGGGGTCAAGGACTCCAGTCACATCATTCCCGGCCATGGCGGCCTGTTGGATCGCCTGGACGGCTATGTCGCGGCCATCGTCGTCGCCGCATTGCTCGGTTTGCTGCGCGGCGGCCTCGATGGGGTCGGCCGCGGTCTTCTGGTTTGGTGACCGTCGGCGCAGCCGACCGGTCGATAATGTTTGGTGAGAACATGAGCGCAGTGCCATTGCGGAACAACAAGGCCGGTGTCGCGGAGATGCGCAGCGTCACCGTGCTCGGCGCCACCGGCTCGATCGGCGATTCGACCATGGACCTCGTGCGCGGCGCGCCGGAGCGCTACCGCGTCGAGGCGCTGACCGGCAACAGCAACGTCCAGGGCCTGGTGAAGCTGGCCCGAGAGTTCAACCCGCGCTTCGTGGCGGTGGCCGATCCGGCCGGCCTCGACGAGCTGCGCGATGCGCTGGCCGGCACCGGGATCGAATGCGGGGCAGGGGAGAGCGCCATCATCGAGGCGGCAGCCCGTCCCGCCGACTGGGTCATGGCCGCCGTCTCCGGCGCCGCTGGCCTCAAGCCGGCGCTCGCCGCAGTGGACCGCGGCGCGACCGTGGCGCTCGCCAACAAGGAATGCCTGGTCTGTGCCGGCGATTTCTTCATGGAGCGGGCCGCCCGGGCCGGCGCTTGCATCCTGCCGGCCGATTCGGAGCACAACGCGCTGTTCCAGGCGCTGTCCTCGGGCAATCGCGAGGAGCTGGTGCGGGTGATCATCACCGCCTCCGGCGGCCCGTTCCGCACCTGGGCGCCGGCCGATATCGAGCAGGCGACGTTGGCCGAGGCGCTGAAGCATCCGAACTGGAGCATGGGCCAGAAGATCACGATCGATTCGGCCTCGATGATGAACAAGGGCCTCGAGGTGATCGAGGCGTCCTACCTGTTCGCGCTGTCGCCCGACGAGATCGACGTCCTGGTGCACCCGCAGTCCATCGTCCACGGCATGGTCGAGTTCTCGGACCGTTCGGTGGTGGCACAGCTCGGCGCGCCGGACATGCGGATTCCGATCGCCCATTGCCTAGGTTGGCCGGAGCGCATCAAGGGTCCGTCGGCCCGACTCGATCTCGCCAAGATCGGCACGCTGACCTTCGAGGCCCCGGACTTCGAGCGGTTCCCCGGTCTGCGGCTGGCCTACGATTCGCTGCGCACCGGGCGCGGTGCGACGACGGTGTTCAATGCCGCCAACGAGGTCGCCGTCGCGGCCTTCATCGGCGGCCACATCCGCTTTGGTGCGATCGCCCGCCTGGTCGAGGCGACCCTCGAGAGCTGGACGCGCTCAGGTAATTTGGCACCTCTGACGTCCGCGGACGACGCCATCGCCATTGACCATGATGCGCGAAAAAGGGCCGCGGGCCTCTTGCCTCAAATCGCCGCAAAAGCATCTTAACGGGTTGGATGGGCCGCTGGCCCGTCGGGAAGGTCATCGATGTCCGAATTTTTCCACCATATCTTCAATACCTTGAGCCACGGCCTTCTCGGCTACATCGTCCCGTTCCTGTTCGTGCTGACGATCGTGGTGTTTTTCCACGAGCTCGGCCATTTCCTGATCGCACGCTGGGCCGGCGTGAAGGTGTTGACGTTTTCGCTCGGATTTGGCCCAGAACTGATCGGTTTCAACGACCGCCACAACACCCGCTGGAAGATCTCGGCGATCCCGCTCGGCGGCTACGTGAAGTTCTTCGGCGACGAATCCGAGGCCTCGACGCCGTCGGCCGAGGCGCTCGCGAAGATGACGGCCGAGGAGCGCGCCGACAGCTTCCACCACAAGACCGTCGGCCAGCGCGCCGCGATCGTCGCGGCCGGCCCGATCGCCAACTTCATCCTGGCGGTCATCATCTTCGCCGGCATGGCGCTGTATTTCGGCAAGCCGAACACGACCCCGCGGGTCGATGCGGTGCAGCCGGACAGCGTCGCGGCCGCCGCCGGCTTCAAGGACGGTGACATCATTGCCGCCATCGACGGCCGGTCGATCGAGACCTTCGCCGACATGCAGCGCGTCGTCTCGGTCAGCGCCGGCACGGAATTGTCCTTCCTGGTCAAGCGGGACGGCACGGAACTCACCCTCAAGGCGACGCCGGCGCTCAAGGAGGTCAAGGACCTGTTCGGCAACAGCCACCGGATCGGCGTGCTCGGCATCCAGTACAACGCCAAGCCGGACGAATCGCGGTCGATCCCGGTCGGGTTCCTCGAATCGATCAAGATCGGCTTCGAGCAGGTCTGGTTCATCATCTCCACGACCTTCAAGTTCATCGCCTCGCTGTTCGCGGGCGCCGGGAGTGCCGGCGACGTCGGCGGTCCGATCCGAATCGCTCAACTCTCGGGACAGGCGGCCAGCCTCGGCTTCCAGTTCGTTGTGCAGCTGTGCGCGACGCTGTCGGTCTCGATCGGGCTGCTGAACCTGTTCCCGGTTCCGCTGCTCGATGGCGGACACCTGTTGTTCTACGGGGTCGAGGCCGTCCGCGGCCGGCCGCTGTCGGAGCGGGCGCAGGAGATGGGGTTCCGAATCGGCCTCGGGCTGGTCCTCATGCTCATGGTCTTTGCAACCTATAACGATATCCTTCACCTCGCCGGGTCCTGAGCGCGGCTTTTTTACGACGTGGCCGTTAGGCAACGTTTTGAAACGAATTTGAAAATTCAGAGAGATCCGGCGTTTGCCGTCGGGTCCAAATTGGCTACAAGCGAACGACAAATGGGAATCTGTCGGGTTCGTAGGGGTACGGAACCGGCAACGGAATATAAGGGCGCGTAGCGCATGAAGTTCGGATTGCGGGTGCGGGGGGGCTTGGCGGCCGCCTTTATCATGTTCGCCGGACCGGTGGCTTTGCCGCTGGCGAGCGTGGTTCTTTCGTCGCCAGCTGCGGCGCAGACGGTCAACTCGATCGAAGTGGTCGGCAACCGCCGTGTCGAGCTGGAGACCATCCGCTCGTACTTCAAGCCGGGCCCCGGCGGGACGCTCGACGCCGGCCGGGTCGATGACGGCCTCAAGGCGCTGATCGAGACCGGTCTGTTCTCGGACGTGAAGATCAACCGCCAGGGTGGGCGGCTGATCGTGACCGTCGTCGAGAATCCGGTGATCGGCCGCGTCGCGTTCGAGGGCAACAAGAAGGTCAAGGACGAGCAGCTCCAGGCGGAAGTGCAGTCGAAGCCGCGCGGCACGCTCTCGCGCCCGATGGTGCAGTCCGACGCCCAGCGCATTGCGGAGATCTACCGCCGTTCGGGCCGTTACGACGTGCGCGTCACGCCGGAGATGATCGAGCAGCCGAACAACCGCGTCGACCTGATCTTCACGATCGAGGAAGGCGCCAAGACCGGCGTGAAGTCGATCGAGTTCGTCGGCAACAACGCCTTCTCGTCCTATCGCCTCAAGGACGTCATCAAGACCCGCGAGACCAACCTCCTGAGCTTCCTGGGCTCGGGCGACGTCTACGATCCGGACCGTGTCGAGGCCGATCGCGACCTGATTCGCCGCTTCTACCTGAAGAACGGTTATGCCGACGTGCAGGTCGTGGCCGCGCTCAGCGAGTACGATCCGGAGCGCAAGGGCTTCCTCGTGACCTTCAAGATCGAGGAAGGCCAGCAGTACCGGGTCGGTTCGGTCGACTTCCAGTCGTCGATCGCGACGCTCGACGGCAACACGCTGCGCGGCTATTCGCGCGTCAGCGTCGGCTCGCTCTATAATGTCGAGAACATCGAGAAATCGGTCGAGGAGATGCAGATCGAGGCCTCGCGGCGCGGCTACGCGTTCGCGGTGGTCCGCCCGCGCGGTGATCGCAACTTCGAGGCCCACACCGTGTCGGTCGTGTTCGCCATCGACGAGGGCCCGCGCACCTATATCGAGCGCATCAACATTCGCGGCAACACCCGCACCCGCGACTACGTCATTCGCCGCGAGTTCGACATCTCCGAGGGCGACGCCTACAACCGCGCCCTGGTGGACCGTGCCGAGCGCCGCCTGAAGAACCTCGACTTCTTCAAGGACGTGAAGATCGTCACCGAGCCAGGCTCGTCGAGCGACCGCGTGGTCCTGAACGTCAACCTGGAAGAGAAATCCACGGGTGACTTCTCGATCTCCGGCGGCTACTCGACCACGGACGGCGCGCTGGCCGAGGTCTCGATCTCCGAGCGCAACTTCCTCGGCCGCGGCCTGTTCGCCAAGGCGTCGGTGACCTACGGCCAGTTCGCCCGCGGCTACTCGCTGTCCTTCGTCGAGCCCTATCTGCTCGACTACCGGGTTGCGCTGGGCCTCGACCTGTATCAGCGCCAGCAGCTCGCCAACAACTTCATCTCCTACGGCACCAAGACGCTCGGCTTCAGCCCGCGCCTCGGCTTCCAGCTGCGCGAGGACCTGTCGCTGCAGCTGCGCTACTCGATCTACCGCCAGGAGATCTCGCTGCCGGCGACGCTGTCGGACTGTAACAACGTTGCCGCCGGTTCCATGATCGGCAACCGCTTCGTGCCGTTCAACCCGACCCCGGCCTTCATCAATGCCAATGGTATCGCCGATCCGAACGGCGGCCTCGGCTGCTTCGCCAACGGCGAGGCCTCGCTGCCGGTCCGTCAGGAGCTGGCGAACGGCGCAACCTTGACCTCGGCGCTCGGCTACACGCTGAACTACAACACGCTCGACAACACCAAGAACCCGACCGACGGCCTCTTGGTCGACTTCAAGCAGGACTTCGCGGGTGTTGGCGGCGACGTGTCGTACCTGAAGACCGCCTTCGATGCGAAGTACTTCACCCCGCTGGTGTCGGACATCGTCAGCATCGTCCACCTCCAGGGCGGTATCCTGAACAAGATCGGCAACACGCAGTTGCGCATGCTCGATCACTTCCAGATGGGTCCGAACTTGGTTCGTGGTTTCGCTCCGAACGGCATTGGTCCGCGTGACATCAATCCGTTCGGCACCCAGGATGCGCTGGGCGGCACCAAGTACTGGGGCGCTTCGCTCGAATTGCAGATGCCGTTCTGGTTCCTGCCCAAGGAGACTGGTCTGAAGGGTGCCGTTTACGCCGACGCTGGTGGCCTGTGGGGCTACCAGGGGCCGACGTCGTGGGCCCAGACCGGCGAGGTCAATGTGGCCGGCTGTCAGCCGCCGTCGCGTAATCCGAACAATGCCGGCACCTGCCTTGGCCTGCAGTTCAACGACCAGAATACGGTCCGGACCTCGGTCGGTGTGGGTCTGGTGTGGGCGTCGCCGTTCGGTCCGCTGCGCTTCGACTACGCGATCCCGCTCACCAAGGGTCAGTTCGACCGGACGCAGGAATTCCGGTTCGGCGGCGGTACCTCGTTCTGAGCCTGGGCCGATCGAATCCGGGTTGGCGTCGACCAACCCCGCCGGTGTAAGAGATGGGAGCTCGGTTCCGGGACACCGGAGCCGGGCTCTGACTTTTTGTCCTGAGAGTACGACTTGTCCCGAGAGTACGACGGAATGGCCCAGCCGACCTTCTTCCAATCGCCGCCGCCCACGACGCTGGCGGCGATCGCAGCCGCCGCCAAGGCGACCCTGGTCGACCCGTCCCGCGGCGAGCAGGTGATCAAGGGACTGGCGTCGCTCGACGAGGCCGGCCCGATGCATCTGGCGTTCTTCGACAACCTCAAATACGCCGACCAGCTCGCCGGGACCAAGGCGGGCGCCTGCCTGGTCAGTCCCCGATTCGAGGCGCGCGTGCCGTCCCATGTCGCGGTGGTCCGCGCCAATCAGCCGTTCCGCGCCTTCGTGCAGCTTGCGCGTGAGTTCCATGCCGACGCACTGCGGCCGCAACCCTGGTTCGGCGACGACGGAATTTCGCCCCAAGCCATCATCGATCCCACCGCACGGCTGGAGGACGGCGTCATCGTCGAGCCGCTGGCGGTGATCGGCGCCCATGTCGAGATCGGCTCGGGGACGATCGTTGGTGCGGGTGCGGTGATCGGCCCCCACGTCAAGATCGGTCGCGACTGCAATGTCGGCGCCCGCACCGTCATTCAGTGCGCGCTGATCGGCAATGACGTCCTGATCCATCCCGGCTGCAGCATCGGCCAGGACGGCTACGGCTTCATCTTCTTCGGCGCGGATGGGCACACCAAGGTGCCGCAGACCGGGCGGGTGCTGATCCAGAACCACGTCGAGGTCGGCGCCGGCACGACGATCGATCGTGGCAGCCTGCGCGACACGGTCATCGGCGAGGGCACCAAGATCGACAACCAGGTGCAGATTGGCCACAATGTCACAATCGGGCGGCATTGCCTGCTGGCGGCCCAGATCGGGCTGGCAGGCAGCCTCACGATCGGCGACAACGTCGCGCTTGGAGCGAAAGTCGGTATCAACAATCACCTGACGATCGGCGATGGTGCCCAAGTGACCGCGATGAGCGGCGTCAAGGACGACATTCCGCCGAACGGCCGGTGGGGCGGCTTCTTCGCCAAGCCGACCAAGCAGTGGTTCCGCGAGATCGTCGCCGTGGAACGGCTGGTGCGCGATCAGACGGCGGCGAACAGGGACGAGGGGCGGGAGTGATGGACGAGTCACCCATCAGGTTTGCGGACATCGACATCAACGAGATTCTGAAGACGCTGCCGCACCGTAACCCGTTTCTCCTGATCGACCGCGTGAAGAACATCCGGGCCGACTACAGCGGCATCGGCGTCAAGAACGTCTCGTTCAACGAGCCGTGCTTCCAGGGCCATTTCCCGGAACGGCCGGTCTATCCGGGCGTGCTGATGATCGAGGGCATGGCGCAGACGGCGGGCGTGATCGGCATCAAGTCGGTCGAGGGCACGGAAAAGCCGCGCGCGGTGTATTTCCTCACCATCGACAAGTGCAAGTTCCGGAAGCCCGTGCTGCCCGGCCAGACCATCGAGTACCACATGCGCTCGATTGGCCGGCGCAAGACGATGTGGTGGTTCCACGGCGATGCCAAGGTCGACGGCGTCGTCGTCGCCGAGGCCGATGTCGGCGCGATGCTGACCGACTGACGGACTGGTAGAAAGTTGATTGCGTCGAAATGAGCAAGATTGATCCCACCGCACGCGTCGAGGATGGCGCCGTCATCGGTGAGGGGACCGTGATCGGTCCTTACTGCATCGTCGGCCCCAACGTCGTGATCGGGGCCAACTGCAAGCTGATCAGCCACGTCCAGATCATGGGCCACACCACGCTCGGCGATGACAACGTGATCTCGCCCTTCGTCGTGCTCGGCGGCGCGCCGCAGGATCTCAGCTATCGCGGCGAGCCGCATCGGCTCGAGATCGGCTCCGGCTGCACCTTCCGCGAAGGCGTGACGATGAGCATCGGCACCACCAAGGGCGGCGGTCTCACCAAGGTCGGCAATGCCGGCTTCTTCATGAACAACGCCCATGTCGCCCACGATTGCGTGGTCGGCGACAACGTCATCTTCGCAACCTCGGCCACACTTGGCGGCCATGTCGAGGTCGGTGATGCCGTCTACATCGGCGGCCTGTCCGCGGTGCATCAGTTCACCCGCATCGGCCACGGCGTGATGGTCGGCGGCGTCTGCGGCGTACGCGGCGATATCATTCCGTATGGCCTCGCCAACGGCCAGTATGCCGCGCTCGAAGGTCTCAACGTCATTGGCATGAAGCGCCGCAAGTTCACCCGTGAGCGCCTCGCCACGGTGCGGGCGTTCTATCAGAAACTGTTCCACGGCCCCGGCGTGTTCGCCGAGCGGCTGGCGGCCGTGCGGCCAATGGCCGGCGAGGATCCCGCCATCGCCGAGATCCTCGCCTTCATCGATGGCGGCCGACATCGCGCCTTGTGCCTGCCCGAGATCGGCAGGCCGGCCATCGAGCCGTAGCGCCATGGCGCCCGCCGCCGACACCTCTCCGCCGATCGGCATGATCGCCGCGGGCGGGGTGCTGCCTTTCGCGGTCGCCGACGCCATCGTCGCGCGCGGCCAGACGCCGGTGCTGTTCGCCCTGAAGGGCATCTGCGATCCAAAGCCGCTGGCGCGCTTCCGGCATCACTGGATCGGCCTCGGGCAGCTCGGCAATGCCCTGAAGCTGCTGAAGGCCGAGGGCGTCCGCGATCTCATGTTCATCGGCAATCTCGTTCGTCCGGCCGTGTCGGAGATCCGCTTCGACTGGGGCACGCTGCGCGAGCTGCCCTACATCTGGTCGGCCTTTCGCGGCGGTGACGATCATCTGCTGTCCGGCGTCGGCCGCATCTTCGAGCGCCACGGCTTTCACATGATCGGCGTCAAGGACGTCGCCCCCAATCTGCTCGTGCCCGAAGGGCGGCTGACCCGGAGCGGGCCCACCGATCTGGTGACCGGAGACATCGCCAAAGGAATGTCCGTGCTCCGCGCCATGGCGCCGTTCGATGTCGGGCAGGCGGTGGTCGTGATCGACGGCCACGTCGTTGCGCTCGAGGATATCGAGGGCACCGACGGGCTGCTGGCCCGCGTGGCGCGGCTGCGTGCCGATCGCCGCATTCGTGCTGCCGCCGGGCGCGGCGTGCTGGTGAAGGCGCCCAAGGCCGGCCAGGATCTCCGCTACGACCTGCCGACCATCGGGCCGCGCACCGTCGAGGGGCTTTCAGCCGCGGGTCTCGCCGGAGTCGCCGTGGCTGCCGCCTATACCCTGCTCGCCGATCCCCAGGAGACGGTGGCTGCCGCCGACCGGGCAGGCGTGTTCATCACGGGTGTCACGGCGTGACGTTCCGGCCTCCGGCAGGCCCGGCGATGCGCAGGATCTGCCTGGTCGCGACCGAAGAGTCCGGTGATCGCCTCGGCGCCAGCCTGATGAAGGTGCTGCGCCAGCGGCTCGGCGACGGCGTCGAGTTCTCCGGCGTCGGCGGTCGCGGCATGACACGCGAGGGGCTCGCCTCGCTGTTTCCGATCGAGGAGCTCTCGATCGTCGGTTTCGCGGCGGTGCTGAAGCAGCTGCCGAAGATCCTGCGCCTGATCCGCGGCACGGTGGACGCGATCGTTGCAGCTCAGCCCGACGTGCTCGTCATCATCGACAGCCCGGATTTCACCCAGCGGGTGGCGAAGAAGGTTCATGCCCGCGACGCCACGATTCCGATCGTGAACTACGTCGCCCCCACCGTGTGGGCGTGGCGGCCGGGCCGTGCCAGGGCGATGCGCGGCTATGTCGACCATGTGCTGGGGCTGCTGCCGTTCGAGCCGGAGGCGTTCCGCAGGCTTGGCGGCCCGCCCTGCACCTATGTCGGCCATCCCTTGATCGAGCAGCTTGCAACGCTCCGGCCGAATGCGGCTGAGCAGCAACGTCGCGACGCCAAGCCCCCGGTTCTTCTCGTGCTGCCGGGGAGCCGGCGCAGCGAGGTCGCGCGGCACATCGCCGTGTTCGGCGAGACGCTGGCGCGGCTGCGCGCGCAGGACATCGCGTTCGAGGCCGTGGTGCCGACCACGCCACATCTCGAAGCCGCGGTCAGGGCAGGAGTGGCGAACTGGCAGATCGCGCCGCAGATCGTCACCGTCGAGACGGAGAGGCGCGCCGCCTTCCGTAGCGCCCACGCAGCGCTTGCGAAGTCGGGCACCGTGACGCTTGAGCTCGCGATCTCGGGCGTGCCGATGGTCACGGCCTACCGGGTCGGCGAGGTCGAAGCCTTCATCCTGCGACGGCTCATCAAGGTCCAATCCGTGATCCTCGCCAATCTCGTGATCGGCGACAACGTCATCCCGGAATTCCTGCAGGAGGCCTGCATCGCCGACAATCTCGCGCCCGTGCTGGCGGATCTGTTGAGCAACGGCCCGATCCGCGCGCGTCAGGTCGAGGCGTTCAATCGCCTCGACGCCATCATGTCGACCGGCGCATCGTCACCGAGCATGCGCGCCGCCGACATCGTGCTGGAGACGATGCGCGGGGGACGGGCAGGGAACTAATCAGGTCGAGTCCGAGCTACAGTCTAAGCGCCGCGAGAGGTGTAAAACGATGGTCGACCAAGACGATCTCCCCTGGGAGGGACAATGCGCCGATGCCGCGTACACGTTCGCATTGCGATGCGCGGAATTGTCTGCGCGAAACCCTCACAGTTTGCCTGCGCCGCTGAACGAGATCATCGGCACCTTGATGACAGAGCTATGGGACCGGAATTTCAGCCAAACTGACATCCGTGTGGCCTTCGACGCAGCCGTGCGAGGTATGCCGCGTTACGCCGCGGGATCAGAGCGACGCAGCCCGACGTCCACAAGGTTGGCGACCGACGATTGGCGTGCCGCCGACGGATAGGCGATGAGTCCAGCGGACTCGCCGACAGAACGCGCCGCGCGACGGTGGGCCTGCTGCCGCCTTGCGGCGACCGCTTTGCCCACCTACGGCGGCTCGCCGAGTCGCTCACTTCAACTGCTCCACAAGAAAGCTGGTCGTTCGTGTGAGCGCGTCCGTTGCCTTGGACACTTTTAACGGGCTGTCGCGGCTCAATCGGCAGTCGGCCTTTGTTCCGCGGCTCGAAGCTCTACGAGTGCACCATTCGCACGAGGTCTTTTCCGAGCTGTTCCAAGCTCAGAAACAAATTTGAGGCTTCGGCCAAAAAAACGAAAAGGAATGCATGCACCAGATACATGCGGTTGCCGAGAGTAACGAGCATACGTTCGATGACGACGCGCGGATATGAAGGCCTGGTGAAAAGCACGACGAATGCTACGCCAAGGACCAGCGAGCCGATCACGTCGCTTGGATAGTGAAACGCAAAGGCGACCCTGGATAGCGCAACGACGACGGTCGCCCAAAGAAAGCAAAGCCATCCAGCCCATCTGTTCTCGATGAACACCACCGTCGCGAGGCCGAAGAACAACGTCGCGGTGTCGCTGGGAAACGAACTCTGGCGGTCCCAGCTCCAGGGTACGGCGACGGAGTTCACATGAAGCGCCGGGTCCAGGAGAGGACGCGTGTGGACAAAGACGTGAAACTGGAGCCAGACAGACAGCATCGTCGCCAAGCAGACTCCGAACAGTCCTGCCAGCATACGACTCCGGCGCTTTGCACAATCGTCCACGAACCACAGCGCGACAAGCGAGCCGAATATCGGAATTCCTCTGAACAGGGAATTGGTCGCAAGCTCATAGAGACCGGCATGCGTTCCGGCGAGCGCGTTTATTCCAAGCAACAGGTCCTGATCCAAATTGCCAGTCATCTCCTTAGCCAAGCCTAAATATAACTGCGGGACAGCCATCCCTCGCAGACTGCGTCAATCGGCAGCAAGCAGAACATGCGATTTTGGTTAACCCTGCCGCCCGCGGCGTCGTCGTATGCCCGGTCCCACATGATCATGTCTCCAGCATCAGCCCGAGACGGTCCTCGTCGAGAGGCTACGCCCCGGCGCCGTCCCCCCGTCTTGCTGATCGGTTCGCCGATCGACGGTTGGGACTGCCGCGTTGCCGATCTTTGCGACGCATCCCAAGCTTCGGCGCAAGAGCATCCAGCCGTAACGAAAAAGGCCCATCCAGCGTGCTGGACGGGCCTTTGGTGATTTGATGTCTCGCGGCGGGCGCGATCAGCCGCGCTTGTCCATCTCGACGTAGCTGCGCGTGGTCACGCCGGTGTAGAGCTGGCGCGGACGGCCGATCTTCTGCTGCGGATCCTCGATCATCTCGCTCCACTGGCTGATCCAGCCGACGGTGCGGGCGACCGCGAACAGCACGGTGAACATGGAGACCGGGAAGCCCATCGCCTTCAGCGTGATGCCCGAGTAGAAATCGACGTTCGGGTAGAGCTTGCGGTCGATGAAGTACTGATCGCTGAGCGCGATCTTCTCCAGCTCCAGCGCGACCTTGAGCATCTGATCGTCGGCGTGGCCCGTCTCCTTGAGCACCGCGTGACACATCTTCTGCATGATCTTGGCGCGCGGATCGTAGTTCTTGTAGACGCGATGGCCGAAGCCCATCAGGCGCACGTCGCTGTTCTTGTCCTTCACCTTGGCGATGAATTCCGGAATCTTGTCGACGGTGCCGATCTCGGCCAGCATGTTCAGCGCAGCCTCGTTGGCGCCGCCATGCGCCGGGCCCCACAGGCAGGCGATGCCGGCGGCGATGCAGGCGAACGGGTTGGCGCCCGACGAGCCGGCGATGCGCACCGTGGAGGTCGAGGCGTTCTGCTCGTGATCGGCGTGCAGGATGAAGATCTTGTCGAGCGCGTCGGCGAGCACCGGGTTCGGCTTGTACTCCTCGCACGGCACGGCGAAGCACATGTTCAGGAAGTTCTCGGCGAAGGACAGCGAGTTCTTCGGATAAACGAAGGGCTGGCCGATGGTGTATTTGTAGGCCATCGCCGCCAGCGTCGGGATCTTCGCGATCATCCGCATCGACGCGATCATGCGCTGCTTCGGATCGTTGATGTCGGTGGAGTCGTGGTAGAACGCGGCGAGCGCGCCGACCGAAGCGACCATGACCGCCATCGGATGCGCGTCGCGGCGGAAGCCGTGGAAGAAGCGCGACATCTGCTCGTGCACCATCGTGTGGTGGGTCACGCGATAGTCGAAATCCTGCTTCTGGGCCTTGGTGGGGAGCTCCCCGTACAGCAGCAGATAGCAGGTCTCCAGGAAGTCGCCCTTCTCGGCGAGCTGCTCGATCGGATATCCGCGGTATTCGAGGACGCCGGCGTCGCCGTCGATATAGGTGATCTTGGACTGGCAGCTGCCGGTCGAGGTGAAGCCGGGATCATAGGTGAACATCCCGGTCTGGGCGTAGAGCTTGCCGATGTCGATGACGTCGGGACCCACGGTGCCGCTCAGGATCGGAAGATCGAAATTCTTGTTGCCGACGGTGAGCGTCGCGGTCTTGCTTGCGGATTTTGCGTCCATCGTTTGTCCCCGATGAGATCGTTAGGCTTGGCCCTTGTTCTTTGTGAGAGATGGCAGGGCGGGTGGACTTTATCTAGTGCGGTGGCTTTGACATTCGCGTCACTGTCGCTGCCAACAGCTTAAGAAGGTCAAATCCGAAACCGTACTGGAATCTTATGCTTACTAGTGTCCTTCGGCCCAAACATCGCTCAACGAGCCCGCCGCAACGTGTGAAGAATGTCCGAGCCGGGAAAACCAGCGGGTGCCGCGCAAATGCGTATCGTATTGCCCTGTGCGCTGCAAGATGGGGGTCCATGAGACCTTATGAGGTGGTCTGGTCCTCCAGGCGGCCCAAGGATTCATCACGCCCCAGGATCGCCAGAACGTCGAAAATGCCGGGTGAGGTGGTTCGGCCGGTCAGCGCCGCGCGCAGCGGCTGCGCCACCGCGCCCAGCTTGAGATTGTTGGCCTCGGCAAACGCACGCAGCGCGGCTTCCGTGGCCGGTCCGCTCCAGGACTCGACAGCGGCCAGCGCCTCATGCAGCCGGCCGATCAAGGCGCGGCTGTCCGGCGTCAGCAGGGCGGCGGCCTTGGCGTCGATCGGAAGCGGCCGCTCGGCAAAGATGAAGGCGGCGCCGTCGATCAGCTCCAGCAAGGTCTTGGCGCGCTCCTTGAGGCTCGGCATCGCCAAAGTGAGCTGCGCCCGCGTGGCGTCGTTGAGCTTCGTCTTCAGCGCCGCGCCGTTCGGAACATAGTTCAGTACGTCCTCGAATTGCCGCACCAGCGCCGCATCGTCGCTGTGACGGATGTAGTGGCCGTTGAGGTTCTCGAGCTTGGCGAAATCGAAGCGCGCTGCCGAGCGGCCGATCGCCGGCAGGTCGAAAGCTTCGATCATCTCCTCGGTGGAGAAGATCTCCTGGTCGCCATGGCTCCAGCCGAGCCGTACCAGGTAATTGCGCAGCGCCGACGGCAGATATCCCATCGCGCGGTAGGCGTCGACGCCGAGCGCGCCGTGGCGCTTCGACAGCTTCGAGCCGTCGGGCCCGTGAATCAGCGGGATGTGCGACATCGACGGCACCGTCCAGCCGAGCGCATCGTAGATCTGCTTCTGGCGCGCGGCGTTGATCAGATGGTCGTCGCCGCGGATGATGTGGGTGACGCCCATGTCGTGGTCGTCGACGACCACCGCCAGCATGTAGGTCGGATTGCCATCGCCTCGCAGCAGCACGAGGTCGTCGAGGTTCTCGTTCTGCCAGACCACGCGGCCCTGCACCTGATCCTCGATCACGGTCTCGCCGGTCAGGGGCGCCCGCAGCCGGATCGTCGGCTTGACGCCTTCGGGCGCCTCCTTCGGATCGCGGTCGCGCCACAGCCCGTCATAGAGCCGGGTGCGCCCTTCCGCGCGCGCCTTCTCGCGCATTGCCGTCAGCTCCTCGGCGGTGGCATAGCAGCGATACGCCATGCCGCTGGCGAGCAGTTGCTCGGCGACCTCGCGATGGCGCGCGGCGCGGCTATATTGGTAGATGACCTCGCCGTCCCAACCGAGCTCGAGCCATTTCAGCCCGTCGAGGATGGCGTCGATCGCCGCCGTCGTCGAGCGCTCGCGGTCGGTGTCCTCGATTCTGAGCAGCATCTTGCCGCCGCGGCCCCGCGCATACAGCCAGTTGAACAGGGCCGTCCGGGCACCTCCGATGTGGAGAAAGCCGGTCGGAGAGGGGGCAAAGCGTGTGACGATCGGGGAGGTCATGGGCGGCAGCACGAAATCCAGGCAGGGGCTATGAAGGGCGGGGGGTGTATAGCAGGCCTATCGCATAACTAAAGCCTTCCTTGGGGGAGGCGGATTTGGCAGATAGGCTGCCAAATTCCGGAGCAGGATATTCTTGATGACCACGACGACAGACACGGCGGCGACGGCAGAGGCAGGGCGCGACTTCATCCGCGACATCGTCCAGGCCGATCTCGACAGCGGCAGGCACAAGACGGTCGTCACCCGGTTCCCCCCGGAGCCGAACGGCTATCTGCATATCGGCCATGCCAAGTCGATCGGTCTCAACTTCGGCATTGCCCAGGAGTTCGGCGGCCGCTGCAATCTGCGCTTCGACGACACCAATCCGACCAAGGAAGAGCAGGAATATATCGATTCCATCCAGGCTGACGTGCGCTGGCTCGGCTATGACTGGGGCGACAACCTGTTCTTCGCCTCGGACTATTTCGAGCGGCTCTACGACTGGGCCGAGGGCCTGATCAAGGCCGGGCTCGCTTATGTCGACGACCAGACGCAGGAGGAGATCCGGCTGTCGCGCGGCACGCTCACCGAGCCCGGCAGGAACAGCCCGTTCCGCGACCGCTCGGTCGAGGAGAATCTCGACCTGTTCCGGCGCATGAAGGCCGGCGAATTTCCCAACGGCGCGCGCGTGCTGCGCGCCAAGATCGACATGGCGGCCGGCAACATCAACCTGCGCGATCCCGTGCTGTACCGGATCCTGCACGCCCATCACCCGCGCACCGGCGATACCTGGAAGATCTATCCGAGCTATGATTACGCCCACGGTCAGTCGGATGCGATCGAGGGCGTGACGCACTCGATCTGCACGCTGGAATTCGAGGATCACCGGCCGCTCTACGACTGGTTCCTGGACAAGCTGCCGGTGCCGTCGCATCCGCACCAGTACGAATTCGCGCGCCTCAATCTGACCTACACCCTCTTGTCCAAGCGCGTGCTGACGCGGCTGGTGCAGGACGGCCACGTCTCCGGTTGGAACGATCCGCGCATGCCGACCATCGCCGGGCTGAAGCGCCGCGGCGTGCCGCCGGCGGCGGTGCGCGAGTTCATCAAGCGCATCGGCATCGCCAAGGCCAACAGCATCGTCGATGTCGGCATGCTCGAATTCTGCATCCGCGAAGAGTTGAATCGCACGGCGCAGCGCCGGATGGCGGTGCTGCGGCCGCTGAAGGTGGTGATCGAGAACTATCCGGAAGGCCAGGTCGAGGAGCTCGAGGCGATCAACCACCCCGACGACGCTTCCGCCGGCACGCGCAAGATCGCGTTCGGCCGCGAGCTCTATATCGAGCAGGACGACTTCATGGAGAACCCGCCCAAGAAGTTCTTCCGCCTGTCGCCCGGCAACGAGGTGCGGCTGCGCTACGCCTATTTCATCAAGTGCCGCGACGTGATCAAGAACGATGCCGGCGAGATCGTCGAGCTGCGCTGTACCTATGATCCGGCGACCAAGGGCGGCAACGCGCCGGACGGACGCAAGGTCAAGGCGACGATGCACTGGCTGCCGGCGGCGCAGTCGCTGAAAGCCGAGATCCGCATCTACAATCAGCTGTTCGCCAATCCGAGTCCGAACGCCGCCGACTTCACGGCCGACCTCAATCCCAACTCGTTGGAAGTGCTGACCGACGCCCGCATCGAGCCGGCGATCGCCGCGAGCAATTCGGACGCGCCGATGCAGTTCGAGCGCCAGGGCTACTTTGTGCGCGATCCGGACTCGACGCCCGACAAGCTCGTGTTCAATCGTACCATCGGCCTGCGCGACACGTTTGCGAAGGAGGTCGCCAAGGGCTGAGGCGAGCGGAAGCCGCGGGACGCTTGCAGCTCAGCTGATCGCGTCCTGGCCGGCGTTCGTCAGGGTCGGCACACCGTCGGTGAGTTCGACGAGCCCGCGCTCGGCGAGGAGCGAGAGGTCTTCCTCGGCGACTGGCGACAGCGTGAGCCGGTGGGCCTTGATGTCCCGGAGAGTCCAGCGGAGGTGGATCGCCCTCTCGAGCGCGAGATCGGCGAAGGGGTCGTCAATACCTTTAGCGTCCATACCCCGATAAGCGCGTGCGACGCGAAAAGTTCCAAGCCAGGTGCGCGTGCAGAAAGTCAGGATTCCCGTTTCGTTCTGCTAGGCGGCCTCGCGCAGCTTCCGATAGCCTTCCCGCCCGGTCGGGTCACGGGTGGTGTTGGCAATGGCGGAGCCGGTCAGGCCGCCAGCAGGACGTCCAGGAGGGCGGCGCGGGATCGCGGGCGTGATGGCCGACGTCTGGCCGCCGCGGGGCGCGCTGGCCGGCGGCTGGCCCGCGATCCGGCCCGGCGCGTCATCGGCGTTCGCCGCGCGCCTCAAGATCTGGGCGGCCGAGGAGGCCGGCGCGGGGCGGCTGCTGCCCTGGGTGCCGGTGGCATTCGGGGCCGGCATCGCGCTGTATTTCACCGCCGATCACGAGCCTGTGCTCTGGATCGCCGCCATCACGGCGGCGCTGCTCTGCGTCGTTGCGATCATGATGCGACGGCATCGGCTGTTTCCGGCGGCCGTGATGATCGGGGCGGCGGCGAGCGGCTTTGCCGCCGCGACCCTCAAGACCGCGCGTGTCGCGCATCCGGTGCTGGCGCGGCCGCTGTATTCGGTGGCGCTGTCCGGCTTCGTCGAGGCGCGCGACATCCGCGAGCGCAGCGATCGGATCGTGCTGCGGATCACCGCGATGGAGAGCCCGCGCAACGCGATCACGCTGGCGCGCGTGCGGCTCGCGGTGCGCAAGGGCGCGGCGCCCGAGGTCGGCAGCTTCGTGGAGCTCAAGGCGCGACTGCTGCCGCCGATGGCCCCGGTGCGGCCGGGATCCTACGATTTCGCGCGCGACATGTTCTTCCAGGGCATCGGCGCCTCCGGCTTCGTGATGGGCGCGATCACGACGGCGGCGCCGCCGCAGGCCGCCGGCTTCGGCCTGGGCTATGCGGCGGCCATGCAGGGCCTGCGCGATGCGATCGATACGCGCATCCGCGGGCGGCTGTCGGGCGACGAGCGGGCGATTGCCACCGCGCTGCTGACCGGCCGGCGCGACGCCATCACGCCCGATGTCAACGACGCGATGTTCATCTCCGGCCTCGGCCATGTGCTGTCGATCTCCGGCTATCACATGGCGGTCGTCGCCGGCGTCGTGTTCCTTGCCGTGCGCGCACTGCTGGCGCTGATCCCCGGCCTTGCCGTCAGCCTCCCGATCAAGAAATGGGCGGCGGCCGCGGCGCTGGTCGCGGCGGCGTTCTATCTGTTGCTCTCAGGCGCGGAGGTCGCGACCCAGAGATCGTTCTTCATGACGGCCGTGGTGCTGATCGCGGTCATGGTCGACCGCCGCGCCGTCACCTTCCGCACGCTCGCGGTCGCGGCGATGATCGTGCTGATCGCAGCCCCCGAGGCGCTGGTGCATCCGAGCTTCCAGATGTCGTTCGCGGCAACGCTCGGCCTGGTCGCGCTGGTGCAGTTCGGCCTGCCCAGGCTGTTCGCGACGCCGGACAGCTCCACGACGCAGCGCGTCGCGCTGTGGGGCGGGCGCGAGCTCGCGATGCTGCTGCTGGCCTCGCTGATCGCCGGGCTCGCGACCACGCCCTATGCCGCCTTCCATTTCCATCGTGTCACGCCGTATGGCGTGCTCGCCAATCTCGCGGCGATGCCGGTGGTCTCGGCGCTGGTGATGCCCGCCGGCCTGATGGGCCTGGTGGCGGCGCCGTTCGGCCTGGACGGCGTCTGGTGGACGCTGATGGGCCTCGGCATCGACTGGATGATCGCGGTGACGCGCTGGGTGGCGGCGCTGCCCGGCGCGGTCGGGCGCATCCCGGCCTTCGGCATCGGCCCGCTGATCCTCGCCAGCCTCGGCGTCATCGTGATCGGCCTGCTGCGCACACCGCTGCGCTGGTCGGGCGCCGTCGGGCTCGTGGTGGCCACCGCGTGGGCCGCCACGACGCCGCTGCCCGACGTGCTGATCGCCGGTGACGGGCGCGCGGTGGCGGTGCGAAGCCGTGACGGGCGCCTGCATGTGATGCGCACGGGGAAGGACGTGTTCGCCACCAAGGAGTGGCTCGCGGCCGACGCCGATGCCCGGCTGCCGGCGGATCCGTCGCTCGCCGATGGCGTCTCCTGCGACGAGGCGGGCTGCGTGGTCGCGATGGCCGACGGCCGCTTCGCCGCCCTGACCCTGCGCGCCGAGGCGCTCGCCGATGATTGCACCCGTGCCGCGCTGATCGTCACCGCGCGCGCCGCGCCGTCATCCTGCGCGGCGGCCGTGATCGATCGCGAACGGCTGCGGCAGCAGGGCGCCTTGATGCTGGTGCAGCGGGGCAAGGGCTTCACCGTGACGCCGGCGCGCGCCGGCGGCACCGACCGCCCATGGTGGCCGGCGCCCGCCGAGGCCGGCGCGTTCGACACGACGCTGACGCCGCGTGCGCCGGCCGCGCCGCTTCAGGACGCGACGCCGCCGGAGACGGAGCAGGGCGAGCAGGATTGAGCGCCGGGCAGCTCGAACGTGCCGAGATGATACTCGGTGTCACCAGGTCCATCGAACAGCGAGGGGCCTTCGACCAGCGTGAACGCGGTGCCCGGATAGCGTTGCCAGATGGCGATGTCATCAGCCGTGACCGTCAGCCAGCCGAACGCAAGCATATAGCGGCCGGGCTCGGTGATCCGTCCGGCCTTGTTCCAATCGATCTTGTTGACCACGGCGGCAAGCTCCCCCGGCACACAATGCCGGCCGAGGGATGTCTTTCCTATCCGATGCGATGCCGGGGCGTGAGATTCGCCCGAGAGGACTTTGCGCTTGCAGAACCCAAGTTGACCAAGTCTCCCACCTTCGAAAGCGCGCTCATGACCGACAGAAATGCCGACGCGCAGGCCCTCAGGTGATGCTGATGCGGCGAATCGGTGTGGCCTGCGACGTCGGCACGTCCTCGCCGATGTCCGGGCGACGCTCTGCCGGCTGCTTGCTGACCGGCAATTGCAGCACGGTGACGCGCTGGCCCTCGCAGAGCTGGGTCACCAGCACGTGGCGGCCGTCGGCGAACTCGATCGCGTCGTGATGGCGATCGGGAATGTGCGTCTCGATGCTGTTGAACTTCGCGACGCGCTCGCGGATCGTCCGGGTCCAGAGCCAGCGGCTGTCGTAGCGGACGTCCTCGGCGAAGGCCAACTCGGTGCCGGGCAGCATGCAGACTGCGACGGTCGGCTCGCTCTCCAACGCGAAGCCGCGGGTGGCGGTGCCACGGAAGGTCATCGAGATCAACGTCTCGCCGACCTTGGCGGGACGGGACGCAACCGCATGGAGGCTGTAGTCACACATCGGATCGCTCCTCGTTGAGAGATAGCCGACCCACGCTCCCCCCGGACAGGCGCAGGCCTCTATCAGAGTGGACATCGATGGTGATGTTAGCGCGCGCTTCGCGGCAATTCTGCGCTGATCTGCATCGCGTGTGCCCGCGGCCGATCACAAGCGTTTGAGCATGCCGCGCTGCACATCATGAAGTGCATTCGCGTGTGGCGTATTTTGCTGGCTGCTTCCAGCTTGGCTGGCTTCTCGCTCGGCGGCGACAGCGCGTGCGCCCGCCGCCGAGCGACCGATCCCATTCGCGATCAGTACTTGCGGTACAGCCCGACCAGCTTGCCTTGGATCTTCACCCGGTTCGGCGGCAGGATGCGCACCTCGTAGGCGGTGTTGGCCGGCTCGAGCGCGATCGATGCGCCGCGACGGCGGAAGCGCTTCAAGGTCGCTTCCTCATCGTCGATCAGCGCCACCACGATGTCGCCGGTGTCGGCGGTCTCGTTGCGCTGGATCAGCGCCATGTCACCGTCGAGGATGCCGGCATCGACCATAGAGTCGCCGCGCACCTCGAGCGCATAGTGATCGCCGTTGCCGAGCATGTCCGCAGGCACGCTGATGGTGTGGCTGCGCGTCTGCAGCGCCTCGATCGGGGTACCGGCGGCGATGCGGCCCATCACCGGCACCGCGACAGGGCGCTCGCCATCGTCTAGCGCGGGAGTGCTGGTGCGCACCTTGCCGAGATTGCCTTCGATCACCGACGGCGTGAAGCCGCGACGGTTGCCCGCGGCCTGCGACAGCTCGGGCAGCTTGATCACCTCGATCGCGCGGGCGCGATTCGGCAGCCGGCGGATGAAGCCGCGCTCCTCGAGCGCCGTAATCAGGCGATGAATGCCGGACTTCGAACGCAGATCGAGCGCATCCTTCATCTCGTCGAAGGACGGCGGCACGCCGGCTTCCTTGAGCCGCTCGTTGATGAACCGCAGAAGTTCGTACTGTTTGCGCGTCAGCATTTCGACCTGGTCCCCGGTTTGTTGTTGTCCGAGTCCAGGAGCTGCGCCTTGAGCACAAGCCGGCTGAGAGCGCCCTGGAGTCGGACCGTCATCGCGTCGCCCGCAACATACTAAAAACAAATCATGAACGGACACTATATGTTCGATGTGTGTTCCGCAATCCTAAAAATATGATGAACGGACCGGGCTTTACCGGGGAAGCGGCTCAGTTCGGCAGGCGCAGGATCTCGCACGGGCTGCCGGCAGGCGCCTTCGGCGCAAACGCCGGCCGGATCACCAGCGCCTGCGACAGCGCGAGATTGCCGAGCAGCGACGAATCCTGCTGCGTCACCGGTGTTGCGACCAGGGTGCCGTCGGCGCGCTCCTTGAGCTGCGCCCGCAGATAGTCCTCGCGCGAATCGTTCGCCCCCAACTCGCGGCCGAGCAGGGCGGTCTCGCGCGGCATCACGGCCTCGTCGCGGCCGAGCAGGCGCCGAATCAGCGGCACCATGAACAGGATGGCGCAGACATAGGACGACACCGGATTGCCGGGCAGTCCGATCACCCTGATGTCGCCGAGCCGTCCGTGCATCATCGGCTTGCCCGGCCGCATCGCGATCTTCCAGAACGCCATTTCGACGCCCTCGGCCTCCAGCGCCTGCTTGACCAGGTCGTGATCGCCGACCGAGGCGCCGCCGGTCGTGATCAGGACGTCGGCCTCTGCCGCGCGGGCGCGCCGGATTCCAGCGACCGTCGCCGCCATCGTATCCGCGGCGATGCCGAGATCGATCGGCGTCGCGCCCTCGCTGCGCACCAGCGCCCGCAGCGCGTAGCCGTTGGAATAGACGATCTGCCCCGGGCCGGGCGTCGAGCCCGGCATCACCAGCTCGTCGCCGGTGGCGAGCAGCGCCACCTTCGGCCGCCGCCGCACCGGCAGCGCCGGATGATTCATGCTGGCCGCCAGGGATAGGTCGCGGTCGCTGAGCCGGCGCCCGGCCTTCAGCAGCACCATGCCCTGGTGGAAGTCGACGCCGGCCGGCCGGATGTGCCGGCCTGTGATCGCGGCCTCGGTGATCACGACATGGCCGTCCTCGGCGATCGTGTCCTCCTGGATCACCACCGCGTCGGCGCCTGCGGGGACAACGCCGCCGGTGAAGATCCGCGCCGCCTCGCCGGGCCCGACCACGCGATCGAACGGCCGTCCCGCCGCGACCTCGCCGATCACCTTCAGCCGCGCCTTGGCCTTGGCTGCGTCGGCCGCGCGCACCGCATAGCCATCCATCGCCGACATCGCCTCGGGCGGCTGCGTCCGCAGCGCCGCGAGGTCGCGGGCCAGGATGCGGTGATAGGCCTCGTCCAGCCCGACCATTTCCTCAGCCAGCGGCTCGGTGCCGGCGAGCACCGCGGACAACGCATCGGAGACCGGCATCAGGGCCATGGGATTACCTTCGGACGAAGACGGGCAGATCGACTGAATCGCCTTCTAACCGAACGCGCACGGGGTGGCCAAGAGCCTAAGCCGCTCCCGGCTTTCCGATCGTCTGAAGGTGCGTCGCGTGGCCCGCCGCCTCACGATCGCGCGAGAAACTCTGCAATCATGCCGGGGGGGGCAGTCGCGATCTGCTCACGTGCACACGGAGTCCAGACGGAGCTATCCGGCAGCCGCGCGACAGGCGGCGCGCTCGGTGGTGTGCAGGATGTTTGCCACCATGTTCCGCAGCCAGACCGATGCGGCATCGCGGTCGAGCTGCAGCGGCCAGACCATCGAGACCGCCGGCAGCCGCAACTTCAACGGCGCCGGACAGAGCGCCAGCCCAAACCGGGGTCCGTAGAGCCTTGCCATCCGGGTCGGGATCGTGGTGATCACCGGTGACGCGGCCACCGTCGCCAGCACGCTGAGGAAATCCGAGGAGGCCGAGACCACGTTGAGCTCGGTGCCGATCTCATCCAGCGCCGCCTCCAGGCAGCCCTGCAGGCTGTTGGTCAGCGTCACCAGTGCGTGCGGAAGCGACAGATAGGCATCCAGGCCGATCGGTGTTTTCATCGCGATGCGCTTTGGATTGTAGACGCAGCTCAGCGCCTGCTCGAACAGGAACTGGGATCGGTGCCGCAGCGCCACCGCCTCGAAGCAGCCGACGCCGACATCCAAGGCGCCCTCGTCGAGCAGACGATGCACCTCGTTGCGTTCGGTCGGACGGCTGAGAAGCCGCACGCCGGGCGCCGTTCGACGCAGCTCCGCCGTGAGTTCGGGGATCAGCAGCAGCTCGACCTCGCTCGAGAATCCCAAGCGGATGGTGCGCTGCTCGGTCGCTGGGTCGAACTCCGGTGCGGCGTGCAACGCAGCCTGCATCTGAGCCAACGCCGCCCGAACCGGTCCGGCCAGCACCGCAGCCTTGGGGGTCGGCTGCATGATCGTGCCGACGCGGACGAACAGCTCATCCTGCAGCAGCACGCGAAGCGTCGACAGCGAATGGCTCATCGCCGGCTGCCCCACCTTCAGGCGCGCCGCCGCGCGTGTCACGCTGCGCTCCTGCATCAGCGCGTCGAACGCGACCAGCAGATTGAGGTCGAAGGAGCGAAGATCGAAATGATCGATGGACTGCATGAGTTGGATCGATTTGAGGAATGCATGACCTAATCGTAGATCTCGGCCCAGACAAGATCACCGTTCGGATCGAGGCCGCCAAACATGCAGGACATCACGACCTATCGCGTCGGGGACGCCACCATCAGCAGGATTTTCGAGATCGGTCTCGATGCGGTCGAGGGCGAGTTTCTGTTTCCAGGCGTGGACGCCGCCAGCATTGCCCGCGAACGCGGCCGTTTCGGGCCGGGATCGGTCGATCCGCGCACGGGATCGCTGCGCCTGAGCATCCATAGCTGGCTGGTGCGGACGCCGGAGCGCGTGGTGCTGATCGACACGGCCACCGGCAACGACAAGGAGCGGCCCGGCGCGGCCGTTCTGCATCGCCTGAACGAGCCGTTCCTCGACCGATTGCGGGCGGCCGGCGTCGCCCCCGACGATGTCGACCTCGTCCTGATGACGCATTTGCATGCGGATCACGTGGGCTGGAATACGCAGCTTGCCGATGGCCGCTGGATGCCGGTGTTTCCGAACGCCCGGCACGTTTTCTCGGGCCGAGAGCGCGCCTATGTCGCCGCCCTCTCGGCCGGCGACGGCTCGGACGCCGCGATCAGGGACGCGGCCGGGCTCGGACCCATGCTGCATCCACCGATGCCGGGGGTCTACGAAGACAGCGTGCTGCCGATCGTCGAGGCCGGCCTCGCGCGCGAGATCACGGTCGATGGCAGCGAGGTCGTCGGCGGCTTCCGTTTTGTGCCGAGCCCCGGTCACAGCATCGATCACGCCTGCATCAGCTTCAGCTCGCGTGGCGAGCGCGCGCTGTTCTGGGGCGATGTGCTGCATCATCCGATGCAGGTCGCGCATCCGGACTGGAATTCGGTCTATTGCGAATTCCCGGAGGCGGCGCGGACCTCACGGCTATGGGCGATGAACCATGCCGCGGAGACCGGCTCCCTCGTGTTCACCACCCATTTCGCCGAGTCCTCGGCCGGGCGCGTCAGCCGCGACGGCGACCGGTTTGCCTGGCACTTCGCCTGATCCGAGATGGCCATGATCGATAATGCAACGTTCTCCTCGCGCATCGTTTCCGAGCGCCGCCTGATCGAAGGTCCGGTGTCCGACGTCCAGCTTCAGCTCATCAACAAGCGCCGGCACGACCTGCAACGCTTCTCGGCCGAGCGCACGCTGGTGATGATGCACGGCGCCACCTTTTCGTCCGCGAGCCTGTTCGACGTCGCGGTCGATGATGCCTCCTTCATGGATGTGCTGGCGCAGGCCGGCTACGACGTCTGGGCCGTCGACGCGCGCGGCTACGGCGGCTCCAGCCGGCCGCCGGAGATGTCGCGCGCGCCAGAGGAAGGTTCTCCATTGGCCAATGCGCGGACCGCCGTGGACGATTTCGCTGCCGCGGTGGACTTCATCCGCCGGCATCGCGATATCCCGCGCGTCAACGTGCTCGGCATGTCCTGGGGCGCCACGATCGCCGGCATGTTCGCGAGCGCGGCGAACGCGAAGCTCGAGAAGCTGATCCTGGTGACGCCGCTCTGGCTGTCGAGCGAGCCGTTGCGCATCGACGCCGGCGGACCGCTCGGCGCCTATCGGATCGTCACCCCGCGCGCGTTCGAGGCGGCATGGCGCGGCGCCGCTCCGGAGCACGCGCGGGACAAGCTGATTCCGGACGGCTGGTTCGAGACCTGGGCGCAGGCGACGCTCGCGACCGATCCGGACTCGCCGTATCCCGACGCGATCCGCGCGCCCTCGGGCGCGGTACAGGACGTCCGCGCGCATTGGACCGCGGCCAGGCCGACCTATGATCCCGGCAGCATCAACTGCCCGGTTCTCCTGCTCTCGGCGGAATGGGATGTGGATGTCAGCTTCGAGATGGCGCACGACCTGTTCGTTCGACTCGCGAGCGCGCCGTACAAGCGCCTGGTCGAGATCGGCCAGGGCACGCACATGGTCCTGATGGAACGGAATCGACAGCAGGCGTTCGATGCAGTGATCGGATTTCTCGACGAACGCGCCGTGCCGGCGCGTTGATCATGGCGCGGACGATCTGCAACGGGCGGACGGCTTTCGTGCGGTCTGTTAGAGCGGATGTCGAATCCAGACATTCGGCTCGACATAGGCGGCATGGTCGTGCGCGACCGACGCGAGCACAGGCACGAGAGCACAGGGGATCTCGATCTCACCCGATCGATCGAAGGTCACGCCGGTCCATTGCGACCACTCGGCGAGCGTGCCGACGATGGTCATCGAGCACGGCGCGATCTTGACGATCTCGCCGCCGATGCGGATGTGCGTGCGCAGCCAGGAATCCGCGAGCTGGCCGTCTTCGCGCCGCTGATCGAGATAAGCGCGCATCGGCGTCCGCGGCACCAGATGCTTCTGGTTCGGCCGCACCGGCGCGTACAGCTCGGCAAAGCCTTTTGCGCGCGCGCCGTCCTTCAGCGCCGCCAGCATGGCGAGCGAGCTGCCGGGCACGCGCGCCTTCGGCAGCAGCGCGATCTCGAGCGCGCTCATCGTCGTCGGCTGCCGCCCCAGCAGGCGATCCTCGTGACCCCAGCGGATCACCTCGTCCCAGCCCGCATCCGGCAGCGTCCGGCGGCCCTCGATGCCAAAGGCGAAGGGAATGGCGAAGCCGCGTCCGACCACCTCGTTACCGGCCAGCGCCGCATAGGCGCAGTCCAAATAGTGGTCGAACACGGGCGGGTCGAAGTACAACATTGCGGTCCGGTCCTGACGCATGAAGGGGGGCCAAAGACCATCGAGCTCGGGCGAGAACACGCGCGGGATCAGGTCGGGCCGGTCACGCAAACAGATGATGTCGAGGGGCATTCGGTTCTTCCGGGCGGCGGGCGTGCAGGAGCGGACAGCTTAGGCGGTCGGGCCGTCCGCGGCCAGCGGACGCGCCGGGAGGCGGGCCGGACGGCGCCGTTGCCGGCGGCCGAATTTAGGATTCGCTTTTTCGGAAAAGACTGCTATGCTGATTTGGTCCCGTGCTCGACAGGAGGGGCGCTTCGCGATCGTCACGGACGTGGAGCGCGGGATGCGGTGGCCGCGACGTGTCGCAGCGTGCTTCGGCATGTGGACGGACGGCATGGCGCGGACGTGAAGTCGCGTGGTCCTGGCATCCCGACGCTGATGCCAAGCCGGCGGGTGATGATGAGCCCGACGGCGACGGTGGCCAACAAGCCGGAGCACCGGGGAGAGCGCGAAGTAAGCGTGAAGACCATCGCGCAGGGAATGCCGGATGTCGGCTGGACCTGTGGTGACTGCCGCCTGCTTTTTTTCTGCAGGCGGGCCATGGGTTGCGGCCTGCAGCCCGGCATTCCCTGCGCCCTCCGACTTCGAGGGTGAACGACAGCAGCATCACTCGGGCTCACCGTGCCGCGAGAACAATTTCGCATGAGTGGACGTCGTGATTGCGAGCGCAGCAACTCAGAATTTTTCCGCGGGGGGACTCCGTTTTTGCGCGGTGATCGAGAAGCGGAGTTTTCGTCTTTGCGAATTCCTCGTGCCTCTCTCACCGCCTCAAGCCTGTATGAGCTTCGATCCAGCGCCGCCCTCCGCTGTCGTCCCGGGCAAGTCACGACGCCGCGCCAGCGGCGGCGGGGCGCCGACCCGGGATCCATAGCCACAGGGAGATGTTTTGCGCACGATATCGAACGAGTCTTGCCAGATCATGGCTGCCGGTGGCTATGGGCCCCTGCGTTCGCAGGGGCGACAGCGGAGGTTGTGGCGGAGTTGCGGGCCCGAGCCTCGTTGATACGCCGCCGCCGGCCATGACGCGTCCTTCCGACAAACGCCTAGATCCCCAGCGCCTCCAGCGCCGCGGCGACATCGGCTGTCGAGCGCACCAGCACCGCATTCAGCCCGCTGGCCTGCGCGCCCTCGACGTTTTCGGCGAGATCGTCGAAGAACACGATCCGCTTGGCGGGCACGCCGATCGCTCGCACCACGTGATCATACGCCTCGGCATCCGGCTTGCGCAGGCCGATCGACGACGACAGGAAGATCTCGCGAAAGTGACCGAGCAGATCGGCGTAAACAGGCGAGAAGTGATCGATGTGCGGCTGGTTGGTGTTGGAGAAGGCGTAGAGCGGCAGCTTTTCCGCCGCGCGTGCGAGCAGCGCGGCGATGCCCGGCATCGCGCCGACGAAGATCGCGTTCCAGCCATCAAGAAACTGCGCGTCGGTGATGTCGATGCCGAGCTGCTGGCGCAGGTTGGCGAAGAACGCGGCGTCGGAAACGGTGCCACGCTCATGGCCGTGATAGATCTCGTCGCGCACGAAGCGCGCCGCGATCTGCTCGGGCGGACAGCCGGCATGCGCCGCCCAGCGCGAGACCACCTGGACGAAATCGATGTCGATGACGACGCGGCCGAGATCGAACAGCAGCGCATCGGCCGCGCCGGGGTGGAGAGCGGAGGAGGGCATGGACAGCGGCGGCGGTGCCTGGTGTGGAAGCGACGGAGCGCTTCCTTAATAGCGATAGGGCTCGATGTCGACCAGCGGAAACGCGCTGACCACGCTCGGCAGGTTGGTGGCGGTCGCCGGATGCAGATAGGATGCGTTCAGCTCCGCGAACGAGGTGACGCCGAGCAGGCCGAGCGCGCGGATGACCTCGTCCTCCAGCAGCTCGAGCATGCGCAGGATGCCGTCCTCGCCGGCGGCCGCCAGCGCCCAGCATTGCAGCCGGCCAATGCCGACGAGATCGGCGCCGGAGGCGATCGCCTTGACGATGTCGGTGCCGCGGCAGAAGCCGCCGTCGACCATGATCCTGGCCCGGCCCTTCACCGCCGCGACGATCTCCGGCAGCACGTGCATCGCGCCGCGGCCATGATCGAGCTGGCGGCCGCCATGGTTGGAGACGTAGATCCAGTCGACGCCGTGATCGACCGCGATCTGCGCGTCCTCGGCGGTCGCGATGCCCTTGATGATCAGCGGCAGCTTGAACTTGTCCTTGATCAGCCTGACGGTGTGCCAGCTCAGCGCCTTCTGATGATCGCCGCCGGTCGCGCGCAGCCGGCTTTCGCGCACATAGCGCTTGGCGATGTCGCGCTCGCGCCGGCTGTAGTGGGCGGTGTCGACGGTGAGGCAGAACGCCGTGTAGCTGTTGGCGACGGCGCGGCTCACATAGTCCTCGACGAAGGCGTCGTCGCCGCGGACATAGAGCTGGAAGATGCGCAGCGCGTCGGGAGCGGCCTCGGCGGTCTTCTCCAGCCCGGGCTCGGACACCGAGCTCAGCATATGCGCGGCCCCGAATCGTCCGGCGCCCCGAGCGACGCTGGCGGCCCCTGCCGGATCGAAGATTTCGAGCGCGCCGACCGGGGCCAGAACCACCGGCAGGCGCAGCCTGCGGCCGAAGGTTTCGACCGAGGCATCGACCCTGGAGACGTCGCGCAGCACGCGCGGACGGAACGCGATCTCGTCGAGCGCCATCCGGTTCCGGCGCAGCGTGGTCTCGGTTTCGGCGCCGCCGATGATGTAGTCCCAGGCATTCTGGTTGAGCTGGGCGCGGGCCTTGCGGATGAACTCGTGCAGGTTCTGGAACTTCTCGTCGCTCGAGCCGAGCTCGACGTTCCGCCACCCGGCCTCGATCGGGGACTGTTGGTTCATGGTTGCCTCCCAGCGACTGTCATGTTTCCCGGTTTTGCCGCGGAGCATCGCCCATCGTGCGGTCCGGGTGCAAGCCATTCCGAACTGGAGTTCGCCGGGCGTGCAAAGGCGGTCGCCGCAGCCGCCGGCGGTCAAATTGCGTCATCTTCCGCGGCTCGTCGAAATGTGATGAGGGGTGCCCGTGAAAGACCGGATATGTGCAGTCGGTCCCTGGAGGACAGGCGCAGCCCTGATCTTGATTTCAGCCTGCGAACGTCCATTTCGGATGCGGGCGCCGGCGGTCGGGCTCCGGTACGGCGGCGCAATATCGGCCTTGAAGAAACCGGAAATGTGGTGTGAGTTCGCAACACAAATCGCGCCGGCGACGCGTGCGGACCCTGTGATCGACCGGCCATCCAACAAACGCTCGGGAAGCAAACAATGCGGAAAAACTGGCTGTTCTTGGCGGGCACGATGACCGGCGTCGGTCTGACCCTGATGGTGACGGGTCCCGACGGCGCGCAACTCGTGGCGAAGGCCAAGGCCGCGGCCGGCATGGCCGACACCTATTCGCAGCTCAATTTGTTCGGTGCGGTGTTCGAGCGTGTCCGCGCCGACTATGTCGAGAAGCCCAGCGATCCCGCGCTGATCGAAGGCGCCATCAACGGCATGGTGTCGTCGCTCGATCCGCACTCGCGCTACATGAATGACAAGTCCTGGCGCGACATGCAGGAGACGACGTCCGGTGAGTTCGGCGGACTCGGTCTCGAGGTCACCATGGAAGAGGGCCTGGTCAAGGTCGTCGCGCCGATCGATGACACGCCCGCGTCCAAGGCCGGCATTCTCTCCGGCGATCTCATCGCCAAGATCGACGGCGAAGCCGTGCAGGGACTGACGCTCGAGCAGGCCGTCGCCAAGATGAAGGGCGGCGTCAACACCAAGACCAAGCTCACGATCATGCGCAAGGGCAAGGAGTCGCCGCTCGACGTCACGCTGACGCGCGAGATCATCAAGGTGCGCCCGGTACGCTATCACACCGAAGGCGGCGACATCGGCTATATCCGCATCACATCCTTCAACGAGCAGACCACCGAGAGCCTGCGCAAGGCCGTCGCCACCATCTCCAAGGAGATCCCGCAGGAGAAGCTCGCCGGCTACGTGGTCGACCTGCGCAACAATCCGGGCGGCCTGCTCGACCAGGCGGTGTCGGTCTCCAGCACGTTCCTGCCGCGCGGCGAGGTGGTTTCCACCCGCGGCCGCAATCCGGAAGAGACGCAGCGCTTCACCGCCCGCGGCGGCGATCTCACCAAGGGCAAGCCGCTCGTGGTGTTGATCAATGGCGGCTCGGCCTCGGCCTCGGAGATCGTGGCCGGCGCGCTGCACGATCACAAGCGTGCGACGCTGGTCGGCACGCGCTCGTTCGGCAAGGGCTCGGTGCAGACCATCATTCCGCTCGGCGCCGGCAATGGCGCGCTGGCGCTGACCACGGCGCGCTACTACACGCCGTCGGGCCGCTCGATCCAGGCGCAGGGCATCGCGCCGGACATCGAGGTCAAGCAGGACGTGCCGGACGAATTCAAGGATCGCGGCGATCTCAAGGGGGAGGCCGGCATGCGCGGCCATCTCTCGGCCGCCGACGGCACCGAGCAGACCGGGTCGCAGTCCTACGTTCCGCCGGACGAGAAGGACGACAAGGCGCTGCACGCCGCATTCAACGTGCTGCGGGGCGTCACGGTGAACGCCGATGTCCGCGCCAAGGCGGCGGTGCCGAACTGATCTGCGAAGTGGGCGGGTGCGCGGCTTGCGACGCTCGATGCTCACACCCGACGGGGCGGCCCTGAGGCCGTCCCGCCGTGGTTTTCGACCAGCGTGTACTGGCGGACACGGAGCATGTCCGTCTGTGTCCGGTAGATCATGGCGGAGCTGTGGACTTCAAGCGGCGAACGGGACGACTGGTCGGCAGGGTTTGAATCTGGCTTGCGGAAACGCCTCAAATTGCAACGGTATTTATCGGTTCGGAACCGGCTCAGGCGGCGTCCGAGCGCGAACGGCGGCCGGATGAGCGATTGGTGCGCTGCGCGGCGAACAATTGCCGCACGTCGGCCGCCGGCTTCGGAGGGCTGAAGAGATAGCCCTGCATCTCCGAGCAGCCGAGCCGTTTCAGCACCTGGCGCTGCGCCTCGGTCTCGACGCCCTCGGCGGTCGTCGACATCTTGCGGATGGCGGCAATGTTGACCACGGCCTGCACGATCGCCGCGGAGCCCTCGCTCTCGGTGATGTCCTGGACGAAGCAGCGGTCGATTTTGATCTTGTCGAACGGAATGCGCTGCAGATAGCTGAGGCTCGAATAGCCGGTGCCGAAATCGTCGAGCGCGATGCGGACGCCGAGCGCGCGCAACTGGTGCAGGGTGTCGAGCGCGTCGTCGTCGCGGATCAGCACTGCTTCGGTGATCTCGAGCTCCAGCCGATGCGGCGGCAGGCCGGAGGTCGCAAGGGCATTGGCGACCTTGAGCGCCAGGGTACCGCTCTTGAACTGCACCGGCGAGACGTTGACGGCGAGCCGGATGTCGTCCGGCCAGCTCACCGCCTCGGTGCAGGCGACCTGGAGGACGCGTTCGCCGAGCAGGTTGATGAGGCCGGTGTCCTCGGCGATCGGAATGAACTCGGCCGGCGAGACGCTGCCGCGCACCGGATGCTTCCAGCGCACCAGTGCCTCGCAGCCGACGATGCGGTCGTCCTGCAGGCTCAGGCAAGGCTGGTAGTAGACCTCGAGCCGATCGTCGGCGATGGCCTGGCGCAGGTCGACCTCGAGCTGGTGGCGCGCCTTGACCTGGGCGTCCATCTCGGGCTCGAAGAAGCGCCAGGTGCGCCGTCCCGCGCCCTTGGCGGCGTACATTGCCAGATCGGCGTTCTTCATGATCTGGTCGAGATCGGTGCCGTGCTCGGGGATCAGCGCCACGCCGATCGAGGCGTCGGCGGTGAGCTGATGGCCGAGGCAGTCGCGCGGCGCGCGGATCGCGCCGAGAATGTCCTCGATCAGCTGTTCGACGTCCTCGCGGTTGCGGATCGCCGTCTGAACCACGGCGAACTCGTCGCCGCCGAGGCGGGCGACGAATCCCGTGGTGCCGACACAGGCGCTCAGGCTCGCCGCGACGGACTTCAACAGCTCGTCGCCGACGAGATGGCCGAGCGAATCGTTGACGCCCTTGAACTCGTCGATGTCGATGTAATGCAGCGCGAGGCGCCGGCCTTGGGGGACGCCGGTCAGCTCCTCCTTGAGGCGCTCGTGGAACAGGGTGCGGTTCGGCAGATCCGTCAGGGCGTCGTAGTGCGCCAGATGCGTGATCTGCTCCTCGGACCGTTTGCGCTCGGTAATGTCCTCGTGGGTGGCGAGCCAGCCGCCGCCCGCGATCGGCTCGTTGACGATCTGGATCCAGCGACCGTCCGTGGTCTCGATGATCTGCGAGGTCTTGCGGCCGATGTCGCGCAGCACCGCATCGGCATATTCGCCGTCGTCGCCCGCGAGCGAGCCGGTCGCCTTGCGGTGCGCGATCAGCTCGCGGAACGTGCAGCCTGGTTTCACGACGTCGGCCGACAGGCCGTACATGTCGACGTAGCGCTGGTTGCTGATGACCAGGCGCTCCGATGCGTCGAACAGCAGGAGGCCCTGGGTCATGTTGTTGACGGCCTTGTCGAGCCGTTCCTTCTCCAGCGTCAAGCGGCGGCTCGAAACGTCGTGGTCGCTGATCAGCCGGCGCACCACGACGTAGAGCATGCCGGCGATCAGCAGCACCGATGTCACGCCGACGGCGATCAGGAAGCGCATCTGCTCGCGCCAGTCGGCGAGCGCCGCCGAGACCGTCGTCGTCGCGGTCACGATCAAGGGATAGCTCGTCAGCCGGTGCGATGCGCCGATGCGGTGCTCGCCGTCGACGGGGCTGCTGAAAATGCCCGTGGTGTTGCCATCGCCGGCCAGGATCTGGCGGAAGATCGGCGCGTTCTTGTAGTTCTGGTTCTGCATGCCCTCATGGCGTGGATGGCGGGCCAGAAGGGTTCCGTCGCGATGCATCATCGAGATCGCCGCGTCGGGCCCGAGCGCAACGGAGGCGAAGAACCGCTCGACATTGATGGGTTCGAGACTGCGGCTGATGATGCCCAGGAACTCGCCGCTGGGACTGGTCAGTTTCAGGGCGATGACCGCGACATAGGTGCCGGTGATCCGGCCCACGACCGGTTCGATCAGCAGTTGCGGCGCAGTCGGATCGGATTTCAGCCGCTTGAAAAATGTGCGATCGGCAATGTTGACGGGCGGCACCGGCCAAGCCGCTCCGGAGTTGATCAGGTTGCCCTCGGCGTCGAAGATGTTCAAACCGCCGACGTAGGTCACCGCGCTCAGCTTGTCCTTCAGCATGGCATTGACGGCGGCACTTCCCATCTGCTCCTTGAAGCGGGCGCCGGTGTCGATGTGGTTCTGTCGGACGTAGTTGGCGAGATCGCGCTGGATCGCGCCGAGATCCTCCATCTGCTGATCGAAATGACGCGCCAGCAGAAGGACGGTGTTCTCCAACTCGCGCGTCGCGCTGTTCAGCGCGCGTTCCCGGAAACTGTCGGCCATGATGGTCGTGCCGATCGCGATGGCTGCAATCAGCACGAGGCCTCCGCCGACCAGCCAGCGGATCGGTCCACCGCGGTCGGTCGAAGCTCTGAGGGCATTCCGTGGACTGGCGTTGGTCGTCATCGGCCCCTGAATACGCTTGCGATAGGCGCTTCGGGATGGACCGCTACGACGTCCCTCCCACAACCATTGCTATAGGCCCGCTATGGAAGTGAGGTTAGGAAGTTGAGTTAGCGAACAATTAATTCGAAGTTGTATTTGACTTGGTAATGTCTTCAGGCGCGATAGTGCCCGGACTTGCCGCCGATCTTCTCGGTCAAGTGGATACCTTCGATGCGTACGCCGCGCTCGGCCGCCTTGATCATGTCGTAAATGGTCAGGCAGGCGACGGACACGGCCGTCAGGGCTTCCATCTCCACGCCGGTCGGCCCGGTCACCTTGACGGTGGCGCTGACGACGCAGCCGGGTAGCGCGGCATCGGGCGTGATGTCGACGGTGACCTTGGACAGCGCCAGCGGGTGGCACAGGGGAATCAGCTCGGAGGTCCGCTTGGCGGCCATGATGCCCGCGATGCGGGCAGTGCCGAGCACGTCGCCCTTCTTGGCGTTGCCTGACAAAATGAGCTCGAGCGTCGCCGGGCTCATGACGACGCGGCCCTCGGCGGTCGCGGTTCGCTCGGTCGCGGCCTTGTCCGACACGTCGACCATGCGGGCTTCGCCGCGGGCGTCGATGTGGGTGAGGGCGGGAGCGTCGGGCGACTTGTCGGACATGGTCACTCAGCCGCGCTGGCGGAGGCGGCATTGCGCGCGAGCAGCCCGCGCGTCGCCGCCGTGACGTCCGCCTGCCGCATCAGGCTCTCGCCGACCAGGAAGGTCTGGATGCCGACGCGCGCCAAGCGCGCGAGGTCTGCGGGCGTGAAGATGCCGCTCTCGCCGACCAGCAGGCGCTCCTTCGGCACCAGCGGCGCCAGCGCCTCGGAGGTCGCCAGCGTGGTCTCGAAGGTGCGCAGGTTGCGGTTGTTGATGCCGATCATCGGCGAGCGCAGCTTCAGCGCGCGATCGAGCTCGGCGCGATCATGGATTTCGATCAGCACATCCATGCCGTGGGCGAGCGCGGCAGCCTCGATGTCCGCAGCGGCGGCATCGTCCAGCGCGGCCATGATGATGAGGATGCAGTCGGCGCCGTGAGCACGCGCTTCGATCACCTGGTAGGTGTCGAACATGAAGTCCTTGCGCAGCACGGGCAGGGCGGTCGCGGCCCGCGCGGCGACCATGAAGTCGAGATGGCCCTGGAACGATGGCGTGTCGGTCAGCACCGACAGGCAGGCCGCGCCGCCGGCCTCGTAGGCCTTTGCGAGCACCGGCGGATCGAAATCGGCGCGGATCAGTCCCTTGGACGGCGAGGCCTTCTTCACCTCGGCGATCAGCGCGTAGTCGCCGTTTACGTGCTTGGCTCGGATCGCCGCCACGAAGCCACGCGGCGGCGAAGCGACGCGCGCGCGGACCTCGAGTTCGGGCAGCGCGCATGCCCGCTTGGCTGCCGCGATCTCCTCGCGCTTATACGCTTCGATCTTGGTCAGGATGTCCGACATGGCACGCTCCGGTGGGTCAGCTGTTGGAGACCTCGATCAGCTGCTTCAGCCGCGCCGCCGCGGCGCCGCTGTCGAGCGAATCGCGGCCGATTGCGACCCCGTCCTTCAGCGTCTTGGCACGGCCGGAGACGACCAGCGCCGCCGCAGCGTTCAGCAGAGCGACGTCGCGATAGGGGCTCGGCAGGCCGTCCAGCACGCTCTGCAGCGCCACCGCATTGGCCGCAGCGTCGCCGCCCTTCAGACCGTCGCTGCCGCACAGGCCAAGCCCGGCCTCCTCGGGCGAGACCTCGAAGGTGCGGATATGGCCGTTCTCCAGCGCGGCGACGAAGGTCGGGCCAGTCAAGGTGATCTCGTCGAGCCCGTCGGAGCCGTGCACGACCCAGGCGGCCTCCGAGCCGAGATTCTTCAACACGTGGGCCAATGGCTCGACCCATTGCCGCGAGAACACGCCGACCATCTGGCGCCTGACGCCGGCCGGATTGGACAGGGGACCGAGCAGATTGAAGATCGTGCGGGTGGCGAGCTCGACCCGGGTCGGTCCGACGTTCTTCATCGCCGGATGATGCGCGGGCGCGAACATGAAGCCGATGCCGGCCTCGTGCACGCATCGTCCGACCTGGTCCGGCTTCAGGTCGATCTTGACGCCGAGCGCGGCGAGCACGTCGGCAGCGCCGGACCGCGACGACAGTGCGCGGTTGCCGTGCTTGGCGACCGGCACGCCGGCGCCGGCCACGATGAAGGAGGCGCAGGTCGAGACGTTGACCGAGCCGGAGCCGTCACCGCCAGTGCCGACGATGTCGACCGCGCTCGCCGGCGCATCGACGCGCAGCATCTTCGCCCGCATCACGCTGACGGCGCCGGTGATCTCCTCGACCGTCTCGCCGCGCACGCGCAGCGCCATCAGCAGCGCGCCCATCTGCGACGGCGTCGCCTCGCCCGACATCATGCTGTCGAAGGCGGACGCCGCCTCCTCGCGGGACAGCAGCGCGCCGGTCGCGACCTTGCCAATGATCGACTTGAGATCGTCCATCACGCGTGCCCCTAGCAAACCGTCACTGATTGTTGCCGCCGACCACCTGGGCCACGGCGGCCTCGTTGATCGTCGTCCCGATGTCCTTCTCGAGCTTCATGACATAGGCCGTGCCTTGCTCGTCGGCGAGCGCGCGCTGCAACTGGTCCTTCAGCTTCTTGGTGTCCTCGGACGCAAGGTCGACCTTCGGATCGATGATGTCGGTGACTCGGAACACGATCCACTGCCGGCCGCCATCAGCCTCGGTCTGGCCGACGCCGTCCTTGGCGGTGCGGAACGCGGCGGTGATCGCTCCGGTGGGGACGCCGGGCACCGAGGCGTCGCGCTTGAACGCGCTGGCCGTCTCGATCTTCACGCCCAGCGATGTCGCCTCATCGGCGAGCTTGCCCCCCTCGTTGAGCTTCTTGACCAGCTCGGTGGCTTTGGCGCGCAGCTTCGCTGCGACCTCGTCGTCGCGCCAGCGCGCGGCGACCTGATCCTTGACCTCGTCGAGGGCGCGATCGCGCGGCGGGGTGATGCCGAGAACCTCGAACCAGACATAGCCGCCGCGGAACGAGATCGGCTCGTTGTCGACACCGACGTCGCTGGTGAAGGCCTGCGCAACGACATCAAGGCCAAGCGGGATGTTCGAAACGGGCTGGCCGTTGGGTTGCTTGCCGGACCTGTCGACCGCTTCGAGCGTAACGGCATTGAGACCGAGCTTCTTGGCGGCCTCGGCCACGCTGGCGCCGCCGCCGCGCTCATCTTCCATCTTGTCGCGAAGATTGGCGACTTGCGACTTGGCGCGGTCGGCTGCGATCTCTTTCTTGATCTCGGCAGCGACGCTCTCATATTCGGGCTGCTGGCCCGGCTGAATCGCGCTGACCTTGACCAGCGCCACGTTGAACGCGCCCTTGACCGGCTGGCTGACCTCGCCGGTCGGCAGCGAGAAGGCGGTATCGGCAACGACAGGGTCGAGAATCGCCGATTTCGTCACCAGACCGAGATCGAGATCGGCCGGGTTGAGGTTGCGCTCCTTGGCGAGCTCGTCGAACGTGACTTCACCCGCGGCGATCCGGGCGCGCGCCGCCTGTGCCTCCTCCATGGTGGGGAAGGTCATCTGCTGGACCTGGCGCTTCTCCGGCGTGCCCATCAGCGCCTTGCGCTGGTCGAACAGCTTCCTGGCGTCCTCGTCAGAAACGTCGGTCGACTTGCCGATCTCTTCGGGTGTCACCACGACGAACGAGATCTTGCGATATTCCGGCGCCTTGAACTGGGCTTTGTGCTCATCGAAATAGGACGCGAGAACCTCGGGCGAGGGCGCATCGATGGTGCCGGCCTGCGCCGCGTCGAGCTTGATGTAATCGATCGAGCGCTGCTCGTTCTGGAAGCGGCTCAGCGCCTCGAGCATCGTGTTGGACGGCTCCAGCCCGGCCGCGATCGTGCCGGTGATCTGCCGCCGCAGCGACTGTCGTCGCTGGTCAGCCAGATAGCGCTGCTCGGTGAAGCCGAAATTGCGGATGATGGCCTGGAAACGCTGCGGGTCGAATGCCCCGTTCGGGCCCTTGAAGTTGGGATCGCTGAGGATCACCCGCATGGTCTCCGCATCGGACTGGGCGAGACCGAGACGGCGAGCCTGCTCGTCGAGGGCGGCTTCCGCAATCGTCTGCTGCAGCACGGAGCGGTCGAGCCCGAACATGTGGGCCTGCTCGGTGGTCAGCGGACGGCCGAGCTGGCGGCCGATCTGCTGCAGCCGGTCGGTATAGATCTGCCGGAACTCGTTGATCGAGATCTCCGTGCGTCCCACGGTTGCAGCCGTCGACTGCCCGAAGCCGCGGAAGATGTCGGCGATGCCCCAGATGCCGAAACTGACGATCAAAACGCCCATGACCACCGCCATGATGGTCTTGCCGAGCCAGTTTGATGAGGCCTTGCGTAATCCTCGAAGCATGGGTCCAGTCTGTCTGCAGGAAAAAGGATGAAGAGGCCGCGCCTTAAAGCAGATTCCGCGAAAGGCCGTCGCCGAGTTGAAACGGCTTATAAAGAGGCAGCCGCCCGGTCGCAACCTCGGCCCTGAGGCCGATTGAAGCGGTGAGAAGACGGCTCCCGCTCTGGTGCTCCTCGAAGGGCTCTGCTAGCCGATGTCCGTCACAACATTTGCTGGAATCCCGCCATGACCGACCGCATCCGGCCGCTGATCGCCGGCAACTGGAAAATGAACGGCCTGAAGGCCTCGACCACCGAGTTCGACGCTATGCTGGCCGGAGCCGCCGAGGTCACCGGCAAGGCCGACCTGCTGGTCTGTCCTCCCGCCACCCTGGTGGCAGGCTTCGCCGAGCGGGCGCGCGGCACCCACGCGATCGCGATCGGCGCGCAGGACTGCCACCCTAAGGCCTCAGGAGCCCATACCGGGGACATTTCGGCGGAGATGCTGGCCGATGCTGGCGCCAGCGCCATCATCGTCGGCCATTCCGAGCGGCGTGCCGATCATGGCGAAAGCGATGTTGTGGTGCACCAGAAGACCGAGGCGGTGTGGCGCGCGGGGCTGGTCGCGATCGTTTGCGTGGGCGAAACCCAGCAGCAGCGCGATGCCGGACAGACGCTCGACATCCTGCGCGGCCAGCTCAACCTCAGCCTGCCGCAGGACTCACGGGCCGACAACCTGGTCGTGGCCTATGAGCCGGTTTGGGCGATCGGCACCGGCCTCACGCCGACCGCCAAGGATGTCGAGCAGATTCATGCCTTTATTCGGCAATTGCTGATCGACCGCTTCAAGGAGCAGGGGGCGCGCATGCGTATCCTCTATGGTGGCTCGGTCAAGCCCTCCAATGCCGCCGAGCTGATGGCGGTCGCCAACGTCAACGGGGCGCTTGTCGGCGGCGCTAGCCTGAAAGCGGCTGATTTTCTCGCAATTGCGAAGGGCTGTTGAGAGCCGAGGTGAGCCGGGCGCTCTGATACCCTGCGCCTCATGCCGCTTCTCCAATCCGCTTCCAATAGATCATCGTGCCGGTGAGGCCGCCATGCGGCTTCACGGCATAGTCTGGAATGATGCCGCTCAGCTGGAAGCCGACGCCTTCATAGAGTGATGAGGCGCCGCCATCTTCGGCGGTGTCGAGCACGAGCATCGTGCGGCCGTGCCCGCGCGCGAGGGTTTCTGCCGCATCCAGCAGAGCACGTGCGACGCCGCGCTTACGATGGCTTACGCGGGTCATCATCTTGGCGATCTCGGCGCGATGTGGCTGGTTCGGCGGCAGCTTCAGCTGCAGCGTCACCGTCCCGATCAGGTCCTGCCCGTCAAAGGCCCCCAGCACGATTCGTTCGCCGCGCTCCGCGGCCGCGAGCGAGTCCTGCCAGAAAGCATCGGCATCGCCGGAGCTGAGCGGGTGCATGAAGCTGACGGACCCGCCATGGGCCACTGTTTCGATCAGCATCGCGCTCAGCGCCGCGCGAATGGCCGGCGTGTCGGACAAGGCTGCGATTCGCGGTAACATGCTCAACTCCGGGCAAGCGCCACGACGTAGACGCAGGGTGCGTCCGATTCGTTGGCAAAGGTGGTGTCGATCGGTGGGCCGAAGCCGAGGCAGTCGCCGGGGCCGAGGACGTGGCGGTCCGCGCCTTCCGTGATGGTCAATTGTCCGCTTTGCACCCAGAGAAGCTGGCGGATGTGGATGTATGAAGAGGCCGGCAAGGTCACGCTGCGGTGCGCCGGCATCTCGACCGTTACCAACTCGATCGGATGATCCGGCCTGAGAAAGACCTGGCGCCTGACATAGCCCGTCTCCGGATCGCGCCAGACCGGCTGCTCGGCCGCCTTGGACAGGCGCTCCGACTGGGCTTCGGCGCGGAGCATCAGGCCGGCCAGCGTGAGGTCGAACGCGCTTGCGAGCTTCACCAGGATGACCGCGGTCGGGCTGACCTCGGCACGCTCGATCTTGCTGATGGTTGCCTTCGACACGCCGGAGCGTTCGGCGAGGTCGGCCAGCGACCACCCGCGGGCGTCGCGTTCCAGCAGCAGGCGGCGCGCGAGCCGTTGGCTGAAATCGTCCACTATTTGATCCATTCGTCTCTGATAATGGATATCGAGGCGGACGGCAAGGGGCGACCCCGAGGGCTACATCGGCGCTTGTGTGAAGCGTGCTTGCGATTATCTGCGGGGTGGCGTTGCTCGACACGATCGTGTAACACCGCGCAAATTTCCGAATAGCCCGCGAAGCTCTCGCGATCCCGGCCTCCGGCCGGGGCCTGCGAGGGCTTGTGACGGAAGGTCACCATGCAGACTGTCTTGATCGTCATTCACCTCATGATCGTCGCCGTCCTGATCGGCGCGGTGCTGTTGCAGAAGTCCGAAGGCGGCGGCCTCGGCATGGGCGGCGGCGCCGGCTTCATGTCGAGCCGCGGCACGGCGAACCTGCTGACGCGCACCACGGCGATTCTGGCGGTCGGCTTCTTCCTCACCAGCCTGGCCCTGACCTGGCTGGCAGGATACGATCGCAAGCCGGCCTCGATCCTCGGCACCGTGCCTGGGCAGACCCAATCGGGCGGGGCGACCCCGGTGGCGCCGACCAGCGGTGGCGTGCTCGACCAGCTCAAGAAGGCCGACGAGCAGCAGGCCCCCGCGGCACCGAGCGCGCCGCAGGCCCCGCAGTCGCAATAAAGCGGGCAAGCCATGCAGGAACGCAGTTGGCGTCCTGCATCATGAGGCGGTCTCAAGTCCCTGAGGCCATTCATATTTTGACGTCACCCACAGGCCCGCGACGACGTTGCGGGCCGACCACGATTCGTTTTGGCGAATCGCATCAGCGGCATTAAAGGTAGGGTCCCATGGCGCGGTACATCTTCATCACCGGCGGCGTGGTTTCCTCGCTCGGAAAGGGTCTGGCTTCAGCCGCGTTAGGCGCGCTGCTGCAGGCCCGCGGCTACAAGGTCCGGCTTCGCAAGCTCGACCCCTATCTCAACCTCGATCCAGGCACGATGTCGCCGTATCAGCACGGCGAAGTGTTCGTGACCGACGACGGCGCCGAGACCGATCTCGATCTCGGCCATTACGAACGCTTCACCGGGCGGCCCGCGACCAAGGCCGACAACATCACCACAGGGCGGATCTACCAGGACATCCTGACGAAGGAGCGCCGTGGCGACTATCTCGGCGCGACCATCCAGGTCGTCCCGCACGTGACGAACGCGATCAAGGATTTCGTCCTGTCCGGGAATGACGAGTACGATTTCGTGCTGGTCGAGATCGGCGGCACCGTCGGCGACATCGAGGGCCTGCCGTTCTTCGAGGCGATCCGCCAGCTCGGCAACGAGCTGCCGCGCCATCACGCGATCTACATCCATCTCACGCTGCTCCCGTACATCCCGAGCGCCGGCGAGTTGAAGACCAAGCCGACGCAGCATTCGGTCAAGGAGCTGCGCTCGATCGGCATCCAGCCGGACATCCTGCTGTGCCGCACCGACCGCCCGATCCCGAAGGAGGAACGGCGCAAGCTCGGCCTGTTCTGCAACGTGCGCGAAAGCGCCGTCATCGAGGCGCGCGACGTCGACAACATCTATGCCGTGCCCGAGGCGTATCACGCCGCCGGTCTGGACGACGAGGTGCTGGCCGCGTTCGGCATCGAGCCGCGGGTGCCGCCGGCGCTGTCGAGCTGGCACACGATCAACGAGCGCGTCCGCAACCCGGAAGGCGACGTGACGATCGCGATCGTCGGCAAGTACACGGGCATGAAGGATGCCTACAAGTCGCTGATCGAGGCGTTGTCGCATGGCGGCATCGCCAACAAGGTCCGCGTCAAGCTCGACTGGATCGAGAGCGAGGTGTTCGAGAACGAGGACCCGGCGCCGTTCCTCGAGCACGTCAACGGCATCCTGGTGCCCGGCGGCTTCGGCCAGCGCGGCGCCGAGGGCAAGATCCGCGCGGCGCAGTTCGCCAGGGAGCGCGACGTGCCGTATTTCGGCATCTGCTTCGGCATGCAGATGGCGGTCATCGAGGCCGCGCGCAATCTGGTCGGGATCACCGAGGCCAACTCGACCGAGTTCGGTCCGACGAAGGAGCCGCTGGTCGGTCTGATGACCGAGTGGCTGCGCGGCAACGAGCTGGAGAAGCGCTCCAAGAGCGGCGATCTCGGCGGCACGATGCGGCTCGGCGCCTATCCCGCGGCGCTCAAGCGCGGCAGCCGCGTGTCCGAGGTCTATGGGGGCGCGACCGAGATCTCCGAGCGCCATCGCCACCGCTACGAGGTCAACACCGCCTACAAGGACCGGCTCGAGCAGCATGGCCTGAAGTTCTCCGGCCTGTCGCCGGACGGCGTGCTGCCGGAGATCGTGGAGTACGAGGACCATCCGTGGTTCATCGGCGTCCAGTTCCACCCCGAGCTGAAGTCGCGCCCGTTCGAGCCGCATCCGCTGTTCGCGTCCTTCATCCAGGCGGCGGTGGTGCAAAGCCGGCTGGTCTGAGCCAGACGCGAGGGGCGAGCGATCACGCCTCTCCATGAGCACGCTGCTCATGGCCAATGTGCAGCGCCGATTTCGGAGCCGGACCCTCATGGTGAGGAGCGTCGCCTTTGCGACGCGTCTCGAACCATGAGGCCACAGTACGGGCCTCGCCCTTCGAGACGACCGCCTGCGGCGGTCTCCTCAGGGTGAGGGTCGAACAACGTTCCAAGTGGCGCAAATCTCTCTCCACGAGCAAACGGCCCGTCGCCAAAGCGCAGCGGCAGGAGACGCGTTGAGCCATCTCCAACCCTGCGGCCACAGCGGTCACTCCGCCTTTGACGGCAGCAGTGATTGTTGCGACAACGCTCCCTGTTCACGCGAAGCAAGAACAGATCAGGGAGGATCACATGATCTATGAGAGCCGCATCTATCGCTGCATTCCCGGCCGCCTGCCGGCGCTGCTCAAGCGTTTCGAAAACACGACGCTGAAGCTGTGGGAAAAGCACGGCATCCGCCCGGTCGGCTTCTTCACCACCCTGATCGGCGAGTCCAACCAGGACCTGACCTATTTCCTCGCCTGGGAGTCGCTCGCCGAGCGCGAGACCAAATGGACCGCGTTCATGACCAATCCGGACTGGATCGCGGCGCGCGCCAAGAGCGAGGAGGACGGCCAGATCGTCGCCAACATCACCAGCCAGTTCCTGGTGCCGACCGCGTTCTCGGCGCTGAAGTAGAGGCCGGGGAGGGGCGGGGATGACCGATCCCCGCAACCCTGCTATTCGCGGGGCCGCGCCGGGTTGATCCGGCGGCCTGCGCCGGGTCATGGTCGCGCGCACGAAGAGGATGAAGTTGTGAACGCTCCGATCTCCGCCGCGCCGGTCGTCAGCCTCGGCTCCGTCAAGTTTGGCAATCATCTGCCGCTCGCGGTCATCGCCGGGCCGTGCCAGCTCGAGAGCCGCGCGCACGCGCTCGAGGTCGCCTCGGCGCTGAAGGAGATCGCGACGCGCCTGAACATCGGCCTCGTCTACAAGACCTCGTTCGACAAGGCCAACCGCACCTCTGGCTCCGCCGCGCGCGGGCTTGGCCTCCAGCAGTCGCTGCCGATCTTCGCGGAGATCCGCGCCTCGCTCGGCCTTCCCGTGCTGACCGATGTCCATGACGCGAGCCAGTGCGCCGAGGTGGCGCAGGCCGTCGACATCCTGCAGATCCCCGCCTTCCTGTGCCGCCAGACCGACCTGCTGCTCGCGGCCGCCGCGACCGGCAAGGTGATCAACGTCAAGAAGGGCCAGTTCCTGGCGCCGTGGGATATGGCGAACGTCGTTGCCAAGATCACCGGCGCCGGCAATCCGAACGTGCTGGCGACCGAGCGCGGCGTCTCGTTCGGCTACAACACGCTGGTCTCGGACATGCGGTCGCTGCCGATCATGGCGCGCACGACCGGGGCGCCGGTCATCTTCGACGCCACGCATTCGGTGCAGCAGCCGGGCGGGCAGGGCACCTCGTCGGGCGGCCAGCGCGAATTCGTACCGGTGCTGGCGCGCGCCGCGGTCGCGGTCGGCGTCGCCGGCGTGTTCATCGAGACCCATCCCGATCCGGATCATGCGCCCTCCGATGGGCCGAACATGGTGCCGCTCGCCCAGTTCGAGGCCTTGTTGAAGACGCTGATCGACTTCGACCGGCTGGCCAAGGCGCAGACGACAGACGCCATCAGCTGATGCACCAGCCCGTCGCCAAGCCCGCAGACAACAAGTTTCCGCCAGCCGTGAACATCATCGCGCTGGCGGGCTTCTCGGCGGCGCTGTCGACGCGGGCGCTCGATCCGGTGCTGCCGCATGTCGCCGAGGATTTTTCGATCAGCATCGCGACCGCGGCCGGCATCGCCGCCGGCTATGCGCTGATCTACGCGCTGATCCAGCCGGCGATCGGCGCCGCCGCCGATCTGTTCGGCAAGGCGCGCCTGATGACCTTGTGCCTCGCGCTGCTCGGCGTCGCCAGCATCCTTGGCGCGCTCGCCACCTCGTTTCCGCTGCTGTTCGCCTCGCGCATTCTCGCTGGCGTTGCCTCGGGCGGTGTGTTCCCGGTCGCGCTCGGATTGACCAGCGATCTCGTCGCGCCCGACAAGCGCCAGGTTGCGATCGGCCGCACGCTGGCGGGATCGATGGCCGGCAACCTGCTCGGCGCCACGGCCTCCGGTATCATCGGCGACTTCATCGGCTGGCGCGGCGTGCTCGCGATCCTCGGCGCGCTCGGACTGATCGCCTCGCTCGCGGTGGCGGCCGGTTTCCGCGGCTCCAAGGTCACCCACGTGCCGACCACGGATCTCGCCGCGCTGAGGAAGGGCTACCGCACCATCTTCACCAACCCCAATGCGCGCTTCTGCTTTCCGGCGGTGTTCGTCGAAGGCTGCTGCGTATTCGGACTGTTTCCGTTCATCGCCTCGTTCCTGTTCGACCTCGGCGAAACCTCGCTGTCGATCGCCGGCATCGTCATCGCGGGTTTTGCGGTCGGCGGCCTGTTCTACACCTTCACGGTGTCGAGCTTCCTGCCGCGGCTCGGCGTCAAGGGCATGATGATCGTGGGCGCGGGACTGGTCGGCCTGCAACTCGCTGCGCTCGCCTTCGGCCCCGGCTGGAAACTGCAGTTCGCCTGCATGCTGATGATGGGCTGGGGCTTCTACATGATCCATGGCTGCCTGCAGGTGTTTGCCAGCGAGTTGTCGATCGGCGCCCGCGCCACTGCGATGTCGCTGCACTCGTTCTTCTTCTTCCTCGGCCAGACCGTCGGCCCCATCGCCTACGGCTTTGGCGTCGTCCATGGCGGCAAGCAGCCGACGCTGCTCGCCGCCGCCGTCCTGATGGTCGCGCTCGGCTTCGCCTGTGCCGCGCTGCTGCGGCAGCGGCCGCCGGCGGATGCGGCGACGAGCTGACCGCCCTGTCGGGCACAGGTGTATGCTCATTGCATCTGAAGACACCGAGCCATAGCCGCAGGAACGCCTGCTCATTTGTTGCTCCGTCATGGCCGGGCTTGTCCCGGCCATCCACGTCGTCCGGCACGCCGAGAAGGACGTGGATGGCCGGGACAAGCCCGGGCATGACGACGTGGAGACAGGCGAGCGCATAAAGGCCCATCGTTTGCTGCTTTAGCCCTGGGCGCACACCGCCGCCATCTCGCGGCGCATCTGCGTCCGAGCTTTGCCTTTGGACATGCCCTCTTTCCGAAAAGAGGGCACGGGGAATGCCGGGAGCTGGCCGCCCCCATGGCCCGCCTGCGGAAAAAAATGCAGGCGGCGAGAACCACAGGTTCAGCCGAGACATCCCGGCATTCCCCGCGCGATGGTTGGGCGGCTTATACGTACTCTCCCCGGGGACCGGGCTGTCTTGCCCCCGTGACCGGCGGATCATCACCGCCAGCGTAGCCTCAGCGTCGGGAGGCCAGGACCATACGACTTCGCCGGCGCATCAGGATCGTTCGTCCGCGCGAATGATCACGCTGCGACCCGACACACCCACCGCATCCCGCCTCAACGTCCGTGACGACCGCGAAGCGCCCCTCTGATCGAGACAGGACGGCGACAGTCAATCATGGATTCTGATAAAACGAAAGTGAAATATTTTTCGCGGAAGGACTGGACAGGGGTGATCGGCTTGAACACGCTGACGAAATCAGTTTCTGGGCGCGTGCGGTTTGACAGTCGAACAAGACGTGGGAGCCGACCCGTGGGGCGAGGCGCGCCCGACGGGCAACTCGCCAGCATGACAGCGTTGGAGACGGCGAGAGCTCAACCCACGATCGCTTGCTCCGCAACTTTGTGAAAGTGATGATCAGATGATGAAGCTGATCCCCAATGAAGCCGCCACAAAGCTCCTGTCATTCTCCGCAGGAAAGAAGCTCGCTTTTCTGATTCTGCTCTACGAGAGAATGATGCCCGAGCTGCGTTCTTTTTGCCTCACCGAGAACAGAGACTTCTCCATTTTTCACACAGCACGAGAGGAGTATTGGCGATCACTTCTGGATGGTTCGCGTCCTATGTCTTGGGCCCAGCTTCGTCAGGATATTCTAGATGCGATCCCCGACACCGAGGACTTTGGTTCGCTGGAAGTCTCATTCACATTGAACGCAGCTCTGGTTGCAGCAAATATCGCGGACTTTATGGTTGATGCACGAGACGTCCATATCGTCGAAGCCATGCAGTATCCTCTGGAGTCGCTGCATGCTTACGTGAGCGATCAAATGGGACTGGTCGCCTACGATAAGGCGATCAATAACATCGTAGGCGGCCACCCGCTCGTGCAGAAGGAGGCGCAGACTGAGGAAGGAGACGTCGCATTCTTGAGCACGATCGAGGATCCCCCGTGGTCGGAAAGCATGTATTCCTTGGTGCGGGCGAGGGCCGAAGGCCAGCACGGCTTGCTCAGTTGAAAGGCTGAGGTTGGGCGGACTTTGATCGTCGTGAGTTAGATTCTTCACGGCAGGGCGAACTACGGTGGAAGTGCACTCAATATGTAAGGGGCAGGTTACAGGTTAAATGCACCGTCACCGTAACCTGTCGGCGCCATCATGATGAATGCCACGCTGGTCATCAGATATGGGAAGCCAATATGGCGCCCACGAGCGGTAATTACGTAAGTATTTGATAAGATTGAGATATTTGCCGGAATCGGCGAGTTATCCACCGGTTGCCCTAACGAAATTTGCGCTAACTAACTAGATGGGCTATAGAGTACCCACGTCACCAAAGGCCGAGCCGTGTCCGACAAGTCGCCCATCGAAATTCTCGAAGCCATGAAGCGGCACCAGGCCAACCTCCTGGAGCAAGCGGCTGCCGTCGAGCGTGACATGGCCGAGATGGCCCGGCTTGCGGAACTGGCGAAGAAGTACAACTTCGTGGTTACGGCGCCCGCCCAGCAAGCGCCGCTTTCCACCGGTTCTTCTCTGACGCTCTCGGAGCTCATCGAGCACTACAAGACAAACGAGCACTCCCCCTACCACAAGCTTTCTCACGCATCCCGGAAGCACTACTCCGACATTCTGCGCCTGGTTGAAGGGGATTTTGGCAGCAAGCGCCTTTCGGACATCGCACCGTGGGAATTCTCGACCTGGCACAGCAAGTGGAGCAAGGGCGGCAAGCTGGCGATCGCCTACGCCAAAATCACCATGGTCAGGACATTGATGGCCTTCGGGACCGAGGTGCTTAAGGACGACCAGTGCGGTCGCCTTTATGGCGTTCTCTGCACTATGAAGTTTCAGGTGCCGGCGGCGCGAACGGAGCGCTTGACTTTGGATCAGGCCAACAACGTCCGCGCAGCCGCACGTGCGATGAAGCGACCTTCAATTTCCCTAGCCCAAGCTTTCCAGACAGACGTCGAACTGATGCAGAAAGACGTCATCGGCGAGTGGGTGCCCGTTGCGGATAAGACTGTCTCGGACATCACTGACGGGGAATTAAAGTGGGTTCGGGGACTCCGCTGGAGCGAGATTGACGTCAACTTGACCCTCCGCCATCCGAGCACCTGGGCGGGCAATATCGAGTTCAATCTTCGAAAGGCTCCCAATGTTCTTGAAGAGTTGAAGATCCAGTTTGGCTTCAACCCCGAGGGTTCTCGGTCTCAGCTTCCCGCCTCAGGCCCCATCATCGTTTCCGAGCACAGCAAGCTACCCTGGACCGCGCCTGAGTTTCGCAGGTGGTGGCGTCAGGTTGCCGATGCTTGTGGCGTGCCGAGCAACGTCAGGAATTCCGACAGCCGCAAGCGACGGGTTCAGGAGAAGGACACGGAGCAGAAGCGCAAAGCGAAATAAGACGGCGGCCGAAGCCGCCGTCTGAATCCCGTCTGCATCAGGCCGTGTCACTGTTGCAGGGGGCAGCCACCGTGAGGGTGGTAGTGGTATCCGCAAGGACCACAAGCGCGTCTAAACCGGGGCAGGCACGGAAGGCCCCGGAAGGAGGTGGATCATGAAGCCACCATAGAGTAGGCGTGGCGCCTCACCGGCCAGGGTGGGGCGTCACGCCAATTGTAGTAATTCATTGGATTTATGCAAGGATTCGGCATTTCGCTATTGGCCGGTTAAGGTGCCTTGCCTTATCAGCAATTAATTGAATCACATTCGTCGGTGAGAAGGCGTGCCATTTATGCGCTTTCCGGGTTTAAGGCCTGCGGCCTTGCCCCGGAATGACGGTGGTTGTGACGCAGGTGGATGAGCAAGCGGCTCCTCACCCCCGTCCGCGATATGGCGCCACGCCCTGATCGGGCACCCACAGGCCCTTCGGCAGCTTGCCGGTCTGCCAGAACACGTCGATCGGGATGCCGCCACGGGGGTACCAATAGCCGCCGATGCGCAGCCATTTCGGCTTGAGCTCGGTGGCGAGGCGCTTGCCGATCGCGACCGTGCAGTCCTCGTGGAAGGCGCCGTGGTTGCGGAAGCTCGCGAGGTACAGCTTCAGCGACTTGGATTCGACCAGCCAGGGACCGGGGGCGTAATCGATGACGAGATGCGCGAAGTCCGGCTGTCCCGTCACGGGGCAGAGCGAGGTGAATTCCGGCACCGTAAAGCGGGCCAGATAATCGGTGTCCTTCTGCGGGTTGAGAACGCGGTCGAGCTTGGCCGTCTCCGGGCTGTCCGGCTGGGTGACCGGGCGGCCGAGCTGGAGCTCGGCTGATGTGTCGGATTTTGTGGATCTTTTCGCCATGTCTCGGGCCAGGGATGAGGTTGGGCGCCGTCTTAGCCAATCCGGCCGCCGCCGTCACTCGCCGCGTCGGGCAGCCGCCTCGTCATTTGGCCGCGACTTCTGCCCGACATCTGCCCGACTTGGCCTTTTCGCCCTCCCGTCCCTGCGGTAGAAGCGGCGCAGCAATGTCCACCCGAAAAGCCCGCAAGAGGACCTCATGACCGCCATCGTCGATATCATCGGCCGCGAAATCCTGGACAGCCGCGGCAATCCCACGGTCGAGGTCGACGTCGTGCTGGAGGACGGCTCGGTCGGCCGCGCCGCCGTGCCGTCCGGCGCCTCCACCGGCGCCCATGAGGCGGTCGAGCTGCGCGACGGCGACAAGCACCGCTATCTCGGCAAGGGCGTGCTCAAGGCCGTCGAGGCCATCAACGACGAGGTCTATGAGGCGCTCAGCGACATGTCGGTGCAGGACCAGGTCCAGATCGACCAGATCCTGATCGAGCTCGACGGCACCGAGAACAAGAGCCGGATCGGCGCCAACGCCATTCTCGGCGTCTCGCTCGCCTGCGCCAAGGCGGCGGCGATCTCCTACGACATGCCGCTGTATCGCTATGTCGGCGGCACCTCGGCGCGCACTTTGCCGGTGCCGATGATGAACATCGTCAATGGCGGCGTCCACGCCGACAATCCGATCGACTTCCAGGAATTCATGATCATGCCGGTCGGCGCGCCGACCTTTGCGGAGGCGCTGCGCTGCGGCTCGGAAATCTTCCATACGCTGAAGGGCGAGCTGAAGAAGGCCGGTCACAACACCAATGTCGGCGACGAAGGCGGCTTCGCGCCGAACCTGCCGTCGGCGGACGCAGCGCTGGACTTCGTCATGAGCGCGATCGGCAAGGCCGGCTACACCGCGGGCGAGGACGTCATGCTGGCGCTCGACTGCGCCGCGACCGAGTTCTTCAAGGACGGCAAGTACGTCTACGAGGGCGAGAACAAGTCGCGCTCGCGTTCGGAGCAGGCCAAATATCTCGCCGACCTCGTCGCGCGCTATCCGATCGCCTCGATCGAGGACGGCATGTCGGAGGACGACATGGACGGCTGGAAGGAGCTGACCGACCTGATCGGCCACAAGTGCCAGCTGGTCGGCGACGACCTGTTCGTCACCAATGTGAACCGGCTCGAGGACGGCATCCGCAACGGCCGCGCCAATTCGATTCTGATCAAGGTCAACCAGATCGGCACGCTGACGGAGACGCTGGCTGCGGTCGAGATGGCCTACAAGGCCGGCTACACCGCCGTGATGTCGCACCGCTCCGGCGAGACCGAGGATTCGACGATTGCCGATCTCGCCGTCGCGGCCAATTGCGGGCAGATCAAGACCGGCTCGCTGGCGCGCGCCGACCGCACCGCCAAGTACAACCAGCTGCTGCGCATCGAGCAGGAGCTCGACGCGCAGGCCAAATATGCGGGCAGGGCGGCGCTGAAGGCGCTGGCCTGATCCGGAACGCAACACGGAAGAGGGAGGCGCGCATGGGTGTCGAGGCAGGCCTGCAACTGCGGACGCTGATCAAGCGCAGCGGTGAGCTCGAGCTCTCGCTGGTCGACGTGCCGACCCCTGAGCCTGGGCCGGACGAGGTCGTGGTGCGGATCGAGGCGGCGCCGATCAACCCGTCCGATCTCGGCCTGCTCGTTGGCGCTGCCGACCTCACGACCATGCAAGCGTCCGGCACCAAGGACCGTCCGGTCATCATCGCGAAGGTGCCGGAGGCGGGGATGCGGGCGATGGCCGCCCGGGTCGACGAGTCCATGCCTGTTGGCAACGAGGGGGCGGGCGTCGTGGTCAAGACCGGATCCTCCGACGCCGCCAAGGCGCTGATGGGCCGCACGGTCGCGGCGATCGGTGGGGCGATGTACAGCCAGTATCGCTGCCTGAAGCTCTCCGAATGCCTGCCGCTGCCGGCCGGCACGACCCCGGCCGAGGGCGCCTCCTGCTTCGTCAATCCGCTGACCTCGCTCGGCATGACCGAGACGATGCGGCGCGAGGGCCATACGGCGCTGGTGCACACCGCGGCCGCGTCCAATCTCGGGCAGATGCTCAACAAGATCTGCCTCAAGGACGGCATCCCGCTCGTCAACATCGTGCGCAGTGCGGCGCAGGCCGAGATCCTGCGCGGCCTCGGCGCCAAATACGTCGTGGATTCGACCTCGCCCACCTTCATGGACGAACTGATCGCGGCGCTGGTCGAGACCGGCGCGACCATCGCCTTCGATGCGATCGGCGGCGGCAAGCTCGCCGGCCAGATCCTCAACGCGATGGAAGCCGCGATCAACAAGTCCGGCAAGCACCCGTACAGCCGCTACGGCTCCAGCGTGCACAAGCAGGTCTACATCTACGGCAGCCTCGACGTCAGGCCGACCGAGATCACGCGCGGCTTCGGCATGACCTGGAGCGTCGGCGGCTGGCTGCTGTTTCCGTTCCTGATGAAGATCGGCAAGGCGGATACCGAGCGGCTGCGCCAGCGCGTCGTCGACGAGCTGAAGACGACCTTTGCCAGCCACTACACCAAGGTCGTTTCCTTGTCCGAGGCGCTCGATCCGGCCAACCTCGCGGTGTACGCCAAACGGGCCACCGGCGAAAAATTCCTCATCGACCCCAACAAAGATAAGTGACCTAACGTCGCTCCCCGGACGTTGCTGACGGGCTTGCGTTTGGCCCGCATGCGGAGACAATCCGCCCCGTTTGTCTGGGGGGCGGCGTCAGCCGCATGGAGCACTGAGGAGAGATTTGTCATGACCCGATTGGATCGCCGTCGATTTCTGGCCGGTGCGGCCCTCGCCGGAGCTGCAACCGCTTTGCCGCCGCTGGCCGGACAGGCACGCGCAGCGGTTGCACCCGCCGGCGCGCAGGCGCCCGGCTTCTATCGCTATAAGGTTGGCGACTACGAATGCACCTCCGTCAATGACGGCGCGCGCACCTTCCCGATGCCCGACACGTTCGTCGTCAACACCTCCAAGGACGACGCGCTGGCGGCAGCGGATGCGGCCTACATGCCCAAGGGCATGATCACGATCCCCTTCAATCCGCAGCTGATCAACACCGGCTCCAAGCTGGTCCTGATCGACACCGGCAATGGGGCCGGGGCCTTCGAGGCCAGCAAGGGCGCGGTGGGCCGCACGCTGCAGAATCTCGCTGCCGCCGGCGTCGATCCGAAGAGCATCGACGTCGTCGTGCTTTCCCACATGCATGGCGACCACATCAACGGCCTCAAGCTCGCGGACGGCTCGCTGGCATTTCCGAACGCCGAGCTGAAGGTGCCGGCCAAGGAGTGGGCGTTCTGGAATAGCGACGAGAACGCCGCCAAGGCGCAGACCGACTTGATGAAGGGCAATTTCGCCAACTTCAAGAAGGTGTTCGGCGGGCTCGAAAGCAAGGTCACTCAGTACGAGTGGGACAAGGAGGTCGCGCCCGGCATCACCGCGCTCGGCACGCCCGGTCACACGCCGGGACACACCTCGTTCGCGGTCGCTTCCGGCAATGCCAGGGTGCTGATCCAGGCCGACGTCACCAACGTCCCCGAGCTGTTCCTGCGCAATCCGGATTGGCACGTGATGTTCGACACCGATGCCGCGATGGCGCAGGAGACGCGGCACAAGTTCTACGACATGGCCGCCGCCGAGAAGGCCAAGGTGATCGGCTTCCACTTCTCGTTCCCCTCCGTGGGCTATGTCGAGAAGGACGGCGCCAAGTACCGGCTGATTCCGGCGCCGTGGAATCCGGTGATCTGATTTCGCTTTAACCGGCGTCATTGCGAGCGAAGCGACGCAATCCAGGGGCTCGGTCGGGACTCTGGATTGCGTCGTCGCTTCGCTCCTCGCAATGACGGGGATGGAGTGTGCCAGGCCGTCTTTCGATGCGGCCTGCTTGTTTTGCATATGCGAAATGCCGGGCTTCCCGCCGCTCCGGCGAACGCCTATGTCAGGCGTTCCCGGGACTCCGCAGGGCCTTGCATGTCGATCGACCTCTCTCCCACCACCGCCGATCTCTCCAACTGGCGCACTGCGCCGTTCAGCCGCTGGGCCTTTCACAACATCCGCGCGATCCTGCCGGTCGCCGACGTCGAGAGCGCGCCCGGCAGCGCCTGGCCGCTGCCGGCGAGCCCGGTTGCGTTCGAGGATTTCAGCGTGCGGCTGCCCAAGGGCGGCACGCTCGATCTCGACGGTTTCCTGAAGGCGACGGCGACCGACGGGCTGCTGATCCTGCATGACGGCCGCATCGTCTTCGAGCGCTATGACGGCGGCACCGACCGCGACACGCCGCACATCCTGATGTCGGCGACCAAGTCGATCACCGGCCTCATGGTCGGCATCCTGGCTGGCCGCGGCGAGCTCGACATCGACGCCGAGGTCACGCGCTACGTGCCGGAGGTGGCCGCCACGGCCTATCGCGGCGCCACGATCCGGCAGCTTCTCGACATGCGTGCGGGCGTCGTGTTCGATGGCGCCGGCTTGCAGGCCTATGCCGACGCCAGCGGCTGGGAGCCGGCCGCGCCGGGCACCACGCCGAACCTGCACGATTTCTTCGCGACGATGCGCGCCCAGTCGGCGCCGCATGGCGGCGCCTTCAGCTACGTCTCCTCCAACACCGATCTGCTGGGCTGGGCGATCGAGCGCGCCACCGGCCGCAGCTTCGCAAGCCTCGTCAGCACGCTGCTGTGGAAGCCGATGGGGGCCAGCGGCGAGGCCTTCATCACCCTCGATCGCAAGGGCGCGCCGCGCTGCACCGGCGGCTTCTGCGCCACCTTGCGCGATTTCGCGCGCCTTGGGCAGCTCGTGCTGTCAGGCGGGCGGCGCGGCTCGCACGCGATCATCCCCGAGGCCTGGCTCGACGACATCAGGCACAATGGCGATGTGCAGGCTTGGCGCGACGGCCAGTGGCGCGACAGCTTTGCCGCGATCAGCCGCAACATGCACTATCGCAGCGGCTGGTACGTCATCAACGATCAGCCGCAGCTGATGTTCGCGATGGGCATTCACGGCCAGAACCTGTTCGTCGATGCCGCCAACGGCATCGTGATCGCCAAGGTCTCGTCATGGGCGCAGCCGGTCGACGGGCAGGCGATCTGGCTGACACATCAGGCGGTGGCTGAATTTGCCCGCTGCCTCAAAACCCCGGCTTGAGCTCGCCGCGGCGAAGGTCTGGAACATGGGAGCCCCTGTCGCGATGAAACGCTGAGTTTCGCGACACGCTGTTTTCATGCACTTGCATGGTCTTGCCCATGTGTCTTAAGTGCACCCCTCACGTTCCCCTGCAAAGGATGCCCTATGCCTGCTCCGTACGCCATCGTCGCCCTCGTCGGCAGTCTCCGCAAGGAGAGCTTCACCCTGAAGATCGCCAATGCGCTCGCCAAGCTGGCGCCGGCCAGCCTGAAGATCGACGTCACCACGCTCAACGGCCTGTCGTTCTTCAACCAGGATCTCGAAGCCAATCCGCCGGCCGACTGGCTCGTCCTGCGCGACAAGCTGAAGGCCTCGAACGGCGTGCTGATCCTCACGCCCGAATACAACCGCTCGATTCCCGGTGTGCTGAAGAACGCGATCGACATCGCTTCGCGCCCCTATGGGCAGAGCTCGTTCCTGGGCAAGCCGGTCGGCCTCATCTCCAATTCGCCGGGCCCGCTCGGCGGCGTGGCGGCGGCCAAGCACCTGCAGAACATCATGCCGGGCATCTCGGGCCCGATCATGGGACAGCCGGAAATCTACCTGAATGGCGTCGGCGACGCGTTCGACGCCCAGGGTGAGCTGGTCAAGGATTCGCTCAAGACGGTGTTGCAGCAATATCTGGATGCCTTCGCCGCCTTCGTGGCCAAGCAGAACGGCTGACCTTGGTCGTCGCCGTGCGGCGGTCGCCAACTGCATGACGGCTATGATGCGGGCAGGGCGTTGACGCGCCTTGCCCGATCCGTTTCAAGGCCATGCCGGACCTGCGCAAGGATGCGCATTGCCAAGGAAGCATGATGGCCCATTCGTTCACACCCGCGTCGTCGTCGAGGCCCGGCCAGAACCAGCCGGATCTCGACTCGGAGGCCGTCTGGCAGGCGCGGATCGACCTCGCGGCCTGTTTCCGGATGGCGGCGCGGCACGGGTTCGAAGAGGGCATCTGCAACCACTTCTCGGCGCTGGTGCCCGGCTATGACGACCTCTTCATCGTCAATCCCTACGGCTATGCGTTCCGTGAATTGACGGCCTCGAAGCTGCTGGTGTGCGACTTCGACGGCAACGTCATTGCCGGCGATGGCCGCCCGGAAGCGACTGCCTTCTACATCCATGCCCGCATCCACAAGGCGTTGCCGCGGGCCAAGGTCGCGTTCCACACCCACATGCCCTACGCCACCGCGCTGTCGATGACCGAAGGCGACCCGCTGATCTTCGCCGGGCAGACGGCGCTGAAATTCTACGGACGAACCGCGGTCGACGCGAACTACAATGGGCTGGCGCTCGACGCGCGGGAGGGCGACCGCATCGCCGGGGCTGTCGGCAACGCCGACATCGTCTTCATGAAGCATCACGGCGTCATGGTGCTGGCGCCGACCATCGCTGAAGCCTGGGACGATCTCTATTATCTCGAGCGCGCCTGCCAGGTGCAGTGCCTGGCGCTGTCGACCGGCCGCAAGGTCACCGCCGTCGCGCCGGCAATCGCGGAAGCCGCCTCTCGCCAGATGCGCGAAGGAGATGCGGAATCGGCTCGGTTGCACCTCGAGGCCGTCAAACGCATGCTCGACCTCGAGGAGCCGGTCTACCGGAGCTGAGGACTGATCGTCTGGAGGCTGGTGCGATGTCCAGATTGGAGCTTTCTGCCGAGCAGCGCGCAGCGCTGGATCGTCCCGTCTGGTCAGCCCTGACCACCGGGCACCGGGCGCTTGCGGAAGGCACCGCGCATGCTCGTCGCTATCCAGCGGCGATTGCACCATTCGCTGCCATGTCGGACGACAGCGATGCTGCGTGGTCTGAGCTCGCCGACTTCGCCAAGAAGGACGTGGTTGCGATCGTGACTCCCGCTCCTCCGGGCGACCTGCACGGCCTTGCCGCCTGGTTCAGCGCCAGCGTCCGCCAGATGGTTGCGGTCGAGGCCGAGGCCCCTGTTGGGGATGCCGTGATCGAAACGCTCGACCAGCGTGACATTCCGGCGATGCTGGAGATGACGGCGCTGACCAAGCCCGGCCCGTTCCTGGCCAGGACCCACGAGCTGGGCCGCTATATCGGCATCCGCGACGGGCAGCGCCTGGCTGCGATGGCCGGGGAGCGCATGCGCCTCGACGGGTTCACGGAAATCAGCGCGGTCTGTGTCCATCCGGACTCTCGCGGCCGTGGCTATGCCCAGAGGCTCGTGACGGCCCTGATGACGGCCATCAGGGGCAGGGGCGAGACGCCGTTTCTCCACGTCATAGAGGACAATCATGCCGCGATCGCGCTGTATGAGCGTCTCGGCTTCGTGTCGCGAGCCACCTTGTGTTTCACGGTGCTTCGGCAATCCGTCAGCCCGTGACGGGTGATGCGACCTTCGTAAAGAAGCCTCGCGGGGCGGATTAGCAGATCCTTAACCAAGGCGCCCCATCTTCCGGCCATGGTCTCCCGCGCGCGGCTCAAATCGTTCCTGACCGGGCTCGCCCTCTACACGATGGCGGCCGCCATCATCGGCTATTTCGGCATCAACGCCTATACCGGCCGCTACGGCCTGACCGCGCGCCAGGAGCTCGACCAGGAGATCATTGCGCTGACCTCCGAGCTCGCCCGGCTGAAGCAGGAGCGGGCGGAGGGTGAGAAGCGCGTGTCGCTGCTGCGCTCCGACCGGGTCGATCCCGACATGCTCGATGAGCGCGCCCGCTTCCAGCTCGGCTACGCCAACCCGCGTGATCTGATCCGGATCAATCGGCCAAACTGAGCGAGCCGGTCTCCGCGAGGCATCCGTTGGGAGACTGGCCTCGCGTCTGCGTAACGAACGCGTGCACGACAAGCCCATGACGAGGAAGACCCGCGCTGCGCGCGGGCCTTCGACGATCGCTGATGCGCTGCTCTTTATGCGGCCCGCACGGTGGCGAGGAACCTGTGGACCTCGGCCTTCAGGCGGTTGCTGTCCTGGGACAGTGACTGCACAGCGTTGAGCACCTGGGACGAAGCCGTTCCTGTCTCGGTTGCTTCGCGCTGGACGTCGGCAACATTCGCGGAAACCTCTTTCGTGCCGCTGGCGGCTTGCTGGATGTTGCGCGAGATTTCCTGGGTTGCGGCGCCCTGTTCTTCGACAGCGGCTGCGATGGTGGCGGCGATTTCCGACATCCGGCCGATCGTGTCGCCGATTTCCTTGATGGCGGTGACCGAATGCTGGGTGGCGGTCTGGATGGCGCCGATCTGCTGGCTGATCTCTCCGGTCGCCTTGGCGGTCTGCTCGGCGAGCGCCTTGACCTCCGAGGCGACAACGGCGAAGCCGCGGCCGGCTTCACCCGCCCGCGCCGCCTCGATGGTGGCGTTCAAGGCCAGCAGGTTGGTCTGGCCGGCGATGGTGTTGATGAGCTCCACCACGTCGCCGATGCGAGCCGCCGCTTGCGACAATTCGCCCACGCGTTCATTGGTCTTGCGGGCCTGCTCGACGGCTTCACTGGCGATCGCCGAAGACTGCTGCACCTGCCGGCTGATCTCGTTCACGGAGGAGGACATTTCCTCGGTGGCGGCGGCGACCGACTGGACGTTGTTGGAGGCGGCGCCTGAGGCGCCGGCTACGACGGTGGCGAGACCCTTCGAGCGTTCGGCAGTCGCGCTGAGCGACTGGGCCGATGACTCCAGATCGGTCGCTGCCGACGACACGGTCTCGATGATCTGGCCGACCGCTGTCTCGAAATCGTTCGCAAGGCGCATAGTATCGATCTTGCGCTGCTCGGCCTGGCGCGCCTCCAGCTCGTTCTGCTCGGCTTCGAGCCGCTGGCGGGCGACGGCATTGACCTTGAACACCTCGACGGCACGGGCCATCTCGCCGACCTCGTCGCGCCGTTCCGAGCTCGGTATCTGCACAGCGAGATTCCCGTTCGCAAGCTCGGTCATCGTCCGGGTGATCGCTTGCAGCGGCCGGACCAGGCCGCGCGCGATCATCAGGGTCGCAACGCACAGCAGGGCGATCAATCCGACGGCCCACATCAGCGTCACCTTGACGGAGGCGTAGAACGCCTCGTCGAGATCGTCGACATACACGCCCGTGCCGACGACCCAGTTCCACGGATCGGCCTTCAAGGTGTAGCCGAGCTTCGCCACCGGGACGCTGCTGCCGGCGCGCGCGAACATATAGCTGACGAAGCCGCCACCAGGCTGGGTCGAAGCCGCGATCAACTCGCGTACGAAAGGCAGACCGTTGGCGTCCTTCTCGTTGAGCAGGCCCTTGCCCTCCCAATCCGGCTTCGGGCCAAGCACGAGGTTCACGCCGTCCGGCTGGTAGACGAAGATGTAGTCGTTCTTGCCGAACCGGATGCCGCGGAGCACGGCCTTGGCGCGGTTCTGCGCCTCGTCCGCGGTCAGGGCGCCCTTCGCCGCCGCATCGGCAAAGCCCTTAACGATCGACACGGCAGATTGCACCTGTCCGACGACCGCGGCCTTACGCTCTTCGACCAGGGCTGTGCGGGTGGCCAGCAGCTGGCTGACGACGGCGACGATACAGACGCCGATGGATAACGCGACCAGAACCGCAAAGCGGCGAGGGATGGTGAGAACCATGTTCGTTCCTGTCAGGGGGACGAGGCAGCCGGACAGTTCAGGCAGCCAGGGATTTCCGTTGAGTTATTTGATTTCGTTGATGAATTCGGAAAAATTGTGCGTTGCGGAAGGTTTAGAATTGATTGATTCGAAGGCCCGTAGAAACACGGAGACCCTCTGCCGCTGCTCGGTCGGAATATCCGTTATGCCGATGTTCGATATGTCGGGTTTTTTGGTCGCCGATGGCGTCGTCGAGATCCACCGATGAGGGTGTCGCGGAGGGCGTCGTCGGCTTGGCCGGACGCGTCCCATCCGCTGAGATGGCTGCTCTTTTTTGTAGCGGCCTGCGGTCGGATTCCAAAAATGGTGGAATTGTATTTGCAATATTTCGTGTGCATTGCAGTGCGGCACGCCAAAGCCTTCGGACGTGCCACGCGGTCCTTTTACGTCTCCTGGAGTTGAGCTAGAGAGAGCTACTTTTTCTCTCATCCGGAATTGCCATGGCCGCACCGAAGAAGACCGCCGCAAAGGAACAAGGGCAGGACAGAGATAACGGCCCGCCGCCGGAATTCACCAGAGAACAGGAATTGGCTGCGCTGCGCGACATGCTGCTGATCCGCCGCTTTGAGGAAAAGGCGGGTCAGCTTTATGGCATGGGTGCGATCGGCGGCTTCTGCCATCTTTACATCGGCCAGGAAGCGGTCGTCGTCGGCATGCAGATGGCGCTGAAGCCGGGCGACCAGGTCATCACCGGCTATCGCGATCACGGCCACATGCTGGCCACCGGCATGGATGCCAAGGGCGTCATGGCCGAGCTCACGGGACGCCGCGGCGGCTATTCCAAGGGCAAGGGCGGCTCCATGCACATGTTCAGCGTGGAGAAGAACTTCTTCGGCGGCCACGGCATCGTCGGCGCCCAGGTCTCGCTCGGCACCGGCCTTGCGCTCGCCAACCGCTACCGCGGCAACGACTCGGTCAGCGTCGCCTATTTCGGCGACGGCGCGGCCAACCAGGGGCAGGTCTATGAGAGCTTCAACATGGCGGAGCTCTGGAAGCTGCCGGTGATCTACGTCATCGAGAACAACCGCTATGCCATGGGCACGGCGGTGTCGCGCGCCTCGGCGCAGACCGACTTCTCCAAGCGCGGCATCTCCTTCAACATCCCGGGCGAGCAGGTCGACGGCATGGACGTCCGCGCGGTGAAGGCCGCCGGCGAGAAGGCGGTCGCGTGGTGCCGCGAGGGCAAGGGTCCGTATATCCTGGAAATGCAGACCTACCGCTATCGCGGCCACTCGATGTCGGACCCGGCCAAGTACCGTACCCGCGAGGAGGTGGAGAAGGTCCGTCACGACCAGGATCCGATCGAGCAGGTGCGCAACCGCCTGCTGGCGGCCAAGGTCAGCGAGCAGGATCTCAAGACGATCGATGCCGATGTGCGCAAGATCGTCAACGAGGCCGCCGATTTCGCGCAAGCCGATCCCGAGCCCGATGTCGCCGAGCTCTACACCGACGTTTATCGCTGAGCGCGCGCAAGCTGTTTCTCTGGAGCTGATATGCCTATTCAAGTTTTGATGCCTGCGCTGTCGCCCACGATGGAAAAGGGCAATCTCGCCAAATGGCTGAAGAAGGAAGGCGAGGCGATCAAGTCGGGTGACGTGATCGCCGAGATCGAGACCGACAAGGCCACGATGGAGGTCGAGGCGACCGACGAGGGCACGCTCGGCAAGATCCTGATCCCCGAAGGCACTGCCGACGTCGCGGTCAATACGCCGATTGCGACCATCCTCGCCGACGGCGAGACCGCCGCCGATCTCGGCAAGGCGGCAGCGCCTGCAGCCGAGATGAAGGCCGCGCAGTCGGCGCCGCCGGCCGAGCCGGCTGCTTCGGTGTCGGCATCGCCTGCGCCGACCGGCGTGGCTGCGCCGCAGAGCGTGGCCGAGCCCGATCCCGAGGTGCCCGCGGGCACCGAGATGGTGACGCAAACCATCCGCGAGGCGCTGCGCGACGCGATGGCCGAGGAGATGCGCCGCGACGGCGACGTCTTCATCATGGGCGAGGAGGTCGCCGAATATCAGGGCGCCTACAAGGTCACCCAGGGCCTGCTGCAGGAGTTCGGCGCCCGCCGCGTGATGGACACGCCGATCACCGAGCACGGTTTCGCCGGCATCGGCGTCGGTGCCGCGATGGCCGGCCTGAAGCCGATCGTCGAGTTCATGACCTTCAACTTCGCCATGCAGGCGATGGACCAGATCATCAACTCCGCGGCCAAGACCTTGTACATGTCCGGCGGCCAGATGGGTTGCTCGATCGTATTCCGCGGTCCGAACGGCGCTGCCGCCCGCGTTGCCGCGCAGCACAGCCAGGACTACTCGTCCTGGTACTCGCACATCCCGGGCCTCAAGGTGATCGCGCCGTATTCCGCCGCGGACGCCAAGGGCCTGTTGAAGGCCGCAATCCGCGATCCCAATCCGGTGATCTTTCTCGAGAACGAGGTGCTCTACGGTCACTCCGGCGAGGTGCCCAAGCTCGACGACTACGTGATCCCGATCGGCAAGGCGCGCATCGCCCGTAGCGGCAAGGACGTCACCATCATCTCGTGGTCGAACGGCATGACCTACGCGCTGAAGGCCGCCGATGAGCTCGCCAAGGAGGGCATCGAGGCCGAGGTGATCGACCTGCGCACGCTGCGTCCGATGGACACCGAGACCATCGTCGCCTCGGTCAAGAAGACCGGCCGTGCGGTGACGGTGGAAGAAGGCTGGGCGCAGAGCGGCGTCGGCGCCGAGATCGCCGCGCGCATCATGGAGCACGCCTTCGACTATCTCGATGCGCCAGTCGCGCGCGTGTCCGGCAAGGATGTGCCGATGCCTTACGCGGCGAACCTCGAGAAGCTCGCGCTGCCCTCGGCGGCGGAGGTCGTGCAGGCCGCCAAGTCCGTCTGCTACCGCTAAGGGACATCCCACCATGGCCGGACCCAAGGAGCAGCCGCTGCCGCCCGACGTCATCGGCCGCGAGGACGCCACCGAAGTGTTGCGCGCCTTCGTGCTCGATGGCGGGCTCTCGATCGCATTCCAGCGCGCCTTCGAGGAGCCCGACGTGTGGGGGCTGCTCCTGGTCGACGTCGCCCGACATGCTGCGCGCGCCTATGCGCGCGAGAGCGATTATTCCGAAGACGAGGCGCTGCAGCGCATCGTCGAGATGTTCGAAGCCGAGCTGGCTCGGCCGACTGACACGGGCACTACCAGCCCCAGGTCGAAACAAGGTCACTGATCATGCCGATCAACATTCTGATGCCCGCGCTGTCGCCGACGATGGAGAAGGGCAACCTCGCTCGTTGGCTCAAGAAGGAAGGCGACCAGGTCAAGTCCGGCGAGGTCATCGCCGAGATCGAGACCGACAAGGCCACGATGGAAGTCGAGGCGGTCGATGAGGGCACGCTCGCCAAGATCCTGGTGCCGGAAGGCACGCAGGACGTGCCGGTCAACGACGTGATCGCGGTGCTCGCCGGCGAGGGCGAGGACGTCAAGGCGGCCGGCAGCGCGCCGGCGGCGGCGGCTCCCAAGCCCGAGGCGAAGCCGACGGTGTCCGCGGCGGCGCCCGCCGCCACACCTGCACCTTCCGCCGCGCCCGCGCCGAAGCCGGCCGCGGCTCCTGCGCCGGCCGCTCCGGCGGCTGCGCCCCAGGTCAACGGTCACGCGCGCATCTTCTCGTCGCCATTGGCACGTCGTCTCGCCAAGGATGCCGGCATTGATCTCGGCCGCATCACCGGCACCGGCCCGCACGGCCGCGTCGTCGCGCGCGACGTTGAGGACGCAAAGTCCGGCAAGGGCCTGAAGGCTGCGCCGTCGGCGGCACCTGCCGCGGCAGGCGCGCCGGCGCTGGCGCCGTCGATGTCGGACAAGCAGATCCTGGCGCTGTTCGAGCCGGGCTCCTACGAGGTCATCCCGCATGACGGCATGCGCCGCACCATCGCGCAGCGCCTGACCGCGTCGGTGCAGAACGTCCCGCACTTCTATCTCACGATCGACTGCGACATCGGCAAGTTGCTCGCCGCCCGCGAGGAGATCAATGCGGCAGCTCCAAAGGACAAGGAGAAGAAGCCGCTCTACAAGCTCTCGGTGAACGACTTCGTCATCAAGGCGATGGCGGTCGCGCTGCAGAAGATTCCGAACTGCAACGTGAGCTGGACCGAAGGCGGCATGGTCAAGCACAAGCATTCGGACGTCGGCGTCGCGGTGGCGATGCCGGGCGGACTGATCACGCCGATCATCCGCAAGGCCGAGACCAAGACGCTGTCGGCGATCTCGGGCGAGATGAAGGACTTCGCCGCGCGCGCCCGCTCGCGCAAGCTGAAGCCGGAGGAATATCAGGGCGGCACCACGGCCGTGTCCAACCTTGGCATGTACGGCATCAACCACTTCACCGCCGTGATCAATCCGCCGCATGCGACCATCCTCGCGGTTGGCACCTCGGAAGAACGCCCCGTGGTGCGCAACGGCAAGATCGAGGTCGCCAGCATGATGAGCGTGACCCTGTCGTGCGATCACCGCGCCATCGACGGCGCGCTCGGCGCCGAGCTGATCGGCGCGTTCAAGCAGCTGATCGAGAATCCCGTGATGATGATGGTGTGACGTTGCGTTCCGGAGCGGGATGGCAGACGGGGCCAGCGCATGCGCATCAGAACGCGGTGGCCCTGGATCACGGCACTGGTGAGCGCCGCGTTGTTTGCCAACCCGCTCGGGATCGACGTCATCCATTCTGCTTTCTACTCCGGCGAGGCGCTGTCGCGCGGCATCTGGGCGCCGATCGTGCTTGCCGGATTTGCGATCTGCGCCGTGCTGGTGCTGCTGGAGGCAATAGTTCGAGCCTTGATCTGGCGACGTTCCGTCGGCAGCACCACGACCATCTGATTTCCAACTGCTTCAGTTGAATGGGAGCCGTAATGGCCGACACATCCTTCGACGTCATCATCATCGGCTCCGGCCCGGGCGGCTACGTCACCGCGATCCGTGCCGCGCAGCTCGGCTTCAAGACCGCGATCATCGAGAAATCCTACCTCGGCGGCATCTGCCTGAACTGGGGCTGCATCCCGACCAAGGCGCTGCTGCGCTCGGCTGAGATCTATCACTACATGCAGCACGCCAAGGAATACGGCCTGTCGGCGGAAAAGATCTCCTACGATCCGAAGGCGGTGGTGCAGCGCTCGCGCGGCGTGTCGAAGCGGCTGAACGACGGCGTCGGCTTCCTGATGAAGAAGAACAAGGTCCAGGTGATTTGGGGCAAGGCTGCGATCGATGCGCCCGGCAAGGTCACCGTGACCAAGTCCGATGTCGAGGCGCCGAAGGGTGCGCTCGGCGAGGGGACCTATCAGGCCAAGCACATCATCGTCGCGACCGGCGCGCGGCCGCGCGTGCTGCCGGGCCTCGAGCCGGACAAGAAGCTGGTCTGGACCTATTTCGAGGCGATGGTGCCAGAGAAAATGCCGAAGTCGCTGCTGGTGGTCGGCTCCGGCGCGATCGGCATCGAGTTCGCGTCGTTCTTCCGCACCATGGGCTCCGAGGTCACCGTGGTCGAGGTGCTGCCGCAGATCCTCCCCGTGGAGGACGCCGAGATCGCCGGCATCGCCCGCAAGCAGCTGGAGAAGCAGGGCCTCAAGATCATGACCGGGGCCAAGGTCACCAAGCTCGACAAGAAGAGCGACAGCGTGGTGGCGACGATCGACGACGGCAAGGGCAAGACCGAGTCGGTCGAGTTCGACCGCGTCATCTCGGCGGTCGGCGTGGTCGGCAACATCGAGAATCTCGGGCTGGAGAAGCTCGGCGTGAAGACCGACCGCGGCTGCATCGTCATCGACGGCTACGGCAAGACCAACGTGCCCGGCCTCTACGCGATCGGCGACGTCGCGGGGCCCCCGATGCTCGCGCACAAGGCCGAGCATGAAGGCGTGGTCTGTATCGAGGCGATCAAGGGGCTGCATCCGCACCCGATGGACAAGAACCTGATTCCGGGCTGCACCTATTGCCATCCGCAGGTCGCCTCCGTCGGTCTTACCGAGGCCAAGGCCAAGGAGCAGGGCCGCGACGTCAGAGTCGGCCGCTTCCCCTTCGTCGGCAACGGCAAGGCGATCGCGCTCGGCGAGGACCAGGGTCTGGTCAAGGTGATCTTCGACAAGAAGACCGGGCAACTGATCGGTGCCCACATGGTCGGCGCCGAGGTCACCGAGCTGATCCAGGGCTATGTGGTCGCGATGAACCTCGAGACCACCGAGGAAGAGCTGATGCACACGGTGTTCCCGCATCCGACCCTGTCGGAGATGATGAAGGAAGCTGTGCTCGACGCCTACGGCCGCGTGCTGAATATGTAATCCGCTCACCGGCCGTCATGCGCGGGCTTGACCCGCGCATCCATCCCCTTCGAAAATACTTGCGAAGGGGATGGATTGCCGGGGCAAGCCCGGCAATGACGGAGATGACCAGACGGGCACAACAAGAGGCTCCGCCGTGAAATCCAGCGACAATCTCACCACCGAGCGCCCGACCTTCGTCACCCATCTCGAATGCGCGATGGAAGGCGATCATTATCCGGCGGACCAGGTCCACAACCTCTCCAAGGCCGGCAAGCCGCTCCTGGTGCGCTACGATCTCGCAGGGGTGAAACAGGCGCTGACCAAGGACGCGCTGGCGCAGCGTCCGGCCGACATGTGGCGCTATCGCGAACTGCTGCCGGTGCGCAAATGCGCCGACATCGTGAGCCTCGGCGAGGTGATGACGCCGCTGATCAATCTGCCCAAGCTGTCGAAGAAGCTCGGCGGCGGCGAGATCATCGTCAAGGACGAGGGCCGGCTGCCGACCGGCTCGTTCAAGGCGCGCGGCCTGGTGATGGCGGTGTCGATGGGCAAGGCGCTCGGCATCAGGCACATGGCGATGCCGACCAACGGCAATGCCGGTGCTGCGCTCGCGGCCTATGCAACGTCCTGCGGCATCAAGACCACTATCTTCTGTCCGGCAGACACCCCCGAGGTGAATGTCAGCGAGATCGAGCTGCAAGGCGCGACCGTGTATCGCGTCAACGGCCTGATCGATGATTGCGGCAAGATCGTCGGCGAGGGCAAGGCCAAGGTCGGCTGGTTCGACACCTCGACCTTGAAGGAGCCCTATCGCATCGAGGGCAAGAAGACGATGGGCCTCGAACTCGCCGAGCAGCTCGGCTGGGACGTGCCCGACGTGATCTTCTATCCGACCGGCGGCGGCACCGGCCTGATCGGCATGTGGAAGGCGTTCGACGAGCTGGAGAAAATCGGGTTTATCGGCGCCAAGCGCCCGCGCATGGTCGCGGTGCAGGCCTCCGGCTGCGCGCCGATGGTGCGCGCCTTCGAGCAGGGCGTCGAGCACGCGACCCGCTGGGAGGACGCCCATACGATCGCCTCGGGCATCCGCGTGCCCCAGGCCGTCGGTGATTTTCTCATCCTGCGGGCGGTGCGCGAAAGCAAAGGTTTCGCCATCGCGGTCGATGACGAGAAGATTTCATCTGCGCTCACCGAGGTCGCGCGCGAGGAGGGGCTGCTGTTGTGCCCGGAGGGCGCGGCGACCTATGCCGCCTACAAGCAGAGCCTGGCCGACGGGCGCGTGACGAAAAACGATCGCGTCATGCTGTTCAATTGCGCGACAGGACTTAAGTATCCGCTGCCGCCGGTCACCCGCACGCTCGATCGTCACCAGCCGATCGACTTCGGGCAGTTCTAACTAACAACCAGCACCGCGGCCTCGGGCACATGCTCCGGCGCAGACGCATCAGCGTCTGTGACCGGCGCGTGCGACACAAGGGAGGACGTGATGCGACGAGCTCTTTGCGCCGTGCTGTTTGTATGTCTCGCGCTGGCGTTGCCGGCGCGCGCCGACAATTATCCCTCGCGCGCGATCACCGTGATCGTGCCGTTCGCTGCCGGCGGCCCGTCGGATGCGATGATGCGCATCCTCGCCGAGCACATGAGACAGACGCTCGGGCAGCCCGTTCTGATCGAGAACGTGACCGGGGCGGGCGGTTCGATCGGCGTGGGACGCGCGGTGCGCTCGAAGCCCGACGGCTACACCGTGAGCTTCGGCCATCTCGGCACCCATGTCGCGAACGGTGCCGTCTACCGGCTCGGCTATGACCTCGAGGCCGATCTCGAGCCGGTGGTGCTGCTGCCGAGCAATCCGATGATCATCGTCAGCAGGAACAACATCCCGGCCAAGTCGCTGCCGGAGTTTCTCGCCTGGGTGAAATCGCAGCCGAACCCCGTATCGGCGGGCACCGCCGGCAATGGCTCCGGCAGCCACATCGCAGGGCTCTATTTCGAGCAGGTCACCGGCCTCAAGCTGCAATATGTGCCGTATCGCGGCACGGGGCCGGCGATGAATGATCTGGTCGCTGGCCAGATCGACCTGATCGTCGACCAGACCTCCAACGCCATCAACCAGGTTCGTGCCGGGACGATCCGCGCCTACGCCGTCACCGACGCCAAGCGGCTCGAGTCCGCGCCGGAGATTCCGACCACCGACGAGGCCGGCCTGCCGGGTTTCCACATGACCCTGTGGTCGGGCCTCTGGCTGCCGAAGGGCGTCAGCAAGGAGATCGTCGATACGCTCAGTGCGGCGGCGGTGGCCGCGCTGGACGAGCCGGATGTGAAAAACCAGTTGAAAAACCTGGGGTTGCAGATGCCGGCGGCCGATCAGCGCGGCCCCGCCGCGCTTGGAACTTTGCAGCGGGCCGAGATCCGCAAATGGTGGCCGATGATCCGCGCCGCCGGGGTGGTGCCGGAGTAGGCGCCCGCAATTCCTGCCAACCAAGGATGGTTGCGCATCGGCCACGAATGTTGCGACGTCGCCACAGTTTGCGAAGTTTTGGTAACAATCTCCGGCGCTCCGCAAACGCGCCGCTTTTTAGCCACACCTGGTCGTGAAATACTTTGATCAGAACATAACCAGTGCGTGTGAGGCTGCCGAAAATCCACTTGCCGGATTTTGAGCGTTCTCCGCAGCACCGGGAGGCCAAAACAGCGATGGACGCGAAGACCGACATCAAGCGCAGGCTGCCCAGCCGTCATGTGACGGAAGGGCCCGAGCGTGCGCCGCATCGGTCCTACCTCTACGCCATGGGCCTCACCACGGCGCAGATCCATCAGCCCTTCGTCGGCGTCGCCTCGTGCTGGAACGAGGCTGCGCCCTGCAACATCGCGCTGATGCGGCAGGCCCAGGCGGTGAAAAAGGGCGTCGCCCACGCCGGCGGCACGCCGCGCGAGTTCTGCACCATCACCGTGACCGACGGCATCGCAATGGGCCATGACGGCATGCGCTCGTCGCTGCCGTCGCGCGAGGCGATCGCCGATTCGGTGGAGCTCACGATTCGCGGCCATTCCTACGATGCGCTCGTCGGCCTCGCCGGCTGCGACAAATCGCTGCCGGGCATGATGATGGCGATGGTCCGGCTCAACGTGCCCTCGATCTTCATCTATGGCGGCTCGATCCTGCCCGGCAATTTCCGCGGCCAGCAGGTCACGGTGCAGGACATGTTCGAGGCTGTCGGCAAGCATTCGGTGGGTGCGATGTCGGACGACGACCTCGACGAGCTCGAGCGCGTGGCCTGTCCGTCGGCCGGCGCCTGCGGCGCCCAGTTCACGGCCAACACGATGGCGACGGTGTCTGAGGCGATCGGGCTGGCGCTGCCTTATTCGGCCGGCGCCCCCGCGCCTTACGAAATCCGTGATTCCTTCTGCATGACCGCCGGCGAGAAGGTCATGGAGCTGATCGCCGCCAACATCCGGCCGCGCGACATCGTCACGCGAAAATCCCTGGAAAATGCCGCTGCGGTTGTGGCGGCGTCCGGCGGGTCGACCAATGCTGCGCTGCATCTACCTGCGATTGCACACGAGGCCGGCATCAAGTTCGACTTATTCGACGTCGCCGAAATCTTCAAAAAGACACCTTATATCGCGGATTTGAAGCCGGGTGGCCGCTATGTCGCCAAAGACATGTTCGAGGCTGGTGGCATTCCGCTCTTGATGAAGACGTTGCTCGACCATGGCTATTTGAACGGCGACTGCCTCACAGTCACCGGCCGGACGATCGCCGAAAACCTCAATGGCGTGAAGTGGAATCCGCACCAGGACGTGGTGAGGCCGGCCGACCAGCCGATCACTGCAACCGGAGGTGTGGTCGGTCTGAAAGGCAATCTCGCGCCAGAGGGCGCGATCGTGAAAGTCGCGGGCATGTCGAACTTGAAATTCTCTGGGCCGGCCCGCTGCTTTGATCGGGAAGAGGACGCCTTTGACGCCGTCCAGAAGCGTACCTATCGCGAAGGCGACGTGATCGTCATTCGCTACGAAGGGCCGCGTGGCGGTCCGGGCATGCGGGAAATGCTGCAGACCACGGCGGCGCTGACCGGGCAGGGCATGGGCGGCAAGATCGCGCTGATCACCGACGGCCGGTTCTCGGGCGCGACCCGGGGCTTCTGCATCGGTCATATCGGACCGGAGGCGGCGGTCGGCGGACCGATCGCGCTGGTCGAGGATGGCGACATCATCGAGATCGACGCCGAGGCGGGCATCCTTAACGTGAAGTTGAGCGATGCCGAGCTGGCGACACGTAAGACCAAGTGGACGCCGCGTGAGACGCATCACACGTCAGGTGCACTTTGGAAATATGCCCAGCAGGTGGGGCCGGCCGTGGCGGGCGCCGTGACCCATCCAGGTGGTGCGCAAGAGAAGTATTGCTATGCGGACATCTGATCGGATCCTTTTCGCATTGATGCTGGGGGTTGCCCCGCTCGCGTTGCCGACGCCATCGTTCGCGTTCGATGGCGCTCCGGTCAACCAGGAGCCGGCGATCCCCGTGGCTGGACAGCAGGCTGGCGCCGGCGCGCTGCGCAAGGCGCTGCCCGCGACGACGTCCTCGACCTCGCCCACGCAGTCCCTGACGGCGCTGCAATACGCGGCGGAGGAAGGTCACCCGATTGCGCAGTTCAAGCTCGGCCGCATGTATGCGGCGGGCGATGGCGTTGCGCGCGACGACATGCGCGCCTTCGACTATTTCAGCCGCATCGCCAATGCGCATGCGGAGGACAGTCCGTCGGCGCCTCAGGCGCAGATCGTCGCCAATGCCTTTGTCGCGCTCGGCCGCTATTACCTGAGCGGCATTCCGAACACGAAGGTCAAGGCCGATCCGGATCGCGCGCGGGAGATGTTCTCCTATGCGGCGTCCTATTTCGGCAATGCCGACGCCCAGTACGATCTGGCGCGGATGTACCTGAAGACCGCAGACGCCTCGCGCGACGACTTCCGCTATGGCGCGCGCTGGCTCGGCCTCGCCGCACAGAAGGGCCAGCACCAGGCCCAGGCGCTGCTTGGTCAGATGCTGTTCAACGGCGACCGGTTGCCGCGCCAGCCGGCGCGCGGACTGATGTGGCTCACTCTGGCGCGCGACAGCGCCGGTCCGGACGAAGCCTGGATCAAGGAGAGCTACAACCGCGCCTTCGCCAAGGCCTCGGACGATGACCGCGCCTCGGCGCTGCAGATGCTCGAGAGCTGGGTGCAGGGCAAGCGCGAGTAGCAGGAGCGGAATGCATCGCGTTCCCTCCGTTCGACAGAGGGACTGCGATGATCATCCGCGATGCGACGGCTGACGATGCCGAGGCGGCCTGCGCCGTGCTGCGCGCCTCCATATCCGAATTGTGCCTGGCGGATCACCGCGGCAACCCTGATATCCTGGCGCGCTGGCTCGCCAACAAGACACCGCAGAACGTCGCGGCCTGGGCGGACGGGCGAGGGCGATCGTTGCTCGTCGCGGTCGAGGATGATGTGATTCTCGCCGTCGGCGGGCTCGCCCACCCCGGCGAGATCACGCTCAACTACGTGTCGCCGCGCGGACGCTTTCGCGGCATCAGCTCGGCTCTGCTGGCGGAGCTGGAGCGGCGGGCGGCCGCACTGGGCGCGCGTGACGTGGCCCTGCTGAGCACCGAGACCGCGCACCGATTCTATCTCGCCCGCGGCTACGCGGATGTCGGCGTGCCCGCCGGCAAGTTCGGCACCGCGGCCTCCTATCCGATGAGCAAGACCCTCGCCATTGCGCCGTGAGTCGCGAGCCATGGTGAGACATCGAGGCCATGGCCGCGGATGCCTAACGAATAGGCGTCGGCGCGCCGATGTTTTGATCAGCGTCAGGTTTCATAACCAAAATCGGCGATCTTTGGTACACGAACGACCGCGATGACGCCAAAACGCGCTTGGCACGATTCGTGAGTGCAAGTCCCCTGCAACAGCAGAGGCGGCACGTTTGCGCAGCGTTCGGATCGGCCTGATCATTCCTCGGCGCGGCTCGGCAGGGTTGTGGGCACCCTCCGCGGAAGCCTGTGGGCGGCTGGCCGTGACCGAGCTGAACCAGGCCGCGGGCATCCGCCGCCGACAGGTCGAGCTGATCGTCATCGACGCCGGCGCGACCGGCGCCAGCGCGGGCCGGGCTGCGGTGGAGGCGGTCGACGAGCTCGCCGTCGATGGCCTGATCGGCATGCTGCCGAGCTACGCGCGCGATCCCGTCGCGCAAGCCGCGCGCGGCCGCGTGCCGTTCGTCTACACGCCCCAGTTCGAGGGCCTGCCGGCGAACAGCGATGTGATGACCACGGGCGAGACCGCCGGCGAATTACTGGGGCCGGCGGTGCAGTGGCTCTCCGAGATCAAGCGCGCCCGGCGCTTCTTCCTGTGCGGCAACGACTACATCTGGCCGCGCTCGTCGCTCGGCATCGCCAGGCGCTTGATCGCGCGCTTCGGCGGGACCGTGACCGGCGAATGCTACGTGCCGGTCGGCGTCCACGATTTCGACGAGATGCTCGACCGCATCAAGACCACGCGCAGCGACGTGGTGCTGCCGGTCTTTCTCGGCTTCGACTGCATCGCCTTCAGCCGCGCCTTCTGCGCCGCCGGTCTCAGCCGTCACGTGCTGCGATTCTCGTCCGCCTTCGACGAGACCATCGTCTACGGGCTCGACAGCGGCGAGACCGAGAATGTCTATGTCGCCTCCAGCTATTTCGCCTCGCTGCGGTCGCGCAACAACGGCGCGTTTCTCGAGCGCTACTACACGGCCTTCGGTGACAATCCGCCGCCGCCGAACGGCTATGGCGAGTCCTGCTACGAAGGCATTCACGCGCTCGCCGCGCTGATCGAGCGCGCCGAGAGCTTCGACGCCCGCGATCTCAGGCGCGTCTTCGGGCGCACGCTGCAGCGGCGCACGGCGCGCGGCAACGAGGCGCAGCCGGTGGTTGGCGGGCGCCATCCGATCCATCTCGCCGAGCTGGATGGCTACGACTTCGCGGTCGTCGCCTCGCGCTGAGGCGCAGGGCGCGCTCCAAAAAACACTTGCCTTTTCAAATATTGTAATTTTAAACTTCTCGCGGATCATGAACCAGCATCATCAACCCATGGGGACCTTTATGACTCTCTCCCGACGTCGTTTCCTGCAACGCTCGGCCATCGCGACCTCGACATTGATCGCGGCACCCGCCGTGCTGCGCTCGGGTGCGCTCGCGGCCGAGAACCCGATCACGGTCGGCAGCCTGCACGACCAGTCCGGTCCCATCGGCACCTCCGGCACGCCGATGGTCTACGCGCTGCAGCTGGCCGTTGAGGAGATCAACGCCGCGGGCGGCCTGCTCGGGCGTCCCTTGAAGGTGATCCACTACGACACTCAGTCCAACATCCAGATGTACTCGCAATACGCCCAGCAGCTGGCGGTCAAGGACAAGGTCGACGTCGTTCACGGCGGAATCACCTCGGCCTCGCGCGAGGCGATCCGTCCGACCTTCGACCGCTTCAAGGTGCTGTACTTCTACAACACGCTGTATGAAGGCGGCGTCTGCGACCGCAACACCTTCTGCACTGGCACGACGCCGGCGCAGACGGTGGAGAAGCTTGTGCCGAGCGCGATGAAGAAGTCCGGCAAGAAGGCCTACATCATCGCGGCCGACTACAATTACGGTCAGATCACCGCGAAGTGGATGACCAAATACTGCAAGGACAATGGCGGCGAGATCCTGGCGACCGACTTCTTCCCGCTCGACGTCACCAATTTCGGCTCGACCATCTCGAAGATCCAGGCGGCCAAGCCCGACCTCATCCTGTCGGCGCTGGTCGGCGGCAACCACACCGCGTTCTACCGGCAGTGGACCGCGGCCGGCATGAAGGGGAAGATCCCGATCGCCTCCACCACCTTTGGTCTCGTCAACGAGCCCTCGACATTGGATGCGGCGGAGAGCGATGGGGTCATCGGGGCCTACGGCTATTTCGAGGAGCTGACCACGCCGGCCTCCAAGAGCTTCGTCGAGAAGATCAAGAAGGCGCATCCGGATTCGCCTTACATCAGCGAGCTCGCCTCGTGCACCTATGAGGGCGTCATGCTCTGGGCCGAAGGCGTCAAGAAGGCCGGCAGCATCGACCGCATGAAGGTGATCGAGGCGCTCGAGAGCGGCCTCGTTTTCGACGGCCCGAGCGGCAAGGTCTCGCTGGACAAGCAGACCCATCACACCGTCCGCAACGCGTTCCTGGCCGAGGTGAAGGACCGCAAATGGTCGGTGCTCGAGACCTACACCGACGCCAAGCCCGCGGACACCGCGAGCGTCTGTGACCTCGTCAAGAACCCGAACGACGTCAAGCAGTACATCATCAATCTCTGACGCGTGCCGGGTCCCGCCATCCGGCGGGACCCGGTTTCATTGGACTGCCCTGAAAGACCCCGCATGGCGATCTACGTCATCCTCGCGCTCGACGTCCTCAATGGAATCTCATCGCTGTTCCTGCTCTGCCTGGGACTGGCGATCATCTTCGGCATGATGAAGATCATCAATCTCGCCCATGGCGAGTTCATCATGCTCGGCGCCTACGCCACCGTGATCTCGGCCAATGCCGGGGTGAACATCTGGATCGCGATGCTGATCATCGCGCCCCTGTTCGTCGGCATCGTCGGCCTCGTGATCGAGCGCTGCCTGATCCGGTTTCTCTACGGCCGCCTGGTCGATTCCATGCTCGCGACCTGGGGCCTCAGCCTCCTGATCATCGGCATCATCACCACGATCTACGGCAACACCCAGCAGGGCGTGCCGACGCCGCTCGGCGGCTTCTCGATCGGCTCGTACCAGTCGAGCTACTACACGCTGTTCCTTGCACTGATGGCGGCCGTCATGATGGCCATCATCTACGGCGTGATGCGCTACACCCGGTTTGGCCTGGTCGCCCGCGCCACGATGCAGAACCCGGCGATGGCGGCGACGCTCGGCGTCAACCCGGCCCGCGTCTACATGAGCACGTTCGCGCTCGGGGCCGCCGTGACGGGTCTCGCCGGCGGCCTGCTGGCGCCGGTGTCCGGCATCACGCCGGTGATGGGCGGCGCCTATGTCGCCAAGGCCTTCATGACGGTGGTTGGCGGCGGCGCGGCGATCCTGTCGGGCACGCTCTCGGCGGCGAGCCTGTTCGGCTCGGTCAACCAGATCGGCGCCTATTTCACCACGCCCGTCTATGGCGAGGTGATCGTCTTCACCACCGCGATCGTGCTCATCCGTCTGCTGCCGCAGGGCATCTCCGGGCGCTTCTTCAAGGGGAACCTGTGATGGACAAGCGCCTTCGCCTCGCTCTCCAGGCCGTGGGGACCGTCGTCGCCATTGGCGTGATCGCGATTATGCCGAGCGTGATCGAGTTGTTCGGCCTGATGCAACTGACGTTGTTCGCCGCGATGTCGGTTCTGGCGCTGAGCCTCGCCTTCATCTGGGGCTATGGCGGCATCCTGTCGTTCGGCCAAACCGCCTTCTTCGGCCTCGGCGGCTATGCCTACGCGATCGCTGCCGTCAACTTCCAGGACTCGACGCCGGCGATCCTGCTGGCGATCGCCGTGCCTGCGCTGTTCGCGGCGATCCTCGGCTACTTCATCTTCTTCGGCCGCATCTCGGACGTCTATCTCGGCGTCATCACGCTCACCGTCACCTTGATCCTGTTCAACTCGGTCAATTCGACCTCGGGCGACGCCTACAAGATCGGCAAGGCGCTGCTCGGCGGCTTCAACGGCATGCCGGCGGTGCCGACCTTCAACATGCCGTTCGATCCGTCGACCGTGCTGTCGCCCGAGCAGTCGTGGTGGACCACCGCCTACGTGCTGCTCGGCGTGTTCCTGCTGCTGCGGCTGCTGCTGGCGCTGCCGGCCGGGCGCATCATCGTCGCGGTGCGCGAGAACGAGGTGCGGGCGTCGCTGCTCGGGTACGATCCGCGGCTGGTGAAGTGCCTGACCTTCATCCTCGGCGGCGCCATCGCCGGTCTTGCCGGCGCGCTCTACGTCAACTGGGGCGCCTTCGTCAGCCCGACCATCTTCAGCCTGTCGCTGTCCGCCGAGATCATCATCTGGATCACGGTCGGCGGGCTCGGCACCTTGCTCGGGCCGATCATCGGCTGCGTCGTGATCGAGTACATCGTCGCCTATATCGGCTCGCAGCAGCTCCTGAACTCCAACCTCGTTCTCGGCGGCGTACTCGTGGTGTTCGTGCTGCTCCTGCCGAAGGGCATCTTCCCGACCGCGCGTGATCTGGTGATGCGGCTGATCCCGGACAAGAAGCCGAAGACCAATGGTCCGCCGGTCCCGTCAGCGGCGGCGCCGCATCCTGCAGGAGCCGAGTGACATGGCCGACCTCGTTCCTCTGCTCAAGGCCGAGCACCTGACGATGCGCTTCGGCGGCGTGGTCGCCAATGACGACATCACGTTCACCCTGCAGGAGATGGAGCTGCGCTGCCTGATCGGCCCAAACGGCGCCGGCAAGAGCACGTTCTTCAAGACGCTGACCGGACAACTGGTGCCGACGTCGGGCAGCATCGCGTTCCGCGGCATGCCGATCGCGGGAAAGCTGTCGCACGAGATCGCGCGCATGGGCATCGGCATCAAGACCCAGGTCCCGAACGTGTTCAACGGCCTCTCGGTGCGTGAGAACATCTGGATGGCGGTACGGCGCAAGGCAACGCCGCGGCAGCAGGGGCCGGCGGTCAATGCCGTGCTGGAGATGATCCGGCTGACCGACTACGCCGACAGTATCGTCGCGACCTTGTCGCACGGCCAGCGCCAATGGGTCGAGATCGGCATGGTGCTCGCCGCCGAGCCGGAGCTGATCCTGCTCGACGAGCCCGCCGCCGGCATGACCGACGAGGAGACCTTCCACACCGCCGCGATCATCCGCGAGATCAACCAGACCCGGGCCATCGTCGTCGTCGAGCACGACATGGAGTTCATCAAGCAGATTGCCAAGCGCGTGACCGTATTCCACCAGGGGCGCGTGCTGGTTGAGGACACCGTCGACAAGGTGCTCGCCGACCAGCGCGTGCGCGACGTCTATCTCGGCAAGAAGGTGGCGGCATGAGCGCGCTTCTCGAGGTCAAGGGGCTCAAGTCCGGCTATGGCCGGATTCCGATCCTGTTCGGCGTCGACCTGACGGTGGCCGACGGCGAATATCTCGGCATCCTCGGCCATAACGGCATGGGCAAGACCACGGCGCTGCGCACCTTGATGGGGCATCTGCCGACCACCGACGGCTCGGTGGTGTTCGCAGGCCGAGCCATCACGCATCTGAAGCCGCACGAGCGCTCTCGGCTCGGCATCGGCCTGGTGCCGCAGGGCCGCGAGATCTTTCCGGACCTGTCGGTCATGGAAAATCTGCGCATGGGGCTCGCTGCGGCGCCGAAGGAGGACCGCAGTGTCATCGATGCCGTGCTGCAGGATTTTCCGCGCCTGGTGCGGCTGCTCGACCGCCGCGGCGGCGCGCTGTCGGGCGGCGAGCAGCAATTGCTGGCACTGGCGCGCTGCCTGTGCACAAAGCCCAAGCTGATCCTGCTGGATGAGCCGACCGAAGGCATCCAGCCGTCGATCATCGAGGAGATCATCGAGACGCTGCTGGCGTTGAAGTCGCGCTGGAAGATGTCTTTGATCGTGGTCGAGCAGAACCTCGAATTCATCACGTCGTTATCGGATCGCATCCTGCACATCCAGAAGGGGCGTATCACCGAGGAACTCGACCGTGAGACTCTCCTGGCCCGGGAAGGTCAGATGATCCCGAGCTAGAGCCCGTACCGGCGCGCGCGCGCCGGCCCATTGAACTGACAATTTGCTGTCTCTGCCCAGCTTGTCCTCACAAGAAAGGATGACTCATGTCCATCAAACGCCCGAATGCCGAGGAAGTTGCCGATCTCGCCGCCAGCCTGCACATGAACATGACGGTCGAGGAGGCCGCCGAATATCTGTCGCTGATGGGCGGCATGTTCGACCAGTACGACATCATCGATGAGCTGCCGAACCCGCTGCCGCCGGTGAAATATCCGCGCACGCCGGGCGCCAAGCCGATGCCTAAGGAGAACAAGTACAACGCCTGGGCGATCAAGACCGAGGTGAAGGGTGCGTCGTCCGGCAAGCTCGCCGGCCGCACGGTGGTGCTGAAGGACAACGTCGCGCTCGCCGGCGTGCCGATGATGAACGGCTCGACCACGCTGGAAGGCTTCATTCCCGCAGCCGACGCCACCATTGTCTCCCGCATCCTCGATGCCGGCGGCACCATCGTCGGCAAGGCCGTCTGCGAGCACTTCTGCCTGTCCGGCGGCAGCCATACCTCCAATCCCGCGCCGGTGCACAATCCCTGGAAGATGGGCTATTCGGCCGGCGGCTCGTCCTCGGGCAGCGCTGCGCTGGTGGCGGCCGGCGAGGTCGACATGTCGATCGGCGGCGACCAGGGCGGCTCGATCCGCATTCCCGCGTCCTATTGCGGCATCTACGGCATGAAGGCGACGCACGGTCTCGTGCCCTACACCGGCGTCATGCCGATCGAGTCGACGATCGACCACACCGGGCCGATGACCAAGTCGGTCGCCGACAACGCGCTGCTGCTCGAAGTGCTGGCCGGCGCCGACGGCCTCGATCCGCGGCAATATGCGCCGAAGGTCTCGGCCTACACCGAGGCGCTCGGCAAGGGCGTCAAGGGTCTCAAGATCGGCGTGCTCAAGGAAGGCTTCAGCGCGCCGAACATGGAAGAGGGCGTGGTCAGCAAGGTCAAGGCCGGCGCGGAGCGCTTCGCCAAGATGGGCGCGTCGGTGTCGGAGGTCTCGATCCCCGAGCACATGCATGCGCTGGCGGCGTGGAATCCGATCACGCTGGAAGGCTTCCTGGTGCAGATGATGCTCGGCAACGGCATGGGCTTCAACTGGAAGGGCCTCTACGACGTCGGCCTGCTCGACGCGCATTCCGGCTGGCGCACGCGCGCTGACGATTTGTCGGTGACGTTGAAGCTGACCATGCTGGTCGGGCAGTGGGGCCTCGAGCACTACCGCGGCCGCTACTACGCCAAGTCGCGCAACATCGCGATCCAGGCGAAGGCGGCCTATGACGCGATGTTCGGCTCCTACGACCTCTTGCTGATGCCGACCTTGCCGTGCGTCGCCACGCCGATCCCGGCCAAGGACGCGCCGCTCGCCGAGGTGGTGCAGCGCGCCTTCGAGATGACCGCGACGACGAGCCCGTTCGACGTCACCGGTCATCCCGCGATGACCGTGCCGTGCGGCCTCTCGGATGGCCTGCCGGTCGGCCTGATGCTGATCGGCAAGGACTACGCCGAGTCCACGATCTACCAGGCGGCGGCGGCGTTCGAGGCCGACGGCGACTGGAAGACCTTCTGATGATCACCATCACCGCGGTCATCAGGGCCAAGGCGGGACAAGAGGCCACGATGCGCGACGCCCTCGTCGCCGTCGCGGCCCATGTCGCGGCCAACGAGCCGGAGACGATCGGCTTCTTCATCTCGCAGAGCGAGACCGAGCCGGGTCTGTTCACGACCTATGAGCGCTTCGCCGACAAGGCCGCGATGGACCGCCACAACGGCTCCGCCGCGGTGGCGACCTTCTTCGGCATCGCCAAGCCAATCCTCGACGGCGAGGTCATCCTGGTGACCTCGCAGGAGGTGTCGGCGACGCTGCGGTAGGGGCAGGCACCAACCGTCTCCACAGTCATTCCGGGGCGATGCGACAGCATCAAACTATGGTGCGCAATCGCGCACCTGAGAATCTCTAGATTCCGGGTTCAGCCCTGACAGGCTGCCCCGGAATGACGAAGACTATATCAACAAGAGGAACCCCGCCGATGCTCCGTCTGCACGGCATCCTGGGACGCGCGAGCGACAAGGCTTATGCCGGCCGCATCCACGCGCTGGAGCATCGCGGTGGCATCGAGTTGCTGTTCGTGCCGCCGGAGGATGCCGGCCGCAAGCGCTTCCGCCTGACCACCGATCGCGGCACCGACTGCGCCGTCAGCCTGGATCGCGACGAGGAGCTGGTCGACGGCGCGCTGCTGCATCTCGACTCCGATCGCGCCATCATCGCACGTTTTGGCGAGCAGCATGTGCTGCGCCTCAAGGCGCGTGACAAGGCCAGCGCGCTCAAGCTCGGTTGGCATGCCGGCAATCTGCACTGGCGCGTCCGCTTCGAGGGCGACAGCCTCGTCGTACTGCTCGACGCCCCGATCGAGACCTACCGTGCGCGGATCAAGCCGCTGCTCGACGCCGGCGAAGTCGTGGAGCGCGCGCATGTTTGACCGCGGCGAGACGCTGGCCCTGCTGCAACTCGGCGACAGCGCCTTTCCCGCCGGCGGCTTTGCCTTCTCTTGGGGCATCGAAGGCCTCGCCGCCGATGGCCTGCTGTCCGACCGCAGCGATCTCGACGGCGTCATTGCCGATCACCTTGCGCAGCGCTGGGCCACGATGGATCGCATCCTGCTGCGGCGCGCCTGGCACGCTGGCGATACCGCGGCGATGGTAGCCGTGGATCGCCTCGCCGAGGCCACGACGCCGTCGGCCGAGATGCGCGAGGGCTCGCGGCGTGCGGGCAGGGCGTTGCTCGGCGTCTGGGTCAAGCTTGCAGGCCCCTTGTCCGTGTCCTACCGCGCGCGCGTCTCGGCCGATCCGAGACTTGGACACCTCGCCGTGGTGCAGGCGATCGCCGGCCGTGATGCCGGCCTGAGCCTCGATGCCGCCGAGCTCGTCTCCGGCTGGACCCTCATCACTGGCCTCGTCAGCGCCGCGGTGCGGCTCGGCCTGATCGGCCACATCGACTCGCAGCAGAGCCTGGCGCGCGCCCGCGCACGGCTCGGCGATCTGCTCAACGGCACACCCGACGACGACGCGATGCCGTCGAGCTTCACGCCCTTCATCGATATCGCCGTGTCGCGCGGGCCGTTGCGGCATGTGCGCATGTTCACGACCTGAGGTGCCGCGCCATGATGAACCTGTCGCCGACCGAGCTGGATCGTCTCGTGATCTTCAACGCCGCGCAGATGGCGCGGCGCAATCGCTTGCTGGGCATCAAGCTGAGCCATCCCGAGGCGGTCGCCTACATCACCGATGAGGTGATGACCGCGGCGCGACGCAATCTGCCCTATGCCGAGATCCGCGACATGGCCGGCCGGTTGCTGACCACCGACGACGTCGAGCCCGGCGTCGCGCAGATGATCCCGATGCTCTATGTCGAGCTGATGTTCGCCGAGGGCACCAAGGTGATGGCGCTGTTCGAGCCGATCCAGCCGGCCGAAGGCGCAGCCGCCGAGGAGATCGTACCCGGCGAGATCATCGCCGGCGGCGACGACATTGCGATGTTCAGCGAATTGCCGGCGGTCACCATCGATGTCGTCAACACCGGGGATCGCGATATCCAGGTGCGCAGCCACACCCACTTCTTCGAGGTCAACCGCGCGCTGCGCTTCGACCGCGCCGCGGCCTGGGGGATGAAGATCGACCGCCCCGCGGGGCTCGGCATGCGCTTCGAACCGGGGATCTTCAAATCGGTGCGGCTGGTGCCGATCACAGGCGACCGGATCGTGCGCGGCCAGGCCGGGCTGGTCAATGGTCCGCTCGATGCGCCCGGCGCGCGCGACGCCGCGCTGAAGCTCGCGCAGTCGCGCGGCTATCTCGGAGCCTAGGTCATGGCAACACTGACACGGCAAGCCTATGCCGAGCTTTACGGTCCCACGAAAGGCGATCTCGTCCGGCTCGCCGACACCAGCCTGCTCGCCGAGATCGAGCACGACTACACGACCTACGGCCATGAGCTGCTGGTCGGCGCCGGCAAGAACATTCGCGACGGCGAGGCCGTCGCGGCGCACCGGACGTCCACTCACAAGGCCCTCGACGTCGTCGTCAAGAACGCGACCATCGTCGACGCCGTGATCGGCATCGTGAAGGCCGACATCGGCATCCGCGACGGCCGCATCGTCGGCATCGGCAAGGCCGGCAATCCCGACATCATGCCGGACGTGCATCCGGACATGGTGGTCGGTCACACCACCGCGCCGATCGCCGGCGGCCCGTTCATCGTCACCGCGGGCGCGATCGAGAGCCACGCGCATCTGATCTCGCCGGAGCAGTCGGATCACGCGCTGGCCGGCGGCACCACCACGATGGTCGGCAACGGCTCGGGGCCGGTGTTCGACGTCGGCTCAGGCTCGGGCCCGAACTTCGGCCATTTCCTCAAGTCGATCGAGTTCTCGCCGCTGAACTACGCGCTGTTCGGCCGCGGCGGCTCCAATCCCGCAGCGGTCGAGGAGGCGGTCGCGGCCGGCGGCATGTCGGTCAAGATCCACGAGGACTTTGGCGCGGCGCCCGACGTCATCGACAAGAGCCTGATCGCGGCTGACCGCAACGATTTCGCCGTGCACCTGCACACGGATTCAATCAACGAGTACGGCTTCTGCGAGGATACGATGTCCGCGGTCGATGGCCGCACCATCCACATGTACCACGTCGAGGGCGCCGGCGGCGGCCATGCGCCCGACCTGCTCAAGGTCGTGTCCTGGCCCAACGTGATCCCGTCCTCCACCAATCCGACCAATCCCTACACGTCGTATGGCATGGAGGAGGGCGTGCCGATGACGATGATCTGTCATCAGCTCAACTACAATTCGCCCGAGGACGTCATGTTCGGCGAGGCGCGGGTGCGCGCGCAGTCGATGGCGGCGGAGGATTTCCTGCACGACATGGGCGCGATCTCGATCTTCGGCACGGATACGCAGGGCATGGGCCGGCTCGCCGAGAACGTCGCCAAATGCTGGCAGCTTGCGAGCGTGATGAAGGACCGCATCGGCCGGCTGCCGGAGGAGACAACTGTTCGGGCCGACAATGAGCGCATCAAGCGCTACGTCGCCAAGCTCACGATCAATCCGGCTATTGCCGTCGGCATTGATCATGTCGTCGGCTCCATCGAGGTCGGCAAGATGGCCGATCTCGTGCTGTGGCCGCGCGCCTCGTTCGGGCTGAAGCCCTACATGGTGATCAAGAACGGCTTTCCGGTCTGGGCCGCGATGGGCGACGGCAATGGCAGCCTCGGGCTGTCGGAGCCGATGATCCAGAAGCGGATGTGGGGCGCGCTCGGCGCGGCGCCACAGCGGCTCGGCGTCAACTTCATGTCGAAGCTCGCGGTCGACGCCGGCATCCGCGGCAGGCTCGGGCTCGGCCGCGAGACGGTGCAGATCAAGAACGTGCGCCGCCTGCGCAAGACCGACATGGTCCGCAACGCGGCGATGCCGCATGTCGAGGTCGATCCGCAGACCTTCGAGGTCCGCGCCGACGGCAAGCTCTTGATGTGCCCGCCCGCGACAACCGTGCCGCTCGCGAGGAGGTTCATGCTGCGATGAGCCGTCTCGCTCTCACCCGCGCCGATGCGCCGATGACGGCCGCGCGCGTTGGCATCGGCGGCCCCGTCGGCTCCGGCAAGACCGCGTTGGTCGAGCAGCTGATCCCGGCGCTGCAGGCGCGCGGCATCGACATCGCCGTCATCACCAACGATCTCGTCACCGCCGAAGATGCCGAGCGCGTGCGGCGCTCCGGCCTGATCGACCCCGAGCGGGTCTCGGCGGTGGAGGCCGGCGCCTGTCCGCACACGGTGATCCGCGAGGATCCGACGCTCAACATCGAGGCCGCCGACGAACTGGAGCGGCGCTTTCCCGGCGTCGAGCTGATCCTGCTGGAGAGCGGCGGCGACAATCTCGCCTCGACCTTCTCGCGCGACCTCACCGATTTCTGGATGTTCGTGATCGACGTCGCCGGCGGCGACGACATCCCGCGCAAGCGCGGCCCCGGCGTGATCCGCGCCGATCTCCTGGTGATCAACAAGGTCGATCTCGCCCCTCATGTCGGCGTCGATCTCGCACGCATGCAGCGCGAGGCCGCCGCTGTGCGCGACGGCCGGCCGGTGCTCTTGACCAACTGCCGGCGCGGTGAGGGCGTTGAAGCGATCGTCGACCTGCTCGAGCGCGAGGTGCTGTTCCGCACGTGAGCGCTTTAGCCCCAGAGCCGCCGCGGCTCGATCTCTCCTTCGCCCGCCGCGGCGGCCGCACCGTGATCGATCGCCGGCTGTTTGCCTGGCCGTTCGTGCTGACGCGCAGCTTCCACACCGATGCCGCGCGGCCGGATTGCCTCAGCGTGATCCTGCAGACCGGCAGTGGCGCCGTGCACGGCGAGGACCGGTTGACGCAGCGCTTCACGCTATCTGCGGGTACAGCCGTTTGCGTGGCCACGCAGGGCGCCACCTCAGTACATCGCGCCGAGCCGGGCGCACGTGCCAAGGAGCAGGTTCTGCTCCGGGTCGCGACCGGCGCCAGGCTCGACTATCGGCCGGAGCCGCGCATCCTCTTTCCCGGGGCGGCCCTGTGCCAGGTGCTCGACCTGAACTGCGCCGCCGATGCATCGGCGCTGGTGACCGACGCCTTCACGATGCATGACCCGGACGGGCAGGGACGCTTGTTCCGCGAGCTCGACTCCGCGCTCGTCGTGCGCCGGACGGGCGAGGAGCCGCTCCTCATCGACCGCATGCATCTGCGCGATCCTGATGTAGCGGTCTTCAACGGTCATCGCGCGTTCGGCTCGGCCGTTCTGATGCTGCCGCCGACGAACGATCTCGCCGCGCTCCGCCAGCGTCTCGCCGATGCGCTGTCCTGCATCGACGGCCTCTACGCCGCGGCAAGCCTGCTGCCGGAGCGCGCCGGTCTCGGCGTGCGCCTCGGGGGCCGCCAGATGCGCCACCTGCGCACCGGAGTCGACGCGATCGCCGCGATCTATCGCGAGGCGGCGGCTCAGGCCCCGAGCGCGGCGGCGACGGCGCGGCCGACCGCTGCGTGAACCGCGTTGCGCTTGTCGTCGCTGGCCTTGGTCTCGGTGAGATAGCTGCTCACGAGGACCGGCGCGCGCCCTGTCGGCCAGATCACGGCGACATCGTTGCTGCTCCCGTTGTCGCCCGCGCCGGTCTTGTCGCCGATGCGCCATTCGCCGGGCAGGCCGGCGCGCAGCTTGGCGCCACCGGTCTTGCAGGCGATCAGCCAGCCATTCAGGACATCGCGCGACGCCGCCGACAGCGCAGTGCCGGTGGTCAGCTTCGCCAAGGTCTGGGCCATCGCCGCGGGCGTGGTGGTGTCCCTCGGATCGCCGGGCACGCTTTCATTGAGCGCGGGCTCGATGCGGTCGAGCCGGGTGATGGCGTCGCCGAAGCCGCGGATGGCGCGGGTCAAGCCGGCGGGGCCGCCGAGCGTCGCCAGCAGCAGATTCGCCGCGGTGTTGTCGCTGAGCGTCACGGTCGCCTCGCACAATTCGCCGACCGACAGGCCCGACGTCCCCACATAGGCCTTGGTGACCGGCGCATAGGACAGGATGTCTTCTTGCGCGATCGGAATGCGGCGTGCCAGCTGCTCGGTGCCGGAATCGACCTTGGTGAGGATCGCGCCCGCCAGCAGCGCCTTGAAGGTGCTGCACATCGGGAACCGCTCGTCGAGCCGATGGCCGCCGAGGGCGCCGCTCGCGGTGTCCAGCAGGGCCACGCCGAGCCGCCCGCCGCTGTCGGCTTCGATGCCGGCGATTGTCGCCTGCAGGTCGGCGGCGAGCGCCGGCTTCGCCACCAGCAGCGGCACGAGTGCGAGCGGAAACAATTGCCGCCGTGTGTAGATCGTCATCGACTGTCCTCGAGTTACGCCGTCTCGAGATCGAAATCGGCCCACACCGGCACGTGATCCGACGGCTTCTCCCAGGCCCTGACATAGCTGTCGACGCCGACCTCGACCAGCCGGTCGCTGGCCTGCGGCGACAGCAGCAGGTGATCGATCCGGATCCCCATGTTCTTCTGCCAGGCGCCGGCCTGATAGTCCCAGAACGTGTACTGCCCCGGCGCGTCGGTGACGGCGCGCAGCGCGTCGGTGAGCCCGAGGCCGAGCAGCGACTGGAAGCTCTCCCGCGTCTCGGGACGGAATAGCGCGTCCTCGACCCAGGCCTCGGGGTTGGAGACGTCGTCGGCGGCGGGGATCACGTTGAAGTCACCTGCGAGGATCAGCGGCTCCTCGGTCTTCAGCCGTTCACGCGCATAGTCACGAAGCCGCGACATCCATTTGAGCTTGTAGGGATATTTTTCCGTGTTCGGCGGGTTGCCGTTGGGCAGATAGAGGCAGGCGATGCGCACCACCCCGCTCTTGAGGCTGACCACGCCCTCCAGGAAGCGCGCATGCACGTCCTCGGCATCGCCATCGAGCCCGGACTTCGTTTCGTCGAACGGCAGCTTAGACAACAGCGCGACGCCGTTGAATGTCTTCTGACCGTGGGTCACGACGTTGTAGCCGAGCGCCTCGATCTCCAGCCGCGGGAATGCGTCGTCCGTGCACTTGATCTCCTGCAGGCAGACGATGTCCGGGGAGCATTCCTTGAGCCAGGTCAGAAGGTGATCGATCCGCTGCCGGACCGAATTGACGTTCCAAGTGGCGATACGCATGGCCTGAGGTTCCCGGGGGGAAAGAGAAACGGCCCCGGTTAGATCAAGCCGCGACCACTCCGGTCAAGGCGAATGGCGTCGGAATCACAGGCGGTGCAACAATGCCATGCACGGTGCGGCATGGTCGGGGGCGCGCGCTGCGCGTATTCATGCGGCCAACACCCAGGGAGATCATGATGGACCATCGACGTCTCGGCCATTCCGGCCTCCGCGTGCCCGCGCTCAGCTTCGGCACCGCGACCTTTGGCGGCAGCAACGACTTCTTCAAGGCCTGGGGCGGGACCGACGCTGACGGCGCCTCCCGGCTGATCGACGTCTGCCTCGATCATGGCCTCTCGATGTTCGACAGCGCCGACGTCTATTCGGACGGCCTGGCCGAGAGCATTCTCGGCCAGGCCATCAAAGGCAAGCGCAACCGCCTGCTGATCTCGACCAAGGCGACGTTCCCGAAAGGCAGTGGCCCGAACGACTATGGCTCCTCGCGCCAGCATCTGATCGAGGCGATCGACGGCTCGCTCGCGCGGCTCGGCGTCGACCACATCGACCTGTTCCAGCTGCACGGCCAGGACTACAACACGCCGGTGGAGGAGACGCTGTCCACGCTCGACCAGCTCGTGCGCGCCGGCAAGATCCGCTACATCGGCTGCTCCAACTTCTCCGGCTGGCACCTGATGAAGTCGCTGGCCGCCTCCGACCGCTACGGCTATCCGCGCTATGTCGCGCATCAGGCCTACTACTCGCTGCTCAACCGCGACTATGAGTGGGAGCTGATGCCGCTCGGCGTCGACCAGGGCGTCGGCGCCGTGATCTGGAGCCCGCTCGGATGGGGCAAGTTGACCGGCAAGATCCGCCGCGGACAGCCGGCCAAGCCCGGCACCCGCGCCCACGACATCGCCGGCACGGGACCGCATTACGAGGAGGAGCGGCTGTATCGCGTCGTCGATGCGCTCGACGGCGTCGCCAAGGAGACCGGCAAGACGATTCCGCAGGTGGCGCTGAACTGGCTGCTGCAGCGCCCGACCGTGTCGACCATCATCGTCGGCGCCCGCAACGAGAGCCAGCTCATGGAGAACATCGGCGCGCTCGGCTGGAGCCTGACGGCGGAGCACGTGGCCACGCTCGATGCCGCCAGCGACATTCCCGCGGCCTATCCGGTCTGGCATCAGCGCGGCTTCCCGATGCTGAACGAGCGGCGCTAGCCGACGAGCGAAACTGCTGTGGACCATCGGCCGCAGGCCTCGTGCCTGCGGCGCCGATGCATTTGACGACGTCCCCCGGCCGGCACTAAAATCACGCTTCGATCGTCACGTGGCCGCGCTCCGGTCATTCTGGAGCCGCCACAACGGGGGGCATCGACCCCGGACCGATCGGCGGTTGAGCCTCACGACTGTGCCGGACCCGCAGTCTTCAATGTGACGATGTTTGGCTCACTAAGTCGTCCCGGCGAACCGCATCCGATTTGTGTGGAAGAGCGAAACTCTTGCTCCTCACCCTGAGGAGCCCGCCGCAGGCGGGCGTCTCGAAGGGCGAGGCCCACACTGTGGCCTCATGGTTCGAGACGGCGCTCCGCGCCTCCTCACCTTGAGGGGCCGCTCCGAGAGCGGCGCTGCACCTTGATCATGCGAAGCTGCTTACGGCGAACGATGGTGGCGTATTCGGCTCGCCGGCTGTGCGATCAAATGCTCCATCCCTCTGCCGGATACGCCAGCGCCTCCGCCGGCTTGATCTCAGCGCCCAGCCCGTTGCAAAATCGGCTGGCATAGAACGCCAGCGGCAGGCCGTCCTGGTGCCGGCACCAGCGCACTTCGCCGATGAACAGCGTGTGGTCTGCGATCTCGATCGCGTTGACGACCTCGCAGCCGAACTGCGCGATCGCCTGCGGCAGCAGGAAGAAGCCATCGCGTTCGTCGAAGCTTGGTGCGCCCTGCGGCAGCGGTGCGCCGGCGAAATGCCGGCCGATCGCGACGTCATCCGCCGCGAGCACGTTGACCGCATAGCGGCCGGAGGTACTCACCGCCTGCCAGGTGCGGCCGCGCTTCAGCGAGACCAGCACCGTGGGCGGCTGCATCGAGACCGTGGTGAAGCTGTTCGCGGTCATCCCGACCGGTGCGCCCTGGGCATCGCGGCTCGTCACGACGGTCACGCCTGTCGAGAACCGCGAGGCGGCAGCGCGAAAGCTGGCCGGGTCCGGATGATGGCTCATCGGCTTCTCTCCGCCATCACGCTGCGAGCCTTGCCCGGTCATCGATCCAGGCATGAATACGCCGGTCGCTCGCCAGCCGGTCCCACTGCCGCTCCGGATAGTTGAAATTGTCGGTGAACTCGTCACAGAGCGCGCGATCCTGCGCCATGGTGAAGATCAGCCGGCCCATCGCCTCCGACGGCGGCTGCAGCATCAGATTGGTCCAGCGCGCCGCGGCGAGCACGCGGTTCTCGCGCGCGCGATCGACCGTCTCGACGAAGCGGTCGTCGAACGCCACGGCCTCGGTGATCGCCTTGCCGAGCTCGAACGCGGCGTAGGAAGCCATGTTGGCGCCCTGGCCCATCATCGGATCGACCACGGAGTGCACGTCGCCGAGCGCGATCGCGATCTTGCCGTCGTCGAAGCTCACCGAGGAGCGCCGTACGGTCGGCACCACGGCGCCCTGCAAGAGGTCCAGCGGCTGCAGATCGAAGCGGTGCGTGTCGATCCGGTTGTAGGTGTGCGGATGGTGCTTTTCGAGCTTGTCGAGCAGCGTCTGCCGAAAGGCCGAGGGATCGGCGTCGTAGTTGAGCGACACCAGCTCGGCCATGTCGCCGCCGGGAATGTTCTCCATCAGCAGCGCCGTCTTCATGCCGCCGAAGGTCAGCGTCGGGATCACGATCATCTCGCCATGGCCCGGCGACACCGACAGCGTGACGCCGCGCGGATCGTCACCCTCGGGGCTGCCGTGATCGACGCCGTCATAGAGGCCGACGCAGAGCAGGCGCTGCGGCTGGTTGTAGGGCGACAGCTCCGGCCGATGGCTGAACATCCGCCCGAGCGCGCCCTTGCCGGTCGACACCACCAGCAGGTCGAAGCGCGCCACCAGCGCCGGAATGTCGTCGTCCTGGATGCTGGCGTATTCGATCGTGCCGCCGCGATCTTCGAAATCCTTCATCAGCGCCGGCAGGTAGATCCGGTAGTCGACCGCGCGGCTCGGCTGCTTGAAGGCGCCGCGGAAGAGCAGGGGGCTGCCCGGAAAATTGAAGAAGTGATCATGGTGGTGATAGACGACATCGGGATCGTCCCAGTGGTTCACGCCGAGCTCGTTCTCGCGCGCCACCGTGATGCCGTGATGCGCCACCGTGTTCATCAGCCGCGTTGCAGCATACTGCTCGGGCGCGCGATCCGTCAGGACGGTCGCCTGGATCCCGTGCTGCTGCAGATAGAGCGCCAGATGCAGCCCGCCGATGCCGGCGCCGACGATGCCAATCGACTTCTCCATGGGTTTCCCCTCCCTGTGATCTTTTTTGAGAGGCTAGACTACGCCGCCTCCTGACGTATACGGAATAGCCAGAATAAAACTCATTCCGGGGAGGAATGGATGGACCGGATCGACGCGCTGCAGACCTTCATCCGGGTCATGGAGGCCGGCAGTTTCACCCAGGCTGCGGCTGATCTCGGCCTGGGACAGCCGGCGATCACCAAGCGCATCGCGCTCTTGGAGGAACAGTTCGGCTGTCGGCTATTCGTACGCACCACGCGCAAGCTGCGGCCGACCGCCGAGGCCGACCGCGTGCTCAAGCTCGCCAAGGACATCGTCACCTTGTTCGAGAGCGCGGGCATTCCATCGCCGAAGCGCGTCGGCGCGCCCTCGGGCACCTTGCGGATGACGGTGCCGACCTCGTTCGGCCGCACTTTCTTCCGCGACATTTTCGCCGAATATGGCCGTCGCTATCCAGAGGTGCGGCTCGATATCCGCTTCACCGAGCAGTTCGTCGACCTCGTGGAGACTGGCACGGAGCTCGCCATCCGCATCGGCGTGCTCAGCTCGAGCTCGCTGGTCGCGCGCCGCGTCGGCACGGTCAAGCGGCTGCTGGTCGCGGCGCCATCGCTGCTCGCGCGGCATCGCCCACCGCGGCTGCCGAACGATCTGCGCCAGCTGCCCTGCGTGACCTATTCGCGGCTGTCGCCGAAGAACGAATGGAGCTTCGAGTCCGAGACCGGGCGCCACGTCGTCGGCATCACGCCGTCGCTGACCTGCGACGATGCCGACATCATGGCCCTAGCAGCGCTGGAAGGCCTCGGCGCCGCCGTCCTGCCGGACTGGTGCGCGGTGTGCCACATCGCCTCCGGCAAGCTCGTCCACCTGCTGCCGGACTACGATGTGCCGTCGCTGCCGCTCCACGTTGTCTATCCCGACCCGCAATGGATGTCGCACCGCGCCCGCCTGTTCCGCGACCTGATCATCGAGCGCGCGGACGTGTTCGCGATTGGTGCGGCAATGGCCACAAAAGTATAGCGATGTTAGAACTCATTGTAGGTGAGGTCAGAATGAGCGCGGTGCCCGTGAATGCGCCCTCTCCCCTTGCGGGAGAGGGCTTGTAGGACAGCGCGGCAAGCTCGGTTGGGTGAGGGGATGTCTCCACAAGCCGCGATCGCGGAGAGATACCCCTCACCCGAATGAGTGCGTCGAGAAGCCGGTGCAGCCCTCTCCCGCAAGGGGAGAGGGCGCTGTATCAGGCAGCGCACGCTGCTGCGCCATCGATTTCCTCTGCAGATCCGGTCAGCGCAAACGCTTGTTAACGCTGAGTATGAACATCACCGGCGCTCTGATTGACGCACCGTCTCATCTCCCCGCAATCTCCGCGCGATTTCGCAAGCAGTCATATTGCAGGGGCAGGGGATCGATGAACGAGGCCGCGAAGCCGGGCATTCCGCTGTGGTTCAAGCTTGCCTACAGCGCGTTCTGCGCGGTGCTGGTGCCGACCTATCTGATGGCCTACGGCCCGACCAACTTCCTGTATTTCTGCGACGTCGCGCTGTTGACCACGCTGGCCGCGGTCTGGCTGGAGAGTCCGCTGCTCGCCTCGGCGCCGGCGGTCGGCATCCTCCTGCCGCAGGCGTTGTGGGTCGTCGACTTCCTCGGCACCGCTGCCGGCGTGCCATTGACGGGCATGACGGCCTATATGTTCGACGCCAAGCTGCCGCTGTTCACCCGCAGCCTGTCGTTCTTCCATTTCTGGCTCCCGTTCGTGCTGGCCTGGCTGGTCTGGCGGCTCGGCTATGATCGCCGCGCCTTCGCGGTCTGGACCGTCGCCGCCTGGGCGCTGCTGTCGGTGTGCTACTTCCTGATGCCGCCGCCACCCGCGACCAGCGACCTGCCGGTCAACATCAACTACGTGTTCGGCCTCAGCGATGCCCTGGCGCAGAGCTTCATGCCGGGGCCGGCATGGTTCGCGATGCTGCTGATCGGCCTGCCGCTCGTGATCTTCTATCCGACCCACCGACTGTTGCTGCGCTATGCAGGCCGCGCGCCGGTGTTGACGGTTGTTCCTGCAAGGTTGTGATCCGCGCGTCTCTTTGAGGATCGTCGGCACGCGCCGCCCGCTGGCGTCGCTTCGGACACCGGCCTCTCCGCCGTCATTGCGAGCGAAGCGAAGCAATCCAGAGTCCCACGCGCGGCCTGGATTGCTTCGCTTCGCTCGCAATGACGAAGATGCTAAGGCTTTGCCTTGAACGGACCGATCGAACCGCGTGACGAAGGAGACGACGATGCGGCTGGCAGTGATTTCCGATGTGCATGGCAATCTGCCGGCGCTGGAGGCGGTGCTCGCGGACATCGAGACACGCGAGGTCGATGCCACCGTCAATCTCGGCGACTGCGTGACCAGCCCGTTGTGGCCGCGCGAGACATTCGACCTGCTGCGGTCGCTGGAGTTGCCGACCGTGCGTGGCAATCATGACCGCTGGATCGAGGAGTTTCCGGAAGAGAAGCTCTCTCCCGCCGGTCGCTTCGCTCGCGCGGCGCTGACCGCCGAGCAGCGCCGGGTGTTGCACGCGCTTCCGCCACGGCTCGCCCTGGAGCAGGGCATCCTCGCCGTCCATGGCACGCCCGACGACGACTGCGCCCTTCTGCTCGAGGAGATGCTCGATGACGGCCGCTACGTCCCGGCGCGCCGCGACGTGCTGGCCTCGCGCCTCGTCAATCTCGGCGGTGCCACGCTCGTGCTGTGCGGCCACAGTCATCGTCAGGCGATGGTGCAGGTGCCGCGCGGACCCCTGGTGGTCAATCCCGGCAGCGTCGGCTGTCCCGTGTTCGGCGACATCCCGATCGCAGCCCAGCTCGAATATCGCTCGCCGCACGCCCGCTACGCCGTGCTGACGGAGCGCCGCGGGCATTGGCAGGCCGAGCTGCTGGCGCTGACCTATGACTGGGATCGCGCGGCGGCGCGCGCCGCCGAAAACGGCTTTCCGCATTGGGCCGGCGCCTACGCCTCGGGCGCGGTTATCTGACAGGTCACGACGACGCGGTGCTTGGCAAGGTACTTGGCGAGGCGCTATGCGATCGGCCATGCCCGTCGGGCAAATCAAGGCCGGTTCATCGCTGTTGTGCGCGATGCAACGGGCGACACCGGCTTTAAATCTGCCTGCGCGCAGAAATTCATTTCTCCAACGCCTTCAAGCTGATTTGCCCTGTCCAGTCCTGCCGGGAAAAATTCTCTTGTTTCGCTTTGTCAGAAGTCGTGCTTTCATCCCGCCGTCCCGCCCCGGCACGAGGGGCGTATCGCGATCGTCACGACACGCGGGGTGGGATGCGATGGGCGCTTGGGGCTGCAGCATGGCGGATGCCGTGCGGACGAACAGCCTTGGCGCACGCCGAAATCGCATGGTCCTGGCCTCCCGACGCTGAGGCCACGCCGGTGGGACGATGATCCGCCGGTCACGGGGGCAAGACAGCCGGTCCCCGGGGAGAGTGCGTATAAGGCGTAGAGCCGTCGTGCAGGGAATGCCGGTTGACCGGCTGGACCTGTGGTGACTGCCGCCTGCTTTTTTTCTGCAGGCGGGCCATGGGTTGCGGCCAGCACCCGGCATTCCCTGCGCCCTCGACCTGAACGAGGGCGACATGGACGATCATGACTCGGGCACATCGTGCCGCGGGAACGACGACTTGCATCCAGCCCTGTCAGCGCGCGCATTCGGGGGTGCCGTAATTCTACGGGCGGAACAATTAACGCGGCTGAAGCAGCCGATCAGGCATGGCAAGGGATCACAAGGAAGGTTCTGCGCGCTCATGAATTGGCCTGGGGATCCCACGCGCTCGAAGCGAACGGCCGGCGGCAGCCCGCTGGGGGCCTTCTTCCTTTGGATCGGCGGCTTCGGGGCCATCGAAGGTCTCGACGACGAAGCGCTGACCGAGCGCGATCGCCGGCGCATCCGCGCGCGGCAGGTCGATGCCGTCGCGCGCCTCGTCCCCGTGACCATCGGCATCAACTTCGCCAACGCCGCCATCATCCTCGGCGTGTTCTGGAACACCGTCTCCAATCTCTTTCTCTTCGCGTGGGGCGCCGCGATCGCCGTGGCCGGCGGCATGGCGCTGCGCGGCTGGTGGCGCGCGCGCAAGTCGCGGCCGCAGGAGGCGTCCGAACGCGCCACCTCCCGGATGACGCTGCAGGCGTTTTTCTTGGCGACCATCTGGGGATCGCTGCCGCTGATCGTGATGCCGCAGGTCGATCCGCATCTGCAGATCATCGTGGGCTCGCTGATGACCGGGATGATCTCCGGTGGCGCGTTCGCGATGTCGAGCGTGCCGCGGGCTGGTCTCGCCTACACCTGGACCCTGATGCTCGCCTCGGTCGGCTCGCTTTTTCTTTGCGGCGGCGCGACCTATCTCGTGCTCGTCGTGTTCCTGCTGCTCTACACCTCGTTCATGGTGCGGCACCTGGTGTCGCACGGCAACGTGTTCCTGGAAAACCTGAAGGCGCAGATCCGGCACGAGCGCCAGAACGAGACGATCTCGCTGCTTCTGAAGGAATTCCAGGAGAACGCCGCGAGCTGGCTGTGGCAGACCGATGCCGAGGGCCGTCTGATCGACGCGCCGCAGCGCTTCGCCGACGTGGCCCAGCTTCCGCTCGATCAGCTCAAGGGCGAGCGGCTGATCGATACGCTGAAATATCTCTGCCCGACGGATACGGCGACGCTCAAGACGTTCGCCGATCGGATGGCGCAGCGGCTGTCGATCCCGGAGATCCTGATCCACGTCGTGGTCGCCGGCGGCGAGCGCCGCCGTTGGGCGCTGACGGCGCGGCCGGCGCGGGATCACGAGGGCAAGTTCGCAGGCTATCGCGGCTTCGGCCGCGACGTCACCGAGCGCTGGCGCGCCGAGCAGGCGGAAGCTGAAAGCCGCGCCAAGTCCGACTTCCTGGCGATGATGAGCCACGAGATCCGCACGCCGATGAACGGCGTGCTCGGGCTCGCTTCGACCTTGCTGGAGACCAAGCTCGACGACGAGCAGCGTCATGCGGTCATGACGATCCGCGAGTCCGGCGACAACCTGCAGCGCATCCTCAACGACATCCTCGATCTGTCCAAGCTCAACGCCGGCAAGCTCGAATTCGAGACGGTGGAGTTTTCGCCGGCGGCGCTGGTCGAGGCGGTTACTGCCATCATGGGCGTCAACGCGAAATCGAAGAGCCTGCTGGTCAACGCTGATATCGATCCGAAGCTGCCGCCGGCGCTCAAGGGCGACGTGGCGCGCATTCGTCAGGTGCTGATCAATCTCGCCTCCAATGCGGTGAAGTTTACCGAGCAGGGAGGCATCACCATCGCCGTGGCCTGCCGCGCGCGCGACGATCAGAAGGCGACCATCGAGTGGCGCGTCTCCGACACCGGCATCGGCATTCCCGCCGATCGGGTCGGCAAGCTGTTCACGGATTTCGCCCAGGCCGATGCCTCGATCAACCGCCGCTTCGGCGGCACCGGGCTCGGGCTCGCGATCTCCCGGCGGATCATCGAGCAGATGGGCGGGGTCATCGCGGTGTCGTCGGTGCAGGGCGAAGGCTCGACCTTCCGCTTCAGCCTGACCTTGCCGTGGAGCGACAAGCAGGTGTCCGATCAGCGCGGCGACCGCGTCGGCGCCGGCGACCTCAAGGCGCGGATCGAGGCGCTCGGTCGTCCCTTGCGCGTGCTGATCGCCGAGGACGACGCCACCAACCGCATGGTGGTGTCGAAGATGCTGCAGGAGTTCCCGGTCGACAAATGCATCGTTCCGGATGGCTTGCAGGCAGTGAAGGCGGCCGACGAACGGGAGTTCGACCTGGTGCTGATGGATGTCCGCATGCCGGAGATGGACGGCATCACCGCGACCCGGGCCATCCGGGCGAAGGGCGGACGGCTTGTCGCGCTGCCGATCATCGCGCTGACCGCGAATGCCTTCCCCGACGATATCAAGCAGTGCCGCGAGGCCGGCATGACCGACTTTCTGGCCAAGCCGTTGCGCAAGCCGGCGATGGTGGCGGCGATGCTGAAGGCGATCGGAACGCCCGCGCCGAACGTCGAGGCGCCGGCGCTTGCGCCGTCCGATGTCCCGGCCGCGACGGCGGAGGCCTGAGCTGATAATGAGGGGGCGCTAGACCGAGAAACTGGTGCCGCAGCCGCAGGAGGCGGTGGCGTTGGGATTATTGACCCGGAACGAGGCGCCCATCAGGTCGTCGACGAAATCGACCTCCGAGCCGGCGAGGAACGGCACGGAGGCCGGATCGACCAGCACCACGGCGTGATCGCGCTCGATCACGAGGTCGTCGTCGGCCTTGGCGCGGTCGATGTCGAACTTGTACTGGAAGCCGGAGCAGCCGCCGCCTTCGACCGAGATGCGCAACATCGCGCCGGCGCTCTCCTTGCCGAGGATCTCTCCGATGCGGCGGGCGGCGCGTTCGCTGATGGTGACGGGGCCGGTCGAGGCATCGGTCATGGCAGGAGGTCTCCGAGGGTCGTGCGTCATGCCCTATTCATTTGGTCCCGGGCACTCCCCATAGTTATGTGGGCTCCGCCGAGGAATCAAATCGCAAAAGGAACAATTGCCCGTGTCGGTCGGAATGGCTGCCCCCCGCGCTCCCTATTCCTGCGATCCCGATCGCAGCCGGGGCCGCCTGTTCGCCGAGCCGCCGTCCCGAACCCGCAGCCCGTTCCGCAGGGATTGCGACCGGGTGATCCATTCGACCGCCTTCCGAAGGCTCAAGCACAAGACCCAGGTGTTCGTCTTCCACGAAGGCGACCATTACCGCACCCGTCTGACCCATTCTTTGGAAGTCGCCCAGATCGCCCGCGCCCTGGCCCGCCAGTTCGGCCTCGACGAGGACCTGACGGAGACCCTGGCATTGGCGCATGATCTCGGCCATCCGCCGTTCGGCCATGCCGGCGAGCGCGCGCTGAACCGCTGCATGGCGGACCATGGCGGCTTCGACCACAATGCCCAGACATTGCGCATCGTCACCTCGTTCGAGCAGCGCTACCCCGATTTCGATGGCCTCAACCTGACCTGGGAATCGCTCGAAGGCATCGTCAAGCACAACGGGCCGTTGCAGGCGCCGATCCCGCCGGGAATCGCCGAGTTCAATGCCCGGTTTGACCTGGAGCTGTGGAGCTACGCCTCGCTCGAGGCCCAGGTCGCCGCGCTCGCGGACGACATCGCCTATGACGCCCACGACATCGACGACGGGCTGCGGGCCGGCCTGTTCACGGTCGATGACCTCCAGGAGATTCCGCTGCTCGCGGCGATGATCGCCGAGATCGACCGGCAATATCCGGCGCTCGATCCGATCCGGCGCGGCGCCGAGCTGGTGCGCGAGCTGATCTCCTACCTGATCGCCGCTGTAGCGGCCGAAGCCGAGCGCCGGATCACGCGGGCGCAGCCGATGTCGCCGCACGACATCAGGCGGCACAGCGGGCCGCTGGTGGCATTTCCGGCCGATGTCGCCGAGCACGAGGCGACGATCAAGGGGTTTCTCTGGCAGCGGATGTACCGCCATGAGCGGGTGATGCGGGTGATGCGCGACGCCGAGCGCATCGTCGCCGACCTCTATGGCCGCTACCATGAGGACGGTTCGACACTGCCCGCAGGCTGGCTGGACGGTTGCGACGGCGAGGGCGATCGGGCTCGCCGCATCGGCCATTTTATCGCCGGAATGACGGACCGTTTCGCCTTAACCGAGCACCACCGGCTTTTTGACTCGACTCCGGATTTGCGTTAGGCGGCGGCATGGTCGAACAAGCTTCCACCCCTTACCTTTTTGCCGACATGCTCGCGCGTGTCCACGCCATCTGCGCCATCATCGCCAAGCAGGGCGGCTGGCCCGAGGGCATCGATTTCTCGCGCGTGGTGGTCGAGCCGCCGCGCGATCCGAGCCATGGCGACATGGCCACCAATGCCGCGATGGTGCTCGCCAAGGAGGCGAAGGCCAAGCCGCGCGATCTCGCCGAACAGATTGCCGAGCGCCTGCGCGCCGATGAGCTGGTCGCCAAGGTCGACGTCGCCGGACCCGGCTTCATCAACCTGACCCTGCAGCCGACCGTCTGGGCGCAAGCGCTCGGCACGATCCTGCGCGAAGGCGCTGCCTACGGCCGCGTCGCGCCGGTGCCGGGCGCGCCGAAAGTCAATGTCGAATACGTGTCGGCCAATCCGACCGGGCCGATGCATGTCGGGCACTGCCGCGGCGCCGTGTTCGGCGATGCGCTATGCAGCCTGCTGCAGTTCGCCGGGCGCGACGTCACGCGCGAGTACTACATCAACGACGCCGGCGCCCAGGTCGACGTGCTCGCGCGCTCCGCCTTCCTCCGCTATCGCGAGGCGCTCGGCGAGGACATCGGCGCGATTCCGGATGGGCTCTATCCCGGCGACTATCTCAAGCCGGTCGGGCAGGCGCTGGCGACCGAGCACGGCGACAAGCTCAAGGCCATGCCTGAGACCGAGTGGCTGCCGATCGTACGCGACAAGGCGATCACGATGATGATGGCCGAGATCAAGGACGATCTCGCCGCGCTCAACATCCGTCATGACGTGTTCTTCTCGGAGCGTTCGCTGATCGCAGGTAGCACCAACAAGGTTGCCGACACGATCGAGTTCCTGCGCGAGCGGGGCGACGTGTATGAAGGCCGTCTGCCGCCGCCGAAGGGCGCGCCGCCCGAGGACTGGGAGGATCGCGAGCAACTGCTGTTCCGCGCTACCGCCTATGGCGATGACGTCGATCGTCCCCTGATCAAGTCGGACGGCAGCTACACCTATTTCGCCTCCGACATCGCCAATCACCGGCACAAGTTCGAGCGCGGATTCGCCGACCTGATCGACGTGTTCGGCGCCGATCACGGCGGCTACATCAAGCGCATGCAGGCCGCGGTGAAAGCGGTGACCGCCGGACAGGCGGTGCTCGACGTCAAGGTCGTGCAGCTCGTCAAGCTGTTGCGCAATGGCGAGCCGGTGAAGATGTCGAAGCGCTCCGGCGACTTCGTCACCTTGCGCGAAGTTGTTGATGAAGTGGGGCGCGATGCGGTCCGTTTCATGATGCTCTATCGCAAGAACGACGCCGTGCTCGATTTCGACCTGGCCAAGGTGATCGAGCAGTCGCGCGACAATCCGGTGTTCTACGTCCAGTACGGTCACGCGCGGGGGCATTCGATCTTCCGCAATGCGCGGGAGAGCGTGCCCGAGCTGCCGGAGGAGGAGGGGGCACGGCTGGCGTTCCTCCGCGAGGCCAACCTCGAAAAACTCTCCGACTCGGCCGAACACGACCTCTTGAAACGCCTGGCACTGTACCCACGTACGGTGGAGAGCGCGGCCCTGGCGCATGAGCCGCACCGGATCGCCTTCTACCTGTATGAACTTGCAAGCGAATTTCACGCCCTCTGGACGCGGGGGCGGGATTTGCCCTATTTACGCTTCATTATCGATGATGATGCAGAATTGACCAAGGCACGTTTGGCCATGGTTCAGGGCGTCGTCTCGGTTCTGGCGTCGGGACTTGCGATCTTGGGCGTTAATGCTCCTGATGCAATGCGCTGATTGGGGGAAACACACGACTTCAGTTGGGGGCCTCAATCTGGCAGGGTCCGCCTTAGGACGCATATGCGGCTCATCCGCAGGGACGCTTCATCACGATGGCTGATCGTTACCAGGACAGACCCTTTCCCGCTGATGGTTTTGGCCGTGGTGGAAACCAGCAGGCCGATGCCGATCCGCTCGCCGAACTCGCTCGCCTGATCGGGCAGAACGATCCTTTTGCCGCCTCGGGCCGGGCCACCCCGCAGTCTCAGCCGCGCCCGATGGCGCGCCCCGCGGCGCCCGCGCCGGAACAGCCGGTCCCCGGCATGCCTTCGGCCGGGGCTCCGGCCTGGATGCAGCGAGCCCAGCCTGCCGCCGCCAACCCCTTCGCCGACATGGGCCGCGAGCCGCCGCAGCCGGCGCCCGCACCGCCGGCCTTTCCGGCGGGCTATCAGGATCCGCGCGGCCAGCCAGGCTTTCCTGATCAGGATTTCGCGCCCGCGCCCGCTCCCCGGCAGCAGCAGGGTTATCCGAACGCGGAGTTCGCCGATCAGTTGTCCAAGCTCGACTACAGCGTCGGCGAGTCGCGCCACGGGTTCGCCGAGAATGATCGCGACTACAACCGCGACAATGGCTTCGATGACAACGAGCCGGACTCCTCGCGCTATGACGATGCGCTGTTCGGGCAGATGGGCTCGGGACAGCAGGGGTTTCAGGGCGACAACGATTTCCAGGACAGCCAATACGGCTATCAGGACGGTTACGACGAAGGCGAGGAAGAGGAGCGGCCGCGGCGGCGCAGCGGCATGAGCACCGTGCTCGCGGTGCTGACCCTTGCGGTGGTCGGCACCGGCGGCGCCTACGGCTACAAGACCTACATCTCGTCCGGCCGGACCGGCGAGCCGCCGATCATCCGCGCTGACAACAGTCCGACCAAGATCATGGCCCAGCAGGATCCGACGCCGAAGGTGCCGGATCGGCTGCTCGGCAATGACGGCGGCGAGAAGCTGGTGTCCCGCGAGGAGACGCCGATGGATCTGAACACCCGCGGCGGCAATCCGCGCGTGGTGTTCCCGCAGATGAACCAGAATGCGGCTCCGCCGCCGGTCAGCGCCGGGGCGGCCCCGATGTCGCAGATGGCCAATGCCAATGGCATTTTGCCCAACAGTGATCCGCGTCCGATCAAGACGCTGTCCGTGACGGGAGGCAATCAGGCCGCCGCGGTCGATCCGCCGATGCCTGCGACGCCTGCAACCAAACCGGCGGCGACGCCGAAGGGCCGTAAATCGCCGGCCAACGCCAACGCGTCGGCCGCCAACGACAGCCCGATGCCGCTGACACCGCAGCCGGCCGCGCCGGCGAGCGCGCCGGCCCGGATCGCCGCCGCCGTGCCGGTCACCGAGCAGACCCAGAACGATCGGACCGGCGGTTATCTGGTCTCGATCTCGTCGCAGGCCAGCGAGGCCGAGGCGATGACATCGTACAAGGCGGTGCAGGACAAGTACGGCGCCGTGCTGGGCAAATACGAGCCGATCATCAAGCGGATGGATCTGGGTGAGAAGGGTGGCGTCAGGTACCGAGCGGCCGTCGGGCCCTTCGCGACGAAGGAAGAGGCCAACAAGATGTGCGGATCGTTGAAAACTGCCGGCGGACAGTGTTTCCCGTTTAGCAACAATTAAGGCTCGCTTGACCGCCTCCGAGGCGGGGTCTATGCGGCCCGCATGACCATGCGGGCTTTCATTACCGGCATCTCCGGACCTGATCTCAGCGACGCCGAGCGCGCGTTCATCCGCGAGTTCAGGCCCTGGGGCTTCATCCTGTTCAAGCGCAACGTCCAGTCACCCGCCCAAGTGACTGAACTGGTTGAGGAATTAAGGGCCTGCGTCGGCCGCGCCGACGCTCCCGTCCTGATCGACCAAGAGGGTGGCCGGGTGCAGCGCCTGGGGCCGCCGCATTGGCCGGCCTATCCCGCCGGCGTGGTGTTCGACCGTCTCTACGACCTTGATTCGGCCGCAGGCCTCCGTGCCGCCTGGCTCAGCGCCCGCCTGATCGCCGATGACCTGATCGCGCTCGGCATCACCGTGGATTGCCTGCCGCTCGCCGACGTCCCCGTCGCCGGTGCCGATGCCGTGATCGGGGATCGGGCTTATGGCACGACGCCGGCGAAGGTCGCTGCAATTGCCCGGGCGGTGACGGAGGGGCTGGAGCAGGGCGGCGTGCTGCCGGTCCTGAAGCATATTCCCGGGCATGGCCGGGCCACCGCCGACACCCATTTCCGCCTGCCGACCGTGGACGCGCCAGAAGCGGAACTCGACGCCACCGATTTCGCCGCCTTCGGGCTGCTGGCCGACCTCCCGATGGCGATGACTGCACATGTTGTGTTTAGCGCGATCGACGCCGCCCATCCGGCCACGACTTCTGCGACAATGATCGAACGGGTGATTCGCAAACGGATCGGGTTCCAGGGTTTGTTGATGAGTGATGACGTTTCCATGAACGCATTGGCCGGATCGATCGCCGAGCGCACGCGTGCGATCGTGGCGGCCGGCTGCGACATGGTTCTGCATTGCAACGGCAAGCTCGACGAGATGCAGGCCGTGGCCGCCGAGACGCCGGAGCTGGCCGGCCAAGCCCTGATCCGCGCCGATCGTGCACTTGCGGCGCGCAAGGCACCCACAGGCTTCGATCGTGACGCCGCGCGCGGCGAGCTCGACGCCCTGATCAACCGGCTGGGACCCGCGAGCGCATGACCGCTGAAATTCTGTCGTTTGAAACCGGCCGTCCCACGACGGAGCTGGCCGAGGCCGAGCCGGCGTTGGTCGTCGACGTCGAGGGCTACGAGGGCCCGCTCGACCTGCTGCTCGCGCTGGCGCGGCAGCAGAAGGTCGACCTCGCCAAGATCTCGATCCTGGCGCTCGCCGACCAATATCTTCAGTTCATCGAGGCCGCCCGCAAGATCCGGCTGGAGCTCGCCGCCGACTATCTCGTGATGGCGGCCTGGCTCGCCTTTCTGAAGTCGCGCCTGCTGCTGCCCGAGCCGCCGGCGCAGGAAGGTCCGAGCGCCGAGGAGATGGCCACGGCACTTGCCAACCGGCTGCGCCGGCTGGAGGCGATCCGCGAGGCCGCCAATCGCCTGATGAACCGGCCGCAGTTCCAGCGTGACGTGTTCCCGCGCGGCAACCCTGAGGCCATCGCGGAGGTCCGTCGTCCCAAGTTCACCGCGACCCTGTTCGACCTGCTTTCGGCCTATGCCATCCAGCGGCAGTCGCGCGTCGTCACGTCCGTTCATATGGCCAAGCGCACCGTCTGGTCGCTCGCCGAGGCGCGCGCGTCGCTCGAACGGCTCGTCGGCATGACGGAGGTGTCGGACGACTGGGGATGTCTCGACGACTACCTGCTGGACTACGTCGTCGAGCCTGCACAGAAGGCCACCGTCTTCGCATCGAGCTTTGCGGCCGTCCTCGAACTGGTCCGCGAAGGCAAGCTCGAGCTGAACCAGAAGCAGGCGTTCGCGCCGCTGTATTTTCGTAAGCGTCCACCGATCCAGCCCGGCGCCATGGCTGCGCCGGACTTGACGGTTGAGTAACGAACAAGGAGACCCTGCCATGGCAAGCTTGGCGGAACTGCGCATGGAAGAGCCCGACGAGATCGCGATCGAGCCCGCGGCGCGCCCCGAAGAGTTGCGCATCCTCGAGGCTCTCCTGTTTGCCTCAGCCGAACCGCTCGAGCAGGCCGCGCTCGCCAAGCGTATGCCTGAAGGTGTCGACATCAAGGCCGCACTGGCGCAGCTGCAGGCGGAGTACGCCAATCGCGGCGTCAATCTCGTGCGCGTCGCCAGCAAATGGACCTTCCGCACCGCCGGCGATCTCGCCTGGCTGATGACGCGCGAGAGCACCGAGACGCGCAAGCTGTCGCGTGCGGCGATCGAGGTGCTGGCCATTGTCGCCTATCATCAACCGGTGACGCGCGCCGAGATCGAAGAGATCCGCGGCGTCGTCACCTCCAAGGGAACGCTGGACGTTCTGCTGGAGACCGGCTGGATCAAGCCGCGCGGGCGCCGCAAGACCCCGGGCCGTCCGCTGACCTTCGGCACCACCGATGCGTTCCTGGCCCAGTTCAGCCTGGAGACCCTGGGCGATCTGCCAGGCCTGGAAGAGCTGAAGGGCACGGGCCTGCTGGATTCCCGCCTGCCGACCGGCTTCACCGTCCCGACGCCATCGGACGATCCGACGCTCCGGGAGGACGAGGAGCCGCTGGATCCGGGCGATCTCGATCTGGCGCTTGCGCCGGCGGTCGAGACCGAACCTGGCGACGCTGAGGAGGCAGAGGCCGAAACGGCGGAGATGGAAACAGTCGCAGCCGAGACGGCGGCGGCCGAGGCTGCCGAGGGCGAGATGGGAACCGCCGAGACCGCGGTTCAGGACGACGCCTCGTCGCAGGTCGCCGTTGGCGATCTGGAACTGCCCGGCACCGATGCGGAAACCGACACGACGGAGCTGGACTTCGCCGTCGAGGAGACCGAGCTCGAGCAGGAGGACGAGGCCGTGACCGAGCTCGTCGAAACTTCTGCCGAGGCTCAGTCTCAGGTGGAGGACGAGGCAGAAGCAGAGGCCGAGATCGACGCGGCAGACCACGAGATCGACGCCGCCGATGACGAGCACGATCGCGATACCGACGAGGACGGCTCGCCGCACCAAAACTAGTGGTCGGAGCTGTTAACACTCGCGTTATTACGTAGGTCCCGCCGCGAATTGTCGGACCTTAAGTGCTTGTTTTTGGAGGCGTTGGCGCCTACCTTCCGCCCAGATCGGGCTGTCCGCGCGCTATTTTCGGCCGGTGCTAGGCCGCGTTCGTGTTGCTGTTTCGCAATCGAATGCTAGAAGCGAAGTGTCGCGGTCAAGTCCATGGATATGACGCGGTTTCGGCGGTAGCGTCGACGGGCAGTCGGGTGAAGGCTGCGCCGGTGTTTGGAGGGTTGCAGGATGGGTTCGCTTAGCATTTGGCACTGGATCGTCGTGATCGCGGTCGTCCTGCTGTTGTTCGGGCGCGGCAAGATTTCCGATCTGATGGGCGACGTCGCGCAGGGCATCAAGGCGTTCAAGAAGGGCATGCAGGACGACGACAAGGCGCCGGAGAAGACCGAGCCCGTCAAGTCGATCGATCATGGCGCCACGCCTTCGGCCACCCGCACGGATGTCGGCAGCAAAGCCGTTTGATCTGCGCGTGAAAGGCGCGGGCGGCGCGCCCCCGCAGGGACGGCACCGGGACCTGTTCAGGCAGGCCCGGGCAGGCGGGATCAGAGGCGTCGTCGCGTAGGCGGATTGTTTCATGTTCGATATCGGCTGGAGTGAGCTGCTCGTCATTGGGGTCGTCGCGTTGATCGCGATCGGTCCCAAGGAGCTTCCGGGCGTCCTGCGCATGGTCGGGCAATGGATCGGCAAGGCGCGCCGGATGGCCTCGGAGTTCCAGGGCCAGTTCCAGGAGGCGATGCGCGAAGCGGAAATGGCCGACCTCAAGAAGAGTTTCGACGAGGTCCGTGAGGCCGCCAGCGGTTTCACCCCGACCGGCGTGATCTCCTCGTTGCAGCGCGACGTCGACAAGGCTCTCGATATCGAGGGGATCGACAAGCCTACTGAGCCGGCGCCCGCACCGGACGCGGCCGCTGCTTCGTCCGAGCCTCCTTTGATGACCCCGACGACCCCCGAACCGCCACAGGCCGAGACCTTCGTGGAGGCTGAAGCTCATCAACCGGTGGGCGAGCCGCTGGCGATCGTACGTGAAATCAAGCCCGAGCCGCAGCCCGAAATGTCTGCGTCAGCAGAAGCTGAACGCCTGAAGGACGCCAAAGCGTCATGACCGTCGAAGATATCGAGGCCAGCAAGGCCCCGTTGATGGACCACCTGATCGAGCTGCGGTCGCGGCTGATCAAGGCGCTGCTCGGCTTCGGCGTGGCCTTCATCTTCTGCTTCTTCTTCGCCAAGCAGATCTACAACATCCTGGTGCTGCCGTTCGTCTGGGTGGCAGGTGCCGAGAACAGCAAGTTCATCTACACCCAGCTGCTCGAATATTTCATCACGCAGCTCAAGCTGGCGATGTTCGGCGCCGGCTTCATCTCCTTTCCGATCATTGCGACGCAGATCTACAAGTTCGTGGCGCCCGGCCTCTACCGCCACGAGCGCAATGCTTTCCTGCCTTACCTGATAGCGACCCCCGTCTTCTTCGTGCTCGGCGCCATGCTGGTCTATTTTGCGGTGTGGCCGATGATCGTGCGCTTCTCACTCGGCATGCAGCAGCTCGGCGGCCCCGAGACGGCGCAAATCGCGCTGATGCCCAAGGTCGGCGAATATCTGTCGCTGATGATGTCGCTGATCTTCGCCTTCGGCATCGCATTCCAGCTCCCGGTCATCCTGACCCTGCTTGGGAGGATCGGCATCGTCACCTCGCAGATGCTGAAGGAGAAGCGGCGCTATTTCATCGTGATCGCCTTCATCATCGCGGCCGTCCTGACGCCGCCCGACGTGCTCAGCCAGGCCTCGCTGGCATTGCCGCTGCTCGCGCTGTACGAGGGCGCGATCATCGCGGTCGGCATCGTCGAGAAGCAGGCGGCCGCGGCCAAGGCGGGCACTTCGTCGGGCTCCGGCAACTTGCCGACCACGCCAGCGGAATAGGGCAGGCCCGCAATCCCGGGCTCCATCCCCGGGCGTTGCCTGTTCCCATCCGCCGCCATTCGCGGTAGTGCAGGCCGGCCCGTGATCCACGGCGACTCGCCGACATCCATCGTTCCCAGGACCGAACGACCATGCACGACATCAGATCGATCCGCGACAATCCGCAAGGTTTCGATGCGGCGCTGACGCGCCGGGGTCTGTCGCCCCAGTCGTCGCAACTGCTTGCCATCGACGAGCGGCGTCGCGCGGCGATCCTGGCGTCCGAGCAGGCGCAGGCCCGGCGCAACGCCGCTTCCAAGGAAATCGGCGAGGCCAAGAAGGCCAAGGACGAGGCGCGTGCGAGCGCGTTGATGGAGGAGGTCGCGAGGCTCAAGACCACGATGCCGGAGCTCGAGGCCGCAGCGAAGCAGGCCGACGAGGAGCTGGCGCGCGAGCTGTCAGCGATTCCGAATCTGCCGCTCGACGAGGTGCCCGACGGCAAGGACGAGCACGACAATGTCGAGCGCCATGTGTTCGGTGCCAGGCGCAACTACGCGTTCGCGCCTAAGCCGCATGACGACATTGGCTCACCGCTCGGCATGGACTTCGAGGCCGCCGCAAAACTGTCGGGCGCGCGGTTCGTCGTCCTGAAGAAGGGACTGGCGCGGCTGGAGCGCGCGCTCGGGCAATTCATGCTCGACCTGCACACGACCGAGCACGGCTACACCGAGATCAACCCGCCGCTGCTGGTGCGTAACGACGTCATGTTCGGCACGGGACAATTGCCGAAGTTCGAGGACGACCAGTTCTGGGCCGTGAAGGGCGAGCTGATTGCGGAGCCGGATGATCGCCTCAAGACCGAGCGGCTCGGACTCATTCCAACTGCTGAGGTTGCCCTGACCAACCTCGTGCGCGAGTCCATCGTCGACGAGAAGGAGCTGCCGATGCGGCTCACGGCGCTGACGCCGTGCTTCCGCGCCGAGGCAGGCGCGGCCGGCCGCGACACCCGCGGCATGATCCGTCAGCATCAGTTCACCAAGGTCGAGCTGGTCTCGATCACGACGCCGGAAGCCAGCAAGGACGAGCATGAGCGCATGCTGGCCTGCGCCGAGGAGGTGCTGCGCCGGCTCGATCTGCACTATCGCGTCATCACGCTGTGCACCGGCGACATGGGCTTCTCCTCGCAGAAGACCTACGACATCGAGGTCTGGATGCCGGGGCAAGGCGATGGCGGCGCCTTCCGCGAGATCTCCAGCTGTTCGGTGTGCGGCGACTTCCAGGCGCGCCGCATGGATGCACGCTATCGCGGAAGTGACGGCAAGCCGCGCTTCGTGCACACATTGAACGGCTCGGGCACGGCTGTCGGCCGTGCGCTGATCGCGGTCATGGAGACCTATCAGCAGGCCGACGGCTCGATCGCGGTCCCCGATGTGCTGCAGCCCTATATGGGCGGCCTCAAGGTGGTGGCCGCCGAGCCATAGCGCCGCGGCAAATTGCATCCGCCCCGGTCGCCGCCATTGCGTGGCGGCCGGCGGGTCGTATCCTCCGGTTCTGTTCAGCAATTGCTTTTCAGAAACCGGCAACATGGTCCTGCATCGGGATATTTTCTGGATCGGGCGGCAATGGGCCGTCACCGGCTCCGGCATCCAGGCGGTCGATCAGCGCCTGAAGGGAGCGTTCGACGTCGATTGCTCGAGGGTCTGGGACGAGGGTCTGCACGACTCGCTGCGCGGTCAGCCCTGGTTCAACCCGGTCGACTTCGAGAAGGCGTTGAGTGTCGCGCGGGCCCGGTTTGCAGCAGTGCCGCCGACCGAGCCTTCAGCAGTGCCGGCGCCTCCTGCTCAGCAGGCAGCCGGCGTATCCGGCACGTCCAGCCTACCGTTGAGGCTGGGCATACGAGGGCAGCTCGCCAGGTTCCTGCCGCAGTGGCGGATCCGGCATTGACCGGGTGATGCCGGCGAGCGCTCGGGTTTGCCTCGCTGCGGCACAGCAGATAAGACACCCCCGAACGATGCTTTCGAAGAGACGGAAGGTTGGCCATGCGGATTCTCTGCACCAATGACGACGGGATCCATGCGCCGGGTCTCAAGGTGATCGAGGAGATCGCACGCGCCCTGTCCGACGACGTCTGGATCGTGGCGCCCGAGCTGGACCAGAGCGGCGTGTCGCATTCGCTTTCGCTCAATGATCCGTTGCGGCTGCGCGAGGTCGGCCCGCGGCATTTCGCGGTGCGCGGCACGCCGACCGACTGCGTCATCATGGGGGCCCGGCATATCCTGGGGGCGAAGCTGCCCGACGTGGTGCTGTCCGGCGTCAACAAGGGCCGCAACGTTGCCGAGGACGTGGTCTATTCGGGCACCATCGCCGGCGCGCTCGAAGGCACCATTCTCGGCTTGCCGTCGTTCGCCCTGTCGCAGGAATTCAGCATCGCCACTCGCGACAAGCCGTCCTGGGACACCGCGCTCAAATTCGGCCCGCAGATCGTGCGCAAGGTGCTCGAAGCCGGCGTGCCGAGGAATACAGTGATCAACGTCAACTTCCCCGCCTGTGCACCGGAAGAGGTCAGGGGCGTCGTGGTCACCCGCCAGGGCAAGCGCAATCTCGGCTTCTTGAAGGTCGATGAGCGGCGCGACGGCCGCGGCAACCCCTATTTCTGGATCGGCTTCGACCGGGCAGCTTCGCTCGATTTGCCCGACGAGGGGACGGACCTCGCAGCTCTCGCGGCGCACTACGTGTCAGTGACTCCGCTTCGCCTGGATCGCACGGACGAGGCGTTCTCCGGCAAGCTCAGCGACATTCTCGGCTGAAGCGCCTTCTACCCCTGCGGCTCAGCGCCACGCAGGGCATGATCGATCGCCTTTCCGAGCGTCTCGAGCTGGAACGGCTTCTGCAGGGCCGGCCGGTCGCGATATTCTTCCGGCAACCCCGACGAGCCGTAGCCGGTTGCGAAGATGAAGGGCCGGTTGCGCGCCTTGATGAGATCGGCCACCGGCGAGATGACCTTGCCGTTGACGTTGACGTCGAGAATGGCAACGTCGAAATAGGTGCTCTCGGCCAGCCGCATCGCTTCGCCGATTTCGCCGGCCTCGGCCGCGACGGTGTAGCCGAGCTCTTCCAGCATGTCGGCCACCATCATTCGGATCATGACTTCGTCTTCAACCAAAAACACAGAGCCGCGCGGCGGCCGCGGTGCAGTCATGATGTCAGTCCTTGCCCATATCCGATTTGACGCTCGCAAATAACGGCTTATGGCGCAACGTCAACAATGTCGTCTTTCATGGCCGTGCGGCGTGGGCACGATCGCCCATAAGGTGAACGAACCGGACCCGACTTGGTTCCTCGTGCGGAACGCGGTCGTCGTCGGGACCATGACGGTGCATCCTGGTTGCGACGGGCGCGCGGAAAATCGGTGCGCAACCCTCGCCCGGCAGGTAAATTGCGCAGGAGCCCACCAACCGACATCCCGATGCCCCCAGCTGCTCCTCCCGAGAAAATGATGTTTCAGCTGACCCTGCGTCGGCGCGGGATCAGCGATCAGGCGGTGTTGCGTGCGATGGAAGAGGTGCCGCGGGAGGAGTTCGTTCTGCCGGCCGACCGCCCGGACGCCTATCGCGACAGCGCGATGGCGATCGCTTGTGGACAGACCATCAGCCAGCCCTTCGTCGTCGCCTACATGACCGAGCAGCTCAAGCTGCAGAAGTCCCATCGTGTCCTCGAAATCGGGACGGGGTCGGGGTACCAGGCCGCGATTCTGTCCAGGCTGGTTACCAACGTCCTGACGGTGGAGCGCTTCCGGACATTGGCCGACAAGGCCAGGGAGCGGTTGGAGAAGCTCGGCTGCTTCAATGTCGAGGTCATGCTCGGCGATGGCTACGCGCTGCCGCCGGGGGGCGGCCAGTTCGACCGCATCATCGTAACGGCGGCGATGGATGAGATTCCCCAGAGCCTGCTCGACCGGCTGGAGCCGGACGGTATCCTGATCGCGCCGGTCGGGCCGCAACACGGGGTGCAGACGCTCGTCAGGATCACGCGGACGGGTGATCGTTTCGACCGAAAAGAGCTCGTCGACGTGCGATTTGTGCCGGCAATTCCGGGAATTGCGCGCGAACTCTAAAGAGACGGATCAGCAGGCCGCACAACGCTTTATTCGCGGCTTAAGCGCTTATTTACCGCGGCTGTGTTTACTCGAATTCGTTGTTTGTTGCGTACGAGTGAGTAACCATGCCCGCCACTGTCGAGTTGCTTCGCTCGCGCCGCCTGCCGCAGGTTGCGGCGTTGGCGCTGATGTCATTCGGCGTCGCCGGCTGCAGCGCCGACATGTCGACGCGGCTGTCGCAGACGCAAAATCCGTTTTCAAACCCGTTTGCATCCGATTCCACCGGGTCGGTGCAGGCGCAGCCGCCCCGGCAGCACCAGCAATACAGCCAGTCCTACACGCCGGCTCCCGCGCCGGCGCCAGCCTATTCGTCCTCGGCGCTGCCGCCCCCGGCGGTTGGGGCTCCGCAATCCTATCCGACGGGCGGCGGTGCCGGAGGCATGTCGTCGGGCGGGCGCGGCGTCGCATCCTATGCGCCACCCGCTGCGGTCCCCGTCGCAGCGCCCGCCGTCGCCGCACCCCAGGCCTATGCACAGCCGGCGCATTCCTATGCTCCGCCGGCCCAGCCGCGGCTCGAGACCACCGGCACCGTGCCGCCGCGTTCGGTCGCGGCCGCGCGTCCTGCCAGTGGCACCAAGATCATCGTCGGCACCAGCGATACGCTCGACATCCTCGCCAAGCGCTACCGCGTGACGCCGGCTGAGATCCTGGCTGCCAACGGCTACAAGGGGCCGCGCGCGTTGTCGCCGGGCCAGCAGCTGATCATTCCGCATCCTGGCGCGGTGGCGGCTGCGCCCGCGGCCCAGCCCGTTGCTGCGGCGCCAATGATCGCGCCGAAGCCGGTGGCGGCCGCAGCACCGTCCACCGTCCACTTCGTCAACCGCGGCGAGACACTCGCCAGCATCGCCCGCCAGAATCATCTGACGGCGGCTGAGCTCGCCCGCGCCAACAACATCGATCAGGCATCGCCGCTGAAGCTCGGGACCAGGCTGACCGTCCCTGGCAGGGCCGTAGCGGCAGCCGCGCCGGTGGCCCCGGTCGCAACCGTTCCCCAGGCGGTTGCGACCGTGCCGGCGCCAGCGCCGACGACGCGGGTTGCGGCGGCAGGTCCGGTCCAGAGCGCCCGCCTGGCCCAGGCCAATCCGGCGCCCGAGAAGGAGGAGGAGCCGGCGCGGCCGGCCGAAACCACCAGCTCGCTGCCGACCTTCCGCTGGCCGGCTCGCGGCAAGGTGATCACGAGCTACGGCGCCAAGACCAACGGCAAGTCCAACGACGGCATCAACATCGCCGTCCCCGAGGGCACCCCGGTGAAGGCAGCCGAAGATGGCGTCGTCGCTTACGCCGGCAATGAATTGAAGGGCTATGGCAACCTGGTCCTGGTGCGGCATTCCAACGGCTATGTCACCGCATATGCCCATGCGAGTGAGCTGATGGTGAAGCGCGGTGATCCGATCAAGCGCGGCCAGGTCATTGCCAAGTCGGGTCAATCGGGAGAAGTCGGATCGCCGCAGCTCCACTTCGAGATCCGCAAGGGATCGTCTCCGGTTGACCCGCTGCAATTCCTCAACGGGGCGTGAGCCGCGACGCCTGCCGTCCTCACATGCAAGGGCTCGCCTCTGGGCGAGCCCTTGTCGTTTGAGGCGGGATATCAGCCAAAGGCGTCATTGCGAGCGCAGCGAAGCAATCCAGGGTGGTGTGCGGGACTCTGGATTGCTTCGCTGCGCTCGCAATGACGGAGGCTGAGACTGGTTGCGTGCCACGCAGGCGACTGTCATCGCCTGCGATGGGGCGCGGAAGGTCGGATTACTTCGCGCTCAGCCGCACGCCGAGGCGGCCCGCCAGATCCTGCGTGAACTGCCAGGCGACGCGGCCCGAGCGCGAGCCGCGCGTCGTGGCCCATTCCAGCGCCTCGCGCTCCAACTGATCCTCGGCCACTGCGATGTCGAAATGGCTGCAATAGCCTTTGACCATCGCGAGATATTCGTCCTGGCTGCAGCGGTGGAAGCCGAGCCACAGGCCGAAACGGTCGGAGAGCGAGACCTTCTCCTCGACCGCTTCGCCCGGATTGATCGCGGTGGAGCGCTCGTTCTCGATCATCTCGCGAGCCAACAGATGGCGCCGGTTCGACGTGGCGTAGAGAATGACGTTCTCCGGGCGTCCCTCGATGCCGCCTTCGAGCACGGCTTTCAGCGATTTGTAGGATGCATCATTGCCGTCGAACGACAGGTCGTCGCAGAACACGATGAAGTGGAACGGTGCGGCACGCAGGATGTCCATCAGCGCCGGCAGGCTCTCGATGTCCTCGCGGTGGATCTCGATCAGCTTCAGCCGGTCGGCCGGCTTGCGCGTGACGTTGATGCTGGCGTGAGCGGCCTTCACCAACGATGATTTGCCCATGCCGCGCGCGCCCCACAACAAGGCGTTGTTGGCCGGCAGGCCGTTGGCGAAGCGCTCGGTGTTCTCGATCAGGATGTCGCGCATCCGGTCGATGCCCTTGAGCAGGTCGATCTCGACACGGCTGACGCGCGGCACCGTCGAGAGCCGGCCGTTCGGATGCCAGACGAAGGCGTCGGCCGCGTTGAGGTCCAGCGCGGGCGTGGCACCCGCATGGGTTGCTGCCAGATGCGCGGCAATCGCTTCCAGCGCACGGGCAATCCGGTCAGCCGTATCGTCGGAGGCGGGGCGGGCAGGACGTTTTGCCGCGATCTCTGGTGGCTTTTGCGCTGCAGGCCGGGTGCCTTTGGCGAGCGGTCCGAGGGCGTTTTTGGCGGGGCTACGGGACGGGGCTTTGGCTGGTTTTTTCGACATGCTGCAAGTTCCTGATGGGGCAGCCATATCGGGCCTCGCCGGCTGCCGCAAGCGGGGCGAAATGAAGGGGCGGGGCGCCTTGCTATTGGGACTGCTGCCGCTATATTCCGCGCGAAATTCGCAAGAGGCCGGCCCGCGCCGAGACATGCGTGGTTCGCCGGCTATTCCCGTCTCACCGGGCGCTGCCCACGAGGATCGACCACATGCTGATCACCCCTGCCTATGCCCAGGCCGCCGGCGCTGGCGACACCAACAGCATGCTGATGTCGCTGCTGCCGTTCGCGCTGATCTTCGTGATCATGTATTTCCTGATCCTTCGGCCGCAGCAGAAGAAGGTCAAAGAGCATGCCGACCTGGTCAAGAACGTCCGCCGCGGCGACACCATCGTGACCCAGGGCGGCCTGGTCGGCAAGGTGACCAAGGTCGTCGACGACGACCAGGTCGAGTTCGAGATCGCCGACGGCATCCGCGTGCGCCAGATGCGCCAGATGATCACCGGCGTCCGCACCAAGGGCGAGCCCGCGAAGGCAGACGCAAAGGACGACAAGAAGGACGAGAAGGCCGCGAGCTGATTGCGGCCCGGCCAGATGAACTCCGGCCTTCGCTCTCTAGTGATGTTCTGATTTTTCGGGCCGGCTACGGCCCTTACGGACAAGCTCCATGTTGTATTTCACGCGGTGGAAGGCGCTGGGCATCATTCTCACGGCGCTCGTCGTGTGCCTGTGCGCGGTGCCCAACTTCTTCTCCGAGGCGACGGTCAAGACCTGGCCGGCCTGGGCGCAGCGCCGGCTGGTGCTCGGCCTCGACCTGCAGGGTGGCTCCTATCTGCTGCTCGAGGTCGACTCCAACTACATCAAGAAGGAGCGGCTCGATGCCGTGCGCGACGACGTTCGCCGCACGCTGCGCGATGCCAAGATCGGCTACACCGGATTGGTGAGCCGGGGTGATGGGGTCGAGGTCCGGATCACCAAGGAAAGCGACACGGGAACTGCGATCTCCAAGCTGCGTGATCTCTCGCAGCCGCTCGGTGGGCTGCTCGGTTCCAGCGGCCAGCGCAGCCTCGAGGTCAGCGATGCCGGCGGCGGACTGGTCCGGCTGACGATCCCGCCGGCGGCCATCACGGAACGCATCCGCCAGACCATCGAGCAGTCGATGCAGATCGTCGAGCGCCGCGTCAACGAGCTCGGCACCGTCGAGCCGGTGATCCAGCGCCAGGGCAACGACCGCATCCTGGTGCAGGTGCCGGGCTTGCAGGATCCGACGCAGCTCAAGAACCTGCTCGGGCGCACGGCCAAGATGGAATTCCGCATGGTCGACACCTCGGTGCCGGCGGATCAGGCGATGCAGGGGCGGGTGCCGCCGGATTCCGAGGTGCTGCAGAGCGCGTCGCCGCCCAACCAGCCCTATGTCGTCAAGAAGCAGGTGCTGGTCTCCGGCGGAGATCTCTCCGACGCGCAGACCGGCTTCGACCAGCGCACCAACGAGCCGATCGTCACCTTCCGCTTCAACTCGGCCGGCTCGCGCAAGTTCGCGCAGGCCACGACCGAGAATGTCGGGCAGCCGTTCGCCATCGTCCTCGACAACAAGGTGATCTCGGCGCCGGTCATCCGCGAGCCGATCACCGGCGGCTCGGGCCAGATCTCCGGCAATTTCACCGTGCAGTCTGCCAACGAGCTCGCGATCCTGCTGCGCGCCGGCGCGCTGCCGGCGCCGCTCACGGTCATCGAGGAGCGCACCGTCGGTCCGGGCCTCGGTGCCGATTCGATCGCCAAGGGCGAGCTCGCCTCCTATGTCGGCTCGATCCTCGTCATCGTGTTCATGCTGGTGACCTATCGGCTGTTCGGCGTGTTCGCCAACATCGCCGTGATGGTCAACGTCGCGATGATCTTCGGCGTGCTGTCGCTGCTCAATGCCACGCTGACCTTGCCGGGCATCGCCGGCATCGTGCTGACGGTCGGCATCGCCGTGGACTCCAACGTGCTGATCTATGAGCGCATCCGCGAGGAGCTGCGCGGCGGCCGTAACGCGATCTCGGCGATCGACGCCGGCTTCAAGCGCGCGCTGGCGACCATTCTCGACTCCAACATCACCACCTTCATCGCCGCCGCCGTGCTGTTCTACATCGGCACCGGCCCGGTGCGCGGCTTCGCCGTGACGCTGGGCATCGGCATCCTCACCACGGTCTTCACCGCCTTCACGCTCACCCGCCTGATCGTGGCGGGGTGGGTGCGGTGGAAGCGGCCGCAAAGCGTGCCAATCTAGGAGCTACTGTGACACACTGGGTTCTCATCGGGCTTGGCATCCTGATCGTGGTGCTGACGGTGGTCAGCGCGCTCGGCCTGCTACCGTCGCTGCGCATCGTGCCCGACGACACGCATTTCGATTTCACGCAGTTCCGCCGCATCAGCTTCCCGATCTCGGCGGCACTGTCGATCCTGGCGATCGTGCTGTTCTTCACCCACGGCCTGAACCTCGGCATCGACTTCCGCGGTGGCACCTTGCTCGAGGTGCGGGCCAAGTCGGGCACCGCCGACATCGCCGGGATGCGTGCGAAGCTGTCGACGCTCGGCCTCGGCGAAGTGCAGCTGCAGCAGTTCGGTGCTGATACCGATGCATCGGTTCTGATCCGTATCGCCGAGCAGCCTGGCGGTGATGCCGCGCAGCAGGAGGCCGCCAACAAGGTGAAGGCGGCGATCGGTGATTCCGTCGAATATCGCCGCGTCGAGGTCGTGGGTCCGCGCGTCTCGGGCGAGTTCCTCGCCGTCGGCTTGCTTGGCCTGATGCTCGCGATCGTCTCGATCCTGATCTATCTCTGGTTCAGGTTCGAGTGGCAGTTCGCGCTCGGCGCCATGATCGCCAACGTCCACGACATCGTGCTGACTATCGGCTTCATGTCGATCAGCCAGGTCGACTTCGACCTCACCAGCATCGCGGCGCTGCTGACCATTCTCGGCTACTCGCTGAACGACACCGTCGTCATCTACGACCGTATCCGCGAGATGCTGCGGCGCTACAAGAAGATGCCGATGCCGCAGCTGCTCAACGAATCGATCAACTCGACCTTGTCGCGCTCGATCATCACGCACGTCACGGTGACCCTGGCGCTGCTGGCGCTGCTCTTGTTCGGCGGCCCGGCGATCCACAGCTTCACCGCGGTGATGATGTTCGGCGTCGTGCTGGTCGGCACCTACACCTCGATCTTCATCGCGTCGCCGATCCTCATCTATCTCGGCGTGCATTCGGTCCGAGCCGAAGCGCAGGAGGAGAAGCCGGCGGCGAAGAAGAAGATGCCGTGATTCGAAGGAAGCTTGCCTTCGGATCAGATCCGGAGGCAGCAAGCTGGTCTCGGACATGACCACTCCGAACGACACTCCGCACTTCCCGCGATCGGCGCCGATCGACGGCTATGGCAAAGGCGGCTTTGCCTTTGCCGGCATGTCGCACCGCGGCTCGCTGTTGTGCCTGCCCGACTCGATCTGGGCCTGGGATGTCACTCAGCCCGGCCAGATCGACCGATATTCGCTGCAGCGCGTTTTCGACGCGGCGAACAGAATCGACACGCTCATCATCGGCACCGGAAACGAAGTCTGGATCCCGCCCGCACCGCTGCGCGCGGCCCTGCGCGGCGTGAACGTCGTTCTCGATGCGATGCAGACCGGCCCCGCGATTCGCACCTACAACGTCATGATCGGCGAGCGGCGCCGGGTTGCGGCAGCGCTCATCGCCGTCCCATGAGCGAGACGAGCGCCAACAGCGACGCCGCGTTCTGTGCAGGCCTTGTCCGCCAGCACGATTTCGACCGCTACGCCTCGACGCTGTTCATGCCGCCCGAGCCCCGGCGTGCGCTGTTGTCGCTGTACGCATTCAACGTCGAAGTCAGCCGCATACGAGATCTGGTGTCGCAGCCGCTGCCGGGCGAAGTCCGGCTGCAGTGGTGGCACGACACGCTGACGGGTCACGAACATGGCGGCGCGGAGGGAAATCCCGTTGCGGCCGAATTGCTGCTCACCGTGCAGCGCTTCGCGCTTCCGGTCGAGCGGCTGACGCGCCTGGTCGATGAGCACCAGTTCGATCTCTATAACGATCCGATGCCGACGATGGCGGCGCTGGACGGCTATCTCGGCGACACGCGCGGCGCGCTGTTCGCGCTGGCCGCGCAGATCATTGCGCCGCCGTTTGCGGACGCCGATCATCTCGCGCACCATGCCGGCATCGCGCAAGGGTTGCTCCAGGTGATCGCGTCGCTGCCGCGCGATGCCGCCCACCGGCAGCTCTACGTTCCGCTCGATCTTCTCGCGCGGCATGCCGTCGGCCAGGAGGAGATGTTCTCCGGCAAGGCATCACCGGCGATCCAGGAGGTGATCATGGACCTGCGCGGGCAGGCCCGGCAGCATCTCGATCACACCCTCGAACTGGCGCGTCAGGCGCCGCCGGCCGTGCGGCCGGTTCTGCTGCCGCTCGCGCTGGTCCGGCGCGACCTCGCGCGGGCCGGGCCCCGCGACGATCCGTTTCAACCGCGCCCCCGCTCGCGCCTTGCGACGCTGTGGACGCTGTGGCGGGCCGCGGGGACGGCGAGTTTTCGCGCGCGCTGACGCCGTCGCGGGCTCAAGCCGAGGGCATCGTGTTCCAGAGTGGCGGGCTGTGCAGGAGTCTCGGCATGTCCGGCGGCTCGTGCCGGTGGATCGTGCAGCGGGTGTCCCAGACGACGAGATCACCGGGCCGGCAGGTGTGGGTCCAACTGAACTCGGGCCGTTCGGCAAGCTGCCAGAGATCGTCGAGCAGCGCGTCTGATTCGTCCTGCTCGAGGCCGACGACGTAGGAATGGCGGCGCTGCCCCAGTGCGAGCATCGAGCGGCCGGTATCGATATGATTGCCGACCAGCGGGTGCACCGGGCCTGCGATGACGGTGCGACGGCCGTCATCGGCGGTGTCGGTCGAGAGATGACGAACCTTCAGATGAGCGACGCGGCTGCGCAGCGCCGGCGAGAGCGCGTCATAAGCGGCGTAGAGGCTGCAGAATGACAGTCTGTCGCCCAGCAAGCCGCCGGGAGAGGTGTAAAATAGATCCGCGTGACCGAAGCGGCGGCTGAAAGCCGCGATGTCACGTTCACCAAGACGCTGGCCGCGCACGAGCAGGACCTGGTGCTTGAGCAGCGCGCGCATGAACGAGGCGAACGCCCAATCATCGAAGGATCCGAGATCGACATTGCAGACCTCGGCACCGAGCGTCTTTCCCGTCGGGATGACCTGGATGAGGCTGCTTTCGGCGCTTCGAGCAACGTTGCTTCTGAGACTCACTTGCGTCATCTCCCAAGTTTCACCAGCGCCTGCAAATCAACCATCGTAATTTGTCGCGGGTGTTTCGGCTCGGAGGCAATTCGCGGAAGGATCGCGGCACGATCTGCCGATTGTCGGCACACTCTGCCGCTCTGAGTCGGAAATTGGACGCTTCAAGGCGACGCACGAGGAAATATCCAGCAACCTGCAACTCATTCGCAGGCAATCTGGCGCTTGATCGTGCGGATGTCGCGCGCAAGCGAATCAGTGCGGGCGATTCGTTCCCTTGATCTGGGTCCGATGCATGATTCGCCGCGCATGATCATCGAACGGATCGCGCCGATGCATGGTGCAGCGATTGTCCCAGATGACGAGATCGCCGACCTTCCAGACATGCTCCCAGGCGAATTCCGGACGGGCTACATACGCCCACAATTCGTCGAGCAGTGCCTCCGATTCCGCCAGTTCGAGCCCGACCAGATAGGCGTTGCGCCGGCGGCCGAGATAAAGCATCTGCCGACCGGAATCGGGATGCGTGCAGACCAGCGGATGGATCGCGCCCGGCGAGGTGCGCGGATCATCGGTCGGCGTCACGCCCTGACGTACGAAGCCGCCGCTGTTGTAGGTGCCGTCGTGCTTGATCTTCAGATCCGCGACACGGCGCTTCAGTTCGAGCGGAAGCGCGTCGTACACGGCATACATGCTGCAGAACGAGGTGTTGCCGCCGGCGGGCGGAATTTCCAGCGCGTAGAGCGCGCTCGCGATCGGCGGCGTGTCGAGATACGACATGTCCGTATGCCACACCGCTTCTCCCGCGCCGAGACTGCCGATCGCCTCGCCATTCACCTTCACGTTCGAGACGATATAGATTTCGGGCAGACCGTCGACGAAGCGGCGCCCGTTCTCCTGCACCGGCGCCCAGTCGAGATCACCGAAGCGGCGGCTGAAGGCGATCAGGTCCTGGTCCGTCAGACCCTGGCCGCGCACCAGCAAAACGGAGTGCGTGTGAAAGGCGCGGAGCAGGGCGCCGAAGGCCGCATCGTCGAGATGCCTGAGATCGACATGTCGAATCTCCGCCCCGAGTTGCCGGCCAGTCGGGATGATCTCGATGCTCGACGACCGAGAGATTGTCGCCGCGCGGGTCTCGACGTTCATTGCCAAATCCTCCCAAACGACATTGCAACCACAGGATACAATGGCCGGGCCGCGAAGTCTCGTCCGCTCAGGCCGAAGGCAGCTTCAGGTCGGCCTCGAAATTGAACCGGTCGCGCAGGTTCTTGCGCGAGTCCAGGATGTCCTTGAGGAAGGCGCGATCACTGTCGCTCGTGAGCATCGGCTCGATCAGGTCGATCTGGTTCATCGCGACCAGCTGCAACAGCTCGGTGCGTGGCCTGCCGCTGGCGTCGCGCGGCAGGGCATGCACGACCTGGATGTGCTCCGGCGGCTTCGGGCCCTTGGCTGAAGCAAGCTCGTTCTGCAACTGGGTTTCAAGCGTAGGCTGCTCCCCCTCGACGAACGCATACAGCCCGACGCCGGTTCGGCGGTCGGCGAAGGCGACGATCGCGGCATCGCGCACGGCCGGGTTCTTCCGGATCATATCCATCAGCACCGGCGCATCGTTGACGAGGCGCCGTCCACCCCCCTCGCGGTCGGTGAAATTGAAGATGCCGCGCGTGATCGCGCGATACACCTTCTTGCCGGTCATCAGCCAGATGCGCGCGAACAGCGATTTGCGTGCCAGGATCTTGCGCTCCTTCGGCGTCAGCGCCTCGGGCGCGTAACTCCGCTTGTGCTTGAGCAGGTGACGCAAATCCTCATAGGCCGCGATCCGGAACAGGCGGCTGCGGCTGTCGAAGCAGGCGGCCAGCTGAAAGTCCGTCACGTAGCTATGGCCGTCGTGACCGACCAGCCAGTTCTGCTCCTTGGCGAGATCGTTGTGCGTGATTCCGGCGCGATGCAGCCGGCGCATCATCCGCTTGGCCGAGCGGAAATAGGCGACGTTGCCGTGCGGCTTGGCCAGATGCAGCGCCACGCCATTGATGAAGCCGCGGACCAGCGCGCGATCGCCCGCCCACAGCAGATCGGGGCCGGCGTTGAGCCCCCTGGCGCGCGTCAGCGCCTTGCGCTCGCGCGCGAACAAATGCCGCGCCAGCACGAACGACCACCACGGCACCTCGTCGAGCCGGCGCAGCACCGCATCGACTTCGCCGGCCTCGCTCTTGAAGCGGCCGCGCTCGACGGTCGAGAACACGTCGCGCTTGAGCAGCACGCCTTCGCTCCAACGTGCCGCCAGCACGGCGGAATCAGTCTTCGGCAAACTCATGGGGCTCTCACGCAGCGGCCGCGACGCGCAGGTGCTCGGCGATCCAGCGGTCGAGATCAGCCAGCGCGCGGGCGCTCATCGCCTGCTTCTTCGCCACCGTCTTCTCGTTGCCCTTCAGCCGCGTGCCGTCCGGCTTGCGGGTGGGGGCCGCCGCCAGCGGCGGGAACAGGCCGAAATTGATGTTCATGGGCTGGAACGAGCGCGTCGCGCCGTCGATCGTCTCGATGTGGCCGCCGGTGATATGGCCGAGCAGGGCGCCGAGCGCGGTGGTTGGCGGTGGCGGCAGCAGATCGGCGCCGCGCACCTCGGCGGCGGCGTAGAGGCCTGCGATCAGGCCGATGCTCGCCGACTCCACATAGCCCTCGCATCCCGTCATCTGGCCGGCAAAGCGAAGCCGAGGTTGCGCGCGCAGACGGAGCTGCGCATCGAGCAGCTTCGGCGAGTTGAGGAAGGTGTTGCGATGCAGCCCGCCGAGCCGCGCGAATTCGGCGTTCTCGAGACCGGGGATCGTGCGGAAGATCTGCTGCTGCGGGCCGTATTTCAGTTTCGTCTGGAACCCGACCATGTTGTAGAGCGTGCCGAGCTTGTTGTCCTGGCGCAGTTGCACGATCGCGTAGGGTTTGACGGTCGGATTGTGCGGATTGGTCAGGCCGACCGGCTTCATCGGACCATGGCGCAACGTCTCGTGACCGCGCTCGGCCATCACTTCGACCGGCAGGCAGCCGTCGAAATAGGGCGTGTTGGTCTCCCACTCCTTGAAGTCGGTCTTCTCGCCGGCGAGCAGCGCCGCGACGAAGGCGTCGTACTGCTCCTTCGTCATCGGACAGTTGATGTAGTCGGCGCCAGTGCCGCCCGGACCGACCTTGTCGTAGCGCGACTGGAACCAGGCCTTGGACATGTCGATCGTGTCCTTGTGCACGATCGGCGCGATGGCGTCGAAGAAGGCGAGCGCCGTCTCGTCGGTCAGGTCACGGACGGCCTCGGCCAGCGGCTGCGAGGTGAGCGGACCGGTGGCGATGATCACGTTCTCCCAGTCCGCCGGCGGCAGGCCGGTGATCTCGCCGCGGCGCAGCTCGATGCGCGGATGGCCTTCCAGCGCGCTTGCGACGGCGGCCGAGAAGCCGTCACGGTCGACGGCCAAGGCACCGCCGGCCGGGACCTGGTTGGCGTCGGCGGCCCGCATGATCAGCGAGCCGAGCCGACGCATCTCGGCATGCAGGAGGCCGACCGCGTTATTGGCCGCGTCGTCGGAGCGGAACGAGTTGGAGCACACGAGCTCGGCCGGCGTCGCGGTCCGGTGCGCCTCGGTCATGCGGTCCGGCCGCATCTCGTGCAGCACGACGTCGACTCCAGCCTCGGCGAGCTGCCAGGCGGCTTCCGAGCCGGCGAGGCCGGCACCGACAATGTGGACGGTCTTCGAAGGTGATTTGGAGCCTGTCATGCGCGGGACAGGTAGCGCTTTTCCCGAGCGCTGCAAATGCGCCAGTGAGGCTCGGCGCGAGAAAGCGGGCGCGTGTGTCGCCGTGTGCGAACCGCCCGAAAACGGCAACGCCCGCAGCGAGGCGGGCGATGTCCGGTAGAGATCGGAAGAGGGCTGATCAGCCGTTGTAGTGACCGGCAGCAACGCGCGGGATGTCCGAGCGATCGAGACCGATGTCGGCGAGTTCGCGATCGCTGAGCTGCGACAGCTCGGCAACGTTGCGCTGATACTCACGGAACGCCTGAACCATGCGGATGAGCGAGAGCAACATGAGAAATCTCCTTTAGTTCGCGATTCAGTTCTTCGTTGGAACTTCATCGTTGAAATGAACATAGAAGGGAATGTTGCGATGCGGAAGCGTGAATGTTGCGATGCAGCTAACCCCTCGGCGCATAGCTTGAGTAACGCTTGGGTAAGAATCGGGCAGGGCGCCCAGCTGCTGAGCGAATTGCAAAAAACCCCGTATTCATGCGGTTTTTCAATCGCTCGTTCGGATTGCCGGATCGCGTAATGCCAACTCCGATGCTGGACAAGTTTTGGAGGTGCCCGCCCGGCCCGTACCTCGCGAAATGCATGGGTTGATATAATGAATATAAATTCATTATTTTGGCTTTACCTGTCGAATGGAAGGCTCGCCATCACGGATCGCTCGCGGCGATTTCATTTCGTGCCATCTTGCGGAAGGTGCGACAAAGTGTCGCGGTATCCGGCAATGATGCCGATGCCGCCGCACCAGCGAGGAAGAACAATGAACAAACTGTTTGGGGCCGCGCTCATCACTGCGGCAATCGTGGCGTTCGGTCCGGCTCAGGCCGCGCGGATGCATGGCGCCGGCTGCAGCGGGGCCAACCTGGAAAAGACCGAGACGGCGATCGAGGCCATGGCCGACGGCGACGCCCGATACACGGCGCAAAAAGAGATCGCGGCGGCGCAAGACGCGCTTCTGAGCGGCAAGATGGGTGCCTGCAGCATGCACCTGACCAGGGCGATGCAGGCCGGGATGAGCAAGTAGCGGGCGTATCACAGCATCATCGAACGAACGGCCGGTCGCGATGCCGCGATCGGCCTCACTCTCCCTCCTACGGCGCCCGCGCCAGCTGGGTCGCGAACGTCGCGATCGTCCGCGCATAGACCTCGCTCTTGTTCCACTGCTGGATGACCGCAAAATTCGGGCCGCCGGGCTCCCAGTCCTTGCCCTTCTGCCAGCCATAGCCCTTCAAATAGTTCGCGGTGGAGGCGAGAACGTCGGGCGCGCTGCGGATCAGGTCGCGCCGGCCATTGCCGTCGAAATCCACGGCATATTTGATCCAGGACGACGGCATGAATTGGGTCTGCCCGATCTCGCCGGCCCAGGCGCCGTGCATCTCGGCCGGTTGAAGGTCGCCGCGGTCGACGATGCGCAGCGCATCCAGCAACTCGCCGCGGAACTGCTCGGCGCGGCGGCAGTCATGGGCCAGCGTCGCGAGCGCGCGGATGGTCGGGAACTTGCCGACGTTGACGCCGAAATCGGTCTCGAGACCCCAGATCGCGACCAGCACCTCGCCGGGCACGCCGTAGCTCTGCTCGATCCGCGACAGCACCGAGCCGTATTGCTTCAGCATGTTGGAGCCGCGGGTCAGGCGCGGCGGCACCATGCGCCCGGAGAACTCCTCGAAGGTCTGGCTGAACACCTTCTGACCGCGGTCGCGGTTCAGCACGCTCTGGTCGGGCGTCACGCCCGTCAGCGCCGCATTGATCGTGTTCTGCGAGATGCCTTTGGCCGCCGCTTCGGTCTTGAACTCGGCGAGCCAGCCGTCGAAATTGCCGTTGCCGCAGGGTACCGCGGCATGCGCTGGCGCTGACAGGGGGGTGAGGGCAGCGAGACAGGCAAGAGCGGAAACGGCGAGAACGCGAGCAATCATCGAAACACCTGGACGGCAATGGATTCAAAAGGCGTTGCTGGGCGTGCTCCATGTCGGGCGTAACCGCGGCAGCAGCAAGGCCTTTCGATCACATTGGCGTCGGATTTCGTGAGCGCCGCCACACTCTGCGGCCACTCGACGCGACCGCCGGCCTGGAGGCCGGCGGCAGTGAAGATTCATCGCGGCGTCCTCACATCTGGTCACGCGAGCGCCACGGGAACAGGTTCGCCGGGAAATCCGCCGCGGGCTTGGAGCTGCGGGGGGCCGGCGGCACGATCCGGGCGGCGTCGGGATGGATCGCGATGGCCTCACGGTAGAGATGCCAGGTGGCGTGGCCGAGCACCGGGATCACGACGGCGAGGCCGAGGAAGAACGGGATCGTGCCGGCCACCAGGAGCACTGCGACGATGAGGCCCCAGGCCGCAACCGGAACTGGATTCTTGGCCGCCACGCGCAGCGAGGTGACCACCGCTTCGAGCGCGCCGGCGTGACGGTCGAGCATCAATGGGAAGGACACGATGCTGAGGCACAGCGCCAGCAGCGCGAACAGGAAGCCTGCGCCACAGCCGACCGCGATCAGCCACCAGCCTTGCGGTGTGGTGAAGACCCGCTGCAGGAAATCGCTCACACCGGTCGCGCCGCCATAGCCGAACACTGCGACGTAGATCGCCTGCGCCGTCGCGACCCAGGTGACGAACAGCGCGAGGAGCAGCGTGCCCAGTCCGAGCATCGAGCCGAACGACGGCGACCGCAGCACCTCCAGGGCGTCCCAGGCACTGGTGTCCTCGCCGCGGTCACGGCGGCTGCTGAGCTCATAGAGACCGAGCGCGGCGAACGGGCCGAGCAGGGCGAAGCCCGCCGCCAGCGGAAACAACAGCGGCACCACCGCATAGCCGAACACTGCGCGCGCCAGCACCAGGCCGAGAACGGGATAGATCGCACATAGCATCACGGCGTGACTCGGCACCGCCTTGAAGTCATCCCAGCCGAGCCGGAGCGCGCGCATCAGGCTCGACATGTCGATCGTACGAATCGTCAGCTCAGCCGCGACCTCGTCTGCCGCCCGCACGTGGGAGGCAGCATTGCTGTGGTAGGTGGCCATCGTCGTGTGCTCCCTCAACTTGCGTAGGGCGCTTCCCAACCACGCAGGCGGGCTGCGCTTCTCGTTGGAACAAGTTCGCGGATGGCCAGACGCGACGAACCTCGGGACGGCCATTCGCGAACGGAAGTCATCAGGATAGTGCCAAAACAGGCTGCGCCTACTCACGCCTCGGTGAGGGCTGTGAATGTCGCAGTGCATTAGACTGGAACGCTCACGCAGAAGCTGGAGCATGGTCCAATAAAGTCGTTCCGCCGTCATTCCGCCTTGGGTAAGCTTCACATTGGTCGCCGTGTTCGCGTTTGGCAGGCCACGGCGGTGGCGGGGCGGCTCCGACGGGCGTCTCCGCAACGGAAGGCCGCCGGCCGAGTTCTTCTTACGATCACCATCCATTGGGAGCCATTGATGAGCGTTTTCGGAAAGATCATGGGCGCGATTTTCGGCCATCATGCCGAGGCGGCACCGGCCGGCGGCAGCACGCCCGCCGCTGGTGGTACCGCGCCGGCAGGCGGCGCGGCCGCGTCCCCGACGGCAGCCCCGGCTGCTGCGCCGCAAAATGTCGATGTGGCTGCGATCGTCGACAAGGCGGCGGCTGCCAAGCACGAGAAGCTGGAGTGGCGGACCTCGATCGTCGACCTGATGAAGGCGCTCGACATCGATTCCAGTCTCGCTGCGCGCAAGGAGCTCGCCAAGGAGCTCGGCTACAGCGGCGACACCAACGATTCCGCCAGCATGAACGTGTGGCTGCACAAGCAGGTGATGAGCAAGCTCGCCGCCAATGGCGGCAAGCTGCCGCCGGAGATCAAGCACTGAGCGTGCGCCGCTCACGGCAAGAACAAGAAAGCGAAAGGCCCGCCATCGTGCGGGCCTTTGTCGTCTTGGATCGCGTCGAGCGCGAGGCTGCGCCAGCGCCTCAGACGTGTACGAAGCCGGCGCGTTCCCAGGCCTCCGCGTGCAGCTGGTCGCGCTCGAAGCCGATGTCGCGCAGCGTGCGCTCGTCGAGCTGGTCGAGATAGGCGAGCTGGGTGCGGTAGTGAACGTAGCGCTTGAGAACGTCGAAAATGGCTGTGATGAACATGTGCCTCTCCCCATGGGTCTGGTTGCTTGTTCGGCGGGGGATTGCTGATCCATCCAGGTAGCCATTGCGTTAAAGCGCACCGTCCAATCGTCTCGTCCGGTAATTCCACGGCCCATCAGGCCATGAGATCCCGATTCTCCGGATGGTCACGGAGGTAGTCGGCGACGAAGCTGCAGCCCGCGATGACCTTGCGGCCGTCGGCGCGGATCAGCGCGAGGGCGCCTTTCACGAGCTGCGAACCGATGCCGCGGCCGCGCAGCGGTAGCGGGGTCTCGGTGTGGGTGATGATCACCCCCTGCGGCGTGGCCCGGTAATCGGCAAACGCGACGTGGCCATCGATATCGAGCTCGAAGCGGCTCCCGGCCTTGTTGTCACGGACATCAGTCATGCGTCCCTACTTTCGCTTGGGCTTCTCGGTGATCTTGAGGAACTCCGCCAGCAGTGTACGGATCGACCATGGCTTGCCATCGACCGCACCCCGGATGTCGTCGATCTTCCATTGGCCGGCCTCGCGCACGAGGTCGTAACGGATGATGTCGTCGGCCTGTTCCTTGCGCTCGGTGCGGTGGCCGCGAATGCTGACAGCAACGGTTGCCTTGTCGCCGTCCTGCATTTCCGGCGTTACCTTGAACGAGGCGACATCGGGATCCTGCGAATTCGTGACGGGATCGAAATCGATCGCCCCGACCTCGCCCTTGGGCGTGCGGGCGTCCATTTTCGCCCATTGGGCGGCCAGCGACTTCGACAGATATTTCGCGCGCGCCGCCTTGTCCTCGATGACGAAGGTGCCGCCATCCTCGCCCTTGCCCTTGGCGACGCGGGTGTAGATCGCGGTCATGATGCCGACGGGCTCGTTGGAAGAAGACGCCTGCGCGTGCAGCGGAGAAGCGGCGAGCACGCCAGCGAGGCCGAGAAGCAGGAAGCGACGATCGATCATGGTTGTCCTCAAATCAGATTCGGCGCGCGGTGATATGAAGAAATGCGCGGCCGGCCACGGTTTGTCGCGCGGCATCTGCATCCGTTCGAAACACGCCACCGCATGGGTGCGATGGGGAGGCCGGCCTTGCGAGGGCGAGCAGGACCGGGATAAACAGGCCCAAAGGGTATCGGGCGGCTGAGATCGCCTGAAGGATCGATCGAGGGGACGCTTCCATGGGTCTGTTCGTCAGCTGCAGCGGCGCGAGAGGTTGTCGATGACACCGGCACCCCTGCGCATGTCCCGCCGGGTGATGAACCTCGCGCATATCGTTACGCAAAATGGCCGCCGGCTTGGCGATCGCGTCGGCTTCGTCTGGGGCGAGAGGTCGTGGACCTGGCGCGAAATCGACGCGATGGTCTCGGCGCTCGCGGCGGCGCTGGCCGAGCGGGGGATCGCCAAGGGCGATCGCATTCTGGTGCACTCCAAGAACTGCGAGGAGATGTTCGTCTCGATGTTCGCCGCGTTCCGGCTCGGCGCGGTCTGGGTGCCCACCAATTTCCGACTGATGCCGGACGAGGTCGCCTATCTCGCGACCGCCTCGGGCGCCAAGGCATTTCTCTGCCATGGCGATTTTCCGGAGCATGCTGCGGCGGTGACGACCACGGAGTTCACGTGGCGCATCGGCGAGGGCGGCAGCTTCGGCGCGCGCTCCGTGGCCGACGCCATGCAGGCGCATGCGGGCGCAGAGGTCGCAAATGCGGCCGTCGAGCACGACGATCCCTGCTGGTTCTTCTTCACCTCGGGCACCACGGGCCGCTCCAAGGCGGCGGTGCTGACCCATGGCCAGATGGCGTTCGTCATCACCAATCATCTCGCGGATCTGACGCCGGGCACGACAGAACACGACGCGTCTCTCGTCGTGGCGCCGCTGTCGCACGGCGCCGGCGTGCACCAGCTGATGCAGAGCGCGCGCGGCGCCCGGACGGTGCTGCTGCCGAGCGAGAAGTTCGACATCACCGAAGCCTTCCGCCTGATCGAGAGGCATCGCGTCAGCAACCTGTTCACGGTCCCGACCATCCTCAAGATGATGGTCGAGCATCCCGCGGTCGACCAGTTCGATCATTCTTCGCTGCGGCATGTCATCTATGCCGGCGCGCCGATGTATCGCGAGGACCAGAAGAGCGCGCTCGCGCGGCTCGGCAAGGTGATCGTGCAGTATTTCGGTCTCGGCGAGGTCACCGGCAACATCACGGTGTTGCCGGCCGCGGCGCATGAGGAAGAGGATGGACCGGAGGCGCGGATCGGCACCTGCGGCTATGAGCGCACGGGCATGCAGGTCTCGATCCAGGACGATCAGGGGCGTGAGCTCAAGCCCGGCGAGACTGGCGAGATCTGCGTCATCGGACCGGCCGTGTTCGCGGGCTACTACGACAATCCGGAGGCCAACGCGAAGGCGTTTCGCGACGGCTGGTTCCGCACCGGCGATCTGGGCCACATGGACGAACACGGCTTCGTCTACATCACCGGCCGCGCGTCGGACATGTACATCTCCGGCGGCTCCAACATCTATCCGCGCGAGGTCGAGGAAAAGATCCTGACGCATCCGGATATCGGCGAGGTCGCCGTGCTTGGCGTGCCCGATCCGGTGTGGGGCGAGGTCGGCGTCGCCGTCTGCGTCGCGCGCGAGGGCGCGGCGGCGCCGAGCGAGAGCGCCATCGCCGGCTATCTCGCGACCAAGCTGCCGCGCTACAAGATGCCGAAGCGGTTCTTCTTCTGGGACGCGTTGCCAAAATCGGGCTATGGCAAGATTCCGAAGCGTCTGGTGCGCGACGAGCTCGAGGCGCGCGGCCTGCTCGATCTCACCAGGCAGGACTGACGCGTGATGCGATCCATCATCCAGCCCGGCGCGCCCGTGGCCGACCGCATCCAGTGGGTTGCGGCGCGCGGCCGTGCTTTCACGTTCACGCTCGAAAAAGGCCTGCCGCTGCTGGAAGCCGCGCGCCGCGGCTTCGCGGCCAATGGCTTTGCCGGTGGCGTGCTCGACATCAAAGGCGGGGCGCTCGGACCGTTCGCCTATGTCATGCCGGCGCTGTCGAAGACGGCGGATCATGCCGCGTTCTACAGCGAGACCTATCGGCCCGCCGGTGTGACGCGGCTGTCGACCGCGACGATGACGCTCGGCGTGCGCGACGGGGCGCCATTCTTCCATTGCCACGCGCTGTGGACGGAACAGGGCGGCCGCGCCGGCGGAGGGCACATCCTGCCGGAGGAGACCATCGTCGCCGAGCCGTTCGAGGTCGAGGCTTTCGGGCTCGATGGCGCGATCTTCACGGCCGCGCCTGATCCCGAGACCGGCTTCAGGCTGTTCGGCCCGGTGACGGCTGCGCCGAGCGCTGCCACGACGGATCGCCGCGCCTTCGCGCTGCGGCTGCGGCCGAACCAGGATTTCGCCGGCTGCCTCGAGGCGTTCTGCCGGGCGCAGCGGATCAGCAAAGCGCGCATTCGCGGCGGCGTCGGCTCGACCATCGGGGCGCGCTTCGAGGACGGCGGCGTCGTCGAGCCGTTCGCGACGGAGCTGACGATCACCGCCGGCACGATCGCGCCCGGCGACGACGGCGTTGAAGCCATCGTTGACGTCGCGCTGGTCGACTACACCGGCGCACTCGCGCAAGGCCGCCTCGTCCGCGGCGACAATCCGGTGCTGATGACCATGGAGCTGGTGCTGGAGGTCGTGGCATAGCGGTGGTGCGGCGGTGGCCGATGCGGCCGCGATGTGCGAGATTGCCGGGGATGTCACCGAGGTTGTGAAGGCGTCATGGCGAGGAAGCAACGCGAGATCCGGCTGCCAGCCCCTTATCTGAAGCGGCTGTGGCTCGATCCGGCCAAGATCTCCGATCGCGCCGCCTATCCGTTCTGCCTGCCGTTCCTGCAGGATGAGTTCGAGCTCAGCTTCACGAGTGCGATTACGATCATCGTCGGCGAGAACGGCACCGGCAAATCGACCCTGCTCGAAGGCATCGCAGCGCTCGCCGGCTATGACGAGGCCGGCGGCGGCAAGGGTTACATGCCGGTTGATCATGGCCGCGCGGTGGAGCGCATGGGCGGCGCACTCGCTGCCGCGCTGCGGGCGAGCTGGCTGCCGAAGATCACGCAGGGCTGGTTCTTCCGCGCCGAGAGCTTCTTTTCGGTGGCGCGCTATCTCGACCAGGCCGCACTGGACGATCCGCTCGGCGGGCCGCCGCCGGACTTCCTGTCCCACTCCCACGGCGAGGGCTTCCTGCGCTTCTTCGACGAGCGCTGCCAGCGCCAGGGCATCTACATCTTCGACGAGCCGGAATCGGCGCTGTCGCCGGCGCGGCAGATCGAGTTTTTGAAGCTGATGCGGCGGATGGATGACTCCAGTCATTGCCAGGTGCTGATGGCGACGCATTCGCCGGTGCTGATGGCCTATCCGGGCGCGACTCTGCTGCGGTTGACCAAATACGGGTTGGAGCCCGTCCGCGTGCAGGACACTGATCATTTCAAGGCCATGCGCGAGTTCTGCAATGATCCGGACGGGTTCGTACAGGGCGTGTTTGCGGAGTGACGGCTCCGGACGACTCTGGATTGCTCGCCGTGACTGGCCATGTGACGCCGATCTCGCGATGCCCCGGCATCCGAGCTTTGACATTCATTCCGCCCTCCCAGGTGAGAGGGCGCAGGGAAGGCCGGGTGCAGGCCGCACCCATGGCCCGCCTGCGAAAAAAATGCAGGCGGCAGGAACCACAGGATTGGCCGAACAACCGGCCTTCCCTGCGCGACGGTTTACGACTTATACGCGCTCTCCTCGGTGCACCGGGCTTTCTGGCCACCGTCATCGGCGCGACGCCCTGAAGGCATCGACACCCATTTGACCTCAGCGTCGGGAGGTCAGGACCACACGATTTCGCCGTCCGTCCCGCGACCCGTCGTCTTGCGCATCAGCACCGGGCCCGTGACGTCCATCGCATCCCGCCCTCCACGCCCGTGACGACCGCGAAGCGTCCCTCTCGTGAGGACGGGACGCATGCAGGAAAACAGAAATTCTCTAAAAACGAAATAAGAATGTTTTTTGCGGCAGGACTGGACAAGCGTGATGCCGCTGATCGCGTTCGGAAATTTAGCTTTTGCGCGCACGGCTGTTTTGGTGTCAAAACGGCCGCGTCGTAGCTCGGCCATGTGCGCGGCCTGCCCGTCGGGCGACTCAGGGCGCGACGGCAGCGAAGGAAGAGGGGGGCAGCATGCCGGAGCAGACCCACGGCCACGACAAGCTCGAACGGGCGCTGCTGGCCCTGGATGATCGCGCCATGGTGCTGGAGGAGCTCGACGGCTTCATCGCCGGCCTGCTCGTGCTGCCTGAGCCGATTCCGCCGGGCGAATGGTTCGCGGCGGCCTTCGGGCTCGGCAAGGGGCATCGCTCCGTCTTCTCCAGCATCGACCATGCCAATGAGGTGCTCGGGCTGGTCATGGACTATCACCGGGAGATCGCGCTGACGCTCGCGCAGCATCCGGAGCAGTACCAGCCGCGTTTTCCAATCGACGCCTTCAACGGCGACGTCGTCTGGGAGCTGTGGATCGACGGTTTTGCGGCGGCCGTGGACCTTCGCCATGAGAGGTTCAAGGCTTATCGGCAGGTCGACGGGGAGGTGGGCGAGGCGGCGCTGCGTCTGATGGTGGCGATCGAGCTGGCGCTCGACGACGATCGTGCCGAGAACGCCAAGCTCGACCGCGAGGCGCCGGCTGATATCCGCGAGGCGGTGCTGACGCTGTATCAATACCGGCAGAGCGGGCCGCCGGTGCCCACGTCGACCAACTTTGCCCGGCAGCCCAATCCGTTCGCCTCGTTCGGCAAGACCGGCCGCAACGACCCCTGTCCCTGTGGTTCCGGCCAGAAATACAAGCGCTGCTGCGGCGCGAATTGAGGCGGCCACGACACGGTCTTTTTTGTTGCAACAATCCAGTGCGGTGCAAAGATAGGGCTGTCCGCGCCGGATGCGGACCAATGAAAGTGACCGAGGAAACGAGATGAGGATGGTGTTCGGCAAGGCGCTGACCGCAAGGACGGCGCTCGCGATCGCGACGACGGCCCTGACAATCACGACCCTGACGATGGCGGAAGCGCATGGGCCCACCCGGCGCAAGGTGCAGGAGCACGTGGAGATCAACGCCGCGCCCGCCAAGGTGTGGGCCGTGATCGGCAACTTCCAGGACATGAGCTGGCTCGGCATCGTCGACAAGACCGCGGGCGACAAGGGCAACGAGATCGGCGCAACGCGCAAGCTAACCCTGAAGGGCGGCGCGACCGTCGACGAGGAGCTCTACAAATACGACGCCGAGAAGATGAGCTATTCGTATCGCATCACCGCCGTCGACGTGAAGGTGCTGCCGGTGACGAACTATTCGTCGACCATCGCGGTGACGCCGAGCGCTGACGGCAAGGGCAGCGTGGTCGAATGGACCGGCGCGTTCTACCGCGGCTTCCCCAACAACGACCCGCCGCCGGAGCTGAACGACGAGGCCGCGGTCAACGCGGTCAGCGGGCTCTACAAGGGCGGGCTCGAGGGCCTGAAGAAGAAGGTGGAGGGCGGTAGCTGAAGGGGCGGATTGGTAGTTAGGGATCGATGATGTCGCCCGGCCGGCACTGCGCTCCCTCTCCCCGTTCTTACGGGGAGAGGGTTGGGGTGAGGGGCAGACGCACGGGAAGTGCTCGTGGAGAGACCTGTACCCCCTCACCCGGATTGCATCTGGCGATGCAATCCGACCTCTCCCCGCAAGCGGGGAGAGGTAAGCACCGAGTCCGCTACTCTGCCACCAGTCCTCTCTCTCATTTTGGCCGAGCCCTTCTGTTCGCAGTTGTACTCGCCCTTGGCACCGCAGCTCACGCCGAGGAAGCCTTCGTCACCAATCAGCTCAGCGACGATCTGACGATCGTCGACCTCGCGACCTCGAAGCCGGTGGCGACGATTCCGATCGGCGGCAAGCCGGCCGGCGTTGCCGTCGCCGCAGACGGCCGCCTCGCCTATATCGCGAGTCCGGACGACAAGACCGTCAGCGTCGTCGATGCTGCCGAGCGAAAAGTCGTCGGCCGCATCGAGGTCGGTGGCGGGCCGCTCGGCATAGCGGTGACGCCGGACGGTTCGACGGTGTACGTCGCAGATTGGTACAACGCCGCGATCCGCGTGATCGATGCGAAGACCCGGACGGTGATCGGCAGCATCACGGTCGGCGCCTCGCCGTCGGGGCTTGCAGTGACCCCCGACGGCAAGCTGCTGCTGTCCGCCGACCGCGACGACGACATGGTCTCGGTGATCGACACGGCGACGCGCCAGCGCCTTGCGACCATCAAGGTCGGGACGCGGCCGTTCGGTGTCACCATCGACGCCGAGGGCAAGCGCGCCTACACGGCAAATGTCGCCTCCAACGACGTCTCGGTGATCGACCTCGCCGGGCGCCGCGAGATCGGCCGGGTCAAGACCGGCTTGCGGCCCTATGCGGTGGCGCTGGCGCGGGGCAGGGGCTTCGCCACCGACCAGTATGATGGCACGGTCAGCGTGTTCGACCTGGCGAGCCTGCAGCCGCTCAAGCGCATCAGTGTCGGCGACTATCCGGAGGGCATCGAGGCGACCGCCGACGGCCAGCGCGTCATCGTCGCCAATTGGGAGAGCAACATCCTGAGCGTCATCGACGTGGCCGCGCTGAAGGTCACGGGAGAGATCAAGGTCGGCGACGGTCCGCGCGCCTTTGGCGCGTTCCTGCGGCGGTGAGGCGTTGGGCACGGACTGTAGCCCGGATGAGCGCAGCGATATCCGGGTTCTTCTGCGACGCCGGCGATGACCCCGGATGTCGCTGCGCTCATCCGGGCTTTGACGAGGCGCTCGCAAAGACGCGGGCAGGTATCGAGGTTCGTCATTGTCCCTGCATCCCGGCGCCGATGCAGGCTACGGATCTCGTCCGGCATGCACGACCAGCCGCTCCACGATCTCCTCCACCCGCGTGAACAGCATCTCCGGTCGCTGGTCGCGCAGCGCCTGCTCCGCGGCATAGCCCCATGTCACCGCGCCGAAGGCAATGCCGGCGGCGCGCGCCGCCTCGATGTCGCGGGTCTCGTCGCCGATCGCGATGGCCCGGGCCGGGTCGACGCGCAGCCGCTTCAGCACGCGGCGGAACTTGCGTGCCTTGCCGAACACCGAGGCCGAGCAATCGAAATCGGCGAACAGGCCGGCGCGCGATCCGAGCTTCTGCCGCGCGTTGGCCTCGCTGTCCGACGAGACCAATGCGAGCGTCGTGCCGTTCGCGGCAAGCGTGTCGAGCATGATGTCGACGCCTGCAAACAGCGGAATGCTTGCGGCATGCGCCGTCTTCAGGCGGCGCACGTGGCGCGCGATGAAGGGCAGCTTCCAGCGCGGCACCTGGAGGAAATCGAGGATCTCGCGGGTCGAGGCATGGCGCAGCCCGTCGATGTCCTCGTCCTTCACCTGGCGAAAGCCGAAGCGCGCGGCGACCGCATTCACGTGGACCCGAAACCACGGGAAGCTGTCGGCGAGGGTGCCGTCGAGATCGAAGATGACGAGAGAATATGGCATCGCGCGGGGTGAGCGTGGCGAGGGGCTGATGATCGTCGAGGCGTGTCGTGCTGCGACAGCCCTGCGCCATAGCAACGGGAGGGGCGGGGCGCAATGTGAGACGCGACCGTTGCGTCTCGCAGCGCCATGGCGACGTTAGATGATCAGGGGTTGAACATGTTGTGATGTGCACCTGGAGATGACGCGGTCTATGATCCCGGTGCGCCGGCGGATCAGGGTCTGCCTGCCCGATTTGATCGAAATTGTTTTCATCATTCAAGCCAGAGAGATTTCACATGGCCCTCAACAAGGTTGCTGCAGCCTATCTGTCCTACTTCGCCTATATCGACGATGCGCTCGATGCGGTTCAGCCGAGCGATTTCGTGACGATGCTGAAGTCCGTCCCATCGGGCGCCGCGAACGGTCCGTGGTCGCTCGTCTGGGGCCCGGCGGTCAACAACGGCGTGCTCGCCTATGTCGCGCAAGGCAGCGACGGCAGCTATGCGCTGGCGTTCCGCGGCACCGATGTCGACGGCTCGGTCGCCGGCGCCTTCGAGAACGTGCTCGCCGATGCCGACGCGGTTTTCCAGGTGCCGTGGCTGTATCCGCAGCAGGCCGGCGCGCCGCTCCAGATCAGCGCCGGAATCAACGACGCGCTGGCGCTGGTCATCGCGCTCACCGATCCCACGACGGACCTGTCGCTGCTGGACTATCTGCGCGGCCTCGCGGCCAAGCAGAACCTGCAACTGATGGTGACCGGGCACAGCCTCGGCGGCGCGCTCGCCGTGGCGGCGACGGCATGGCTGCAGGATCAGCTGCCGAAGCTGAACTCGTCGCTGAAGTTCACGCTGTGGCCGCACACCTTCGCGGCTCCGACGATGTGGAACGCGGGATTCGCGGCGACCTTCGCGAAGAGCTACACCTATTACGCGGCGGTCAACAGCAACGACATCGTGCCGATGGGCTGGGCCAACCTGAACGGGATTCTCGGCACCTATCCGCCGCCGGCGCCTGTCCTGAAGGACACCAACTACTACTCGATCTACAAACCGCTCGAGTGGCTCAGCGCATCGATCCCGACCTATACCGCGATTGCGCCGAGCAATCCGGACCTGTTCACGATCACGCCGATCGTCGAGGCGAACGACTCCTGGACCGCGGAAGCCGGCTACATGCATTCCATGCAGCTGCAGTATTTCCCGCATGCGACCGGCACGAAGGCGCCGCCCCTGCCGGGAGTGACCAAGACCGGCGTGGCGCGGCCGCGGGCGGTCGCCGTCGCGGCCTGAGCGTCGCAGGGGAGCTTTTGCGGGGCTGGGTTCGCTCAGTCCTGCAAGGGGGCTCGGTGCGGCGGCCAATCAACCTTTCATCACGATTTTTGTGAGTGTGCGCTGCAGGAACGCCTTGCGCGGTGCGGTGGTTGACCCCGCACAGAAGCAAGGAGAGAGACATGCAACGCACGATCAAGATGGCCGCGCTGGCCGGAGCCACGCTGGTGATCGGCACCGCCGCAGCGTCCGCGCAGGGCTATGCCCGTTTCGGCGACTCCATGGCCTGGGTGCCGCCGGCGCAGACCACCGATTCCGAGCCGGTGTATGGCGCAGCGCCGGCGCCGGCCTACGCGCCCGGTCCGGTGGCCGGCCCAGTGGCCTGGGGCGGCGGCTACAATGGCACCAACCATCCGACCCCGGGCTCGACCCAGGGCGATGTCGGTCCGTCCGGCAACAACAACGGCACGCTGACCGGCGTCTATCGTCAGTGGTAATCGCTGTCAGATAAGTCAGCGTCCAGTCGACAAGCCCGCCGCCCGGACACGAGCGGCGGGCTTGTCTTCCGCAAGGAGCTACCGAGAGACAGCCGCGTTGGATCATTCAATCGCGGCAATGTGAGCGAAGCGTTGTGTCGCAGCATTGTCGTGACCTGCCGCGGAACCGGCAGGGTCCTTACGTTGTTTGCTCCGCGATAATTAGGAACGAAGGAGCAAGTCATGACGCGCATGTTTGGTTTGGCGGCCTTGACCGCGGTCACGCTGGTTGCCGGCACCGCCGCCGCTTCAGCCGGCGAGTACGGCCCGGGTGGCTACGGCTATGGCGGCCAGGTCACCAGCACCTACGCCTACCGCGATTCCTTCGCCTGGGCGCCGGGTCCGGTCTATGAGGAAGGCTACGTCGCGGTCGCGCCGGGCCTGTATGACGGCCCGGGCTGGGGCGCCGGCTACAACGGCACCAACCATCCGACCCCGAGCTCGACCCAGGGCGATGTCGGCCCAAGCGGCAACAACAACGGCACGCGCAGCGGGTATTATCGCTGGTGAGTTGAGTTGGTAGAGCAACGATGAAGCCCGTCGCGCTTGGCTGAGCGGCGGGCTTTGTCGTTGCGTTACAGGGGGGAGACGATAGGCTGGGTAAGCCTTGTAACCTCGAAGTCCAGCGGACCCGCGCATGAAAGTCATTCCGCCGTTTCAGCTCGTCCCTGAACCGTTGGATGACGTCGCGCGCGAAATGCCACCTTTCAAATGGGCGCCAAAGCCGATCGGACGCAGGCACCGGCTCGGTGGAAGCCCCGATTTCATCCAGGGTGATGAATGGCCGACCTGCAAGACCTGCCGGGTCAAGATGACGTTCTACGGTCAACTCGATTCGATCAATGACGAGATATGTATCGCGGATTGCGGGATGATCTACGTCTTCCTGTGCTTCGATTGCTACGCGTCGGAGTCGTTCGTTCAATCGAACTGATGTACGATCTAGGGTCCGTGCAAGCAGCGACCTCTCGCATGGCGCACGAGCCCGTCGTCCCGACCGTCATCGCGAGGAGCGGAGCGACGAAGCGATCCAGAGTCTCGCGCCCGGCTCTGGATTGCTTCGCTTCGCTCGCAATGACGGCGCGACGGAACTACTCCGCCGCCTCGCTCGCGGCGCCGCGGCTGCGCTTCTTCGGCTTGGCCGACTTCTCCAGCACCGGCTTCAGGAACTGCCCGGTGTAGCTGCGCGGGGCCTTGACGATGTCCTCGGGCGGGCCCCAGGCGACGATCTCGCCGCCGCCGTCGCCGCCCTCGGGGCCGAGGTCGATGACCCAATCGGCGGTCTTGATGACCTCGAGATTGTGCTCGATCACCACCACCGTGTTGCCCTGCGCGACCAGCTCGTGCAGCACCTCCAAAAGCTTCTTGACGTCGTGGAAGTGCAGGCCGGTGGTCGGCTCGTCCAGGATGTAGAGCGTGCGGCCGGTGGCGCGCTTTGACAATTCCTTGGCGAGCTTCACGCGCTGCGCCTCGCCGCCGGACAGCGTGGTGGCCTGCTGGCCGACATGGATGTAGTCGAGGCCGACGCGGCGCAGGGTCTCGAAGGTGTCGCGCACGCGCGGCACCGCCTTGAAGAACTCGGCGGCCTCCTCGACGGTCATGTCTAGCACGTCGGCGATCGACTTGCCCTTGAACAGCACGTCGAGCGTCTCGCGGTTGTAGCGCTTGCCCTTGCAGACGTCGCAGGTGACGTAGACGTCGGGCAGGAAGTGCATCTCGATCTTGATGACGCCGTCGCCCTGGCAGGCTTCGCAGCGGCCGCCCTTGACGTTGAACGAGAACCGGCCGGGCTCGTAGCCGCGCGCCTTGGATTCGGGCAGGCCGGCGAACCATTCGCGGATCGGCGTGAACGCGCCGGTATAGGTCGCGGGGTTGGAGCGCGGCGTGCGGCCGATCGGCGACTGGTCGATGTCGATGATCTTGTCGATGTGCTCCAGGCCCTCGATGCGGTCGTGCGGCGCCGCCGCCTCGTTGGCGCCGTTGAGCTTGCGCGCGATCGCCTTGTACAGCGTGTCGATCAGCAGCGTCGACTTGCCGCCGCCGGACACGCCGGTGATCGCCGTGAACAGGCCGAGCGGAATCTCGGCGGAGACGTTCTTCAGATTGTTGCCGCGGGCGTTGACGACCTTGATGGTGCGGCGATGGTTCGGTGGCCGCCGCTCGGGTACCTCGACCTCGAGCTCGCCGGTGAGATATTTGCCGGTCAGCGACGCCGGATTGCGCATGATCTCGGCCGGCGTGCCCTCGGCGACGATGTTGCCGCCATGGGTGCCGGCGCCGGGGCCGATGTCGAGCACGTAGTCGGCGAGGCGAATGGCATCCTCGTCATGCTCGACCACGATCACGGTGTTGCCGAGGTCGCGCAGCCGCTTCAGCGTGTCGAGCAGGCGGGCATTGTCGCGCTGGTGCAGGCCGATCGACGGCTCGTCCAGCACGTAGAGCACACCCGTCAGCCCCGAGCCGATCTGCGAGGCCAGGCGGATGCGCTGGCTCTCGCCGCCGGACAAGGTGCCGGAGGAGCGCGCCAGGGTCAGGTAGTTCAGGCCGACATCGAGCAGGAAGGTCAGGCGGTCGCGGATCTCCTTGAGGATGCGGGTGGCGATCTCGGTCTGCTGCGCGTTCAGGGCCTTCGGCACCTCGGCAAACCATTCGCCGGCAGCCTTGACGGAGAGATCGCTGATCTCGCCGATGTGCTTGCCGCCGACCTTGACGCACAGCGCCTCGGGCTTCAGCCGGAAGCCTTTGCAGCCGGCGCAGGGCACGTCGTTGAAGTACTTGCCGAGCTCCTCGCGCGCCCATTCGCTCTCGGTCTCACGGAAGCGGCGCTCGATGTTGGTGATGACGCCCTCGAACGGCTTCTTGGTGTCGTAGGCGCGGACGCCGTCCTCATAGGTGAACTTGATCTCGTCGTCGCCGGAGCCGTGCAGCAGCGCGTTCTGCGTCTTCTTCGGCAGGTCCTTCCACTTGGTGTCGAGCGTGAACTTGTAGAACTTGCCGAGCGCGGTCAGCGTCTGCAGGTAGTAGGGCGACGACGACTTGGCCCAGGGCGCGATCGCGCCCTTGCGCAGCGTGACGTCCTTGTCGGGAATGACGAGGTCGGCATCGACATGCTGCTCGACGCCGAGGCCGCCGCATTCCGGGCAGGCGCCGTAGGGGTTGTTGAACGAGAACAGCCGCGGCTCGATCTCGGGGATGGTGAAGCCGGAGACCGGGCAGGCGAACTTCTCCGAGAACAGGATGCGCTCGGGCCCGCTCTTGTCGTGGATCTTGGCCACCTTCTTCTTCTCGTCATGGCCGGGCTTGACCCGGCCATCCATCTCCTTCGAAGAGGATGGATCACCGGGTCTCGCGCCTTCGGCGCGGCCCGGTGATGACGAGGAAGGGGCTGCATCCGCGAACTCGATCACGGCCAAGCCCTCGGCGAGCTTCAGCGCGGTCTCGAAGCTCTCCGCCAGGCGCTGGCCGATATCGGGGCGCACGACGATACGGTCGACGACGACATCGATGTCGTGCGGGAACTTCTTGTCGAGCGTGGGCGCCTCGGCCAGCTCATGGAAGGTGCCGTCGATCTTGACGCGCTGAAAGCCCTTCTTGAGATATTCCGCGAGTTCCTTCTTGTACTCGCCCTTGCGGCCGCGCACGACCGGCGCCAGCAGATAGAGGCGGGTGCCTTCGGGCAGCGCCAGCACGCGGTCGACCATCTGCGACACGGTCTGGCTTTCGATCGGCAGGCCGGTCGCCGGCGAGTAGGGCACGCCGACGCGCGCCCACAGCAGGCGCATGTAGTCGTAGATCTCGGTGACGGTGCCCACCGTCGAGCGCGGATTCTTCGAGGTCGTCTTCTGCTCGATCGAGATCGCCGGCGACAGGCCGTCGATCTGGTCGACATCCGGCTTCTGCATCATCTCCAGGAACTGGCGTGCATAGGCCGACAGCGATTCGACGTAGCGGCGCTGGCCCTCGGCATAGATGGTGTCGAAGGCGAGCGAGGATTTGCCGGAGCCGGACAGCCCGGTGAACACCACCAGCCTGTCGCGCGGGATCTCGACGTCGATGTTTTTCAGATTGTGCTCGCGGGCGCCACGGATGGTGATGGCCCGCAGGCTCGACTGGTTGGCTTGCGCGCGCTGCTTGGCCTTGAGCACTTCATCCATGACGATCGTCCCACGGCGCGAGACCGCGCCATTGTTGCAGGCGCGTTCTGCCGGGAGCCGGCCATCGGACGCCAGAGGGAAAAGGTATCGTCGGAACGTAGGAAGAACGTGGCCGGATTTCCAGTACCGTCAGCGAATCATCAACAATGCGCTCAGGGAATGGCAGCGATTGGCAGGAGGCTGCCGGTTCCGTCCGGCCCTGTGCGCGATCCCGCAAAGAAAAAGCCTCCGCTCTGGCAGAGCGGAGGCTGTGTGCGTTGGCCCGGAGGCGACGTTCTTAGAAGTGGTAGTTGATGCCGACCTGACCGGAATGCACGTTGAGCGTGCCGGTCGCGAGCGTGCCGAGGCCGGTGAAGGTGTAGCTCTCGCCACCGAAGCTCTTGTAGAGGTACTCGCCCTTCAGCGACCAGTTCGGGGCGAACATGTACTCGACGCCTGCGCCGACGGTCCAGCCCGAGTGGATCTTGCTGTCCGAAACGGCGACGCCCGGAGCCGTCAGCGAGATGCGGTTGTCCGCCCAGGCGTAACCGCCGGTGGCGTACAGCAGGGTCGGGCCGAAGGCGTAACCGATGCGGCCACGGACGGTGCCCCAGTCACGGATCTTCGATTCGGCGGTCACGCCAAGCGCGCCGACGGAGGCATTGATGTCAGCCCAGGCAGCATCGGCCTCGAGGCCGAACACGACAGCACCCTGCTGCCAGTTGTAGCCGACGGTGCCACCGGCGAAGCCGCCCTTCATGGCCGCAAAGTCGGCGTCCTCATTGGCGTAGCCACCCATCGCACCGATGTAGAAACCGGTCCAGGTCTGCACCGGCGCGAGAACCGGGGCCTTGGTGTAGGTCGGGCGTGCGGCGAGATCAGCGGCGGCAGCGGGAGCGGCCAGGGCGGCCAGGGCCACGGTCGCGAGCAAGATCTTCTTCATTCCAGTCTCCAGTTTATTCCTCGAAGTCCGCATCGCACCGATAAGCTTACGCACGAAACAGACTCACCCGTTCAAGTTGACGAGGTTCCTATAGCCCGGTTCCGTACGGATTACCGTCACCCTGAAGACACACTCGCGGCCAAACCGCGTTTTTACGGCCCAGTTCCAGAAAGCCTATGTTACTCAATTGCTTGGTTCCGTGTGTGGCGAGCCGGCACGGTGGTATCGGTGCAACAAAAAAGGCCGGCTTTCGCCGGCCTTTCTCGGAACCTGTCGGTTGCAGGTATCAGTATTTGGCAATGACCGGGCCGCCGAAATGGTAGCTGAGGCCGACCTTGACGGTGTGGACGGTGTCCTTCCACTCGGAGCGGTTGGTCGCGAAAGCGCTGTACTGGATCGCGCTCTTGCCGAAGTCGAGATAGTTGTACTCGAGCTTGGCCGACCAGTTCGGGGCGAACATGTATTCCGCGCCGGCCCCGACCGTGTAGCCCCAGCGGGTGGTGGTCTGGCTGAAGACGTTGCCCGGCACGCCGTCGTAGCGGTGCTGCAGTTGGCCCACGGCGGCACCGCCGCTCACGAAGAACAGAGCGGGACCTGCGGCGTAGCCGAGGCGGCCCTTGATGTCGCCGAAGCTGGTCAGCTTGGTGAAGAAGGTGTCGCCCACGCCGGCATTGACCACTGCGGAGCGGCCGTTGATGTCGGCCCAGTGATAGTCGCCTTCGAGGCCGAACACGACGTTGTCGACCTGCCAATTGTAGCCGAGCACGCCGCCGACGAAGCCGCCATTGGTGTTGTAGTTCTGGGTGCCCAGGAAGCCCGGCGCATTGAAGCGGCCAAGGAAGGTTTCCTTGCTGGTGCCCCAGCCGCCGCCGCCCTGGATGCCGGCGTAGAGGCCCGACCAGCTCAGGATCTGCGCGACCATGGGCGGCGCCTTGGTGTAGGGCCGTGCCGCCATGTCGGCCGCCGACGCGGACGTGGCGGCCGCGACGCCGGCGAGGGCCGTCGTGATCACAAGCAACTTCTTCATCAAATTCTCCCCCGGGAGGTTGGAATGACAAGCGATGGGCAAGTCATACACAGGGCATCCCGGAGACGCTGTAACGCGCCCGCCACAGAAACGAAAAAGCGTTATAAATCATATATTTAGCACAAAAACGCCGCGACGCTGCCGGGCTGTTGACACGAAAAAGGCCGGCGTGGAGGCCGGCCTTTCCGAATGCGTGCGAGTGGCGGCTTTTTTCAGTAGCGGGTGCCCATCGGCGCTCCGAATCGATAGTTCACTCGGACGGTCGCCATGTCGATGTCCTGCTTGATGGTGTCGACGCGCGACAGCACGGTGGCGGTGGCCGGGAAGCTGATGTCGCGCGAGCCCATGAACAGGTGGTCGTACTCAACGGCGACCGACCAGTTCGGCGCGAAGCCGAACTCGACGCCGGTGCCGACGGTGCCGCCCCAGCGGGTCTCGCTGGCGGAATCCAGCAGCGTGCCGACCGGGAAGGGCGCAGCCGCATTCGCCGTGCCGGTGTATTTGTTGTGGGTGACGGCCGCGCCGCCCTTCACGTACCAGAGCACGTTGCCCCAGGCATAGCCGACCTGGCCGGTGAACAGGCCGATCGCATCGGTCTTGGTGGTGTTGGTGATGCCTGCAGCCAGCGCAGCCGTGCTCGCGTTCGACGACTTCAGGTCGGTCCAGTCGCCCTGGGCCTCGACGCCGAACACCCAGCTCGCCGCCTGCCAGCGATAGCCGACCTGGCCGCCGATGAGTCCGCTCGAGGCATTGTGGCAGCCTTCGGACTGGGTCGGCACGACCGGCACGCCGCCGACGCGATTGAGCGTCCAGCAGTTGTGGCTCCAGTCGGCGCCGCCATTGACGCCGAGGTAGAACCCGGCCCAGCTCGGCAGCGGCGTGACATAGGCCGGCGGCGGCGCCTTGCTGTAAGGGCGCGTCGCGAAGTCGGCCGCGGAGGCCGGCGCCAGTCCCAGCGCCGCGGCTCCAGCGGTCAAGATCAAGGTCGTCTTCTGCATTCGTCTCTCCCCAGTCCCATAACTGTCCTCGCACCGGATCCCTCCGATCCGGGCCCACGCGAAGGTGGCCTGTGGCTGGTTGTAGGAGACACTGCTTTCTAAACTCGTGATCGGCAGCAGGCGTGCGGCGGGATGTGTCGAACGTGCTTAAGCGCGGGTAAAGATCGCGGCCGTCGCGCCGATCGTGGAGCTGTCCCGAGGGCACGCATGGTGAGCGCCTGGCGCGTCAGGCCTCGAGTGCCAGTCTTCGAGCGCGCCAGTCTTCGAGTGCCTGTCCTCGAGGGTCAGTGCTTGGAGACGACGGGACCGCCCCAGCGATAGTTGACGCGGACCGTCGCCATGTCGACGTCCTGGCCGACCGCATCGGTCCGGCCCGCGGCTCCGCCGGGAACACCGGAGAAGCCCAGGGTGCGGTTGCCCATGAACAGGTGCTCGTATTCGGCTGCGACCGACCAGTTCTTGGCGAAGCCGACCTCGACACCGGTGCCGACCGCAGCCCCCCAGCGCGTGGCGCTGGACTGGTCGAGAGCCGCGCCCGTTGCCGTGGCGAGACCGTTGTACTTCTCGCTTGCGACCGCGGCGCCGCCCTTGACGTACCAGAGCACGTTGTTCCAGGAATAGCCGACCTGGCCCGTGAACACGCCGATGCCGTTGATCTTGGTCTGGTTGGTCACGGCCGGGGCGAACTGGCTGGTGTTGCTGCCCTTGAGGTTGGCCCAGTTGCCCTGACCTTCGACGCCGAATACCCAGCCGCCAGCCTGCCAGCGATAGCCGATCTGGCCGCCCGCCAGCGCGCCGGTCGCATCGTGGCAACCCTCGGCGTTGGTCGCAGCGACACCTGCGAAGCTGACCTTGTTGGTCCAGCAGGTGCGGGAGGATGCGCCGCCGGCGTTCAGGCCGACATAGAAACCACTCCAATCATAGATCGTTGTGATCATCGCAGGCGCTTTGGTGAAGGTGCGCGCGGGCAGATCGGCAGCGATGGCCGGCGCAATCCCCAGCGCCAGCGAAGTTGTCGCCCCCAGCAACAGCCTTCTCATCGCATTCCCCAAACCAAGTCCGACGCCCGCACGCACGCTCTCACCAACGCCCACCCGCCGGACCTTGATAGCCCCTTCCGCCGTAAAAAGCCGTCACCCAAAGGACACAACGGCTCGGCAAGTACCGGTTCTGGCACACAAAAAAAGGCCGGCGCGAGGCCGGCCTTTCGACATATTCGCTTTCTGCGTGCGATCAGTAGCGCGACATGCCCGGACCACCGAAGTGGTAGGAGATGCCGGCCTTGACGGTATGGACGGTGTCGCTCCACTCCGAGCGGTTGGTCGCGACCGGGGAGTACTGGATCGAGCTCTTGCCGAAATCGAGATAGTTGTACTCGACCTTGGCCGACCAGTTCGGAGCGAACATGTACTCGGCACCGGCGCCGATCGTCCAACCCCAGCGCCAGTCGTTCTGCACGAACACGTTGCCGGGAACGCCATCGTAGCGGTGCTGCAGATCGCCGACGGTGGCACCGCCGCTGACGAAGAGCAGTGCCGGACCCGTGGCCCAGCCGAGCCGGCCCTTGATGTCGCCGAAGCCGCGCAGCTTGGTGAAGTAGGTGTCACCGACGCCGGCGTTGATCACGGCCGAGCGGCCGTCGATGTCCGCCCAGTGATAGTCGCCCTCGAGGCCGAACACGATGTTGTCGACCTGCCAATTGTAGCCGATCACGCCGCCGGCGAAGCCGCCGGTGATGTCGTAACGCTGCGTGCCGGCAAAGATCGCCGTATTCGGCGCACCGAAGAAGGTCTCATCGCTGCGGCCCCAGCCGCCACCGCCCTGCAGACCGAGATAGAAGCCGGCCCAGGTCGGAAGCGGAGCGGGCGCCATCACCGGGGCCTTCGTGTACGGGCGGGCGGCGAGATCGGCGGCTCCCGCCGGCGTCAGCGCCCCCAAGACCATCAAGCTGACAGCTCCAAGAAAAATTCTTTTCATCCCAAGTCTCCCGCTTTGGGCGTCTCCAAAATGGTCCCCGGAGACGCACGTCTGTGAAGTTGGTGCGACCACGCTTGCGGCCCCAATCCGTCCTCAAATATACGCGATTCAACCCTGGATACCGTCTCCCAAAAGCCACAGGCGGGGAGGAAGTGGGGCGATGTAAGCTGATGAAAGTTAATCGCTTTTTCGTGATTGACGGAACTTTTTCGCGGTTCCATTGGGTTCCATCGGGTTCCTTGGAACTCGACGCACGGTTGTAGACACAGGCGCGCGAACAAAACTGGAACAATGGCCGTCCGCCTGCTATATGTGGATAAACAATGGACGAGGCGGGTGGACCGCGCGGCAACCGTATAGGGTCCGCCGCGAGAGGAAGGGTTAGCCACCGGACGCCGTGAGGCCGGTGTGGACGGCCGGTCCGATGATCGAGAACCGCGGGAGAGTGGTGATGGCGGGTAGTGTGAACAAGGTGATTCTGGTCGGCAATCTCGGCAAGGACCCCGAGATCCGGCGTACGCAGGATGGGCGGCCGATCGCCAATCTGAGCATTGCGACGTCGGAAACGTGGCGCGACAAGGCGACCGGCGAGCGCAAGGAAAAGACCGAATGGCACCGTGTGGTGATCTTCAATGAAGGTCTCTGCAAGGTCGCCGAGCAGTATCTGAAGAAGGGCGCCAAGGTTTACATCGAGGGCGCGCTGCAGACCCGCAAATGGACCGACCAGAGCGGCGTCGAGAAGTACTCGACCGAGGTCGTCCTGCAGGGCTTCAACTCGACCCTGACGATGCTCGATGGCCGTGGTGGCGGGGGCGGCAGCTTCTCCGATGACATGGGTGGCGGCGATTTCGGCAGCAGCGGTCCGTCGATGGCGCCGCCGCGCCGCGCGGTCGCTTCGGCCGGCGGTGGCGGACGCAACAGCGACATGGACGACGACATTCCGTTCTGAGCCGCCTGCGTCCTCGGTCGATACAAGGTGGCTTCCGTCCGTGTCGGGACGGGAGCCGGGGCGATCACCTCGGGTCTCGCATTGCAGGCGATCGCGCGCGTCTGACGTTTCGTTCGCTTGAGCAGTGCGTAACCTGACCACCGGGGTGTTGCATGAGCTTCGCACCGCTGCTCGCCGCCGAGCCCGCCGTCCTGCTGCACGCTGTCGCCGCGATGACGGCGTTCGCACTGGGGCTGGTCCAGTTCGCAGCCCCGAAAGGGACCTTGCCGCATCGAACGCTCGGCTGGATCTGGGTCACTCTCATGGCCGCCGTTGCGGCCAGCTCGTTCTGGATTCACACCATCCGGCTGGTCGGTCCCTTCAGCCCGATTCACCTGCTGTCGCTCTATACGCTGGCCGTGCTGCCGGTTGCGGTGTGGGCTGCGCACCGCCATCGGGTGGGGCCCCATCGCCGGGCCATGATCACGCTGTTCTCCGGCGCCCTCGTGATTGCCGGACTGTTCACGCTCATGCCTGGACGGATCATGCACAAGGTGGTCTTCGGCCCATAGCCAAACAGGGTTCCCGGAGCCTGCCATGGGCGGCCGCGGCAACCGGTTAAGTCCCTGGAAAAGCGAGCAGAAAAAGCGCGCTCCGAACCCCCTTGGGGGTGGCTAGCGGCAGCGCCATGCGCTATATGATTCCAAGCGATTTTCGCGTGTCAAAACCGACCGGTATCCCCTTTGTCCGATAAAGAAGATGAGAAGCCCGGCGAGCCGGGCGGACCTTCCGACATTCGTCCCGTTTCCATCCTCGACGAGATGAAGCGCTCCTACCTCGATTACGCGATGAGCGTGATCGTGTCGCGAGCGCTGCCCGATGCGCGCGACGGCCTCAAGCCCGTGCACCGGCGCATCCTGTATTCGATGTACGAGCAGGGGCACACGCCCGACAAGAAGTACGTCAAGTCCGCCCGCGTGGTCGGCGACGTCATCGGTAAATACCATCCGCATGGCGATCAGTCGATCTACGACGCCATGGTGCGCATGGCGCAGGACTTCTCGATGCGCGTGCCGCTGATCGACGGCCAGGGCAATTTCGGCTCCGTCGACGGCGATCCCCCCGCGGCCTATCGATACACCGAAGCGAAGCTCGCCAAGTCGGCGATTCCGCTGCTCGACGACATCGACAAGGACACCGTCGACTTCCAGGCCAACTACGACAATTCCGACAAGGAACCGTCGGTTCTTCCGGCCAAATATCCGAACCTGCTGGTCAATGGCGCCGGCGGCATCGCGGTCGGCATGGCCACCAACATCCCGCCGCACAATCTCGGCGAGGTGATCGATGCCTGCATCGCGCTGATCGACAATCCCGCGCTCACGATCGACGACCTCATCAACATCATTCCGGGGCCGGATTTCCCGACCGGTGGCATCATCCTCGGCCGCGCCGGCGTCCGCTCGGCCTATCATCTGGGCCGCGGCTCGATCATGATGCGCGGCAAGGTGACGATCGACACGATCCGCAAGGATCGCGAGGCGATCATCATCTCCGAGATTCCCTACCAGGTGAACAAGGCGACGATGGTCGAGCGCATCGCCGAACTGGTGCGCGAGAAGAAGATCGAAGGCGTCGCCGACCTGCGCGACGAAAGCGACCGCGACGGCTACCGCGTCGTCGTCGAGCTGAAGCGCGACGCCGTGCCGGACGTCGTGCTCAACCAGCTCTACAAGTTCACGCCGCTGCAGACGAGCTTCGCCGCCAACATGCTGGCGCTCGACGGCGGCCGCCCGCAGACGATGACGTTGAAGGACCTGCTGACGATCTTCGTCGCGTTCCGCGAGCGTGTCGTCACGCGCAGGACCAAGTTCCTGCTCAACAAGGCGCGCGACCGCGCTCATATCCTGGTCGGCCTTGCCGTGGCCGTGGCGAATATCGACGAGGTCATCCGGGTCATCAGGACGTCGCCCGATCCTGCGACCGCGCGCGAGGCGTTGATGTCGCGCGACTGGCCGGCGCGCGACGTCGAGGCCATCATCACGCTGATCGACGATCCGCGCCACCGTCTTTCCGAGGACGGCACCATCCGGCTGTCGTTCGAGCAGGCCAAGGCGATTCTCGACCTCCGCCTGCAGCGCCTGACCGCGCTCGGTCGCGAGGAGATTTCCGACGAGCTCGACAAGCTCAAGGTCGAGATCAACGACTATCTCGACATCCTGCGCTCGCGGGCGCGGGTACAGGGGATCATCAAGGACGAGCTCGCCGCTGTTAAGGCGGAGTTCGGCACGCCGCGCCGCACCGTGATCGCCGAGCAGGAAGGCGAGGTCGAGGACGAGGACCTGATCCAGCGCGAGGACATGGTCGTGACCGTGTCGCATGCCGGCTACACCAAGCGCGTGCCGCTGTCGGCGTATCGGGCGCAGCGCCGCGGCGGCAAGGGCCGCTCGGGCATGCAGACCCGCGAGGAGGATTTCGTCAGCCGGCTGTTCGTGGCCTCCACGCACACGCCGGTGCTGTTCTTCTCGTCGCGCGGCCAGGTCTACAAGGAGAAGGTCTGGCGGCTGCCGATCGCGGCGCCCAACGGGCGTGGCAAGGCGCTGATCAACATCCTGCCGCTGGAGCAGGGCGAGCGCATCACCACCATCATGCCGCTGCCGGAGGATGAATCCTCCTGGGCCAATCTCGACGTGATGTTCGCGACCACCGGCGGCAACGTCCGCCGCAACAAGCTGTCGGATTTCGTCGACGTGCGCCGCTCCGGCATCATCGCGATGAAGCTCGACGAGGGCGAAGAGATCGTCAACGTGCAGATCTGCACCGAGCGCGACGACGTCCTGCTCACGGCGTCGGGCGGGCAGTGCATCCGCTTCCCCGTCACCGACGTGCGCGTCTTCACCGGTCGGACCTCGATGGGCGTGCGCGGCATCGCGCTCGCCGGCGGCGACAAGGTGATCTCGCTGTCGATCCTGCGCCATGTCGAGACGACCTCGGACGAGCGTACGGCGTACTTGAAGATGCGCCGGGCGATGTCGGGCGATGCTGCCACCGAGGAGCCGGTCGAGGCCGAGGGCGAGGAGGCGGCCGCTGGCGCGATCCAGCTGTCGCAGGAACGCTATGTCGAGATGTCGGCGCACGAGCAGGTGGTGCTGACCGTCTCGGTCAACGGCTACGGCAAGCGCACCTCGTCCTACGAGTACCGCACCACCGGCCGCGGCGGCAAAGGCATCGTCGCGATGTCGGTCAACAACCGCAACGGCAAGCTCGTCGCCTCATTCCCGGTCGAGGATGGCGACCAGATCATGCTGGTGACGGACAAGGGGCAGTTGATCCGTTGCCCCGTCGACGGCATCCGCATCGCGGGACGCTCGACGCAGGGCGTCATCGTGTTCGACACCGCCGATGATGAGCACGTCGTTTCGGTGGAGCATATCGGCGAGGAGGCCGAGAACGGCAACGGGAACGCTGACCAGGCGAATGGCGAATAGGGCGTAGCGAATAGCGGACGACGCAGGTCTTTCGCTGTTCGCCTCACTGCGTCCGCTCGACCGAGACCATCCTGGCCTCGCGGATGGTTCCCCGGGTTCCGGCGCTGCGCAGGCAGCCCGCCTCGAAGTTGGGCCAGGCCTGCTGCGAGCAGTCGCGGCCGATCGGGCGGATGTCCAGGCGGTCCGCCTTGGCCAGCGGACGCGGCACGCTGGCTTCGACCTGGGGAGCGAAGCCGGGCAGGAGGGTGATGCCGGCAGCCACCAAGCCGGCTGCTGCGACTGCAGATAGCGCTTTGATCATGACGGTCCCCTGTCTGGGCCGTTCGGCCCGTGCTCGTTAACGATTTGATAACCAGATCGGGTTTCGAGACGTCTTCGCGGGACGGGCGAATTGGTTTCGTCTCGGCGCGAGCGTGTTTCATGTCGGATGTTCCGACGAAACAATCGCGGTAGCCGACCACGGTTCCGGCCCACCGGCGTCGCACCTCATTCCATCGCAATGCAGTCTCTCGGCCGCTCTTTGCCCATCACAGCCACGCCAGCGTGCCTGACGGCGGCTTGCCGGCCTGTTCCGGGCGGTATAGGACGAGCGCATGCAACGCATTGCGCTCTATCCGGGCTCGTTCGATCCCGTCACCAACGGCCATCTCGATGTGGTCCGGCAGGCCGTCCACCTCTGCGACCGCCTGATCGTCGCGGTCGGCGTGCATCACGGCAAGAAGCCGCTGTTCTCGACCGAGGAGCGGCTGGCGATGGCGCATGAGATCTTCGGCCCCGTGGCAGCCGCGGCGGGCTGCAGCTTCGAGGCTTCGACCTACGACAATCTGACGGTCACGGCCGCGCAAAAGGCCGGTGCGATCATGATGATCCGGGGCCTGCGCGACGGCACCGATTTCGACTACGAGATGCAGTTGGCCGGCATGAACCAGACCATGGCACCGCAGGTCCAGACGGTGTTCGTTCCAGCCTCGGTGGGTGTCCGTCCGATCGCAGCCACGCTGGTTCGCCAGATCGCCGCCATGGGCGGCGAGATCTCGCATTTCGTGCCGCCGTCGGTGGCCGAAAGTCTCAAGGCCAAGTTCAAGTGATCCTTCAGGCACCGGCCGCTTCCGGCGGTGCCTTCCTCTCCACATCGTCTCATGTCATCGGAGTTGCCATGATCCGCGCGCTCGCTTTCGTCTTCGCTCTCGTCTTCGCATTGCCGGCGCTGGCCCAGTCGCTGCCTGCCGGCCTCGACAAGCAGAATGCCCTGGTCATCGACACCACCAAGGGCCGCATCATCATCAAGCTGCGCACCGATCTGGCGCCACAGCATGCCGAGCGGCTGAAGACGCTGGCGCGCGAAGGCTTCTACAACAACGTGCCGTTCCACCGCGTCATGGACGGCTTCATGGCGCAGACCGGTGACGGCCAGAACTTCAATGGCACCGGCGGCTCGAAGTACCCGAACCTGAAGCAGGAGTTTTCGTCAACGCCGTTCAAGCGCGGCACCGTCGGCATGGCGCGCCGGGGCGATAGCGTCGATTCCGCCAACTCGCAGTTCTTCATCTGCTTCGGCGATGCCTCCTTCCTCAACGGCCAATACACCGTGATTGGCGAGGTCGTGCAGGGCATGGACGTCGTCGACAAGCTCAAGAAGGCGCCTCCGGGCTCCTCGGGCGGTGCCGTCACCGATCCGGACAAGATGGTGAAGGTTCAGGTCGCCTCGGACATCAAGTAGAGGCAGAGCAGGGGGACACCCGGGTCTCGCGCCCGGTTCCCTCGGGCCTTAAGGAACCTTTTGCCACGTCGCGGCGGCATGCCGATTCTGCCGGCCCGCCACATCGACAGGGCCGGTGGCTTCAGCTTTAAACGCATTGGGTCTATTCTGGACCAGCATCGCGGGCCTCGTCGTGCTCGGATTGCCGTCAGGAGGGGTGACGGCCGCACATGGGAAGGCGCCGCGACATTTCAGACCCAGGATTTGCTTTGTCCTGACCCCCGTCAATTCTACCAAAACCGAGAGACCAGCATGGCTGTGACCGAAAATACCTTGATCCTCGAGACCACCCAGGGCCCCGTCACCATCGAGATGCGTCCCGATCTCGCGCCCGGCCATGTCGCGCGCATCAAGGAGCTCGTCCGCGAGGGCTTCTACGACGGCATCGTCTTCCACCGCGTCATCGACGGCTTCATGGCGCAGACCGGCTGCCCGCAGGGCACCGGCACCGGCGGCTCCGGCAAGAAGCTGAAGGCCGAGTTCAACGCCGAGCCGCATGTTCGCGGCACCGCCTCGATGGCGCGTGCGGCCAATCCAGATTCAGGCGACAGCCAGTTCTTCATCTGCTTCGACGACGCCCGCTTCCTGGACAAGCAGTACACGGTCTGGGGCAAGGTCACCGAGGGCATGGAGAATGTCGACAAGATCAAGCGCGGCGAGCCGGTGCAGAACCCGGACAAGATCGTGAAGGCCTACATGGCCTCCGACGCGGCGTAACCAACGACCCTCTCCATGAACACGCCTCTCGGCGTGTTCATGGTCGGTGTGCAGTAGCGCCCTCGGCTTTTGACCCTCATGGTGAGGAGCGTGCGCAGCACGCGTCTCGAACCATGAGGCCACAGTCGGGCCTCATCCTTCGAGACGCGATGACGCGCTCCTCAGGATGAGGTTTTCGACGGTCGTTCCAGAACGACGATGCGCACAGACCTCTTCGACTTTCAGCTGCCCCCCGAAAACATCGCGCTGCGGCCGGCGAGCCCGCGCGAATCCGCGCGCATGCTGGTGGTGCAGGGCGATGGCGTGCTGCGCGACCGCACGGTCGCCGACCTGCCGGACTGGCTGGAGCCGGGCGATCAGCTCGTCGTCAACGACACCAAGGTCATCGCCGCTCAGCTCTCAGGACGCCGCATCAGCCGCGAGACCGAGGCGAAGATCGAGGCGACCCTGATCAAACGGCTCGACGGCTCGCGCTGGCAGGCGCTGGTGCGGCCCGCCAAGAAGCTCGCGCCAGGCGATACGATCCGTTTCGGCAACGAGGGCAAGGTCTGCCTGCTCGGCCATCTCGATGCCACCGTCGAGGCCAAGGGCGAGGAGGGCGAGCTGACGCTGTCCTTTGTGTTTCATGGGCCCGCGCTCGACCAGGCGATCGCCGATCTCGGCCGGCCGCCGCTGCCGCCCTACATCGCCGGCAGGCGGCCCGCAGACGAGCAGGACGCGACCGATTATCAGACCATGTTCGCGGCCAAGGAGGGCGCGGTGGCGGCCCCCACCGCCGGACTGCATTTCACGCCGACGCTGGAACGGCGGCTGCGCGAGCGCGGCGTCGGGCTGCAGCGCGTCACCCTGCATGTCGGCGCCGGCACGTTCCTGCCCGTGAAGGCCGATGACACCGAAGGCCACCGCATGCATGCGGAGTGGGGCAGTCTGACGCCTGAGACCGCCGCTGCGCTGAACCAGGCCCGTGCCGAAGGCGGCCGTATCGTCGCGGTCGGAACGACGTCGCTGCGGCTGCTCGAGAGCGCGGCGCAGCCGGACGGCACGATTGCGCCGTTCGAGGCGGAGACGTCGATCTTCATCACGCCCGGCTATCGTTTTCGCGCGGTCGACATCCTGATGACCAACTTCCATCTGCCGCGCTCGACCCTGTTCATGCTGGTCTCGGCTTTCGCCGGGCTCGAGACGATGCAGGCGGCTTACGCGCATGCGATTCAAAGCGGCTACCGGTTCTATTCGTATGGCGATGCGTGCTTGTTGTTCCGGCAACAGGACGAGCGGGTCGCCGAGCCGTAGAGTAGAGAAGACTGCTACAGGCGGCGCGGCCTACTCATGATCGCCAAATCGCTTTAGCCTAACTTTTAATGCATCTATTTCAGCACGTGCCTTGGCGATCATATCTGAATTGATGAGAGCCGATAGGTCGTCAGTTGCACTGTATCGTGCTGAGTTCCTATCCTGAGATAGCTTGTTGAACATCTCCACAAATTCGCGGTCAACGTTACCGAGCTTGCTCCAACGGTTAATGCCCGAGTGAATTGTGCCATGCGTCTTTGTATCGTTGTTCACGACAGCTGCTGTAATGAGGCGCGCCTTTGCGACAAGCTCACAAGCGCTAAATAGGTTGTCAATCGCTGGTCCAAAATAACTCTGAGACAGAGCGTATGCTGCGGTGTCGCAAAACTGTTCGGATCTTTTAATTAGGTTCGATGCCGTCAGCTTGTTTCTGCGGAAGTCAAAGAACATGCGCCATTCGTTATTGAAGAGCATTACGGTGAAATGTCCGGCATCGGCATCCGCTAGATCAAGCTCGGCTGATTCTATGTGCTGTATCTCATGGAGCGGTATCACTTCCCCCTCCTTGAGCTCTCGAGGAACTTTTACAGCAAGCGAAATTTTTACCTCATCGTTAAGGCGGACTTCTGGTGATCTACCCTCGAAAAATAATACTTGCGCAGCCACGACTGTGAATGGGTCGGGCAGGGAATCGATCAACTGTCGACGTTTCAACTCCGGTTCAACATATAACTTGAACATTTGCAGGAAAGTCCGCTCGGGCCCGACAATATCGTCGGGAATGTCTGGCTGATCCCGTGACAAGTTCATTTTTCAATCCTCCGTGCGGGAGCCGTGGGCTTATCTTGCAAGTGTAGCCGACCCATCAGCAACGTTGGATCGATGTCACGCCCAATCCAGAAGGTGACATCAGTGCATCTCGTTTTGGTGCTGTGAGTGTTACACAGTAATCGGTCGCATTTCGGCGAGTGCTGCATCACTCGCTTTGGCGAGTGATGCAGTGGTAACTTGTTGGGTTCGTACCCGCCTTACGCCATCACCCGCTCCGGCAGCAGCTCGGCGATTTGCACCGCGTTCAGCGCGGCGCCCTTCAGCAGCTGGTCGGCGGCCACGAACATCGCGATGGAGTGGCCGGAGGGATCGGACAGGTCCTTCCTGATGCGCCCGACCAGCACGTCGTCCTGGCCGGAGGCGTCGACCGGCATCGGGAAGTAGTTGTTGGCGCGGTCGTCGACCACGCGCACGCCCGGTGCCGCCGCCAGGATGCGGCGGACGTCGTCCTCTGAGATCGGCTTCTCGCATTCGAAGGTGATCGCCTCGCAATGCGCGCGCAGCACCGGCACGCGGACGCAGGTGACGCCGATGGCGATGCCCTCGTCCTCGAAGATCTTGCGGGTCTCGTTGATGACCTTGGTCTCTTCGTCGTTGTAGCCGGTGTCGGGATCGATCGCCGTGTTGTGGCTGAACAGGTTGAAGGCGAACGGATGCGGCATCACCTTGGGCGCATAGACCTGGCCGTTGAGGCTCGCGCGGGTCGACTGCACCAATTCGTCCATCGCCGCCGCGCCGGCACCGCTGGCAGCCTGGTAGGTCGAGATGATCACGCGCTTGATGCGGTTCTTCTGGTGGATCGGCCACAGCGGCACCAGCGCCGTGATCGCCGCGCAGTTCGGATTGGCGATGATGCCCTTGTGGTCGCGGATGCGGCGGGCGTTGATCTCCGGGATCACCAGCGGCACGTTCGGGTCCATCCGGAAGGCCGAGGAATTGTCGACCACGACGGCGCCGGAGCGCACGGCAATCGGCGCGAACTTCTTGGAGATGCCGCTGCCGGCCGAGAACAGCGCGATGTCGACGCCCTCGAACGAGCGCTCGTTGAGCTCCTCGATCACGATCGTCTGGCCACGGAAGGTGAGGGTCTGCCCGGCCGAGCGGGCGCTTGCCAGCGCCTTGAGCCTGCCGACGCGGACATTACGGCGGTCCAGGGTGGCGATGAACTCGGCGCCGACGGCGCCGGTGACGCCGACGATGGCAATGGTGGGATCGTGAGGCACGTCTTCAAGTCTCCGGTTGGAATCTGGGCATAAAAAAAGCCCCGGACCTTCATCAGGCGGGGCTTCGGTTCGAAGATGGTCGCAATCGAGTTCGACTACGCGCGCACGCCTCCCGAGGCCCGCAAGGGCTTGGTGGTTTTCGTCGTGCGTTTGGTCGAGGTCGACATGGCGCCGGACCATAGGGGCGGCCGGAACCGCCGTCAACGGCCGAAAGGCACCAAAACAGCGCCATCGCGGTTGAATCGGGGGCGGTCCTGACGCAATAAGCCGGCCATGAGCTCCTCGGTCAGCGACCTTCCCAACCATTTCGAACTGCTCGGCACAGACGGCGCGGCCCGTACCGGCCGGCTGACGACTCCGCACGGCGTGGTGCGCACCCCGGCCTTCATGCCGGTCGGCACCGCCGGCGCCATGAAGGGCATCCACTGGCGCGACGTCCGCGAGGCCGGCGCCGACATCGTGCTGGGCAACACCTATCACCTGATGCTGCGGCCAACGGCAGAGCGCATCGCCGCCCTTGGCGGCCTGCAGCGCTTCACCGGCTGGGGCGGTCCGATGCTGACCGATTCCGGCGGCTTCCAGGTGATGTCGCTGTCGGGCTTGCGCAAGGTGACCGAGCAGGCGGTGACGTTCCGCTCGCACATCGACGGCGCGAAGATCGAGCTGTCACCGGAGCGCGCCATCGAGGTGCAGCGCCTGCTCAACTCCGACATCGCGATGCAGCTCGACGAATGCGTGCGGCTGCCGGCCGAGCGCGACGATATCGAGCGCGCGATGCGGCTGTCGCTGCGCTGGGCCGAACGCTGCCGCCGCGCCTTCGAGAAGGCGCCGGCAGGCTACATGCTGTTCGGCATCGTGCAGGGCGGCGATGTGCCCGCATTGCGCGTCGCCAGCGCGCAGGCGCTGGTCGAGATCGGATTCCACGGCTATGCGATCGGCGGCCTGGCCGTCGGCGAGCCGCAGGCGGTCATGCTCGAGATGATCGAGGCGACCGCGCCGGCGCTGCCGGCCGACCGTCCGCGCTACCTGATGGGCGTCGGCACGCCTGACGATCTCCTGGAGTCGGTCCGGCGCGGCATCGACATGTTCGACTGCGTGCTGCCGACCCGCAACGGCCGCCACGGCGTCGCCTACACGCGCTTCGGGCCGGTGAACCTGCGCAACGCGCGTCATGCCGACGATGACAGGCCGCTGGATGAGGAGAGCCCGTGGCCGGCGGCGCGCAGCTATGCCCGCGCCTATCTGCATCATCTGATCAAGGCGGGCGAGGCGCTCGGCGCGACGCTGCTGTCGGAAATCAACATTGCCTATTTCCAGCAATTGATGGCCGGGATGCGCGAGGCGATTGCACAGGGGCGGTTCACGGAATTCTACGAGCGCACCAAGGCCGATTGGGCGCGCGGCGACATCGCCTCGCGCGCCGGCTGACGGCCGCTTCAGGTGAAGGCCGTCAGCTTGTTGTGAGCCCGGCCCTGTGCGCCGGCCCTCATGAAATTGTGCTGATCATGCACTGCCGACCGGCTCGATGGCCGACGGTTGCGTTATCCTCGGCCATCGAACGGCCGTGACATCACGTCGCGGAACTCTCTCGCCCTGGGGCCGTTCAATTGCAGACGAAGCGGCTTTTCACGGAGTGCTTGGTGACGAAGCCATAGCCGCAGGTGTCGCAGGTCCAGAGATAGCTGATCGCATTGTCAGCCAAATATGCCGACGCCTCCGCGGCAATCATGGAGTCGGCGCAGACCGGGCATGTCGGCAGATCGCAGCCGCGGGGATTCGGGCGGGCGGTTGCGGTCGACACGAGATCAGCGAGTGCTGACATATTGACCTCCTGGACGATCTCTTTGTTGGCGATCTCTGCTTGAACGACGTCAATTTCGAAAAGGGTCGATTTCGAACAAGTCGCGTTCGAACGGGTCTATTTCCGACGAGTCCAACTTTCGCGGATATCAAATCCGTCACACAAAGAGTTTTGTCTGGGTGGTCTGTTCTTATATCTATTCTACAACGGCGCTTTCGTTTGGCACGAACGCCCCGATTGTATCACTCCGAAGATGACATCTTGCTGATGTCCGCCCGGGTTGCAGTCGACCTGCACCGTGAATCTTCATCCGGCTGAAATCAAGCATACACCGAGTTTATTGACCTTGTCGCAACACAAATGCGTTGGTTTTTCGCAATTTAGCCACGACTTGTTGTGCGCCGCGATCGTCCTAAGATCGCGCAAACGTGCTTGCGCAGCGCAACAGGCTCGCTGAAGATGGTCAGAAGCGTTGTCGACGTCGCGCGGGGCGCGCAGAGGAGTGATTTCATGGAGTCGTCAGCACAGCGTCCAGGACGCGGGCGCGTATTTGATTCAATTGTCGACGCGTTCGGCAATACGCCGATTGTGCGGTTGCGAAAGCTGCCGGAGCAACATGGAGTCAAGGCGACCATCCTCGCCAAGCTGGAATACTTCAATCCCGCCGCGAGCGTGAAGGATCGGATCGGCGTCGGCATGATCCTGGCGATGGAGCAGGCCGGCGTGATCAAGCCCGACACCGTGCTGATCGAGCCGACCTCGGGCAATACCGGCATCGCGCTGGCCTTCGTCGCGGCGGCGCGTGGCTACAAGCTCAAACTGGTGATGCCGGAGTCGATGTCGGTGGAGCGGCGCAAGATGCTCGCCTTCCTCGGCGCTGAGATCGTGCTGACGCCGGCGTCGCAGGGCATGAAAGGCGCCATCGCCACCGCCGAGGAGTTGTTGCGGACGACGCCGAACTCGGTGATGCCGCAGCAGTTCAAGAACCTCGCAAACCCGGACATCCATCGCCGCACCACGGCCGAGGAGATCTGGAACGACACGGCTGGCAATATCGACGTGTTCGTCGCCGGCGTCGGCACCGGCGGCACCATCACCGGCGTGGGCCAGGTGCTGAAGTCGCGCAAGCCCGGCCTCAAGGTCGTCGCGGTCGAGCCGGAGGAGAGCCCGGTGCTGTCGGGTGGGCAGCACTCGCCGCACAAGATCCAGGGCATCGGCGCCGGCTTCGTGCCGGACATTCTCGACCGCTCGGTGATCGACGAGATCGTCAAGATCAACAGCACCACCGCCATCGAGACCTCGCGCGCGCTGGCCCGCACCGAGGGCATTCCCGGCGGGATCTCCTCGGGCGCGGCGATTGCAGCCGCGATCGAGATCGGCAAGCGGCCGGAGAGCGCGGGCAAGACGATCCTGGCGATCGTGCCGTCGTTCTCGGAGCGCTATCTGTCCACCGCGCTGTTCGAGGGGATCTGATCATGGCCGACCAGCCGCGGCGTCCGCGCACGCTCGCTGACGCCCGTACCGAGGCCGAGGCCGCGTTCAAGAAGGTGACCACCAAGCCGGTGGAGGCGCCGCCGAAGAAGGCGGCGGTTCCTGGTGTGCGCGAGCAGGTGACGTTGCGGATCGACCAGGACGTTCTCGAGCACTTTCAGTCTCAAGGGCCGGGCTGGCAGGACCGCATCAACGCGGCGCTGCGCAAGGCGGCAGGGCTCTGAGGGGCGGCTGCATTCTAACGAACAAGCCCGGAGCTCGTGCTCCGGGCTTTTTTACCGGGGGAAGACGAAGTCGCTTACCGGCGCAGCGCGCTGCCGAGCACACCGCCCATCATGCCACCGATGAAGGCGGCGCCGGCGGCGTTGCCCGAATTGTCCTGCGGCGGCGGATTGCGATAGACCGGCGCACCCTGAGGCGGCGGGCCGCCGGCAGCCACGTTGCCGGCCGGCTTGGCGCGGCGCGGCCTGGCCTCGTCGCCGACTGCGGCGGTCGCCGGCGCGGGCTGCGGCTCTGCCAGCAGCGCCTTGTGCTGCAGCTTGGTCAGGAATCCAGTCGACGGATAGCCTCGGGCCGCCTGCCAGCGCTTCATGACGCCGCGGGTCTGGTCGTCGAACACGCCGGTCATCCTGGTGTCGAAGCCAAGACCGGTCAGCCGCCGCTGCACGTCGCGGCGCTTGGTCTTGTCGAGGCCGATCTGATCCTCGCTGACCTGAGTGCCTTCCTCGGTGTAGGTGGCGGGATCGACGCCCTTGGCGACGTTGCGAGTGGCGGTGTTGATGGCGCCGCTCTCGATCGCGGCGATGCGCGCCATCGCCAGCGACTTGAACTGCCCGTTCGGGTAGGTCGAGAGATAGGCGTTCAGCTCTTCCGGCTTGTTGGAGTCCTTCACCGAGCGCCAGAATTCGAGCTCGGCTTCGCCTGCGGTCACGGTGGCCGTCGCGACGGCCGGCGTCGTCCCGGCCGTGGCGGCCGTTGCAGCAGGGGCCGCCGCCGGGTTGAGGTAGACGGCGCCGATCAGGTTGGTATGCCCCCAGGGCAATTGGCCCTTGCTGGTCTCCTCATTGACCTGGGCGCGCACGGCGGTCATGGCCTGCTGGATCTCGATGCCGGGCTGGGCGATGTGCGAGATCAGCGCGCGGGTGAACGGGCTGTTGGCGCCGGCCTCGCCGTCGAGGGCGGTCTGGCCCGGGCCGGTGGCGAACGCGATCAGCGTACCCTCGCCGGACTTCATCTCGGCCAGGCCGGTCTGCACCGACACGCTGCGGGTCGGCGAGTTCGACTTGATCTTGGCGGCGAACGGATTGTCGCGGCAGGCATCGAGGAAGACGAGCTTGACCTTGGCGTCGCCCATCGTCTGGTCGAGCGTCACGTCGATGTTGATGGCCGAGCCCAGCTTGACGTCCATCTCCGATTTCAGGTCGGCGTCGACCGGCAGCAGGTAGTTGGTGCCGGCGATCGCAATGCCGTGTCCGGCGTAATAGAACACCGCGATATCGGCGCCCTGCGCCTTGCGACCGAAATCGAGCAGCTTCTCGGTCATCTTGTCACGGGTGAGATTGGTGCCCTCGACGACGTCGAAGCCGACGTTGCGCAGGGTGGCCGCCATGGCCTTGGCATCGACCGGCGGGTTCGGCAGTTGGGCCACGCTCTTATAGGCGCCGTTTCCAACGACAAAGGCGACCCGGCGGTCGGCCTTGGCGGCTTCAGCGGTCAGCAACACGCAGAGCAGGGACAGGGCGACGGTGAGATAGCGCATCAGGAGATCCCCCAACGATCAAGCGAAGCGTTCACTGCAGCATTTGTCGCGGATCGGCGCCAAAAGTCTTGTTCCCGGTCAAAAAATCACGCTTCCGCCATAAACCAGTTCGCGGGTGTTGCGCCAGATCCACGACGATCGCGTGTAGCGCGGCGGTTCCGTGATCCGGGTCACGCCGCTTGAGGGGATGCTCGGCGCCTCAGGTCCCTGCCGAACTGCCCATCGGCACCGGCCGAGGCTGCGGCGGACGCAGGTTCAGCAAGTTTCCGGCGAGAATCAACGCCGCGCCGACCACGGTCAATCCGTCGAGACGCTCCGCATAGACCAGCCAGCCGACGGTGGCGGTCAGCGGAACGCGGAGAAAATCCATGGGCACCACGATGGTGGCGTCGGCGTAGAGCAGCGCCCGCGCCATGCAGAAATGCGAGAAGGTGCCGCAGAGGGCGACGAGCAGGATCCAGCCCCAGGCGGTGGCCGATGGCGGCGTCCAGAATACGAGCGAAGGGATGAGGCCGGCGACGGATTGCACCACCAGCATCCAGAAGATGATCGACACGGTGGGCTCGGTGCGCGTCAGCAGCTTGACCAGTGCGATCGAGATACCGAAGCCGACCGCGGCGGCCAGCGCGATGAGCTGTCCCGGATTGATCGCCCCGGTATCCGGGCGGACGATCACGACGACGCCGACGAGGCCGAGCCCGATCGCCGCCAGCTTGAACAGGGTGATGCGTTCGCCGAGGAAGGCCGCCGCCAGCAGTGCCGTCCAGATCGGCATCGTGAACTCGATCGCCACCACCTGGCCGATCGGGATCAAGGTGAGCGCGAAGAACCAGCCGAGCTGCGCGCCGTAATGGACGAGGTTGCGCGCCGCGTGCTGCTTGAGCCGCGAGGTGCGCAAGGTGGCAAAGCCTCCGCTGAGGGCGATGACCGGCGAGAGCATCACCAGGCCGATCAGGCAGCGCAGCTCCATCAGCTCGAACACGTTGAGCTCGCGCATCGCTTCGCGTCCGGCCACCGCCATCACCAGCATCAGGCTGAGCCAGCCCGTCATCCACAGTGCGGCAATCAGTTTCGAAGCGGGACGATTCATGCGGTGGCGGGGAGAGCGAGGACGGCGGCGAAGGCGGGCTGTATCACCTCGCGCGCAGAGCAATGCAAACGAAATCAACGGTGCAGCGCACCAACGCCGCTGCAGGCTTTGCTCGCGACGGACGCGCGTCATCGAGAAAAACGTGGAGTGTGGCTGTGTTTCGTCCTAAAGCGACCGCCGCGATACAGCCCGCGAACAGCACAACACAGTCTAAGGCAGCCAGAGACAAGACATGACCGAACGCGCCGCTTCAGCCGACTTCGTGACCGCCTTTGCCACTGGCTGGCCGGAGCGGGAGCCTCATCTCATGGTGCTGTCGCTGACAACCCATAAAGGTGTGCAGGACTTCGCCATGACGCGGGAGCAGGCGCTGCTGGTCGCCAAGACCATCAAGCGCACCGCCGCGCAGCTTGCTCCGCCGCCGTCCGCAGGTGCGGTCCCCGGCGCCAGGCGCGGCAGTTGATCGGGATCACCGCGACAGTGAAATGTTGGCTGCGCGGAACTGGCTGTCGGCCCGGATCGACACGGACTGCCTCTTGCCGCGGGTGGCGAGCGCGATGTTGGCGTTGAAGCCGGCGGTGGTCGCGAGCAGCTGGAAGTTGCCGCCGCCGCCACGGCCCTGCAGCACGCCATTGATGCCGCGGCTGGTCTCACTCCAGGTTCCCGAGATGGCCGAGCCCTCAGCGATCACCTCGGCCTGCAGCCCGAACTTGTAGGCATCGCTGGCGCAGGTCAGGACGAGCGTCATCCGCGGTCCCGAGACGCCGTAATTGGCCCGGCACCGGATGCGCTCGGTTGAGCCGTCCTCGAGGGCAACCGTGCCGCTGCCGCCCCATGTTCCGGCCATGCCCGTGAAGGGACCAGGGTCGGCATGCCCCGGCGAGGCGGTCACGCCCGCCGTCAAAACAACGGCGGTGGCCGCGACCCGCCGCACCATCTTCAGGAGCGTGTGCGCGCCGTTACAGGCGCGAAGCCTGCCAGCGGCCGCTGCAGGGGATGCCTGCCGAGGCGCCGTTCCACTTGCCCGAGCCAGAATTGCCGTTGAGCTGCCCATTCGCATATGCGCCATTGATGGAGACCTTGACGAGGCCTTCGCGTCCAATCGAACCCGACACATTGGCGCCAGCCGCAGAAATCTTACCGTCTGCGACGATCAAGGTCGAGCTGGCCGTGGGCTCGCAGCTGCCACTGTTGGTGACGATCGTCACCTGCCACTGCCCGTCATAGGGCGACTGGGCGAATGCGGGGGCGGCCGAGCTGCCCACCAGGATCGACGCGGCGAAAGCCATTCCAATGCGGTCGAGACGCATGAATCGTTGTCCCTCAAATGTCGTTGATCACGACCTTATTTGGAAGAATTGTGACGAAAATTTGCCGCAGCGCCACAACGGATTTTTATCGAGCAATTTCAGTCCATTAACGATTAATGCGGAACCCGGCTTGGAGGCATTCGGGCGGCATTGTGCGCAAACTGCGCCTTCGCCCACGGCATAAGCGGGCGAACGCCCACATCTTTCCGCTGACCGCCCATGCTGCCGTTCGCAGGGCACCGCGAGGGCGCCAGCGGGGAGGATGTCCACAACTTATCAGGGCGATGCGATCAGATGCTCAGTGCGGGGTGAGGCTGGGCGCCTTGGTCGCGAACTGCTCGTCCTGCGGCTTGGCCGGAATCGCGCCTGTCGCCTTGGCCGATTCGACGACATCGCCGAGCAGCTTGAGCCCGAGCGGTGCGAGAGCGCGCTCCCACAGCTCGCGCGCGGTCTCTCCCTTCTTGACGAAGCACCATTCCTGGGCGGCGATGGCGCCCGCATCCATGCGGTCGGCGAGGTGATAGATGGTGCCGCCGGCGATCGGATCGCCTTCCTTGATGGTCCACTCCACCGCAGCGATGCCCCGGTGACGCGGCAGCAGCGACGGATGGTAGCCGATGCCGCCGAGCCGGGCGGCTGCGACCGCCTCGTGAGTGACGCGGGCGTGGCTATGCGCCGTGACGATCAGGTCCGTGCCGGGGGCGATCTCGCCGGCGGGCACGACCTTCGGATTGGCCTGGACCACGACCTCGATCCCGGCCGCCCGCGCCGCGGCTGCAAGCCGGTCCTCGCCATCATGAACGACGACCCGCGCGATCTCGATTCCTCTCTCGCGCAGCATGTTCAGTGTGGCGACACCGAAATGGCGGGAGCCGACGAGAGTGATGCGCATGGCCAGGGATCTTCCACGGTTGGGGGCTGGATCCGGTCGGAGGCTCTGACCGGGCGAAACGGGTCAAACCAAGCCTTGGCCTCCAGGTCAAGCGCCTGCTGGGCCGTCGTCACAGTCTGGCTTCGTCCGGCCGCCGGAGGCGCTGTGGGACCCAAACGGGAAAGGGGAAGGCCGCTCCGAGCCGGAGTTGGCGGGGCCCCTCACGCCTATTGGCGCGCCGATCGCCATGGTCGCCATCAACCTGGCCGCCATCAAGATGCAGGCCGAGACGACCGTGGCGGATGACACGCCCTCGTCGGTACCGGCGGCGGCCTCAGATGAACCGGGACGTCAGGACAGGTGCCGGAAATTCGCCTATAGGTTGTGTATAGACCGGTGCTGCATCACGCATATTGCTCGACACAGCTCAACTAAAGGCGCCGAGCTATCAACTGTACTGATGAGGACAACCGAAGATGCCGCTCCTGTCGGCTCAACGGGCGCGATCTGGTCGGTCTTCGAACGCAATTTCCTGGACCCATGGCTGAAGATGTCATCGAACTTCTGGTTGTGTTATCAGTTGGCGCGTCTGCGTAGTAAAACTGACGCTTCTGCGTATGACGAATATAATTTCTTAAAGGCCCAGGAGCACAATGCTCGAGCCGCTCCGCCGCGCGGCCGGATAGCCGGGTGCCGCGCCTGTCACCGATCCCTGGGCAACAGCACCCGGTTATTTGCCGGCGGTCATGTGGTTTCCGGCGGCGGAAGGTCGATGCCGAGCGCCGCGCACAGCGGCCCAAGATGTTTCTCGTAGCGGCGCCAGCTTCCGATCGAGCGGCGGTAGATCGGCTCGCGCACCTGCATCAGGCTCGCCGTGCGCACCATGCGCTCGGTGCGATGGAAGTCGAGGCAGGCATCCTCCCAGTCGAGCCCGCAATGGGCGAGCACGCGGCGCGACACGCCGTCGAGGTCGTCGACCAGATCCTCGTATTGAACGTCCATCAGGATGCCGGGCGGTAGCACCTTGTGCCAGTGTTCCATCACGCCCTCATAACCCCGGTAGTAGTGGCCGAGTTCGGTCAGGTCGTAGGCGAATGGCTGTGAGCCTGTGAACAGCAGCGAGTAGCAGGAAATGCAATTGTCGAGCGGGTCGCGCCGCGCGTTGATGATCCTGGCGCGCGGGAACGCCGCATGGATCATCCCGACGAACAGGAAGTTCAGCGGCATCTTGTCGACGATGCGCTCGGCTTCGGGCGCCAGCGTCCGAACGCGGGCGGTGTACTCCTGACCGATCTTCGTCATTTCCTCGGGTGGCAGCAGCGTGATCAGATCGGGATACGCCGGAACGACCTTCTGGCGGTTGGCGCATTCGCCGACGAGATCCTTGAAGGTCTCGAGCTCGCCCGCGCCGAAGACCTTGGAATGGCTGGCCAGCACCTGCTCCATCAGGGTGGTTCCGGAGCGCGGCATGCCAACGATGAAGATCGGGGCCCAGGAATCGTCGCCGTGCCCTGCAACCATGCGAAAGAACTCGGGCGTGAAGCGCGTCGCGACGTTTTTCATCATGCCGAGCCGCTGCTCGGAGTCGTAGTCGAAGGTCTTGCGCTTGAGGGTGTTGGCCTTGTGCAGATGCGAGAAGGCCAGGTCGTAGTCCTTCAGGTCGGACAACGCCTTGCCAAACGCGAAATGGGCTGCGATCTGCTTCTCCTGGTCGAGCTGGTCGACGCGTTCGATCAGCTGCCGTAGACTCGGAAGCCGGCTGTCGTCCGGCTTGAACTTCGACATGTTCGCGAGATTGAGGTGGATCGGCGCGTCGTCCGGCGCCAGCTCCAGGGCCTTCTGGAACGCCGCCGTTGCCTCCTCGAAACGGCCGAGCGCCTGGTAGGCGACGCCGAGATTGTTGTAGGAGCCGAAACGCTCCGGCTTGATCTTGATGGCCAGCAGGTTCTGCTCGATCGATTCCTCGAGCCGGTTGAGCTCGAGGAAGGCGTTGCCGAGATTGCCATAGGCGTCGGCATAGTCGGGCCGGCTCGCGATCGCCCGCTTGTAGTGCTCGATGGCGCGCTCGCGATGGCCCTGGCGCAGCAGCACGTTGGCGATGTTGTTGTGGGTCTCGGCATGCTCCGGGCTGAAGTCGAGGACCTTGAGGTAGTGTTTCGCTGCCTCGATGTCTTTTCCTGTCGTGTAGAGCAGGTTGCCGAGTGCGAAATGCGCATCGAGGTGCTGCGGCTTGTTGTCGATCGCCCGCCGGAGCAGGGCCATCGCCTCGTCGATCAGCCCCTGGTTCTGGCGAACCATGGCGAAGGCGTAGAGGATGCCGGGGTGGCTCGGCGCCAGCGCAAGTGCCGTCTCGTAATGCTGTACGGCCGTCTCATAGTGGCCGGCGGAGGCCTCGACGGCTCCGATGCTGCCATGGGCCTCGGCGGATTTGTCGTTCACCGCGACCGCGCGCACGAAGAAGTCCTTGGCCTCGTCGAGCCGGTTGGCGGTGGTGCAGATCATGCCGAGTCCGACCAGCGCGTCGAACTGGTTCGGCTGCCCCGCCAGGATCAGGTTGTAGATCGTCTCGGCATCCTTGGAGTCGCCGCGGCCTTGCAGCCTCTTTGCCACGGCAGCGGCGCCTTCGACCAACGTCTGCAACGATCCGGCCTGCTGCGAAGCGAAGGAAAGCGATGCTGTCGTCGGCGTCACCACGGGCGGGGCCACGTTCACGGGCTGGGGCGGCTTGGCGCCCGCGATCGCCTCGGCAATGGTCGGCCGCACGGCTTCGCTGCCGAGCGCATCGAGCAGCGGCTTCAGCCGGTCGCCATACATCCGCCAGCGGCCGACCGATCCGGAGAACAGCGGCTTGCGGACCTGGACCAGGCTGGCCGTGTTCACCGGACGCTCGTTCTCGTGGAACGACAGGCAGGCGTCATCCCAGTCGAGCCCGCAATGCGCCACGATCTTGCGCGCATGCGCATCGAAGTCACGCACCACGTCCTCATACGCCACCTCCAGCATGACGCCGTCCGGCAGCACCTTGCGCCAATGACCCATCAGGGCATCGTAGGCGCGGTAGTAGCGGCCGAGCTCGGCGAGGTCGTAGGCGAAGGGCTGCGGCTCGGCGAACAGTTGAGTGTAGCAGGACAGGCAGGTGTCGATCGGATTGCGCCGGACGTGAATGATGCGCGCATTCGGTAGCGCGAGATGGATCAGCCCGGCGAACAGGAAGTTCGACGGCATCTTGTCGACGATGCGCTTGGTGTCCGCCGGCAGGTCGGTGAACCGCTCGAGATAGGCGCGCGCGAGGGCCTCAATGTCGGCGTCGGACAGCTTGGCGAGCATCTCCGGATAGTCGCCGCGGGCACGGTCGGTGAACAGTCCCGCGGCGGCCGCGAAATAGTTGACCTCGCCGGCGCCGTGCACGGCGGAATGGCTGGCGAGGAGCTGCTCGACCAGGCTGGTGCCGGACCGGGGCATGCCGATGACGAACACCGGCGCCTGCGATGGATCGCCATGGCCGGCGCGCGCCTGCAGCATGTCCTTGGAGAACACCGCGCGGATGCGCTCGATCTGGCGCAGCGTCTGGTTCTCGTCATAGTTGATGCGGCGGCGCTCGAGAGCATTGCCGGCGTTGAGGTGGACCAGCGACCGTTCGCCGTCCTTGATGTCGGCATAAGCCCGCCCGAGGGTGAAGTGCAGGGCGATGCGCGCATCCTCGGTGAGCGTCTCCGAGTTCGCGGCCAGATCCTGCAAGGGCGCCCAGCGCGCGTCGTCGACCGCGAACGGCTTGACCACGCCGTAGTTGAGGTGCGTGCCGATACTGCGCGGGTTGACAGCCAGGGCGGATTCATACGCGAGCGCCGCCTCGTCGAGCCGTCCCAGGATCATCAGCACGCCGGCGAGATGGTTCATCGTCGTCGCGTCGCGGGGATCGTGGGCGAGGGCCGTTCGATAGCTTGCGACGGCGTCCTCGTAGCGCTTGACGTCGCGCAGCGCATCGCCGCGGTTGCGGTGGGCGACGGCATAGTCGGGGCGCCGGCGCACCGCCTCGGCGTAATGCGCGAGCGCCAGGTCGTGCTTGCCGCGCGATTGCAGGGCATTGGCGAGATTGTTATGGGCCTCCGGGAAGTCCGGCCGTTCGGCGATGGCGCGCTCATAATGGAAGATGGCGGCAGGGACGCTCTTCATCTCCAGGTGCAGATTGCCGAGATTGTAGTGCGCCTCGGCGAGATGCGGGCTCAGGGCAAGGGCCTGCTGATAGGTGCGGATCGCGGCATCGAGCTCGCCGGCGGCCTGCTGGCAGCCGCCGATGTTGAGCAGCACGACCGGCGCATTGGGCTGGATCGCGAGCGCGCGCGTGTAATGGACAATGGCTTCCGAATGCCGCCCGAGCATGCGGCAGGCGTCGCCGAGGCTGGCGGCGGCCGCGGCGAAATCCGGCCGCGCGTCGAGCGCGGCCTCGTGATGCGCGAGCGCGCGCTCGTACTGGTCGAGGCGCTGCAAGGCAAAGCCGAGCGCCTGGTGCGCGTCGGCGCTGGTCGCGTCCGCGGCCAGCACCAGCTCCAGATGCCGAACCGCGCCGCCGGGGTCGCCAAGGCTGGTGAGCACGCTGCCGAGCAGCAGCCGGGCGTCGGTCGAGGTCTCGTCGAGCGCGACGGCGCGCTGCAGATGCGCGCTCGCTTTGGCGAGATCGCCGAGGCCTGCGAAGGTCTTGCCGAGCGACAGGTGCAGATCCGCGGCATCACCGGCTTCCTCTGCGGCCTGGTCGAGCAGGGCGCGTGCCTCATGCGCATCGCCAAGCTGCAGGCGGACCGCGGCGAGGCTGCACAAAGTGCGGAAATGACGGGGCTGAAGCGAAAGAACTTTCCGGTAGGCCTGCTCAGCGATGCGCAAGGCTTGATCGCTGAGCGCGGCCGCCGACGGCTGTCCGCCGTCCGACGCTGTGGGGACGAGGCGGGGGCGGAAGGCGACGGCGAGCTCGTTCATGATGACAACTTGCTGAATGTTCGACGAATGCCGTTGTCGAGGCGGATTGAAGCGAAACGGAGGCTTAGACGAGGCCGATCGCAAGCGGTCGGCTAGAACCCTTCGAGCAGTGCATGGAATTTGTCCGGCCACGTGCAGCGTCGATGGCCGGTGCTGCCACAACGCAACGAGCCGGCGTAGACCCAAGGGTCTGCGCCGGCCAATGTTGTCAGGTTGCCGAGGGCGTCAGCCCCACATGTGATGCATCGCGTGGTGGTGGGACATGTCCGGACCGCTCGATGCGGCTGCAGCGGTTGCGGCTGGCGCCGCCGCGGCCGCCGCCGTGTGGTGGCTGCTGTGATGGCTGTGGTGGCCGCCGCAGTGATGGGTCGTGGTGGTGTTGTTGTTGCCGCCGGTGGTTCCTCCGCCGGCCGTTCCACCGCCCGTCGTGCCGCCTCCGGTCGTCCCGCCACCCGTGGTGCCTCCGCCGGCAGTGCCGCCTCCGGTGGTGCCGCCACCCGTCGTGCCACCTCCGCCCATGCCGCCGCCGGGCGTGGTCGTGCTCGCCGGGGTGCCGCCAGTGCCGTTGGCGATGTTCGGCGTGGCGCCCGCCGGCATACCGGTGCCCTGGGCAATGCCATTGACCGCCGTCGCCGTCACGAAGCTCGTCGCGGATGTGACGTAGGCCGATCCGCCGATCGCGATGTTGTTGCCCGCGATGTCTCCGGCATTGCCGATGTAGTTCGCGGCGGCAGCCTTCAACATCGCCTGATCGGTCGCCAGGGCTGCACCGGTGTCACCGTTCATGATGCCCATCAGCGCCTTCGTGGCCATGATGGTGTCGGACTGCAGAGCACCGGCGGCGAGCTCGTCGTCGAAGCGTCCCTTGAACACCGCGCCCTGCGCCGCATCGAATGCCGCACCGAAGTTCTGGTAGTTGGTGATCTGGTCGATCAGGGCCTGCGACGCCGTCCCCGTTCCATTGGCCACCGCAACCAGCTTCGCACCCAGCGTGTTGCCCTCGGCGAGGAAATTGGCCCAGAAATTGGTCTGCGCCTGATTGTCCTGGAACTTCGTGACCGTGCCGGTCAGGCCGCCGGGCATCTCCGAGAAGCCGCCGCCGTGTCCCGGCATGCCGGTGCCGCCCGCCGCGGCGTTGAGGGCCGCGTCGTTCTGGAACACGTCGATCATGTCGACGATGTTGTCGGCGGAGCCGCGCAGCGCCGTCGGGCTGGCCATCGTTTCGGCGACGTTGTAGTTGTTGATTTGAAGGTTTGCCTGGCTGAGCAGCGTCATCAGATGCAGCGTCGTCGTCTGGGCATCGACAGCGGTTTGACCTGCTTCAATCGCAGCGAGCTTCGCGGGATCGTTCAGGATCGCTTGGAGGCCCTGCGCCACGGCCGTGAAGTCGGCTTGGACCTGGTTGATATTGTTGGCGCTCATGCCGCCCAGCGAAAGGTCAGCGACGGCATTGAACACCGTTCCGATGGCGGTCAGGTCGCCCGCGGCCGCTGCAGCGAGATTGGTGGCGCTGTCGTTGCCGGCGGGAAGGCTCTGGAACGCCACATCCATGGCACCCGTGTTGGCCAGGAAGGGAACGTTGTTGAGCGCGGCCGAGAGATGCGCGTCACCCTGGATCTGCGCCAGGATCTGCATCTGCACGTTGTGGATGGTCTGGTCGGCTTCGGCGAGGGTCGCCGGATTGGTTGTGTTCGGCGCCGCGTTGATCAGCGTCGTGATCTCGTTCGAGACCTGGGTGAGCACCGCGGTGTCGGTCGCGTTGAGCGTAAAGGCCTTGCCGCCGATCGTGACGTCTCCGGGATTGGCCAGCATCGCGTTGATGTCGTTCTGCACGGCATGCAGGTCGGTGGTGTAGCTGCCGAGGAACGGGTTCGAGTTGCCGCTGTTCTGCGGCGTCGACCACAGGCCGGTCGAGATGCGAACGGCGTCGTTGAAAACGACGCCGGCCTGCACGAGGTCGGTCGACAGGTTGAGCGCCGAGGCGCGAACCAGCAGGTTGGACGTGCCATTCGCCAGCGCCGTCGGGTTGAAGGTATTGGCTGCCATTGATCATCTCCCCAAGTTTCAACCCGGCGTCTGCTGCTTGGCGGTTCGGCAGCACGCGGGCGTTGATCGGGCTGAGACATCTCGTTCACCTCCTCGCGGAGCGGGCGAAATGTCGCAGCCTCAGAGCACCTGGGAATTATTTGCTCCAATGGGGCCAAAAGAAGCGCCGCGGAGTCCTCAAATATGATGTTGTTCGGGCAAACGACGATTGTCGCAGCCGGGTCACGGCCGCGCTCGGAAGCGTACTAACTCCTTGAATTCCGTCGTGGCATCCTTGCAACATCACCGCTCAGCGAAGCTTCGATGCACGGTCCAGACAAGAAGTTGCCCCGATCTTGCGGCTGGTCGCCGATCTCTCCTTAGAAAAGTTCCAGCGTAACGAGGGTTCACAGTGCGGAACGGAACATGCATCTTTGCTGATCTTCAGAGGCTTCCTTTCTTCAACGCGTGTCGTCTCGCCCGGCTCATCGTCCTTCTCATTTCCCCCGGGAGCACTGCGTGAGTTGACCTCATCTGCTTGCTCCCGGGTATCCGATCCGCAGCAGCTGCTGCGGCTGCCTCATCAACCCCACATGTGATGCATCGCGTGGAGATGCGACATGTCGGGACCGGCAGCCGCGGCCTGGTTCGTATGCGCGCCCTGGCTGTGATCGTGATGATGGTGATGATCGCTGTGATGCGCGGCGTTGCTGCCGTTGTTGGCCGTGGTACCTGTCGACGTGCCGCCAGCCGCCGCTCCGCCGGTCGACGTGCCTCCGTTCGCCGCGGTGCCACCGGCTGCCGCGCCACCGCCGGCGGTGGTTCCTGCCGCAGCTGTGCCGCCAGTGCCGTTGGCCAGGTTCGGTGTCGCGGTGACCGGAATGGTGCCGTGCGCGGTGCCCTTGATGGAGGTTGCCGTCGAGACCGTCGTGGCCGTCCCGACATAGGTGCCGCCATTGACGGGAATGTTGTTGCCTGAGACGTCCATGGCGTCCGCCGCGAAGCCTTGGCCTGCCGCGGCGATCATCGCCTTGTCTGCCGCAAGTGCTGCGCCGGTGTCGCCGTTGAGGATGCCTTGCAGGCCCTTGACGGCATGGGCAGTGTCAGCTTCGAGCGTGCCGCTGAGCAGCTCGTTGTCGAACCGACCCTGGAATACGGCCCCCTGCGCGGCGTCGAAATTGGCGCCGAACTGCTGGTAGTTCTGGATCTGCGTGATCAGGGCCGCGCTCGCCTGCGCACCGCCGGTCGAGATCTTCTGCAAGGTGGCGTTGATGGTGTTGGCCTCGGCCAGGAATGCAGCCCAGAAATTCGTCTGCGCCTGATTGTCCTGGAATTTGGTGACCGTGCCGGTCAGTCCACCCGGATCTTCGGCGAAGCCGCCGGAATGGCCGGCATTGCCGTTGCCGCCCGCGGCCATGTTGAGGTTGGTGTCACCCTGGACGATGTCGATGATGTCGAGCAGATTGTCGGCCGTGCCGCGCAGCGCCGCCTGATTTCCCGTGGTCGCCGCCGCGTCGTATTTGTTGAGCTGCAGGTTGATCTGACCGAGCGCGGTCTGCAGGTGGATCGTTGTCAGCGCCGCCGCGTTGGCGGTCTCGCCGGCCTCGATCTGCGCGAGTTGAGTCTTGTTGTTGAGGATGGCCGTCAGGCCCTGCGAGACCGCAGTCAGATCGGTGTTGACCTCCTGCAGGTGCGCCGCGTCGATGCCGCCGGAGGCGAGCTCGACCACCTTGTTGAAGACGAGGCCGACGTCCTTGAGGCTGGCGCCAGCGGTCGCCGCAGCAAGGCTCGCCGGATCGTCCGCGCCGGCGGGCGAGGTCTGGAAGGCGATGTCCTGGCCGCCTGTGTTGGCGAGGAAGGGCACATTGTTCAGCGCGTTCGCCAGATGGGCGTCGTTGTGGATCTCGCCCAGGATCTCCTGCTGGAGCGCATGAATGGTCTGGCTGGCGGCAGCCTGGGTGGTGGCGTTCGCGAACTGCCCCGCCGCCTGCAGCAGCGTCCCCAGCTGACCCTCGACGTTGGTGAGGACTGCCGTGTCAGTGGCGTTCAGTGCGAAGGTGTGTCCGCCGAGCGTGACCTGACCTGGATTGGCCAGCATGGCGGCGATATCGGTCTGCACCGCCGTGATGTCGGCCTGATAGCTGCTCAGGAACGTCGGCGAGTTGCCGCTGTTGGCGAGGCTGAACAGGCCGAGCGAAGCGCGGACCGCATCGTTGAAGACGACGCCGGCCTGCACCAGATCGGTCGAATGCTGAATAGCAGTGGCGCGAGTCAGCAGGTTCGACGTGCCGTTGGCGAGCGCGGTCGGACTGAAGTTGACTGGCGTGGCACCACCGCCGCTGCTCGGCGGCGTCGAAGTGGTGCCGCCGGTGCCGTTGGCGATGTTCGGGGTCGCCGTCACCGGGATCGTGCCGTGGGCGAGGCCGTGCACGGAGGTCGCCGTCGAGACCGTGGTGGCCGTGCCGACATAGGTCGCGCCGCCAATCGCGATGTTGTTGCCGGAGACGTCCATGGCGTCAGCGGCGAAGCCCTGTCCGGCGGCGTTGATCGCCGCCTTGTCCGCCGCGAGAGCCGCGCCGGTGTCGCCGTTCAGGATGCCCTGCAAGCCTTTCACGGCGGCCGCCGAGTCGGCTTCCAGCGTGCCGCTGAGCAGCTCGTTGTCGAAGCGGCCACGGAAGACATTGCCCTGGGCGGCGTCGAAATTGGCGCCGAACTGCTGGTAGTTCTGGATCTGCGTGATCAATGCCGCGCTGGCTTGCGCGCCGCCCGTCGAGATCTTCTGCAGGGTTGCGTTGATGGTGTTCGCTTCGGCCAGGAACGCGGCCCAGAAATTGGTCTGCGCCTGATTGTCCTGGAACTTGGTGACCGTGCCGGTCAATCCGCCGGGATCCTCCGCGAAGCCTCCGGCATGGCCCGGCATGCCGTTGCCGCCGGCTGCCATGTTCAGGTTGGCGTCGCCCTGGATGATGTCGATGCTGTCGAGCAGGTTGTCGGCCGTGCCGCGCAACGCAGCCTGATTGCCGGTCGTTTCCGCCTTGGCATACTGGTTGAGCTCGAGGTTGACCTGTCCGAGCACCGTCTGCAGATGGATGGTCGTGAGCGCGGCCGCGTTCGCCGTTTCGCCGTTCTCGATCTGTGCGAGCTGGGTCTTGTTGTTGAGAATGTTGGTCAGACCTTGCGAGATCGCGGTGAGGTCGGTCGTGACCTCCTGAAGATTGCCGGTGTGGATGCCGCCGGAGGCGAGGTCGACGACCTTGTTGAAGACGAGGCCGACATCCTTCAGCGTGTTGCCTGCGGTCGCTGCGGCCAGGGTCGCCGCATCATCGGCACCGGCCGGCGTGTTCTGGAAGCCGACGTCCTGGCCGCCGGTGTTGGCGAGGAAGTTGACCTTGTTGAGCGCGCCGGACAGATGCGCGTCGCCGTTGATCTCCTGCAGGATCTCCTGCTGGACCGCGTGCAGCGTCTGATCCGCGGCTGTGATCGTCGCAGCATTCGTGGTCTGCGGTGCGGCCGTGAGCAGCGTCGAGATCTGCGCTTGCACGTTGGTGAGAACGGCGGTGTCGGTCGCGTTCAGCGTGAAGGCCTGGCCGCCCAGGGTCACCTGGCCGGGATTTGCGAGCATCGCCGCGATGTCGTTCTGCACGGCGTGGAGATCGGTCGTGTAGCTGCCGAGGAACGGGTTCGAGTTGCCGCTGCCGGCCTGCGAGAACAGGCCGAGCGAGGCGCGCACCGCATCGTTGAACACCACGCCGGCTTGGACGAGGTCGGTCGACATGTTGAGCGCTGAGGCGCGCACCAGCAGGTTCGACGTTCCGTTGGCCAGCGCCGTCGGGTTGAAGGTGTTATTCGCCATAGATCATCTCTCCCCAAGTTCATCCGACGCCCGGCAGGGCCCCGTACCGAAACTGGCCGGACGATGCGGAAGCGCATCGGCCCTGCGTCGGACGTGATGCGCCGCGCCTCACGCCCGTGCGCCGCTGTGTCGCGCGCTCTTCTGACGCGCGCTACTTTGTCGCACCTCGCTATATGCTCGGAGCAATCGGGCCAAAAAAGGCGTGGGGGAGTCCGCAAATATGTTGTTCTCGGGACATCGCGGATCTGTGACAGATGCGTCGCGATCGCGTGCCAAGTGATTGATTTCTGGCAGCAAGCAGCAAATGCGCGGTGCGGCGACCGGGCGCGAATTGCATCTTGTCGTCAAGATGCTGCCTGCATCTCGCCGGTGAGTGGCCGGTCTCCAGCGATCAGACGCAGGGTTGGTCTGATGCTGTCAAGGCTGCCCGGCGACGCGGGCGCGCGGCATTGTCTCAGCGCCATCGCTGGAAAAACGCCACGATGGATTGTGTGTCGGGGAAGTTAGAGGCAAAGGCGTCTGGGCGTGTCGGCGACCTCGCCGCGCGCCGTTCAGGACGGCGGCGCGGCCTGGCGCTGCGCCAGGAGCGCAGTCCTGATCTTCTGCAGCAGTGTGGTGTAGAGCTGATTCCAGGCCGGGTCATTCTGCCCGTTCGCGTCGAGCCCCTGCTTGGTCAGGCCCAGGCTGATCCGATAGACGGCGAGGGCGCCGTCGATGTTGCCGAGCGGAAGGAAGGCATCGCCCAGACTCTGATAGGAATTTGCAAGCGCCTGCTGCAGCGACGGGTCGTTGGCGATCGTGTTGGCGAGATGGGTGATCAGCGCGGTGTTGGCGCGACGCTGCTCGAAGGCTTCGGCATGGCGGCCCTGGGCGGTGAGCACATCCGCCAGCAGAGCGTGGCACCAGGCGAGGTCGCGCTGAAAGCTGAGATTGCCGCGGTGGGCCGCGGTCAGCTTCCGGATGATGGCGAGGCTGGCGGAATAGGCGGCATGCGCAGCCTCGAGGTTTCGCTGAACGAACAACACGGCGCCGATGCGGTTCAAGGCGACCGAGAGGTTGCGTTGAAACCCGGCGTCGTCCGGATTGGCTGCGGTCAGGTACCTGACGATGGCGATGCTCTGCTTGTAGTTCTGCAACGCGCCCATGAGATCGCTGGCGGTGGCTGCGCGATCGCCTTCCGCGATCCCGGCGGCGGCCTGATCCAGCAGCCTGCCGGCGGCGACCGTGACGCCGACCGCAAGGCCCCCGCGGGCGACATCGCCGCGCGGGCGTTCCAGCAGCGCGGCGAGCGCGACCGGCTCGTCGCTCTCCACGGATTCCGGCGCAGACTCTGCTCTCGAGGCTCGATCCCGATCAAAGGGCGCAGGCGGCGCCTGCTGCTGAGAGGCGCGCGGTTGCGGACGCAATCCCCGTCCGAAGCCGGGAATTCGGCGCAACATGCCCTCGACCTGCGCGGCCGTGATCAGGCGCGTGCATTCGAACTGCCGGGACGTGCCCTGCCATCGCGGGCACCACAGAAAGTCCTCATGGTCGAAGCGATGACGGGCATCATTCCAGCAACTGTTGCAGGCGTGATGGTTGATGACCCGATAGGGGGTCGCAAACTCGTTGGTCGGGTGGGTGAAGCCGCTGATCAGCACGACCGGAGTGCCGACCGCCCAGGCCAGCCATGACAGCCCCGAGGAAAGGCCGATGAAGAACGCGGCGTGCTTGAGCCAGCGGGCGCGCTCGGGCAGCGGCCGGTCGCCGGTCTGATCCTCGGCTTCGGCAGGAATCTGCGTTCGGAAAGCGCCGTGGCTGCGCTCCGCGGTCTGATCGACGCAGATCACGCGATAGCCGGTCGCGCGCAGGAAGGCCACGACGCTCTGCCAGCCCTCCGGATTGTTCCAGTGCTTGCATGCGGTCGTCGCCTGCACGGCGATGCAGACATAGGGGTCCTCGATGGGACGGCTCTCTTCGCTCAACGCGACGCGTGGCGGCTGCTCGGCCGGATCGACGCCGAGAATATGAGCTGCTGTCCGATGCAGACCGACCTGCCGGAAATCACAGGGATGATGCACGAACTCGGCATCGTCGAAGAACAGCGCGACCGAGTAGGTCGCGTAGTATCGCTCCGCCTGGACCGTGTCGTGGCTGAGGAACGTGATGTCTGGGTAGGCGGCGCGGAACAGCGGGATCAGCGGCTCGCCCATCGCACAGCTCAGGCGGCATCGATGCAGGTCCCTGAACTTCACCACATAGCTCATCCATCCGATGATGTCGCCGATCGTGCCGACCGGGAATTGGATCAGGACGTCGCGGTCGGTGGCGTCATAGTCGTGGCACAGCAGCAGCTCGGGCCCTGACCACACTTCCAGCCTGAACGGGACGAAGTAGCGCTTGCTGCTGTTGACGTGCCCAGAGCGCAGGTCGATGTCGAACAGGACGTTGGCGGTCTCGAGATCGCTCAACCGGACGCGCCAGGCGTGTCCGGTGTCGGGCAGCATGACACGACAGCCGTCGTTGAAATCGAAGCGCAGCCCTTGGGGACCCTCCTGGGTCGGCATGGCCGCTGGCGGTGGCAGTCGCGGCTTGCGTGCCTGATCAGACGCCTCGGTGCGGGCGCCGGGCTGGGCGGACGGTAACGCACTCGTCGGCACCATCGCCGGGTCCGAGGTGCGGGGAAAATTTGCAACGTTCATGTTGAGGTGCCGACGCGGTCTGCGTTCATTCGTGAGCGATGGCGCCGACCGCGGCTGTTCGGTCTTGTTACTCCACGAAGGCGCGGCGCCACTGATCGAGAACCGGCTTCATCAGATAGCTGAGCATCGTCCGGCTGCCGGTTTGAACGTAGACTTCGGCCTGCATGCCGGGCATCAGGTTGACGTTGCCGAGCCGCTTGCGCTCCTCGTCGGATAGCGTGATCCTGACCGTGTAGAAGGTGGAGCCGGTTCGTGGGTCATTGGTGATGTCAGGCGACACGAACGAGACTTGGCCGCTCAATTTCGGCGTGGTGCGCTGGTTGAAGGCGTTGAAGTGGACCATCGCATCCTGCCCGGTGTGGACGTGATCGATGTCCTTGGGCTGGACGTGCCCTTCGACCTGCAGTTCGTCCGAATCGGGGACCAGCTCCATGACGGTCTCACCCGGCTTGATGACGCCGCCGATGGTGTGGATCGCGAGCTGGTGGATGGTGCCGGAGTTCGGCGCGCGCATCTCGATGCGATCGAGCTGGTCGCGCGCGGCGACGCCCTTCTCGACCAGATCGCCTTCCTTGGCCTGTGACTCGCTGAGATCCTTGACCACCTCGCTGCGGAAATCCTGATCGATCTTGACGGTCTGGAGCTCGGCTTCGCTGATCTTGGACCTCGTCTCCGCCACGCTGGACACCAATTGGCCGCGTTCACCGTCGATTCGAGCGGCTTCCCGCTGCAGCGTGGTCAGTCGCGTCAGCGGAACGAGCCGCTTGTCATAGAGCTCCTGCACGCCGGCCAGCTCGCCCTTGATCAACTCGATCTGCTTGTTCTTGGATTCGAGCTGGGACTCCATGCCGCTGATCTCGTTGTTCAGCTGGACGATGCGGCCCTGCAGCAGCTCCTTCTGGCTCTTGCGGGTCGTGGCACGGGCCTTGAATAGCGCGTTCTCCGACGCGATCACGGTGCGGACATTCGGATCGTCCTGACGTGAGGTCAGAGTGGACGGATAGTCCGGCTGATCGAGACCGTCACGCTCGGCCGAGAGCCGTGCAATCTTGGCGCGCTGCTCGTTCAATTGCTTGGTGATCGCCTGGAGCTGGGCTTGGCTCTGCGTGGCGTCGAGCCGCACGAGCAGATCACCCGCCGCAACGCGCTTGCCGTTGTCGACCTTGATTTCCGCGACAATGCCGCCTGTCGGATGCTGAATGGCCTTCACGTTGGATTGCACCACGAGATTGCCGGGGACCACGATCGCGCCGGCGAGCGGCACGAGGGTCAGCCAGCCGCCGCCGAGAACGCCGGCGACGAGCAGCACCCGCAAGCCGAGACGCAGCTCGTTCTCGAACATGCGGCTGACGCGCGGCACCAGCGATTCGTCCGAGCCGTCGTCGAGATCAGCCGCCGTTCCTTGCGTCGCAATGAAGGTCATGCCGGTGGTCAAGGCCGTGCCGGCGGTGCCGACCAGGCGACCGACACGGGTTTGCGGAACGACGGGCGCATGCGCCAGGCGGGCAGGGAGGTTCTGCTGTCCCATCGGTCGCGGCGCACCGACGCCGAAATTGCCGTCGCGCCGCGCATCCTGCAGGTCGAGCACGGGCGCCGAATTGCCGCCCGCCACGCGTGCAGGCGGATGGCGCGGCGGCGGCGATAGCTCCGGCTCGTAGCCACGCATCGGTGCGGGCTGCTGCCAGTCCATCTCGCGGATGCCTTCACCGCGGCGTGCCCGGGGCGCCTGGGCACCGAGACCGAACAGCGACAGCGACGCACCGAGGGCGCGGCCCATGGTGCTGCCCTTTTTCTTCGAGCGCGGCTTCGGCCTGCCCTGCGACGGCGGCGGACGCCGGCGCTTCTTGCCGCCGTCACGTGCACCGCGGCGTTGTCGCGGGTCCTCGTCGGAGCCGTCGTCGAATGCGCCCTGCAGCCGCTGCAGCTCGAGGATCAATGCGTCGCCCTGCGGACCGACCGCGCGAGTCTTCGGTCGTACATAGTCGTCGTCGTCGAACGGCCTGAAGTCGTTGATGTGTTTCATTGATCAAGCGCTTTCTGCTGGGGCGGCGCGACGAAGCGAGCGGGCGTTCGGATTTGGCGCCGCTGCGGGAGCAGCAACCCTGGGCGGAGCGGGGGCATGCGCGACGGCAGGTCCCGCGGCCTTGTTGGCCCCGGCGACTCGGGCAAAGATCTCCTGGCAGGGACCGAATGCGATCGCCTTGCCCTCGTACAGCACCAGCGCCATGTTGAGCGCATTCAGCGCGCTGGGACGGTGCGAAATCACGATCACGATGCTCTGGTTCTGCTGCCGCATGATCTGAATGGCGCGGCTGAGCGCGTTCTCCCCGTCGGTGTCCAGATTGGCATTCGGCTCGTCGAGGACGATGAGAAACGGATCGCCATACACCGCGCGGGCCAGACCGACGCGCTGCCGCTGACCGGCCGACAGCGACATGCCGCCTTGGCCGATTCGCGTCGAATAGCCCTCCGGCAGCCGCAGGATGATGTCGTGCACGCCGGCGATCTGCGCCGCCTTCAGGATCGCATCCGAGCTCGCATTCTCGTCGAAGCGGCAGATGTTGTCGGCGATGCTGCCATCGAACAGGGCAACGTCCTGCGGCAGGTAGCCGATATGGCGGCCGAGATCCTCGTTGCTCCATTGGTCGAGCGCTGCGCCGTCGAGGCGGACGGATCCATGCTGTGCAGGCCAGATGCCGACCAGCGCCTTCGAGAGCGAGGTCTTCCCGGAGGCACTCGCGCCGAGCAGCGCCAGACCCGTGCCTGCCTTGATCGAGAACGACACGTTTTGAACGATCGGCCGATCGGTGCCCGGCGCGGTGACCGTCAGCTCCTGTACGGTCAGCTCGCGGAATGGGCGGGGCAACGCGACCGGCGGCGCTTCCGGCCTGGCCGTGGCCTTGCAGATATCACGCAGACGCGCGATGCCCTGGCGCGCGGCGACCAGCTGTTTCCAGCTGCCAAGTGCGATCTCGATCGGGGCGAGCGCGCGGCCCATCAGGATCGACGAGGCCATCATCACGCCGCCGGACGCCTGTTCGGAGACGACGAGCGCCGCGCCGATACCGAGCATGCCCGACTGCAGGATGAAGCGCAGCACTTTCGCGGCGGCCCCGAGATTGGCGTAGACATCGCTGGCGCGAATATTGTCCTTCAGATAGCGCTCGTTGACGGCGTTCCAGCGTGCCGAGAAGCGATCCAGCATTCCGAGCGCGCGAATCACCTCGGCATTGCGCTGGGTGGCATCGGCGAGAACCTGCCGCGCGGCGCTCGTGTCGCTGGCGGATTTGCTCGCCTGACGCGACAACCGGTCGGTCACCAGCGTCATCGAGATGATTCCAGCCGTGCCGATGACGGCCGTGATGCCGATCAGCGGATGAAACAGAAACATGCCGATCAGGAAGATCGGTATCCACGGCATGTCGAGAAAGGCGGTCGGTCCCATGCTCGACATGAAGGCGCGCAGCTGGTCGAGATCGCGCAGCGGCTGCTGCATCAGCATCGGCTTGGTGCCGCGCAGGGGCAGGGTGGCCAGAGCGTGATGAATCGCGTCCTGCAAGCTCGCGTCGAACACGGTCGCCACCCGGCACAGCATGCGGGTACGCAACGCGTCGAAATAACCCTGAATCAGATAGACGGCCAGAATCATCACCGACAGGCCGACGAGCGTGGCGAGATTTTTGCTCGGAACGACGCGATCATTGACCTGCATCATATAAACCGAGCCCGAGAGCATCAGGATGTTGATGACGCCGCTGAACACGCCGATGCCGGCCATGCGCTTCACAGCCTGGCGCAACCCGCGCGTCACCGGATCGTCGCTTCCCGAGAGAAGGTCGTTGAGGGCAGCCGCGGCTTTCGTTCTCGGGCGCTCTTGAGCCAGACTCATCCAGGCGCGTCTCCCAAAACACAGTGCTTCACTCCGCGCTATTGACAGTCGATACCGACGATTTTCCGGCAACAATTGGACATGTGGGCAATTCCGTCGCAGCGTCGCGGGCACACGACCGGCGCGAGACGCAATGCGCCGGGTCGGCTCTGAAAAGTTGTGGCGTCGTTCGGAGCGATCGGGTTTGTGCGAAATCTGTCCGCGATCGTCGATGGTTGCAGCGTGATAACAGCCATCGGCACGCGACGCGCGTCACACATTCGTCCGTCTATCACCTTGGTTCCGTACTCATTGGTCGCGGTCCGGGCCGAATGACGCCACGAAGCCGAATAAATCTTCCTGCGGTGCAACGCACAGGCGTTGTCATCTCGATCATGCGGTATTCGATGATGGTGCGGAGAACGATCATGATGGCGGCGGCAACACAAGGACATGCGGCCCCGCGCACCAATCCAGGACGTGCAATCAGCTCGGCCAGGCATGGCGGCCGACGATGTGTTCTATCATCGAACGTGCGGCCGCTGTGGAACCAGTGACCCGTCAAGCATCGGGCGCACGAGATCAACATCAGCTCCAGGGAGGACCAAGCAGATCAGTCCGCGTGCAATCCGAGCAACTCGTCACCGGCTCGGGTCACGGCAGTTGATCAACCATAGGCGTGATCCAACCGGTCACGCTCAAGCGTAGCGGGGCAACGATTGGGTGCAGAACGGCGCCGTAACGCCGAAGTCGGACGAAGTTGCTCACTTAGTAAAGCGTATCCGGGGGACGACAAAGTTGCTGAACGACATCACCATCGAGACGCGTGATGCGGGAATGGATTCGGGTCGAGGGGCGGCCCGCAGGAGTGAATACTTCATCATCCTGCGCCGGATCGGTCCGCTGAGACGAAATACGGTCGCCAGGTCGGCGGTAAATCGCGCCGATCGCGTGCGCGCAGCTCTGGAGGCGCACGCATGAAGATCCGCAAGACCGACTATGGAACGATCATCCTGCACTGGACCTTGGTTGGGGCCACTGTGATCGCGTTCTTGACGGGGCTTCGCATGGCGACCGAAGCGCCTGGACACGCGTGGATCGCCAACAATCTCGACTGGCTGCTGCCCCGGCACCGGACCTGGACCTGGCACATGCCGGCTGGGGTCGTGCTCGCGAGCGTCGCCGTCGCCTACATGATCTATATCTCGAAGTCGGGGCTCGGTCGCCGCGTCACCATCGACAAGATGCGCTTCAAGGGCCTGCTCGGCCGCCGGCCGGCGCGGCTGGGCTCGATCAGTGTGATGCTGCACTGGGTGCTTTTCATCTCCATGGCGATCCTGATCGTCACCGGAGGCATGCTCTTCTTCGGCGTGGCCTCCGGCTACGTCACCATGATGATCCACTGGTACGCGACCTGGGTGATCCCGGCCTTCGTGGTGCTGCACGTCCTGGTTCATTTCAGCATCGGCGGAAAGATGCAGCTCTATCGTGTGTTCCGGCCGGCGCCCTTGCCGCCGCCGCCGCCGAAGCTCGATCCCGTCGAACTGCTCACGATGCTGGTCGAGCAGTCGGAAAAGCTGGAGGAGGCGGAGGCGCCTCCGAAGCGGCCTGCGCCGGCCGCGCGGCCTGCAGCGCGTGAGCCGATGCCGGCGCCGCGGCGCATGGAGGAGCCGCTGCGGGCACGTTCGGAGCCGCGGGTGCCGCCAGGCCGCATGCGTCCGCCGCCGGCACCTGCCAAGGGCAACTCCCGTCGCCGCAATCCGAGCTTCCAGTCCAACCCGTTCATGGTCGCGATCGCCGCGGCCATCGTGATCGGTTCGGCGATGTTCGCCGCCGACTACTACGCCGAGGACACCGTCACGGTGTACCGAATCGCGACATCGGATGCGCCGACGCTTGACGGCGATTCGTCGGATCGTGTCTGGCGCAACATCCAGCCGCACATGGTGACGACCAACCAGGGCGACAATTTCGACGGTACCGGCGAATCGCGCGTCTGGATCAAGGCCGCGCATGACGGCACGTGGGTGTATTTCCTCGTCATCTGGGAGGACCCGACGCGGTCGCTGAAGCAGTTGCCGCTGATCAAGAAGGCCGACGGCTGGCATCTGCTGCAGAACGGATTCGACAAGGGCGACGAGAACGACTTCAACGAGGACAAGTTCTCGCTGTTGTTCACGACGCTGCCGATCACCCTGGCCGCGGACCGAACCTTTCACATGAGCTCGCAGCCGATGCCGGACAAGCCGCCGACGCTGTCGGGTCGCGGCATCCACTACACGCCGGCGCCGAATCTCTATGCCGACGCCTGGCTGTGGAAGGCGACGAGCGGCGGCCCGACCGGATGGATGGATGATGATCATTTCGGTCCGCCTGCAGAACCCACGCCGGATCAGGTCAAGGGACTCACGCCCTACAAGGGCGGGTTCGCACCGGATCCGGGGACCGCGAACTATTCCGACAATTTCGTGATCGACAGGGAGGCCGCAAGACTGGGGAATCGGGGCGTGAGACCGAAGCGCCTTCCGAAGGACGTCGCCGCGATGACCGCGGCGATGGGCGAGATCAATCTCGATCCGAACATCGGCGAGAGCGAAGGCGCACGCTGGTTCATGACCGAGGCCGAATCGGTGCCGTATTCGGCCGAGGCGGATGCCCAGACGCCGATCGGGACCGTCGTGCCCGGTGTGCTCGTCAGCGGCGAGTTCACCGGCGATCGCGCGGACATCCGTTGCGCAGCGCGTTGGGCCGCGGGCCACTGGACGCTCGAAATTGCCCGCAAAATGGACACGAAAAGCAAGTACGACGTCCCGATCAAGAACGGTGTCTTCATGCGAGTCGCTGCGTTCGACCACACCCAGATCCGACATACGAGGCAGATCCGGCCGATGCGACTTGAGGTGCAGTGATGGGTAAGATTTGCAAAATCCAGTACAACAGGGAAACGTTCTACGCGAATGTGGGCGATATCCTGCTCGACGGCGCCATCAACAGTGGCGTGGATCTGCCCCATGACTGCCGCAGCGGAATCTGCGGCTCCTGCAAGGTAACGGTCGTCGACGGCAAGCTGTTCGGCGGGATGGAAGGCGACATGGCGCATGCGTGCCAGGCGCGTGTCGTGTCCGACCTCAAGATCATCACCGAGCCCGTGCCGGATACGGTGACGATGAATTGCGAGGTGGGCGATCTCGTGCGGCTCGCGCCCGACGTCGTCGGCGTTACCCTCGAGATGCCGAAGCCGCTGCGATTCTTCCCCGGGCAATACGCCAAGGTCCAGTACCGCGGTTTTCCGACGCGCTGCTACAGCCCGACCTATCCGATGGTCGGCGCGCCCGACAGCCATTTGCTGTATCTGCACATCCGCATCCTGAAGGATGGCCTGGTGTCGTCGGCGCTCGGCCGCGACATCCAGGTCGGCCATCGCGTCAAGCTGACGGCGCCGCTGGGCACCGCGTTCTTCCGACAGAAGCATCGCGGCCGGATCATCCTGGTGGCGAGCGGCACCGGCTTCGCGCCGATGTGGGCGATCGCTGTCGCCGCCATCACCGAGAATCCGAAGCGCGAGATCGTCTTCATCGTCGTGTCGCGCACCTTGCAGTCGTTCTACATGCATCAGGCGTTGTGCCGCCTGGCGCGCTTCCCGAACGTGAAGATCATTCCGATCGTGTCGGAGCCGCAGAACGTCTCGCCCGCGATTCGCAGCGGCCGGCCGACCGAACACATGCCGGAGCTCACGCCCAACGACGTCGTCTATACCTGCGGCGCGCCGGCCATGACTGAGGCGGTCGCGAAGATGTCACGCGCGGCCGGCGCGAAGTGTCATTGCGATCCGTTCGTGTCGTCGGCGCAACCTTCGGAGACCCGCGGCGGACTCATGGATCGTCTCGCCGGATGGCTCGACAGCCAGCGCGGCCGGCCGGCGATGTTCCAGCCGGCCGAATGACATCGAGGCAGCCACGGCCCGTGGCCGCCTCGCGAAAGTCTAGCCGGCCACGAAGCTGAGCAGGGTGCCCGTCGCTGACGCCGGCGGAACAACGAGGCTCGCGCCGCTGCGCACCGCCGCCGCGCCAAGCGCCTTTTCCGTCGTTGCGAGATCATGTGAAGCCAGCACCAGGCCGGCGCCGCCGCGCTCCGGCAGGCCGGCGAGCGACACGCCGGGATAACGCGCTGCGAGCTGCTCCCGGGTCAAGAACACGAAATCGGCGCGATCGCCGCCCGAGGTCACGGTCACGGCGCCGTCGGCCTCGGCTCGCCCGTCGCGATCGATCAGGCGCGACAGATGGGCTGCGTCCTTGGTCGGATCCGGCGTCACGATCAGGGCCTGCTTCAGCTGCTTGGCGGCGTTGGCATGGCGCATCAATTCAGGAATCCAGACTGTTTCGCGCGTCTTGTGCTGGCAGGCGAAGATGCGCAGGCCGCCCGGAGCCTCCGCGACCGGCCATTGAAACACGCGGAATTTCGCTGCCGAGATGGAGCCGTCGGGCAGGGGCACCGGGCGCTCGAAATCGATCGGGCCAATCGGCTCAAAACCCCTCGCGCGGATTTCCTCGGCGCCGGCCGCCGAGTCGATCGCGGTGAAGGCGATGCGCTCGATACCTTCGCCGCGCTGGGCGAGGAAATTGCGGGTCGGAACGTTGTGGTCGGTCTCGGCGAGGATGCCGAGCAGCTCGATGTAATCAGGATCGAGCATGATGGTGTAATTGCCGGACCCCATCTTGGCGCTGTGCGTGCCGCGCGGAGACAGCGTGAAGCCCAGCCGCCTCCAGGTCTCCGCCGCGGCGTCGAGATCCTTCACCACGACGACCGCGTGATCGATACCGATGACATTCTTGAGGGCCACGCGTTTGTCTCCTTGCAGCGAAGTTGGCATATTGGCGGCCGAACTATGCCCAATCGACCTATGCGCCGCAACCGGCGCGGATGGGCGCTCGGCGCAAGGCAAGACCGTCTTCCTGGAGGGCGGTTGATCAGCAGGGATGAGCTGTTCACGATGAGCATGACGATGGAAAACGTTCAATGGCCGCCGTCCTTGTGGGCTGCGCAGACCCCGTCTGGACCTGACCTGTCCGAGCTTCAGGGCAGTGTGCAGGCCGATGTCGTGATCATCGGCGGCGGCTTCACCGGATTGTCGACGGCGCTGCATCTGCGCGAGGCCGGTGTCGATGTCGCGATCGTCGAAGCCATGGAGCCGGGCTGGGGCGCCTCGGGTCGGAACAACGGCCAGGTGATCCCGACACTGTCGCGCCCGGATCCCGAGGATCTCATCGCCCGTCACGGCGCCGCCGGCGAGCGCTTCGTTGCGATGCTGCGCGACAGTGCCTCAGCGCTGTTCGAGACCGTCAGGCGCTACGGCATCGACGCCGAGCATGAGCAGGCCGGCTGGGTCCAGCCGGTGCATACGCCCGGCCGCATCAAGATCGCCGAGCGCAGGTTCAAGCAGTGGTCGAAGTTCGGCGCGGAAGTCGAGCTGCTGTCACGCGACCAGACGCGCGACATGCTCGGCTCGGATGCATGGTATGGGGGCTTCTGGAACAGGACCGGCGGTCACATCAATCCGCTGGCGCTCGCGCGCGGGCTGGCGCGAACCGTGCTGAGCCTGGGGGGCCGCATCTATGCGCGCTCGCCGGCGATCTATTTCGAGCGGCGCGGGAATCGTTGGATCGTCCGCACCGCGCAAGGCGAGGTGTCGGCGCGCGCGCTGGTGCTGGCGAGCAATGCCTATAGCGGCGAGTTCTCCAAGGCTCTCGCACCCGAGATCGCGCATGAGGTGATGCCGGTGCTGTCCTGGCAGATGGCGACGCAGCCGCTGTCGGACAATGTGCGGAAGACCATCATCCCGGCGCGGCAGGCGATGTCCGATACTCATGGTGAGCTCTATTTCGCCCGCTACGATGCGCGCAACCGCCTGGTGACGGGCGGCGCCGTGATCGGTCCCGGCAACAAGTCCGAGCGGCTGAAGGCGAGGGTCGCCGAGCGCCTGCAGCGCCTGTGGCCGCAGATCGGCGAGGTCCGGTTCGACTATGTCTGGAATGGCTATGTCGGCATGACCACGGACTACATGCCGCGAATTCACCGCCTCGGTCCCGATGCCTATGGCTGGACCGGTTGCAACGGCCGGGCAGTCGCACTGACGATCCCCCTCGGTGCGGAGCTTGCGAAGGCGGTGCGCGGCGTGCCCGCGAACGAGCTGGCCTTGCCGTTCACGGAGCCGGTCACCATTCCGGCGCACGCCCTGCTGCGTCCATTCGCGCCACTGATGCTGCTCCTGTACCGGTACCGCGACGCGCGCGAGATCGGCTAAGACGTGGGATGTTGGGTCCGGGCGAAGTCGCCGCCCGGAATGGCCTCCAGCAGCGCCTGCGTATAGGCATGCTGCGGGTTGCCGAACACGTCGCGCGTGGGCCCATGCTCGACGACGACGCCGTCCTTCATGACCGCGACCAGATCGCAGATCTGGGCTGCGACCCGCAGGTCGTGCGTGATGAAGATGATCGACAGGTCGAGCCGTTCGCGCAGGCTGGTCAGCAGCTTCAACACCTGCGCCTGAACGGAGACGTCGAGCGCGGACACCGGCTCGTCCGCGACCAGCACCTTGGGCTTCAGCGCCAGCGCGCGCGCAAGCCCGATGCGCTGGCGCTGACCTCCGGAGAACTCATGCGGAAAGCGGTCGGCGGCGGACGGGTCGAGCCCCACCAGGCTGAACAGCTCGCGCGCCTCGGTCAGCGCCTGCGCTCGCGCGGTGCCGTGCACGATCGGTCCCTGCGCCACCAGCTCGACCGCCTTGCGCCGCGGATTCAACGAGGCGAACGGGTCCTGAAACACCATCTGCATCTGCTGGGTTCTGTTTCTGACCTCGCTGCGCGAGAGGCGTGCCCAGTCCTCGCCGTCGAGCAGGATCGTTCCTGTGTCGGGATCGATCAGGCGAATGATGCAGCGGGCGAGGGTGGATTTGCCGGAGCCGGACTCGCCGACGATGCCGAGCGTTGCCCCCTTCGGCAGTGAAAGCGAAACGTCCCTGATTGCATGGGTAGTGCGCTCGCCGCGGCCGAGGAAGCCGCCGGTGCGATAGGTCTTCGAGATACCGGAGATGGCGAGGATCATCTGGTCCGATAATCTGCGTGCCGGAGGGGCCGCCACGGGTGGCACCGCAGCGATCAGTTGCCTGGTGTAGTCATGCTGCGGCCGTTGCAGGACATCCGCCGCCGCGCCCTGTTCGACGACGCTGCCATGCTGCATCACGACGACGCGGTCGGCGATCTCGGCGACGACCCCGAAGTCATGCGTGATGAACAGCACCGCCGTCCTGCGCCGCTGCTGCAGCTCTCGGATGAGCTTGAGGATCTGGGCCTGCGTCGTGACGTCGAGCGCCGTCGTCGGCTCGTCGGCGATCAGCAGCTTCGGATCAAGCGCCAAGGCCATGGCGATCATGGCGCGCTGGCGCTGGCCGCCGGACAGCTCGTGCGGATAGGCCTTCGCCGCGCGCGGCGGATCGGGAATGTTGACGTCGGACAGGAGCGACAGCACGCGCGATTTGATCTCGGCTTTCGACAGATCGGTATGGATGTCCAGCACCTCGCCGATCTGGTCGCCGATCGTGCGCAACGGATTGAGCGCGGTCATCGGCTCCTGGAACACCATCGCGACCTCGGCGCCACGCATGCTGCGCATCTCTGCCGCCGTGGCGGTGCAGAGATCGCGCCCGGCAAACAGGATGCGTCCGCCGTCGGTGCCCACACCGTCGGGCAGCAGCCGCATGATGGCATTGGCCATCATCGACTTGCCGGAGCCGGATTCTCCGACGATGCAGACGATTTCGTTCTCGGCGACCGAAAGCGAGACCTCGGAGATCGCATGCGTGCGGTCGGCGCCCTTCGGCAAACGCACGCTGAGGCGGTCGACGGTCAGAATGGGCTGTGCGGGACTCATCGCTGTTTCAGCCGGGGATTCAGTGCGTCATTGAGCCCCTGGCCGACCAGCGACACCGCGAGCACGGTGACGAGAATGGCGACGCCCGGGATCGCGGAGACGTACCACTGCACGCGCAGCACGTCGCGCCCGAGCCCGATCAGGTTGCCCCAGGAGGCGACATTGGCGTCGGACAGCCGTAGGAAGGCGAGCGCGCTCTCCAAGAGGATCGCGACCGCCATCACGACACCGGCATAGACGATCACCGGCGGCAGCGCGTTCGGCAGGATCTCGCGCAGGATCAGCTGGGTGTCGCGCATGCCGAGGGTGCGGCCGGCCTGGACGAATTCGCGGCTGCGCAGCGACAGGAACTCCGCCCGTGTCAGCCGGGCCGGTGCCGGCCAGGAGACGATGCCGACGGCAATCGTCACCGTCGTCAAAGTCGAGCCGAACACCGCGACCAGGACCAGCAGCAGGACGAAGTTCGGCAGCGTCTGGAAGGCTTCGGTGATGCGCATCAGGATGTTGTCGACCCAGCCGCCGTAGTAGCCCGCGAGCGCACCGACCAACACGCCGATCGCCACGGCAATGAGCGTGGCGACGCCGCCGATCAGGAGCGAGATGCGGGCGCCGTAGAAGATCTGGGCGGCGATGTCGCGGCCGGAATTGTCGGTGCCGAGCAGGAAGCGCGGATTGGCGAGCGGCCAGATCAGGGGCCGGCCGGCGAGCGCGAGCGGATCGCGTGGATAGAAATAGCCGGCGCTGAGCGCCATGCCGATGACGATCAGCAGGAGCACGAGGCCCAGGACGGCAGCGGGACTGCGGAAATAGCGTTTGACCGCGTCCATGCGCTAGCTCTCCGCCGTGATGCGCGGATCGAGCCGCGCGTAAAGCAGATCGGTCACGAAGTTGACGGCGATCACGAGCAGCGCCGAGACGAAGACGATGCCGAGCAGGGTGTTGAGGTCGCGCTGGACGACCGACTCATAAGCGAGACGTCCGAGGCCGGGCAGCGAGAACACCGTCTCGACCACCACGGAGCCGCCGAGCATCGTGCCGGCCTGGAGTCCGATCAGCGTCACCATCGGCAGCAGCGCGTTGCGCAGCACGTGGCGGGTGACGATGCGGGTCTCGTCGAGGCCCTTGGCGCGCGCGGTGCGGACGAAATCGAGGTTCAGGACCTCGAGCATGGAGGCGCGCATGATGCGGAGATAGATGGCGAGGAAGATCAGGCCGAGTGTCAAGGACGGCAACACCAAGTGTCGTGCGATATCGAGCACGCGCCAGACGCCGGTCGTGACCGCGCCGATATCCTCGAAGCCGCCGGCGGGCAGCCACTGCAGGTAGATCGAGAACACGACGATGGCCATCAGTCCGAACCAGAACGACGGGGTGGCATAGAAGATCAGGCCCACCGTGGAGATCAGCGTATCCGGCCAGCGGTTGACGCCGCGCGCGGCGATCACCCCGAAAACAAGACCGAAGAAGAAGGCAAAGGACAGCGCCGATGTCATCAGCAGCAGCGTCGGTGGCAGCCGCTCCAGGATCACGGCAGCGACGGGCTTGCCGTAGATCGCGGAGAACCCGAGATCGAGACGCACCAGCCGCCATAGATAATTGGCGAGCTGCATCGGGACCGACAGGTCCAGTCCATAGAAGCGACGCAACTCGCGGGCGGTGGCGGCATCGCCGCCGCCCATCTGCGCCATCATCGCGTCGACCGTATCGCCGGGCGCGAGTTGCAGCAGCAGGAAGACGCCGATCAGGATCAGGAACAGGGTGGGGATCGAGGCGGCGAGCCGCCGCCCCGCAAGGCTCAAGATGCGCATGGCCTCATCCTGACGGATTCCGGCTCAGGCGGAAAGCCACAGATCGTGCCAGCTCGACGATCCCCAGCGCGGCGTGTTCGAGTGGTTGCGCGCCTTGGCCGTGATCACGGTGACGAAGATCTGCTCGATCGGCATCCACACCGGCAGCTCGGTATTGGCCTCGCGCACGAAATCGGCATAGAGCGCCTTGCGCTTGGCCGGATCGACCTCGGTCGCCGCGTCATCGATGATCTTGTCGATCTTGGGATCGTCCCAACCCCACTGATTGGTCCAGGGCGCGCCCTTGGGCTGGCCGGAGCGATACCAGACCGTGGTCGAAACCGCGGGGTCGTTGCGGTACTGGTGCCAGCCGGTCGCGAGATCGAAGGCGTGCTCGTCATAGACCTGCTTGAGAAAGCCGCCGCCATCGTTGCGCACGATCTCGATTGCGATGCCAACCTCGCCCAGCGATTGCTGGAGGAAGGTTGACCACAGCGAGATGTCCTCACCCCACGGCGCGGGCAGCAGCCGCAGCGAGAAGCGGGTTCCGCCGGCGCCGGGCTTGTAGCCGGCTTCGTCCAGGAGCGCCGCCGCCTTGGCCTTGTCGTAGGGATATTGCGGCGTATTGGCGCCGGGGTAGAAGTCGGTCGAGGTCGACGGGATCGGACCGGTGCCCAGCTTGGCGAAATCGCCGAGGAAGTTCTCGATGAAGAAGGGAACGTTGATCGCATGCGCGATGGCACGGCGGACCTTCACGTCCGCCAGCTCCTTGCGGCGGACGTTGAACTCGAGCGTGTTGGTGCGCGCGTTGCCCTCATTGCCCTTGGTGGACACGATGAAACGCTTGTCCTTGCCGAGCCGCGCCATGTCGGAGATCGTCAGGCCCGAGAACGGGCTGTAGTGCAGCTCGCCGGCCTCCATCTGCGCCGCCGCCGCGGCCCGGTCGGTGATCACCTTCCACACGATGCGGTCGAGATAGGGTGCGTTCGGCCGCCAGTAGTCGGCATTGCGCTCGGCGATGATATACTGGCCGCGCTCGTACTTCACGAATTTGAACGGACCAGTGCCGATGGGGGCGAGGTTGGCGGGGTTCTGCCTGATGTCGCCGCTCTCGTAGATGTGCTTGGCCGAGACGTAGCCGAGATCGGGCAGCGCGCGCAGCAGCAGGTTGAGCGGCATCGGCCGCTCGTAGCGGAAGATCGCGGTCTGCGGATCCGGCGTGTCGACCGCAGTCAGGAACAACTGCAGGGTCGATCCGTAGTTCAGGATCTTCTTCCACATGTTCATCGCGGTGAAGGCAACGTCCTCCGACGTGAACGGCTTGCCGTCATGCCAGGTGATGCCCTTGCGCAGCTTGAAAGTGACGGTCTTGCCGTCCGGCGTCGCCTCCCAGCTCTCGGCAAGCACGCCGACCGGCTGGCCATTGGCGTCGAGGTCGACGAGGTTCTCCTGGATCTTGCCGCCGATGATGTAGACACCGGTCGAAGCCTGGAGGCTCGGGTTGAGCTGACGCTGCTCGGCGCCGTAGTGAACGTTGAACACGCCACCCTTGCGCGGCGTCTCCTGGGCGAAGGCACGGAATGGATTGACCACGTTCGCAGCGATGGCAGCGGAGGTCAGGAGGGCGGTCCGGCGGCTGATCTCGAAACGGCTCGAATTCATCAAGGTCTCCCGAAGGCCAAGCGGGACGCTGGCCGATGGTGCAATCGGGGCGAAGATTACGCGGATCGCGGGTCCAAGTCATTTGCCAATTGCCGTGCAGCTCTGCGGCATTCTCGTGCGGCCCATGCAGCCGGCGGCACCGTGGCATACATTGCTCGTATACGAACGAATGGGAGAAGACCTTCGTCGACAAGGCCCTGAATGTGGTGGGGATTGCCGGCGGCGATTGAGCGACCGGAAGCAACTTTGACGTGGCGCCGCAGAGAGCACGCTATCTTAAGTCGGCGTCCCGCGTCTGCATTCGATCGGTAGCCTCAGCACGAATGCGACACCGGTCTCGCTCGGCCGCAGCGAGATCTCGCCGCCATGGTTTGCCATGATGGCGCGCACGATCGCCAGCCCCATGCCGGTACCGCCGCTGTCGCGCCGGGTCGTGAAGAAGGCGTCGAAGATGCGGTCGCGGTTGTCAGGCGAGATCGGATCGCCATCATTGCTGGCGATGACGATCAGCATCTCCTTGCTCTCCTCGGCCTCGAGGCGGATGCGCAGGGCGCCATGCCGGACGGCGTTGTCGACGAGATGCGTGAGCACGATGAGCACGGTTTCGTTCGGCAATGTCGTGCTACGTTCGACCGGCCCTGATGTCTCGATGACAACCGACGGGAAACGCGGTCGCAGCGTGCCGACGGCCTCGGCGATGCTACCGGCCTCGACCGCCGACACCGTCTCCGCCCGTGCCAGCTCGCGCAAGCGCTGGGCCAGTGCCGCGAGGCGGTCGGCGTCGCCAAGGATGTTGGTGAGGAACGTCTCCTGCTCGGCGCGCGTCAAGGTCTCAGAAGGGCTGGCCAGAGAGTCGAGCAGCAGCTCGGCTGCGCCCTTGATCGAGGTGAGCGGTGATTTGAGTTCGTGGGTCAGATGCGCGGAAAAGCTCCTGATGTAGTTGGAGCGTTGCGCCAGTTGCTCGGCCATGGCGAAGAAGTGCTCGGCGAGCTCCGCGAAGTCGCGGGTGCCGTAATGGGCGAGCGGACGGAAGCCTGCGGGATCGTTGCGTCCGATCCGGCCGGCGCGATCGACCAGCTCGCGCATCGGGCGCGTGATCGTGCGCGCCACGATGAGGCCGACCAGCAGCGTCGTGAGGACAATGGTGGAGCCGGCCGCGATGAACTTGCCGCGCTCCTGATAGAGATGCTCGAAGATGTTGCGCGGCGTGCGCGAGGTATAGATGACCCCGGCGACGTGATCGTCGACGATCACGGGCATGGCCGAGAACACATGGACGCCGACGCCGCGGCTGATCGAATAGATCGGTGGTGGGGCCTTGTCGGGAATGCGGATGCGGAGCGCGGCGCTGTAGCGTCCCTTCAGGGCGGCGGCCACCTCGTCGATATGGGCGAGGGATTTGCCCATCTCGTCGCGGCCGGCGATCACGACGCCCTGGGGATCGAGCACGCGATACCCGGCCAAGGTGACCTTCTGCGTCTCCCTGACGATCGGCAGCAGGCGCGCGCCGATCGCGACGTAGGCCGGATCCGCAGGATGGACCGCATCGCGTGCGTCGGGCCGGCGGACGAACAGATCGTTGGCCAGGAGATCGAGCAGGGGGCGAATCGGCGTCACCTCGTCGGAGGCATCTGGACGTGACTCGGGCGGGATCTCGGCGCCGAGCGGCACGCCGGCGGCAAGGCGCGCGGAAACCTCCTCGGCAAAGACCGCCGCCAGCACGCGGCTCTGCGCGATCAGCTCCGCCTGGGTCTGGCGGATCAGCTGGTTGTCATAGATGCGAAAGAAGAACAGCCCGACCAGCGGCAAGGTGCCGACCAGCGCCAGAACGCCGAAGACGATCTGTCCCAGCGACGGCCGCCATTTTGCCTTGGGCTTGGGCGCGATCATGGGGCGCCGCAGCGGCCGAGCCGGAAGCCGACGCCATGCACCGTCTCGATGGCGTCCTCGCAATGCGCGGCTGCCAGCTTGGCCCTGATGTTGCGGATGTGGCTGTCGATGGTGCGGTCGGAAACCTGGATGTTGAGCTGATAGGCGGCGCTCATGATCTGCTCGCGGCTGAACACGACGGCAGGGCGCGTCATCAGCGTGCGCAGGATGCTGAATTCCAGGGCGGTAAGTGTCAGCGGCGCGTCGCCGAAGCGCGCCAGATGCTGCTGCGGGTCGAGACGAAGCCTGCCATGCGCCAGCTCCTCCGGTTCGGGCGCACGATCCGCCCCACCGGATGAGACCCTGCGGAGAATGACGTTGACGCGGGCGACGAGCTCGCGCGGACTGAACGGCTTGGTCACGTAGTCGTCGCCGCCGATCTCGAGCCCGAGAATACGGTCGATCTCCTCGTCGCGCGCCGACAGGAACAGGATCGGCACCTGCGAGGTCCGGCGAATCCGCCGGCAGACCTCGAGGCCGTCGTACTCCGGCATGCCGACGTCGAGCACGATCAGGTCCGGACGGTCTTCGGCGAACCTGGCCAGCGCGGCGCGGCCGTCGGCGGCTTCCTTCACCGCCATGCCGGCCTTGCTCAAGGCCACGCGCAGGACCTCGCGGATATGCGGGTCGTCGTCGACGATGAGGATTCGGGGAGACACGTGCTTTCCTCCGCGGCGAGGCATCAGCTTGGTTTCTGCGACACGGGATGTGTATCGAGATAGCGCTGCAGGCGCCAGCCGCGAAAACTCCAGGATCGCCAGGACGCCATGCTGCTTTGCTGTTGCGCGAGGAGCCGATCGCGGTCGCTCGCCAGTCCCCGGTCCGTCGGTCGCAACAGCATCGCCCGCTCGATGGCCGGCAGCGCCTCTGGCCCGAGCCAGACGAGATAGGAGCCGTCGATGAGAGGGCCGCTCTGCCCCGCCTCACGACTATGGGAGACATTGAAGTCTGCGATCGGCCGGTCGAAATTGATCAGTGCACAGCCGTAAATGGTCGCCGAGAGCACCAGGATGTTCATGCGGACGAGCCACGCGTTGGACTTGGCGAGAGCGATCCTGAGCACGATGAGGATCAGGCCGATCGCAACCAGGATCATCCATATCAAGGCCGCGATCCGCCAATAGGTCAGAGCATAAGTCTCGATATACATGTGAAGCCGTTGGATCGAGGATACGACCAGCATCACGTTCTGTGCCACCCAGAGATAGACCAGCGGCCGGACCAATCGCGACTCGTTTGCCGTGGTCTCGGAGCGGACGGCGACGATGACGAAGGCCGCCGCGAGCAGCGCTGTGACGATCAAGGGATAGGCGCCCCGGTGCGCATAGGCCGCATAGGTCATGCCGTCCGGAAGCGCGGCATGTCCCCACAGATAGGCGCCGTCGAGCGCCGTCTGGAGAGCAAACAGGACGTTGAACAGGATCAGCGCCCGAAGCACCGTTTCAGGGCCGAGCACGGTCGCCAGGATTGACGGCTGATCGGGTTCGCTTTCGATCGGCGGGCTCCAAGTCTTGGTCCGCTCGCGCCAGCGAAGATTGATGAACGGCCAGACCATGGACAACGTGACGAGCCAGAAGATCGCGCGCCCCATCGTGAGTTGGGAAGCGACCTGCTCGGGACTGAGAACGGCGAACCAGCGCTCAATGACCGGATTGGCTGCCGCGAACAGAGCCAGGAACACGCAACCGAGTGCCAGCGGGATGCTCCAGACAAGGAGAGTTCGCATGACCATGTTCGTGCGTAGCGTCACGATCGCATCCGGTATCAGCCGAAACGGTCCGATGAGCAGCAATTGCCGTGCGGCGGTCAGCGGAAGCCGGAAGCCGCGCGCGGATCGGTTGGTCGCCAGCGCGACGGCCGACAGCGTCGTGAGCAGCAGGACAGGAAAAGAAAGCAGGTTCAGTTCCTCGATGGCGGGAGCCAGGCCGGCACCGAAGAGAACTGCGGCTCCGACCAGACGGCCTCGATTGGTCTTGGCGAGGTTGGCAAGAACGCTGGCGGAGGCGAGCGCGGCGAAAAACAGCGGGAATGCCAGGCCAATCGGCCGGCCGTCGTACAGCAGCGGATCGGCGAGGCCGACGAGGCCTGCAGCGATGGCGAATTTGAGCCACATGGAATCGGGCGCGACGGGTGCAGCCGTCGGCTCGGCAAGGGTGGTCATGGAGGAATCCTTGGTTTGGGTCATCGCTCGGGCCGGAAGGCACAAGCCGATGAGCCCAGCATGACGCCTGCCTATGCAGCGGCTCACGAGGGGATCTGCAGCATTTCAGGATTTGTTTGCAGATTTGGTGCAGACGCGATTCTGCTGCTGGCGCGGGCGAAACGTGATTGTTACGCAATGGCCGTCTTTCCCCTGGGATGATCGGCTGCACACATGCTTGGACGTATCAGGACCGCGGTTCTCTGGATCCTTGCTCTGCTCTTCATTTTCGTCACGCTGAACAGCAACGAGCCCTATCTGGTTCGGCTACGGGGCAGCGGCCATGTGGCCCTGCTCCTCATCGGGCTTGCTGTCCCGCTGCTGCTGATGCTCGGCGGCCGGTGGCGGCAGGGGGCCGCCGGACGCGCGCTCGTGCTGGCATGGTACGTTCCGCTGATCATGCTGACGTCGACGCAGTTCATGTTTGCCTGGCGCAAGTACGAGACGTTCCGCACGCCCCCGGACGTGGCGCGTCTGCTCGGCCGGCATTTCATCGTCGGCTACACGGCCGTGGGCGACGCAGCCGCGTTGGCGCGGCAGGGGTTGATCGCGGGAGTCTATGTCACTCACCACAACGTCCGTGGCCGGACCGAGCCGCAACTCCGTGCCGAGATCGCGCGGTTGCAGGACGCGCGCCGGAGTGCCGGGCTGCCGTCCCTGCTGGTCGCGGCGGATCAGGAGGGAGGCTCCGTCGCGCACCTGTCTCCGACATTGCCGAACATGCCCGGCCTCGCCACGCTGGCCGATCTGCCGGCCTCGCGGCGCGCGCAGGATGCGTTCGCGATGGGGCGCGCCCAAGGTGAGGCGCTCGCGGCTGCCGGCATCACCTTCAACCTGGCGCCTGTCGTCGACCTTCGCCCGAGCTGGACACGCAACCGACTGGACTTTCACACCTTGATCGGCCGCCGCGCGATCTCCAACGATCCCGCGGTGGTTGGCGACATTGCGCTCGGCTACGTCCGTGGCCTGGAAGCTAGCGGTGTCCGCGCGGCCATCAAGCATTTCCCTGGTCTGGGTCGCGTCGCAGCCGATACGCATCATTTCTCGGCACAGCTCGGCACACCGGCAGATGTCCTGGAACGGTCGGATTGGCGGCCATTTCGACAGGTGCTGCTGGGCTCGCACGCGGCGATGATGGTCGGTCACGTGACGGTCGATGCGGTCGATCCGGAGCGGCCTGCCTCACATTCCAAAGCCGTGCTCGAGGGACTCATTCGCGGCCGCTGGAACTATCAGGGTGTGATTGTGACGGATGATCTCGTGATGGGGGCGATCTACGGCCGCGATCTCTGCAAAGCTGTCGTGGAGGCTCTGAACGGCGGTGCCGACCTGTTGCTGGTGGCCTATGACGGCACCCAGTTTCATCGCGTGCTGGCCTGCGCCAAGGAGGCTCTGGCGCAAGGACGCATCGACCTCGATGCCCTCAGCCGAAGCGATGAGCGGCTGAAGCGCTGGGCGCCGGCGGTTGACAGATCAGAGCCGTCGAATGTGTCCACGGTTCTGCAAGAGACTGGAGCCGAGCATCAGAAAATCGTCGACTGAAGGGCAGGACAGCGCGAGTCCTCAGCGCGGGCCGTTGCCGGTCCAGTTGCGCCAGGCGACATTCGAGAGGCTTCTCAGGTCGGTCGCCAGCGGGCGTCGTACTTGTTTGTCGTGCTGGGCAATGAGGTGCTCGGACTCGCGTATCTTGAGCTGGAGTTCCGCGACCTGCCGCTTGGTGTGTTCGAGCGCCTTCGCATCGGCGCTCTCGCCCACCGTGAACCGCGCCGTCTCAATCTGCTTCAAGGCAGCACGATTCTTTTTGAGCTGGGCGCGATGCCAGGCAACCTTGCTGTCACTGTCCGCAACCATGGTGGACTCCCGCGAAATGCCGCGAAGACTAAACGACCGATTTCTGATTCGCGACAGCCTAGGCCCGGCATCGGCAACATCGGAATACCGATCTGCCGAATCATCGTCTCGATGACTTGAACTTGGCCAGCTCAATCCAACCTCGCGGCGCGTCTCATCTCATCGATCAGTTCGGACGCTTCAGCCTTCGTCATCTCCGCTTGCGTGGGGGCAGGGCGACCGGCCTGCTCGCTGAGCGTCTTCAAGCAGGACGCGTGGGCATCGGTCATCGGATCGGCTCCGGAACCCCAGTCCTCGGGTTCTTTCTGCAGCCGTTCAGCCATGGGGCTCTGCCGTTCTTGGCGGGCTCAATGCGCCAGCTTGCAGAATGTTCCCATTTTGTTCTATGGTGTAATGATCATCGTCTGAGGGGGGCTCCATGCGCGATCTCGATCTGGTTCGAGCCGAAATCGACCGTCTGCGCCTTCAGGTCGGGCGGCAGCGTCGCGAAATCGTGCAACTGCGGCGGGCCGGCGTGCCGGCGGCGGCGGCCGAAGCGCTGTTGCAGCGGATGTTGGGAACGCTTGAGGGACTGCGGCAACAACGCGAGCAGCTCAAGCTGGAAGAGGCGAGCAGGCTGCCTCCCAGACAGAGAGGGGCCCGGCACGCATGACATTCCGGCGACAAGGTCGAGCGATCCGCTGCTCGTCGGTATTCAGCTCGCCGAGACGGCCATGGCGGGTCCGCGCCCGGTCATGAGGAGGTCCGCGTCCTTGGCTTGGGCAGCGAGGGCAAAGGTGGGTCGGCGGTCCCGTGCCGCTCGCCAACATGGGGCGTGTGAGCTTCGGGCAATACGATGTCCGGCGGTACGGCCGTCAGCTCTTCCGGAGTGGCCTCGCATGATTTGATCTCGAAATTGTTGTCCAGAATTTTCTCGCCATGCGTGCCGAACGTGATGAGATCGGCCTGTTCCGCGGCCTCCCAGACCTCGCGCTCGGTGCGAAACGGGCGGGTCATCTGTTCGTCATTCTCAAACAATGCGTAGGGCACGAGCGCCTCCAGATTGCGATCCGCCGACGCAGCGATGCCGTGCCGCCCGACGCCGCCCATCCATTTCAAGGCAGGGACGCCCAACAAACTGCGGCACGTGCGGGCTGGTTCCACCCCCGGGAGAGCGTCAAGCGATTGACCAGTTGTGACGGTCCTCGCGCTTTCCAGGTGGAACATGCCCGCCAGCGGGAGGTTGCCCGCGGTGCGAATGGCCAGGAGAGTTCAATGGATATCAAGGGAAAGAAGATCGCGATCCTCGCAACCAACGGGTTCGAGCAATCCGAGCTCGAAGTGCCCCGCGATCGCCTCAAGCAGGCGGGCGCGACCGTCGAGATCGTCTCGCTCGCGCTGGGCGAGATCAAGGGATGGAATGAGAAGGATTGGGGACGGCCCGTCAAGGTCGACAAGACGTTGGACCAGGCTTCTGCTGCGGACTACGACGCCGTCGTGCTGCCGGGCGGCCAGATCAATCCGGATCTGTTGCGGCTCGAGCCGAAGGCGCTGCGGTTCATCAAGGAGATCTTCGAAGCCAAGAAGATCGTCGCGGCGGTCTGTCATGCGCCGTGGCTCCTGATCGAGACCGGCATCGCCAAGGGGCGCAAAATGACGTCGTACAAATCGATCAAGACGGACGTTTCCAATGCCGGCGCGCAGTGGCAGGACGCGGAGGTCGTCGTCGATCAAGGCGTGATCACCTCGCGCAATCCCGGTGATCTGGAAGCCTTCAGCGCCAAGATCATCGAGGAGGTCAGGGAAGGCCGCCATCTCAAGCGTAGCGCGGCTTGAAGCTGAGATCGGAAGCCGGGAGAAATCCCGGCTACCTCAGGAGGGACAGGCCCAGCGCCCGAGGGGTCGAACGCTGGGCCGCAGTCCACACGGAGTGCCTCCAGCGAGATGGGGGAACGCCGCCAGAGGCACGGACATGACTCGCGGCGGGCTGGGTCGTTCCTAATTCCTATGTTCGGCCCTTCGCCCGCGTGACTTCGATGATAGCCTCGCAAGGTTCAGTGAGGAATCGGAACTTCGCTGCTCATCCCGGGTTTGCCGCTTTTGACCAGGCCGCGGAGATGCGTCGTGAGCGAGAAGGCAAAAATCCAGGACTACAAATCTCCGGCTGGCGGTTGGGGGTCGGTGCACGCGGTCGCGAGCATCCTGACGCAGGAGGAGGTGACGCTGCTCGGCAGCGAGATCCTGCTGAAACAGAACAAGCCGGGCGGCTTCATGTGCGTCAGCTGCTCCTGGGCCAAGCCGGCAAAGCCGCACCCGTTCGAATTTTGCGAGAATGGCGCCAAGGCGACCGCGTGGGAAATCACCGGCAAGACCGTCGGACTGGAGTTCTTTGCTCGGCACAGTCTGACAGAGTTGCGAGGCTGGTCGGATCATCAGCTCGAAGAGCAGGGGCGTCTCGCTCATCCCATGCGCTACGACGCTGCGGCGGATCGCTATGTTGCCGTGAGCTGGGACGAGGCCTTCCGCGACATCGGGGCGGAGTTGAACAGGCTCGATCCACGGTCGGTCGTGATGTACACGTCGGGCCGGGCCTCGCTCGAGACGAGCTACATGTATCAGCTGTTCGGCCGGATGTACGGCACCAACAATTTTCCCGACAGCTCCAACATGTGCCACGAGTCGACGTCGGTAGCGTTGCCTGAGGTGATCGGCGTGCCCGTCGGCACGGTGCTGCTGGAGGATTTCGACAAAGCGGATTGCATATTTTTCTTCGGCCAGAACACGACGACGAACTCGCCGCGCATGCTGCATCCGTTGCAGCGGGCGGCGCAACGCGGCGTACCCATCATCACCTTCAACCCGCTGCGTGAGCGGGGGCTGGAGCGCTTCACCGATCCGCAGAACCCGATTCAGATGGTGCTGACCGGCGGGACGCGGATCAGCACGCAATATCATCAGCTGCGCGTCGGCGGAGATGGGGCGACGCTGCTCGGATTGTGCAAGGCGGTCATCGAGGCGGATGACGCGGCGGTCGCCAGGAAGAGCCCGCGTGTGCTGGATGTCGCCTTCATCGAGCAGCACACGTCCGGCTTCGAGGCCTTTGCGACCTTCTGCCGGCAGGCGTCGTGGAGCGATATCGAGCGGTCTTCCGGCCTCGAGCGCGCCGCTATTCTGGAGGCAGCCAAGGTCTACGCGAACTCGCACGCTGTGATCGCCAATTACGGCATGGGAATTACGCAGCATCGGCATGGCGTCGAGACGGCCAAGATGATCGTGAATCTCCTGCTGTTGCGCGGCAATATCGGCAAGCCCGGGGCCGGCATCTCGCCTGTCCGCGGCCATTCCAACGTGCAGGGTCAGCGCACCGTGGGAATCTCCGAGAAGACCAAGCTGGTGCCACTCGACAAACTGGCCGATCTCTATTCCTTCGAGCCGCCGCGATGGGACGGTCTCAGCACGGTGGATGCCTGCCAGGGCATCATCAAGGGCGAGGTGAAGGGCTTCATCAGTCTCGGCGGCAACTTCCTGCGCGCCGTCCCGGAACGTTCGCTGATGGAGCCGGCGTGGTCGAAGCTGCGGCTGTCCGTGCAGATCGCAACCAAGCTCAATCGCAGCCACATCGTCGCAGGCGAGGTGACCTATCTGCTGCCGTGCCTCGGCCGCATCGAAATCGACCGGCAGGCCAGCGGAGATCAGGCGGTCTCGATGGAGGACTCCACCACCTGCATTCACGGCTCGCGCGGGCAGCGCCAACCCGTCGCCGAGACCCTGTTGTCCGAACCAGCCATTGTCGCCGGTCTCGCCAAGGCCACCCTGAAGCCAAATCCGCACGTCGACTGGGATGCCTGGGTGGGCGACTATGCGCGCGTCAGAGACGCGATCGAGCGGACCTATCCCGAGCAGTTCAAAGACTTCAACAAGCGCCTGTTTGAGCCCGGCGGCTTTCCGCGGCCGCTTGGCGCCCGCGAACGCAAATGGAAGACGCCGACCGGCAAGGCGAACTTCACCGTGCCCAAGGCGGCGCTCAATCCGCCGGAGGAAGGCAATGGCGTGTATCAGCTGATGACCTTGCGCGCCGACGGCCAGTTCAACACCACCGTCTACAACGAGGACGACCGTTTTCGCGGCGTCACCGGTGGCCGTCAGATCGTCTTCATGAACGCGAGCGACATGGCTGATCTGGGCATCAAGCAGGGCGAACCGGTTCGGCTCTCGACCGAGGCCGATGACGGCGTGGAGCGCTCGCTGGGCGGGCTCCAGGCAGTGGCGTTCGACATTCCGCGCTACAGCGTTGCGGCCTACTACCCCGAATGCAACGGATTGATTCCGCTATGGCACTATGCGGAGGGCAGCAAGGTGCCCGCCGCAAAGTCGATCCCGGTCCGGATCTCGCGCGACATGGCCTGAGCTCTCCGGAGCGGTCAGCCGGCAGCCCGTTGTCGTGCGTCGCCCGGTGCCGCCGTTGCGCAAGGGCTCGTGATCTCCGGCGGGGTCGCGCCGGGGCGCAGCGGGACGACCAGCCGGCACACCAATCCCTCTGGACGCCAGTCGAAGGAGGCGCGCCCACCAAGCTGGCTTTCCACACTGGCCATCAGGCTGCGCGTGCCGAAGCCGCGCGAGGTCGGTGCGCGCACCAAGGGACCGCCGGTTTCAATCCAGATCAGATCCAGGCGCTCATCCTCGATGGTCCATTTGACCGAGAGATGTCCGGAGCGGACCGACAGCGCGCCGTATTTGGCCGAGTTTGTCACCAGCTCGTGCAGCGCCAACGCCAGCGTCTGTGCGGTCGCAGGCTCGAGTTGCAGCTCGGCACCGTCAAAGGCGACCTGGCCGCCCGGTGCATAGGGTGCAAGTTCTTCGGCCACCAACCTGCTTATCTTCGCACCTTCCCAGCTTGATAGCGAGAGGATGGTGTGAACGCGGGCCAGTGCGCTGATGCGCCCCTCTACCGCGTTGACATAGGTCTTCACGCTGTCCGCCTTGGTGAGCCGCACGATCGACTGGGCCAAGGTCAGCGCATTCTTGGCACGATGATCGACCTCGCGGGTCAGCAGGTTCTGTCGTTCCTCGGCGCGCTTGCGCTCGGTGATGTCGATCGTGACCCCGCTGACGCGGATCACGCGGCCAGTCCTGTCGGTGGTCGCCGCGGCCGTTCCAACGCACCACCGCTCTTCGCCATCGGGCCGGTTGATCCGGAACTCAGCCTCATACGAAGCCGTGCCACGGCTGAATTCCGCGACCACCTGGCGGGCGCGCTCGGCATCCTCCCGGTGCAGCAGCGCCATGATGTTCACGGTGTTCAGCTCGAAGTTCTGCGGCGTGACGCCGAAGATGCGGTACTGGCCCTCGTCCCACATCCAGTCGCCATTGACACCGTCCCAGTCCCATGAGCCCATCCGACCGGCCGCGATCGCCATGCTCCGACGCTGCTCGCTCTCGACGAGCTTTGCTGTTGATCGCTCAAGCTCGGCCGTGCGAGCCCGTACCCGGTCCTCCAGCTCAAGGTTCAGATGTTCGAGCTCGCGTGTCTTGCGATAGAGCTCGGCAAAGACCTTGATTTTGGCGCGCAGCACCTCCGGCACGACGGGAACCGGCACGTAATCGACGGCGCCCATCTCATAACCACGCAGGCGATCGAAGTCGCTTACCTGGATGGCGGAGATGAAGATGATCGCAATCTTCTGGAACCTCGGATGCTCACGGATCATTTGCGCCAGCTCGAAACCGTCGAGCTCAGGCATGCAGACGTCGACGAGGATCACGGCGATCTCGTTCTTCAACAGAATTTCGAGCGCCTCGCGACCAGAGGTGGCGACTACGAGGTTTTCGCCGAGTTCCTTCAGGATGACCTCGTAGGCCAGCAGCTTCGCGGGCTGATCGTCGACCAGGAGGATGTTGACCTTCGCATGTTCCATCATGATGAGCCGTTCAGCGGTGCAGCCACATGCGAATCGCAAGAAGCAGCTGCTCGGTGTTGACGGGTTTTGCCAGATAATCGGAGGCGCCAGCTTCGAGACACTTTTCACGGTCTCCCTTCATGGCTTTCGCGGTCAACGCGATGATGGGGAGCCGGACGAAGGCGGGGTTTTGCCTGATGACGCCGATTGTCTGATAACCATCCATCTGCGGCATCATGATGTCCATGAGGACGATCGCGATTGCAGGATTGCTCTGCACCAGGTCGATCGCTTCGCTGCCGGTGGTCGCCGTCAGCACTTTCATGCCGCGGCGTTCCAGCACGCTGGAGAGAGCAAAGATGTTGCGGGCGTCGTCGTCGACCAGCAGCACCGTCTTGCCGATCAGATCCTCGTCGGAACTGTTCAGCTTCTCGAGCATGCGCTGCTTCTCGAGCGGCAGTTCCGTAATCACACGGTGCAGGAACAACGACGTCTCGTCGAGCAGCCGCTCCGGCGATTCCACGCCCTTGACGACGATGCTCCGCGCCATCGTATGCAGTTCCGCATCCTCCTCGGCCGACAATTCCCGCCCGGTGAAGACGACCACCGGAACGCTCGACAAGAATTCGTCGGAGCGCAATTGATCGAGGACGTCGAACCCGCTCATGTCGGGCAGCCGCAGATCGAGAACCACGCAATCGCACGGGGCGCTACGCAGCGTATCGAGCGCCGCAGCTCCCGTATCCGCCGCGATGATCTCGATGTCGTCGTGATCCAACAGCTGGCGGATGCTGAGCTGCTCGGCCGCGTTGTCCTCGACGATCAGCAGCCGCTTGCGTCGCGGCTTGGCGTATTCCTTGATCTGCGACAGGGCCGCGCTGACGCCTTCTGTTGTCGTGGGCTTGCTGACAAAGGAGAAGGCGCCACGCGCCAAAGCGTGCTGGCGATCTTCGTCGAGCGTGATGATCTGCACCGGGATGTGCCGCGTCAGCGGATTATGCTTGAGCTGGCTCAGAACGGTCCAGCCGAGCATATCCGGCAGGAAGACGTCCAGAGAGATCGCGGCTGGTTGATACTGCTTGGCGAGATCCAGCGCTTCGGCGCCGCGGCCGGCGATCAGGACCTTGAAGCCCTTATCGCGCGCGAGGTCGATCAGGACGCGCGCGTAGTGTGGATCGTCCTCGACCACGAGCAGGATCGTATCGCCGGGTTCGAGATCGAGACGATCGTCCGGCGGCGGCTCGATCCCGCGCTCCGGCGCTGCCGCTTGCTGAAGGGCTGGAGGTTGAACGTAGGGAACGGGCGATGCGGGACTGACGCGCGGCGTCGTTGCGGGACCTGAATATTTGAGCGGCAGATAGAGCGTGAAGGTGCTGCCTTTGCCGGGGGCGCTCTTGAGATGGATCTCGCCGCCCAGGAGGTTGGCGAGCTCGCGGCTGATCGCGAGCCCGAGACCGGTGCCGCCATATTTGCGGCTCGTGCCGGCATCCGCCTGCTGGAACGCCTCGAAGATCAGCTTCTGCTTGTCTTGCGGAATGCCGATGCCGGTGTCCGAGACCTCGAACGCGATCACGGCCGGCGCAGTGTTGAGCACCGGATGTTCTGCGCTCCATCCGCCGAGCGCCGCAGACACCTTCAAGCGCACCCCTCCTTCGGCGGTGAACTTGAAGGCGTTCGAAAGCAGGTTCTTCAGCACCTGCTGCAAGCGCTTGGAATCCGTGACGATGCTGCGGGCCAGGTTCGGGTCGACGTCGATGTTGAAGGCGAGCAGGCGGTTTTCTGCCTCGTGGCGGAACGGACGTCCCACGGTATCCAGGAGGTTGGTGGTGAGGATCTCCTCGGCATCGACCGTCACGGTGCCGGACTCGATCTTGGAGAGATCGAGGATGTCGCTGATCAGATTGAGCAGATCGGTGCCGGCGCCATGGATGGTGCGGGCGAACTCGACCTGCTTGAGAGTGAGATTGCCGTCCGGATTCTCGGTCAGCTGCTGGCCGAGGATCAGGATGCTGTTGAGCGGCGTGCGCAGCTCGTGCGACATGTTGGCGAGGAACTCGGACTTGTACTTGGATGTCAGCGCGAGTTCGGTCGCCTTTTCCTCGAGCGCGCGGCGGGCCTGCTCGATCTCCTGGTTCTTGCGCTCGACCTCGACGTTGCGCTCGGCGAGCTGTTGCGCCTTCTGCTCGAGCTGTTCGTTGGTCTGCTGCAGCTCGCGCTGCTGGGTCTGAAGCTCCGCGGCGAGCTGCTGCGACTGCTTCAACAGTCCCTCGGTCTGCATCGTGGCTTCGATCGAATTGAGCACGATGCCGATGGAGTCGGTGAGCTGCTCGAGGAATGTCATCTGCGACGTCGTGAATGGGCTGAGCGACGCCAGCTCGATCACCGCCTTGACCTGGTTCTCGAACAACACCGGCAGCACCACGAGGTTCTTCGGGACGGCGCGGAGCAGGGCGGAGCCCACGGGGATGAAGTCGGCTGGGATCTCCGAGACCAGCCGCTGGCGTTTGTCGATCGCGCATTGCCCGATGAGGCCCTCGCCGAACTGGACATGCGTCCGGTGAGGATAGATGCCGTCATCGGCGTATGAGGCGAGCAGGCGCAGCTGTGGCGCGGACTCAGTCTCGACCTGATAGATCACACCGCGATGGGCGTTCACCAGCGGCGTCAGCTCGGTCAGCAGCAGGCGGCCGACGGTGGTCAGGTCGCGCTGGCCCTGCAGCATGTTGGTGAACTTGGCGAGGTTCGTCTTGAGCCAATCCTGCTCGGTGTTGAGGTCGGTGGTGAGCCTCAGATTGGTGATCATCGTATTGATGTTGTCTTTGAGCTCGGCCACCTCGCCGCGGGCATCGACCTGGATGGAGCGGGTGAGATCGCCCTTGGTCACGGCCGTCGCGACCTCGGCGATAGCGCGCACCTGGGACGTCAGATTGGCCGCGAGCAGGTTGACGTTGCCGGTCAGGTCCTTCCACGTGCCGGCCGCGCCGGGCACGTTGGCCTGACCGCCGAGCCTGCCCTCGACGCCGACCTCGCGGGCCACGCTCGTCACCTGGTCGGCGAAGGTCGCCAGCGTCTCCGTCATGTTGTTGATGGTGTCGGCGAGCGCTGCGACCTCGCCCTTCGATTTGACCGTGAGATTCTGCTTGAGATCGCCGTTGGCGACGGCGGTCACGACCTTGACGATGCCGCGGACCTGCTCGGTCAGGTTCGCGGCCATGAAGTTCACGGTATCGGTGAGGTCTTTCCAGGTGCCGGCAACGCCCGGCACCTGCGCCTGTCCGCCGAGCTTGCCTTCGGTGCCGACCTCGCGCGCCACGCGCGTCACCTCGCCGGCGAAGGCGTTGAGCTGATCGACCATGGTGTTGATGGTGTTCTTCAGCTCGAGGATTTCGCCCTTCACGTCGACGGTGATCTTGCGCGACAGGTCGCCGCGCGCCACCGCGGTGGTGACCTCTGCGATGTTGCGGACCTGCGTGGTCAGGTTGGCCGCGAGCAGGTTGACGTTGTCGGTCAAATCCTTCCAGGTGCCGCCGACCCCGGGCACAACGGCCTGGCCGCCCAGCCGGCCCTCGGTGCCGACCTCGCGCGCGACGCGCGTCACTTCGGCCGCGAACGAGCGCAACTGCTCCACCATCGTGTTCAGGGTGTCCTTGAGCAGCAGGATTTCGCCGCGCACGTCGACCGTGATCTTCTTCGATAGGTCGCCGCCGGCGATGGCGGTCGCGACCTCGGCGATGTTGCGGACCTGCGCGGTCAGGTTCGAGGCCATGAAGTTGACGCTGTCGGTGAGGTCCTTCCAGGTACCAGCGACTTCGGGCACCTCGGCCTGGCCGCCGAGCTTGCCTTCGGTGCCGACCTCACGGGCGACGCGCGTCACTTCGGACGCGAAGGCGTTGAGCTGGTCCACCATCGTGTTGATGGTGTTTTTCAGCTCGAGGATTTCGCCCTTCACGTCCACGGTGATCTTGCGGGAGAGGTCACCGCGCGCCACGGCCGTGGTCACCTCGGCGATGTTGCGGACCTGGGCCGTCAGATTGCCGGCCATCGAGTTGACGCTGTCGGTGAGATCCTTCCAGGTGCCGGCGACGCCGGGGACGTTGGCCTGGCCGCCGAGCCGGCCCTCGGTGCCGACCTCGCGCGCCACGCGCGTCACCTCGCCCGCGAAGCGGTTGAGCTGATCCACCATCGTGTTCAGCGTCTCCTTGAGGCTCAGGATCTCGCCGCGGACGTCCACCGTGATCTTGCGCGACAGGTCGCCGCCGGCGATGGCGGTTGCGACCTCGGCGATGTTGCGCACTTGGGCGGTCAGATTGCCGGCCATCGAGTTGACGCTGTCGGTGAGGTCCTTCCAGGTGCCGGCGACGCCGGGCACCTCGGCCTGGCCGCCGAGCTTGCCGTCGGTGCCGACCTCGCGCGCCACGCGGGTGACTTCGCCAGCAAAGGCGTTGAGCTGGTCGACCATCGTGTTCAGCGTCTCCTTCAGTTGAAGGATCTCGCCGGAGACGTTGACCGTGATCTTCTTCGACAGGTCGCCCTTGGCGACGGCGGTGGCGACCTCCGCGATGTTGCGGACCTGGCCGGTCAGGTTCGAGGCCATCGAGTTGACGCTGTCGGTGAGGTCTTTCCAGGTGCCGGCGACTCCACGCACCATGGCCTGGCCGCCGAGCTTGCCCTCGGTGCCGACCTCGCGCGCCACGCGCGTCACCTCGCCGGCGAAGGCGTTGAGCTGGTCGACCATCGTGTTGATGGTGTCCTTCAGCTCCAGGATCTCGCCCCGCACATCGACGGTGATCTTCTTGGACAGGTCGCCATTGGCGACGGCGGTCGTCACCTCCGCGATGTTGCGGACCTGCGCCGTCAGGTTCGACGCCATCGAGTTGACGCTCTCGGTGAGATCCTTCCAGGTGCCGGCAACGCCGAGCACGTTGGCCTGGCCGCCGAGCCGACCGTCGGTGCCGACCTCGCGCGCGACGCGCGTGACCTCGCCGGCGAACGCGTTGAGCTGGTCGACCATCGTGTTCAGCGTCTCCTTCAACTGAAGTATCTCGCCGGAGACGTTGACCGTGATCTTCTTTGATAGATCGCCGCTGGCGATGGCGGTCGCGACGTCGGCGATGTTGCGCACCTGGGCCGTCAGGTTCGACGCCATGAAGTTCACGTTGTCGGTGAGATCCTTCCAGGTGCCGGCAACGCCCGGCACCTGCGCCTGGCCGCCGAGCTTGCCCTCGGTGCCGACCTCGCGCGCCACGCGCGTCACTTCGGAGGCGAAGGCGTTGAGCTGGTCGACCATCGTGTTGATGGTGTCCTTCAGCTCCAAGATCTCGCCGCGCACGTCGACCGTGATCTTGCGTGACAGGTCGCCGCGGGCGACCGCAGTGGTGACGTTGGCAATGTTGCGGACCTGAGCGGTGAGGTTGCCGCACATCGCGTTGACGGAGTCGGTGAGGTCCTTCCAGGTGCCGGCAACGCCGGGAACGATCGCCTGGCCGCCGAGCTTGCCGTCGGTGCCGACCTCGCGCGCCACGCGCGTCACCTCAGAGGCGAACGAGCGCAACTGATCGACCATCGTGTTGATGGCTTCCTTCAGCTGCAGGATCTCGCCGCGCACGTCGACGGTGATCTTCTTCGACAGGTCGCCATTGGCCACCGCGATCGTCACCTCCGCGATGTTGCGGACCTGGCCGGTGAGGTTGTTGGCCATCGAGTTGACGCTCTCGGTCAGGTCCTTCCAGACGCCCGTGACCTCGGGAACCTGGGCCTGGCCGCCGAGCTTGCCCTCGGTGCCGACCTCGCGCGCCACGCGCGTCACCTCGGAGGTGAAGACGCTGAGCTGCTTGATCATCGTGTTGACGATGGTCGCCGACTGCAGGAACTCGCCGCCCAGAGGCCGCCCATCGACGTCCAGCTTCACGGTCTGCAGGAGGTCGCCTTGGGCCACGGCGGCGACCGCGCGCGTCACCTCGCGGGTGGGCCATAGAAGATCGTCGATCAACGTGTTGATCGAGCTCTCCATGTCCGCCCAGGAGCCGCTGGCAATGCCGAATCGCACGCGCTGGCGCGTCTTTCCCTCCCGTCCCACGACCTGGCCGACGCGTTCGAGCTGCTGCGCCATCCGCTCGTTGGCTGCAATGATCTCGTTGAACGTGTCGGCGATCTTGCCGTCAATGCCGAGATAGTCGCCGCTCATGCGCACGGAGAAATCTCCGGAACGCATCGCCTGGAGGACACGGAGCAGATCCTGGCTGGCATCGGCCGCCTCGGCTCCGTTGCCTTGGCGACCAAACCCTTGGCGCAGGGGCATCGGACCGGCAGCAGAATCGACATCGCTCATCAAGTTCCCCCGTGGCAGACCGCCTGCCAGCAAGAATCCGAGATTCGTATAGCCGGCGGCATACAAGCCGCCGCAACTATCCAAATCAAGCCGGGACGCCGATTTCTCAGGCTTATGGAACCGGCTTCTGCTGGCACAAGCACCTCAACTCCCCTCCAGCAAAAGGGTTCCAAAGGATTTAACTGCCAAATAGGACGGCCATTTCCATGGAACAACGAAGAGACGCCGTCGGAGAACCGCGGGTCGAGATCGGTAGCTCAGTCGCCGCGATGGCCTCCGAAGGCACGATGGGGAATGGTGCGGGAGACAGGAGGAGGTCGGATGGCGCTGCAATGCGCGCCATGTTCCATCGAGCGCAGGGCGAATATTAATATCATGTAACAGAGTTGCACCGCTCCGCCGCGTCTACCAACTCATTGGGATGAAACAATCAGATCTTTTCAGAGAGAACGCAGACAACTGTCTTCAGCTCGCGGAGCGCGCCGACGGAGAGCCGGCGTTCCGGCGCTATCAACGGATGGCCCAGGGCTGGAACGCCCTCGCCCTCCAGCAGGATTGGCTCGATGGCGAGATTGCGCCGCTCGGAGAGCCCCGGACTGCGCTGCCCAAGTAACAAATCCGAATGGAGGAGCGTCCCATGACAGCCCGCACCGTTCTCATTGCACTGCTGACGGCCTTCGGCCTGGCATCGGCCGTCGCCGCGTTCACGACGATCCGCCAGGTGCATACGGAAGCGTATTCGCTGCCGCAGCCCATCACCCGCATCTGAACCAGCGGCAGCATCAAAGCTGCCGATCCGCCAGAGGATCCATAGACCTGTCCATCGGCGTAGGTCGCGTTTGCAGCCGCCAATTGTACATGGATCGATCCGAGCTCCGCCGGCTCGCCGGTACGGCCCAGCGGGGTCTGGCCGCCGCGCGTCCAGCGTCTCCATTTCAGCTCCGCCGGAGACCTGAAGCGGGGTCCAGGTTGGCCGGGAGCGACGGCGTTACGAGTACCCTTCGGCCCGGCTGCTTGGCCAACGACTTTACGTAGTTCGTTGGCTGATCCCGGCTTGACGTGAGGGCAGGCGGCCTTGATGATCCAGAACGGGGCATGAATGTTGGCCTTCATGGTTGCATCGAAATCTTCGGAAGAGACGTCCCGGATCGACTGACGCGTCTGCTGCCGCGACGATGTCGAGTCCGCCGAGCGCTTCGATGGCCTGTTGCACCAGCCGCCGGCAGAACTCCTCGTCGCGCAGGTCGCCAGTGATGGCGACGGCCTTCCGCCCTCCCGCCCGGATCAAGGCGATGACCTCCTGCGCATCCGGCTCTTCGGTTGGGTCGTCGCTCGGCGCGTTTCGGCGAGGGCGTCAGTGCGTCCCATGCAGCAGTCGCTCCCCGGTGATCAGCGCCTTGCGCCGGCGAGGGCCTCCGAACTGCGCTGAGCCGGGTGACGCGGTCGATTCTGCGACGTGTTAGCTCAAGGAGGGAACGAACAGGCGTAGCCGGCGTCGTTACGGCGCGAACCGCGGCCGCGTCGGCGCTACCCAGCTCGGCGCGCTTGGATCACCGACAGAAGGAGCTATCCGATGACGCAGCCAAGCCAAGGCATTGTCAGGACTGAACGCGGCGAGGACCAGCCCGCCGACAAGGAGCGTGCGCAGCGGGTGCATAAGACTACATCGCCGGATGCGCCCTCGCGCGAGGCGACGCGGCATCCTTCGCAGGATCGCAAGCAACACAGCGGAGACTTGGATTCGGACTGAGCGTCCGGCGGGACTTGGGAACAGCCGGTGACGGTCGAACGTTGCCGATCCATTGGCATGGGAGGATCACATGACATCGATGCTCGATGAACGCGAATATGGCAACCTGATTGGAAGCGACAAGGTCGAAGGCACGGCCGTCTATGGCGCCGACGACACCTAGATCGGCACCATCGAACGCGTGATGATCGACAAGCTGAGCGGGCGGGTCTCGTATGCCGTCCTGGGCTTCGGCGGCTTCCTCGGGCTTGGCAATGACCACTACCCGTTGCCCTGGCAATCCCTGAAGTACGACACGCGACTCGGCGGCTACGTTACCGGCGTGACCGAGAATCAGCTGCGAGGTGCGCCGAAATATTCCGACGAGCGTGAGTGGGACTGGGGCGATGCCGGAGCAGGGCGCAAGGTCGACGACTATTACGGCGTCCAACTCGCTTAGGACCGCCGAACCCGTTCATTGCGCTGTCCAGGCCGTTGACGAACCTCGCACGTCGCGGCCATGTCAGCGCTCCCCGATGAAATCTCAGGCGGCCGGCGGCTGAGCGCTGTTTTCGGCCGCCGATCCAGCCATCATGCTGCGGCGGCTCGACAGCCAGATCGGAATCTCGCGGTAGCAGGTGCCTTTTTCATTCATCTCTGCGACCGTCCACCGGCTCGGATGCCGTTCCTTGCCGACGAAGACCCAGTCGTCGGCGGCAGGTGGCGGCTCATTCGGCCTCGTCCTCAGCCATGCCGAACGGGCTCCTTTCGGCAAGCGATCCTGCTTCATCTGATAGAGATCATATACTGGTGAACGCATGACGCTACTCGTCCTCAAGCAACCGCAATTCTCAACACCCTCAGCGTGTCGCGTCGTCGCGGCGGAATTGTGGGAGCGACGCGGCCAGGCTGTGCAAAAGCACGATCAAGCCTGTGATGGACGGTCTCTTCCATATTCTTCGCATGACACGCGTATCGCTGCGAAAAAGGCGACGCGCGGGGCCGTTCAATAACCCCGCGAGCCGGGACCGGCGCCGATTGCGTCCGGCAATGAAGAGTACCAGCCCGCGACCGGCGGACTGATCAAATCAGAAGAAAGCGTAGCTGAGATCGAGACCGTAGGTGGCGTGGAGAATGAAGCCAAACGCCGTGGCGCCGCAGAGCATCAGGATCGTGCGCAGCTTCTCGGAGTCGATACGAGTCTCTTCGAGATGGGTCGGGAGAGCCTTGATGAGTGTTGTCATTGTGGGACCTCTGTACGCGAAACGAAGACGGAGAGTGAGTTATGAAAAGTATATCTGAGGTTGTTAGATCCCGTTCTGGGGACGTGGTTTTTGTAGAGTCCCAGAAGAGTTCTAATTGTGAAAGAGGAACCCAGCATCGTGCAGTTTTTGGGGCAAAGTTGCGGAAAGTAAATGATCAGTAAATTAAATCTGAGGTTGATATTAGTTGCGTACAGTATTGTTGCACGTCTTGGCTGCTGAAAGAAGTTGCCAAGTTGCGGCGACGCGGCGCCGCACGTTTTTAAGCTTAATTCCATCGGGGAAGCGGTTTGAGTGTTCTCAGCCTGTGCGGCCCGCTGGCCGATGAGCAGTGTCCGAGCCACGACGCCAATGCGGTTGCAAAAGCAACTCGAAGTATAGAGGCGGCTCACCTCGACCTCGGCCAATTTGTGACGCGGCGTTAACGGCTATGGCAATGTCGCCACTCGCTCGCCGGCTTCTTTAGCATGACTGGTATCATGTGAGTGGTGACGACGGAAGCCGTTCGCTGAAATCTCGCAGGTGGGTGTGCTCATCAAACAACAGCCGCATAATCATCGAGCAGGGATCGCACGGGCGTCTCGTGTCGAGCCCAGTTGAGGCGCCAGCGTGATGGGCAGTTCATGGATGATGGAGGAAGCGCGCGTGGCATGCCCGCCCTCCGGTGACGGCCTGGACGGATGCTGCGCGTTCTCGCTGCCCTGTCGAGCTTCCGATCACCGGTCCCATCTCAGTACCGGGATGTCCCGACCGGCCGCCAATCCTCCTGATGCGGATCGGATGACGCCGCCGGCGAATGGGCGCCGGGCCGCGCCCGCGATCCTCCAGCATCCCGCGTGATGGGCCCCTGAGGTGGGTGCGGCAATTCGGATACACCTGCCATCAACGGTATTTCCGTGTGTTTCTGCACGTTGCAATTCATTTGGCGGTATGTCAGCAGGTAACTTGTTAGGGCGAACGGCCCGCCCGGGCTGCCAGCATGACGCGTGCAAAGGTTTTAGAGTACCGTTCGGACATCGATTGGCTGCGCGCCGTCGCCGTGATTTCGGTCATTGGATTTCATTACGAGTTGCCAGGCTTTGGCGGGGGGTTTGTCGGGGTCGATATCTTCTTCGTCATCTCCGGCTATGTGATCTCCCGTCTCATCTGGACCGGCATTCAATCCAATTCCTTTTCGTTCATCGCCTTCTACGAACGAAGGGCGCGGCGCCTGCTTCCGGCGCTCTATCTGATGATCGTCGTCACCGGGCTGGTCGCGTGGTTCTTGGCGCCTCCTGGCGACTACCGGATGTTCTTCGGAAGCGCGATCTCCACGGTTCTGTTTTCGTCAAACGTCTTCTTCTGGTCGCAGACCGGCTATTTCGATCTGCCAACGATCGGGAAGATTCTGATCCACACCTGGTCATTGTCGGTGGAGGAGCAGTTCTATTTCCTGTTTCCGGTCGTGACATGGCTCTGGAGCCGGCTGTTTCCCGACCCAACGTCGAAGCCGTCACTCGGGCTGGTCATCCTCGGAACGGTCGCGCTGTGTGTGCTCGACGAGCTTTGGATCAAGCAATCGCCCTCGACCGCCTTCTACATCGCCCCGCTGCGGGCCTGGGAGTTCTTGATCGGAAGCATTGCGTTTTTCCTGCATCGATGGTCACCGGTCAGAGGCGAGACGCGCCTGGCCTTCGCGGCCTTGGGCTTGGTCTCCATGCTGCTCGCCGTGGTCACCTTCCGCGCAGAGACCCGCTTCCCGGGATTGCACGCGCTGATCCCCTGTGTCGGTGCTGCGGTCTACATCGTCGCGTTCAATCAGGAGGAGGGCAGACCCAGGCTGCCATTCAGCGAGATCGGAGCATTCCTCGGTCGTCTGTCCTATTCGCTCTATCTTTGGCACTGGCCGGTTTTCGTCCTCGGCAGGGCCGCGCTGCCGCTGGATGTTGCGACCTCAGCCGCCGCTACGGCTGGACTCCTACTGTGCTCGCTGCTGCTGGCCTATTTCTCCTATGTCATCGTCGAGCGGCCGGCGCGCGCGCGAACCGTGTGGGTCGGCGTGCGTGGCTCACCGGTGATCGCGGGCGTTGCCGCCGTCCTGGTTGCGGTCGGAATTCACGGCGTCGCGCATGACGGCTACGCCGATCGCTTCCCGCAATCACAGGCGCGAATGCTCCGGTACGATTCCCGGACGATGGAGCCGTTCTATCGGGCGCATAGCTGCTTCTTGCAGCCCGATGAGCCGGCATCGGCCTACGATTTCGAGGCGTGCCTGAAGCCGGCTGCAAACAAGCGCAACATTCTGCTCGCCGGCGACAGCCTTGCCGCGCATTATGCCTGGGCGTTGCGCAGCTACCTATCGTCCGATGCCTACCATCTTCTGCAGCTCACGTCAGGGGGCTGCCCGCCGTTTGTCGAGCTCAAGCTGCGCAGCTCGCGCAACTGTAACGACGTCAATCAGCTGCTACGCGATCAGATCAGGGCGCACCGCTTTGACGCCATCATTCTTTCCGGCAATTGGCGCGCCTATCTCGAAACTTATGGCCAGCCCCCCGCACGGCGCGTCGACGGTTATTTGAACGCGCTGCTGGCGGTCGCTCAGGAAACGGGAGTTCCAGTTCTGCTCCTCGGTCCCTCGATCGAGTTTCCAGCTCCCTTGGCGTCGACGTTGTTCAACCATGAGCAGACGCACGTCCCGATCGGCAATGCGCTGATGCCGAAAGATGCGTCGTTCGAGGCGGACGATCGTCTGCGAGAGATCGCCCGCGCGTATCCGCTCGTTCAATACGTTTCCATTCTCGGCACGATTTGCAGCAAGAGGCGTTGTCCGCTGACGATCGACGCGGAAACACCGATCGTTTGGGATACCATCCATTTCACCCCGGAAGGCTCGAGGTTCGTCGTCTCGCAACTCGCTCCGCAACTGGATGCATTCTTGCAGAGACTGGAGCAGCCCTCCGGGGCCGGGACGAACGAGATCCTGGCGGGTGACGGCCCGACGGCAACCCGGAACCCCGCTCCGTCCCGGATTCAATGATGGGAAGCGACCGAGCACGGGACCTGCGGGAGCCATGAACTTCGGCGAGTGTCGTGCGTTCCCCTGCCGTTGATGTCGGACGTTGCCTTCGCGCGGCCGTGAAAGTGGTCCAACGTCATCGGTTTCTCAAGCCGTTCGGGACGACACACATGAATCCGATCATCAAGGCGATGGCAGTGCTTGCGTGCGCCGCCTGCTGGAGCACCGCCGCGACAGCCCAATCGGTGCGCTGGAACACCTACAGGATCCCGGAGACCGGCACCTCGGTCGACATTCCGGTCTCGATCTTCAGGGACACGGCGGGCCAACCCGAGGGCTACGGCCAACGCTTCCAGACTGCCGACGGCCGCGCCAATCTGACCGTGCAGTCGATATCCAACAACGCGCAGGACTCACCTGCGCGGTTCCTCGCCAGGAAGAACCCGCCGCCGAACATCCAATACAAGCGCGTCACCTCGCGCTTCTTCGCGGTGTCGAGCTATAAGGGCGACTACGTCTGGTACAATCGCTGCAACTTCGTTGGGGGCTATGTGCACTGCGTGCTGATCAACTATCCCCGGGCCTGGGAACGCGATTGGGACGGCATCGTCACCCGTATCAGCCTGTCGCTGAACCGGAGCTGAGCGGGGCGCCTTTAACGAAGTCTTCGGCTGGCGGCTTTGATCCACCTCAATGATGCCGTCGGGCTCCTCTGAATAAGCTTCGGCTTCATTTCAGCCGCCGCTTACAGACGAGCCAGCCCTACATGGCCGCAGCGTCCTTCACTGTACGGGCCCAAAGCGCCAGCGCGATCGCCACCATCAGGTGCCGCAGCGCGCAGGACGCGCTGCTTACGGCCAACGCCTATCTGCGTCTCGGCGCCGCCTGCGTCAGCATTGAAACGCCGGGCGGACAAAGCATGAGCCCGGATCGGCTCGATGCGTTGCTCAACGAGGCCGGTGGGCGCATCGGCTTGTGAAGCCGGACGGTCCAGCGGCCACCAATTTTCCCTGACGTGATCGTGGCGCCTGCGGAGTGGGCTTCTGAGAGCCTGTCCAGGTCACGACGAGGACGCCTCCATGCGGTCGTCGGGCAGCGCCGTCGGCCACGAGACGTCCGAGATGTAGGGGCCGTACAAAACGTCCTGGCGCCGCTGGTAGATGATCGTGAGGGCGACAACGGCAATGAAACAGATTGCGGTCAAAATGGCCAATTCAAACATGATGCAACTCCATCGCCCCAGACGTGGCGGATGAAGGGCGCCGGCGTCAAATGGAAGCCGGCGTTAAGCTGAAGAGGAAAGCTTAATGCGCGCGGGTCATCCTGCGTCGCAGGCTGCAGGCGAACATCTAAAGCAGAACCGCTGGCCCGCGCGGCGGAATCGCGGATCGCGAGTCCTGCCGTTTGGCGCGTACTACTCAGCGACGGTCGATTGATCGGTATCGAGCTCCGGAAACATCGCCCGGCAGCTCAGGCAATAGGACTCGAAAATGAAGCTCAGCAACGTGGACATCGGTAACCCCCATCAGTCGACGTGATGCTCGGCAACATGCCGGGGGTTTGTTTCAAGACGACTTCGTGCGCCCAGCGAAGTGGTTTCGATCGGAGCCAGGAAAGCTTCGCGGTCATAGGACATGGGCGCGCGCACGCTCCTGAAGATGAAGTTGTTGCAATAGTCCTTCCGCTTCCAGAACCATTCGCCATCGGCGCGCTGATGGATTTCCGGGTCGAAGGCAGACAACGGAAGCAATCTCCCGCGGCTCAGGAATTGGCCCTGATAGCCGAGACCCCGCAGGAACAAGAATGTCTCCTTCACCCTGTCGAGCGTCGCCAGGCGGCGGTCGCACTCGACCACGATCAACGGCCGGCATCGGCGCAAGGTGCGCTCGGCGCCGCGCAGCACGTCGAGTTCGGCGCCCTCGACGTCGATCTTGATCGCAGAGACGTTTCCGATGTCAGGGAGATAGTCGTCCAGCGACGTCGTCTGCACCTGGATCGCCCTCGAGGTCTCGGCGGGCCGGAGCAGCGAGGCCCCGGGCTGATGCCCCTCGGGAACGAACAGGGTTTTCCTGCTGGAGCACGAATAGACGGCGCGCGGTTCGACCACGACATTGTCGAGCGAGAACCGGGAACAGAGCCGCGCCAATCGCTCGGCAAGATCCGGCTGGGGCTCGAAGGCGACGACCCGCCCCGGCGCCGACCACCGTGCCAGCCAGTAGAGAAAACTGCCCTTGTTGGCGCCGATGTCGCAAACGATGTCGCCGCGCCGGATGTGACGCCGCAACTCGGACAGCTCCGTCTTGTGGTCGCGGAATCGGGACCGCAGGATTCTGACCAGAAACCGGGATGCCTCATGCTTCGCCAACCGAGCCTCCCAACGCCATGGCCACGCGCCCGGCAAACGAAGGCAAGCCTAGTGGCGCACGCCCTGTCGCTCACGGCGATGCTTCGAAATGAACGAGCGGCGGGGCGCCACGATGGCGCTGGCGTGGCGATTGGCGATCCCAGCAGGACTCGAACCTGCAACCCGCGGAGTAGAAATCCGCTACTCTATCCAGTTGAGCTATGGGACCGTCTTCGCGAGACGAGCATCGCCGGGTGACCATCCCAAGATGCACGTCCGGAGGATGAGCGTCATGGATGGGTGCCGGAGGGCGACGTCCGGCCGGTGCGCTTTCCATAGCACGGGTCATATGAAAAATCTTCCGTTTCGCCAAGAGCGGCCGAACCCGACGGAGGCCCGGGGAGACCAAGCGGAGGCGGAGGTGGGTCTATCGCCCCATTTGCGCGTCAGCGGCGTCGGATCAGCGGCCGCCGCGGCTTGTCTGTATGCCATGTCCCGTGAATTGCCCGTCGATGAACAGATTTTCCTGTCGCATGTGCATGCCGATGATCGCGCCTGCGACGGGCCGCTCAGCGGTCCACTGCAACCTTTGCCATCAGTCCGTCACCATTTCGCGTCCATTCTCGCCACGAATCGGCCAAACACGGACATCCCTCCGCGTGTCCCGAACAGCCGCCGAAATCGCCGTCCAAGGAGCTGCCCCATGATCGGTCTGGTCCGCGCCGCCGTCCTCTGCGCCATCATGGCGCTCGGTCTTGCTTCTGCCCACGCCGCCGACAAGGCGTTCAAGCGCGACGACCTGGCGGATGCCGCAATCAAGCTGGAGGCGCAGATCAAGAGCGAGGCGGGGGCGGTGAACAAGCCGCTGGCGACCTTGCGCACGGACGCCGACGCGGCGCTTCGCCGGAACGACCTGCGCACCGGGCTGCAGATCCTCGGGCAGATCGCCACCGCGGCGCCGGATGATTCCGGCAACTGGCTGCGGCTGGCGCGCACTGTGTTGAACCAGATCAAGCCGGCCAACTCGTCGGAGCAGACTTTCCTGCTCGAGCGCGCCTCGACGGCGGCCTACATCGCCTATCAGCGCGCCGGCAATGCCGGGGAGGAGGCCGACGCGCTCGCGGTGCTCGGAAAGACCATGGCCGAGCGCAAGCTGTGGCGTCCGGCGCTGGATACGCTCAGGATGTCGCTCGAGCTCCGTGAGGTCGCCGACGTCCGCGGCCAGTATGAGCGGATGCGCGACGAACACGGCTTCAGGCTGCTCGACTATACCGTGGATTCGGACTCGGCGAGCCCGCGCGCCTGCTTCCAGTTCTCCGAGGATCTGGCCAAGCGCACCGACTTTTCGCCCTTCGTGGCACAGGCCGGCAATGACAAGCCGGCGCTGACCTCGGAGGACAAGCAGCTCTGCGTCGAGGGACTCAAGCATGGCGAGCGCTACAACATCAATCTGCGCGCCGGCCTGCCCTCTAGCGTCAAGGAGAGCCTGCCGAAATCGGCCGAGTTCAATATCTATGTCCGCGACCGCAAGCCGTTCGTGCGCTTCACCGGCAAGGCCTATGTGCTGCCGCGCACCGGGCAGAAGGGCATTCCGCTGGTCAGCGTCAACACGCCCGCGGTCAATATTAACGTGTTCCGGATCGGCGACCGCAACCTGATCAACACCGTCATCGACAGCGACTTCCAGCGTCCGCTGTCGAGCTACCAGCTCACCGATCTCGGCAACGAGCGCGGCATGAAGGTGTGGAGCGGCGAGCTGTCGACCGCGATGACCCTGAACCAGGACGTCACCACTGCCTTCCCGGTCGACCAGGCGCTGAGCGACATGCAGCCGGGCGTCTATGTGATGACGGCCGCGCCGAAGGGCCCGACCAGCGGCAACAGTGACGAGGACAGCGGCGGCCAGCTCGCGACGCAATGGTTCATCGTCTCCGATCTCGGCGTCGCCGCGTTCTCCGGCAATGACGGCATTCACGTGTTCGTCAATTCGCTGGCCTCGACCGATCCGGTCGCGCGCGCCGAGGTGCGGCTGGTGGCACGCAACAACGAGATCCTGGCGACGCGCAAGACCGACGACGCCGGCCACGTGCTGTTCGAGACGGGCCTGGCGCGTGGCGAGGGGGGGCTGTCGCCGGCGATGCTGACCGTATCGGGCGAGAAGACCGACTATGCCTTCCTCAGCCTGAAGACGTCCGCCTTCGACCTGTCCGATCGCGGCGTCGCCGGGCGCGAGGCGCCCACGGGGCCCGACGCTTTCGTCTATTCCGAGCGCGGCGTCTACCGCTCCAACGAGACGGTCTACCTCACCGCGCTGCTGCGCGACGGCAAGGGCAACGCCATGACCGGCACGCCGCTGACGCTCGTCGTCGAGCGTCCCGATGGCGTCGAGTTCCGCCGCGCCGTGCTGCCGGATCAGGGCGCCGGCGGCCGTTCGTTCAGCGTGGCGCTAAACTCGGCAGTGCCGACCGGGACCTATCGCGTCCGCGCCTTCACCGATCCGAAGGGGACGGCGGTCGGCGAGACCACGTTCATGGTCGAGGACTACGTCCCCGAGCGGCTGGAATTCGACTTGTCCTCCAAGGACAAGCAGATCAAGGCTGAGACTCCGGTGGAGGTGAAGGTCGACGGCCATTTCCTCTATGGTGCGCCGGCCTCCGGCCTGCAGCTTGAAGGCGACCTGCTGGTGACCACGGCCTCGGAGCGGCCGGGCTTCCCCGGCTATCAGTTCGGCGTCGCCGACGAGGAGAGCGCCTCCAACGAGCGCACGCCGATCGAGGGGCTGCCCGAGACCGACGACAAGGGCGCGGCGACCTTCCCGGTCAGCCTGCCGAAGCCGCCGTCGTCGAGCCGGCCGCAGGAGGCGCAGATCTTCGTGCGCATGGCCGAGACCGGCGGCCGCGCCGTCGAGCGCAAGCTGGTGCTCCCCGTGGCGCCCAAGGCGGCGCAGATCGGCATCAAGCCGTCGTTTTCCGGCAAGAGTGTCGGCGAGGGCGACAAGGCCGAGTTCGAAATCGTGTTCGTCTCGCCCGAGGGGAAGACGCTAGCGCGCAATGGCCTGCGCTATGAGCTCCTGAAGATCGAGTCGCGCTATCAATGGTACCGGCAGAACTCCTATTGGGAGTATGAGCCGGTGAAGTCGACCAAACGCGTCGGTGACGGCGACGTCGCAATCGCTGCCAACAAGCCGGCGCGGCTGAGCTTCCAGCCGGAGGCCGGACGCTATCGGCTCGACATCAAGTCGGCCGAGGCCGACGGTCCAGTGACGTCGCTGCAGTTCGACGTCGGCTGGTACACCGAGGGCAGCGCCGATACGCCTGACATCCTGGAGACCTCGCTCGACAAGCCGCAGTACCAGTCGGGCGACACCATGGTGGTGACGGTGAATGCGCGCACCGCTGGCAAGCTCACGGTCAACGTGCTTGGCGACCGGCTGCTGACGACGCAGACCACCGAGGTCAAGGAAGGCACCAACCAGGTCAAGCTCGCGGTCGGCAGGGACTGGGGCGCGGGCGCCTATGTCGTGACGACCTTGCGCCGTCCGCTCGATGCGGCCGCGCAGCGCATGCCGGGCCGCGCGCTCGGCGTTGCCTGGTTCGGCATCGACAAGTCGGCGCGCACGTTGAATGTCGCGCTGACACCTCCGGCACTGGTGCGGCCGGGCTCGGCGTTGAATATCCCGGTCAAGATCGGCGGCCTCAATCCCGGCGAGGACGCCAAGATCGTCATCGCGGCGGTCGATGTCGGCATTCTCAACCTCACCAACTATAAGCCGCCGGCGCCGGACGAGTATTATCTCGGCCAGCGCCAGCTCTCTGCCGAGATCCGCGATCTCTATGGCCAGCTGATCGACGGCATGCAGGGCACGCGCGGCCAGATCCGCTCCGGCGGTGACTCCGGCGGCGCCGAGCTGCAGGGCTCGCCGCCGACGCAGAAACCGCTGGCGCTGTATTCGGGCATCGTCACCGTCGGACCGGACGGCACGGCTGAGGTCAGCTTCGACATTCCGGAGTTCGCGGGCACGGCGCGCGTGATGGCGGTGGCGTGGAGCGCGACCAAGGTCGGCCGTGCCAACATCGATGTCACCGTGCGCGATCCCGTGGTGTTGACCGCGACCTTGCCGCGCTTCCTGCTGTCGGGCGACCGCGGCACGCTGTCATTCGACGTCGACAATGTCGAGGGCGCGCCCGGAGACTATGTCGTGGCCGTGAAAGCGAGCGGTCCGGTCAAGCTGTCCGGCAATGCCAATGTGACGTTGAAGCTTGCGGCCAAGCAGCGGGGCTCATCGACCCTGCCGCTGGACGCCTCGGGCACCGGCACGGCGCAGCTCGACGTCGACATCAAGGGGCCGAACGGGCTGAGCCTCGCGCGGCATTATCAGCTCGATGTCAAGCCGGCGACACAGGTGCTGGCGCGGCGCTCGATCCGGACGCTGGCCAAGGGCGAGAGCCTGACGCTGACGTCGGACATGTTCTCCGACCTCGTGGCGGGCACCGGCACGGTGTCGCTGTCGGCGGGACTGTCGACCGCGCTCGACGCGGCGACGATCCTCAAGGCGCTCGACCGCTACCCGCACGGCTGCTCGGAGCAGATCACCAGCCGAGCGATGCCGCTGCTCTATGTCAATGAGCTCGCGGCCGGCGCGCATCTGGCGATGGACACCGAGGTCGATCAGCGCATCCGCGACTCGATCGATCGCTTGCTGGCGCGGCAGGGCTCGAACGGCTCGTTCGGCCTCTGGTCGGCCGGCGGCGATGATCCCTGGCTCGACGCCTACGTGACGGACTTCCTGACCCGCGCCCGCGAAAAGGGCTTTGCGGTGCCCGACGTGCTGTTCAAGAGCGCGCTGGATCGCGTCAGGAACTCGGTGGTCAATGCCGAGGAGCCGGAGAAGACAGGAGGCCGCGATCTTGCCTATGGCCTCTACGTCCTGGCGCGCAACGGCGCGGCGCCGATCGGCGACCTGCGCTATCTCGCCGACACCAAGCTCGGCAATCTGGCAACTCCAATTGCCAAGGCGCAACTCGCCGCCGCGCTCGCGCTGGTCGGCGATCGCGCCCGCGCCGAGCGGGTCTACGGTGCCGCAGCCGACAGCCTCGCGCCGAAGCCGGTGCTGGTGTTCGGCCGCACCGACTACGGCTCCGACCTGCGCGATGCCGCGGCGCTGGTGTCGCTGGCGGGCGAGGGCAATGCGCCGCGCGCGACGCTGACGCAGGCGGTGGCCCGCGTCGAGGCCGCGCGCGGGCTGACGCCCTACACCTCGACGCAGGAAAATGCGTGGATGGTGCTGGCGGCGCGGGCGCTCGCCAAGGAGACCTTGACGCTCGACGTGAACGGCCAGGCGGTGAAGCAGGCGCTGTACCGTAGCTACAAGGCGGCTGAGCTCTCAGGCCAGCCGCTGAAGATCACCAATACCGGCGATGCGCCGGTGCAGGCGGTGGTCTCGGTGTCCGGCTCGCCGCTGACGCCGGAGCCCGCGGCGTCCAACGGCTTCAAGATCGAGCGCGGCTACTACACGCTCGACGGCAAGCCGGCGGATATCAGAACCGCGAAGCAGAACGACCGTTTCGCTGTCGTGCTGAAGGTCACCGAGGCCAAGCCGGAATATGGGCACATCATGGTGTCGGACTATCTGCCGGCGGGGCTGGAGATCGACAATCCGCATCTGGTGTCGTCGGGAGACAGCGGAACGCTCGACTGGATCGAGGACGGCCAGGAACCGGTCAATACCGAGTTCCGCGACGACCGCTTCACCGCCGCGCTCGACCGCGCCGCGGATTCCAAGTCCGTGTTCACGGTCGCTTACGTCGTGCGCGCGGTGTCGCCCGGCAAATACGTGCTGCCGCAGGCCTATGTCGAGGACATGTACAATCCGTCGCGCTATGGTCGGACCGGGACGGGGTCCGTGGAGGTCCGCGCGGCGAAATGAGCGAGGCTGGAACGAGCGGTGATGGGCGCAGGACGGAGCCACATACTCCGTCATGCCCGGGCTTGTCCCGGGCACCCACGCTGCCTCCGCACGACGTGGATGGCCGGGACAAGCCCGGCCATGACGGGAGGAGGGGGCGGGGCGTCAAACGGCTGTTGGTGTGTACGCTCCTGTCGATCGTTGCAATCGTTCTCGCACTCACCGCCTACGCCATCTCCCTCGGCCCGCTGCCGTTGCGCGAGGCCGAGGCGCTGTCCACCACCGTCGTCGACCGCCACGGCAAGCTCTTGCGCGCCTATGCGATGGCGGACGGGCGCTGGCGGCTGCCGGTCAGCGCGAAGAAGGACGTCGATCCGACCTATCTGAAGCTGCTGTTCGCCTATGAGGACCAGCGCTTCTACGACCACCACGGCGTCGATCCACGCGCGCTGGCGCGGGCCGCGATCCAACTCGGCTCGCATGGCCATATCGTCTCCGGCGGCTCGACCATCACGATGCAGCTGGCGCGGCTGCTGGAGCCGCGACGGCAGCGTTCGCTGCACGCCAAGCTCAGGCAGATCGTGCGCGCGCTCGAGCTCGAGCATCAGAAGAGCAAGGACGAGATCCTTGATCTTTATCTGACGCTCGCGCCCTATGGCGGCAATCTCGAAGGCATCCGCGCCGCCTCGATCGCATATTTCGGCAAGGAGCCGAAGCGGCTGTCGCTGGCAGAAGCGGCCCTCTTGGTGGCGCTGCCGCAGTCACCGGAGACGCGCCGGCTCGACCGCCATCCCGAGGCCGCTCGACGCGGCCGGGACCGCGTGCTCGACCGCATGGTGTCGGAGAACGTGATCTCCGTCGAGGACGCGGCGCAGGCGAAGGCGCAAGCCGTGCCTACCTTCCGCAAGCCGATGCCGATCCTGGCGCCGCATGCCGCCGACCAGGCCTCGGCGGCCGTCAAGGGTCAGCCGATGATCCGCCTTACGCTGGATGCCTCGCTGCAGAAGGTGCTGGAGCCGCTGGCGCGCGATCGCGCCATCGCATTGGGACCAAACGTCTCGGTCGGCATCATCGTGGTCGACAATGACAGCGGCGACGTGCTCGCCCATGTCGGATCGGCCGACTATTTCGACGAGAAGCGGGCAGGGCAGGTCGACATGACTCGCGCGGTGCGCTCGCCCGGCTCGACCTTGAAGCCGTTCATCTACGGGCTCGCCTTCGAGGACGGCTTCGTGCACCCGGAGAGCCTGATCGAGGACCGTCCGGTGCGCTTCGGCTCCTATGCGCCGGAGAATTTCGACATGACGTTCCAGGGCACGGTGCCGGTGCGCAAGGCGCTGCAACTGTCGCTGAACGTACCGGCGATCGTGCTGCTGGACCGCGTCGGCGCCAGCCGGCTGTCGTCGCGGCTGAAGCAGGCGGGTGGCAATCTGGTGCTGCCGAAGGACGAGGCCCCGGGCCTCGCCATGGGCCTTGGCGGCGTCGGTGTGACCCTGCAGGACCTCGCCCAGCTCTATACCGGCTTTCCGCGGCTCGGCACCACCAGGCCGCTGCGCGAGATCATGACGGCTGACGGTGCGCAGGATAACGCCCGCGAGCCGATGCGGCTGATGGACTCGGCGGCCGCCTGGCAGGTCGGCAACGTGCTGCTGGGGACGCCGCCGCCGGAAAACGCAGCCCGGAACCGGATCGCCTTCAAGACCGGCACCAGCTACGGCTATCGTGACGCCTGGTCGGTCGGCTTCGACGGCCGCATCACGATCGGCGTCTGGGTCGGCCGGCCCGATGGCGCGCCGGTGCCCGGCCTGATCGGCCGCGTCGCCGCGGCGCCGATCCTGTTCGACGCTTTTGCCCGCAGCGGCAAGCTGCCGGCGACACTGCCAAAGGCGCCCAAGGGGGCGCTTGTCGCCAGCAATTCAAAGTTGCCAATGCCCCTTCGCCGGTTCCGGCCGGTCGGGGAATTGGTGCGGACCGGCGCAGAGCAGGCGCCGCACATTCAGTTCCCGCTGAATGGCTCCCGCATCGATGTCGACCGATCCGCGGGACGCGAGGCTTCGGTGATGCCGGTGAAAGTGTCCGGGGGCGTGCTGCCGCTGACCATGCTGGTCAATGGACTGGCCGTTGGCGAGATCGACAGCCGGCGCCAGCGCCTGATCGATCCGCCCGGGCCGGGCTTTGCCCGCCTCACCGTGATCGATGCCACGGGCGCTGCGGACACAGTTGTGGTCAGAATCCAGTGAGGGTTCGCTAAGCGGTTGTCGGCATGGCGGTTTCAGCGTATTCGGAACCCCATGGTCGAGACCTATGCCCGCCCCCGTTTTGGAGAGCCGCGCGAGCCGAAGAACCTGGTCAATCCAGGCAATCGGCTGGTGCGGATGATCGATGCCGTCACCGTGAGCCACACCAGGGCGGTGGCGTTCCTGCTCGTCTGCGGGCTGCTGTTGTTCCTGCCGGGCTTCTTCACCATCCCGCCGATCGATCGTGACGAGGCGCGCTTCGCCCAGGCGACCAAGCAGATGGTCGAGAGCGGCGATTACGTCGACATCCGCTTCCAGGACGACGTGCGCTACAAGAAGCCAGTCGGCATCTACTGGTTGCAATCGGCTGCGGTCGAGACGGCGTCGGCGATCGGGCTGCCGCGTGCGCAGCTCCGCATCTGGGTCTACCGCATTCCCTCGCTGATCGGCGCGATCGGCGCGGTGCTGCTGACCTATTGGACCGCGCTCTCCTTCGTGACACGGCGCGGCGCGGTGTTCTCCGCCCTGCTGATGTGCTGCTCGGTCCTGCTTGGGGTGGAAGCCCGGCTCGCCAAGACCGACGCGATGCTGCTGTTCACCGTGGTGGCCGCGATGGGCGCGCTGGCGCGCGTCTATCTGTCGTGGCAGCGCGGCGAGGATCCGGTGCATCCGCCGTGGGGACCGCCTGCAATCTTCTGGACGGCGCTCGCCGGCGGCATCCTGATCAAGGGCCCGCTGATCCTGATGTTCGCAGGACTGACGATCTTGGCGTTGGCGATCATGGATCGCGGCGCCGGCTGGCTGTCGCGTCTGCGCCCTCTGTGGGGGCTGATGTGGATGCTGGTGCTGGTGCTGCCCTGGTTCGTGCTGATCTTCCTGCGCGCCGGCGACACCTTCTTTGCCGATTCCGTCGGCGGCGACATGCTGAGCAAGATCGGCGCCCAGGAGTCGCATGGCGCACCGCCGGGACTTTATCTGCTGCTGCTGTTCATCACCTTCTGGCCGGGCGCGCCGCTGGCCGCAATGGCAGCCCCCGCCGTGTGGCGCGCGCGGCGCGAGCCCGGTGCGCAGTTCCTCCTGGCCTGGCTGGTACCGTCCTGGATCATTTTCGAGGCGGTGCTGACCAAGCTGCCGCACTACGTGCTGCCGCTGTATCCGGCGATCGCCATCCTGACCGTGGGCGCGCTGGAGCGGCGGGTGCTGTCGCGCTCGTGGCTGCGCCGCGGCGCCGCCTGGTGGTTCGCGATTCCCGCCATCACCTCGGTGGTGGCCGTGATCGGCGCCATCATCGTGACGCACCAGCCGGTGTTCCTGGCCTGGCCATTCGTGGCGGCGTCGCTGATCTTCGGCCTGTTCGCCTGGTGGCTCTATGACGACGGCCGTGCCGAGCGCTCGCTCTTGAATGCCGGCGTGGCGGCGATGTTCCTGGCGTTCGTGGTGTATGGCGCCGTGCTGCCGGCGCTGACGCCGCTGTTTCCCAGCGCGGAGATTGCGCGCGCGCTGCGCAACGTGGTCTGCGTCGGGCCAAAGGCGGCAGCGGCAGGTTTCCACGAGCCGAGCCTGGTGTTCATGACGGGAACCTCGACCCAGCTCACCGACGGCTCGGGGGCGGCCGACTTCCTCAACCAGGGCACGTGCCGCTTCGCGCTTGTCGAGCAGCGCACCGAGCGGGCGTTCGTGCAGCGCGCCGAGGCGATCGGGCTGCGCTACAACGTCGCCAAGCGGATCGACGGCTACAACATCTCGCAGGGCCGCCCGGTCTCGATCGCGATCTATCGCTCGGAGGGCACCGAATAGATGTCGGCGCCCGACACCTCTCCGTCTTCCTCAGGCTATGTCTCGCAGCTCGCGCTGGTCGGCAAATTCTCGCTGGGACGGCTGGTGCGCCGGCCTCAGACGGCGCCCGATGCAGCAAGCCGGCAGCGTCTGTGGCGCGAACTTCTCCTGCTGATTGGCATCGGTTTGGGCGCGATCGTGATCCTGATGGTTGCCTTCGATGCCTATGAGATCGGGTTGATGCCCGCCCGCGGCACCCCCAGCATGTGGCCATGGCGCATCGTCACCGAGTTCGGCCAGGATGAATACGTGCTGGGTCTGCTGGCAGTCGGCGTCATCGTGACGATCCTGATCGCGCCGCTATGGCCCGAGGCCACGCGCAGCCGCCTGCTGAATTTCGCCACCCACGTTCAGTACGCCTTCTTCGCGGTGCTGGGCTCGGTGCTCGTGGCTCAGGTGCTGAAATACATCATCGGCCGCGGCCGCCCCTTCGTCGGCGGCAAGGCGAATGCCTTCAACTTCGACCCGTTCAACGGCACACCTGCCTATTTCAGCATGCCCTCCGCGCATGCGGTGACGGCCTTTGCGCTGGCCTTCGCCGTTGCCGCCGTCTGGCCGCGATGGCGCGTTCCCGCGTTCATCTATGCCGTCGTGATCGCCCTAAGCCGGCTGGTGCTGCTGGCCCATCATCCAAGCGATGTGGTCGCCGGCGCCGTGGTCGGATTGGCCTGCGCCATGCTGGTCCGCTACTGGTTCGCAGCCCGGCGGCTGGGTTTCCGCCTGGGCAAGGACGGCCAAATCGTACCGCGCTAAAGGGGTTGATAGGCGGCCCCAAGCCCCATAAGAAGCCTCCGCCGCAGCGCCCGGGGCAGCAACCGGTCCAGTCACGCCATTACGAGTTCTCATCTTGTCGACCGAAACCCTCGTTGCCGTCTCCATCGTCGTTCCCGTGCGCAACGAGGCCGGCAATATCGTTCCGCTGATCACCGAGATCGCGGCGGCGCTCGATGGTCTGTGGTCCTACGAGATCATCTACGTCAACGATGGCTCGACCGATGACACCGCGCAGCGGCTCGCCGAGGAAATGGCACGGCGGCCGAACCTGCGTGTGCTGCGGCATGAGAAATCGACCGGCCAATCGGCTGCGGTTCGTAGCGGCATCCGCGCGGCCCATGGCGCCATGGTGGCCACGCTGGATGGTGATGGCCAGAACAATCCCGCGTTCTTGCCCGACCTCATTGCCGCGCTCGAAAAGGGCGGTGCAGGCGTCGGCCTCGTCGCAGGGCAGCGCGTCGGCCGCAAGGATACCGGCTTCAAGAAGCTACAGTCGCGGCTGGCCAACAAGATCCGCAATGCGGTGCTGCATGACGGCACCCGCGATACCGGCTGCGGCCTCAAGGCGGTCCGTCGCGACGTGTTCCTGATGATGCCGTATTTCGATGGTCTGCACCGCTTCCTTCCCGCCCTGGTGCGGCGCGAGGGCTACGACATCGCCTATATCGACGTGATCGATCGTCCCCGGCATTCGGGCGTGTCGAACTACGGGTTCTTCGACCGGCTGTGGATCGGGATCATGGATCTCGCCGGCGTGTGGTGGCTGATCCGCCGCAAGAAGCCGACGCCGGTTGCGATCGAGGTGAAGTCATGCTGATTCAATTCGGGCAGGCGTTCAGCAACTATCTCTATGACATCTTCGTCGCCAAATTCGATTTCTGGCTGGTGTTCGGCCTTGCCGCCCAGCTGGCCTTCGCCGCGCGCTTCGTTGTGCAGTGGATCGCCAGCGAGCGCGCGGGCAAGAGCGTGGTGCCGATCGCCTTCTGGTTCTTCTCGATCGGGGGAGGGCTGATGACGCTGATCTACGGTCTCGTGAAGCGCGAGCCGGTCATCATCTTCGGCCAGCTGCTGTCGAACATCATCTACGTCCGCAACGTGATGTTGATCTTCAAGAACCGCCAGCGGGAATCCCAGACGCTGAGCAATTGATCGGGGCCGTCTTCAGGTTCACAGGGCGGATGTTCGCTGGCGCAGGACAGGCATTGCCTCTCCCATCGCAGTTCGCGCCCAGCTCTCTCCGCGCCGAAGGCGCTTCGGCCCAGGCGCGGGCATGCGGAACAACCGGTTCGTAGCGCCGTCCTACGCTCAGCGCGGCAGCGGCTTTGCAGAGGATGCGGGCAGGGCGACGGTGGCCCCGCTGTCTGCCGCCTCGCTGCGGCGGCTGGCCGCTTCGCCGGCCGCGTCCAGGACGGGATAGGCGACCGAGCAGATGTGGGAGTGGATACGCCTGAGGTCACGCAGCACGTCGAGATGCAGTGAGGTGGTTTCGAGCGTCTCCGAGCGGCCCTCGCGCAGACGTTCGAGGTGCCGCTCGGTCGCGCCGAGCTCTGCGTTGCGGAGCTCGGCTTTCTGATCGAGCAGTTGGTGGGCTTGCTGCGCATCGCCGGACATGAAGATGCCGAACGCGACGCGGAGCGCCTCCATGATCTGGCGGTGAAAGGCCTGCAGCTCGTCGGCGCCCTCCGCAGAGAACTGGAACCTGCGCTTGATCTTCTTGGTCGCGAGCTCGCTCAGGTTCTTGTCGATGATGTCGCCGATGTGTTCGAGGTTGATCGCGAAGGAGATGATCTCCATCGCGCGCTTGCCCTCACGGTCGTCCAGGCTGCCCCGCGTCAGCTTGGTGATGTAGAGCTTGATGGCTTCGTCGAGCCGGTCGACGACATTGTCCGCGCGTGACACCTGATCCACGAGGCCACGGTCGTTGGTCATCATCGCGGTCATGACATTGCGCAACATGGTCTCGACCAGATCGCCCATTCGCAGCGCCTCGCGCGCAGCGTCCGCAAGCGCCAGCGACGGTGTCTCCAGCGCGGTCTCGTCGAGATAGCGCGGCTTGGCCGGATCGACCTCCGCCGGGCGGTCGGGGAACAGTCTGACGAGCAGCTTCTCCATGACGCCGAGCAGGCCGATGAACACCACGGCCGTGCCGAGATTGAAAGCCATGTGGAACTGGGCCGTCAGCTTCGACAGATCGGGCTGAAATTGCTGCAATTGCGCTGCGAGCGGATGCAGGAACGGCGCGATCAGCGCGACTCCGATGACACGGTTGAGGAGATTGCCGACGGGCAGGCGATAGCTCGCCGGGTTGTCACGGCGCGCGCCCTCGAACACCGGATTGACGGCGCTGCCGAGATTGGCGCCAAGCACGAGCGCCAACGCGGCATCGGCCGTGATGAAGTGCGCATAGGCCAGCGACATCACCAGCAGCACGCTGGCGACGCTGGAATGCACGATCCAGGTGACGACGGCGCCGAAGATGATGCACAGCGTGACATCGGCCGTGATCGCCTGCATGAACACGCGCATCGCCGGCGCTTCTTCAGCGGGCGCCAGGGTGTCGATCAGGATGTGCAGCGACAGCAGCATCAGGCCGAGGCCAATCGACACCCGCCCCAGGTCCTTGATGCGCGATCGCGGCCCGCTGCGGAACGCCACCAGGCCGAGCACGAACAGGATGGGGGCGACCGCCGCCACGTTGAACGACAGGACCTGCACGATCAGCGTGGTGCCGATATTGGCGCCGAGCATGATCGCCAGCGCCGGGATCAGGCCGACCAGGCCTTCCGCCGCGAAGGAGGTCGTGATCAGCGCGGTCGCCGTGCTGCTCTGGAGCAGAGCGGTCAGGCCGAGCCCGGCGGCGAGGGCGCTGAAGCGGTTACGCAGCCCCCGCGATAGCAGCAGCCGGAGATCCGGGCCGAAGGCGCGAAGAATGCCGCTGTGGACCATGTGAAGGCCCCACAGCAGCAACGCCACGCCGCCCATCAGATCGAGCAGAACCATGATTTCCGTTCGTCTCCGCGACCTCTGCCGCGAAGGCTACGCCCAATCGGCTGGGGATCAACGCTATTTTGTCGGCCCTGCGTGCCTGATCGCAGGGCGTTCCATGGGCTGCCCAAGATGTGGCTAAGATGCGTTGAACGCCGCAAAGCCTTGGTCGAGATCCTCCTTGAGATCCTCTACATTCTCCAGGCCGATATGCAGACGCAGCGTGGGGCCGCCGGGCGCCCAGGTGGTGGCCGTGCGATAGCTCGCGCAGTCGAACGGAATCGCCAGGCTCTCGAAGCCGCCCCAGGAATAGCCCATTCCGAACAGCGTCAGCGTGTCGAGCATCGCATCAACCGCGGCTTGCGGCTTTGGTTGCAGCACGATGCTGAACAGGCCGGAGGCGCCGGTGAAGTCCCGCTTCCAGATCGCATGCCCCGGATGGCTCTCCAGCGCAGGATGCAGGACCTCGATCACCTCGGGGCGGGCGGCGAGCCAGCGTGCCATCTCCAGGCCGGACCGATGATGCTGCGCCAGCCGCACGCCGAGCGTCCGCACGCCGCGCAGCGCCAGGAAGACGTCGTCCGGCCCGGCGCAGACGCCGAGCAGGCGGATGCCCTCGGAGATCAGCGGCCACGCCTTCGCATTGGCCGAAATCGTCCCGAACATGATGTCGGAGTGGCCGCCGATATATTTGGTGGCCGCCTGCATGCTGACGTCGACGCCCTGATCGAGGGAGCGGTGGTAGAGCGGCGTCGCCCAGGTGTTGTCGTCGATGACGAGTGCGCCATGCGCATGCGCAACCGCCGCAATGGCGGGGATGTCCGGCATTTCGAACGACTGCGAGCCGGGCGCCTCGACCACTACCGCGCGTGTATTTGGTTTGAGCAGTTGCTCAATTCCTGTGCCGATCAATGGGTCGAAATAGGTCGTCTCGACGCCGTAGCGCGCCAGCATGCCGTTGCAGAAATTGCGGGTCGGGCGATAGATGCTGTCGCAGACCAGCACGTGGTCGCCGGCCTTGAGCACCGACAGCAGGGTCGTCGAGATCGCCCCGAGACCTGACGGCGCGATGCCGACGCCGGCGCATTGCGGGCCCTCCAACGCCATCAGCGCCTGCTGCAATGCCTTGGTGGTCGGCGTGCCGTGGCGGCCATATTGGAATTCGCCGCGGTGTGCATGCAGATCTTCAGCCGTTGGATACAGGACCGTCGACCCATGAACGACCGGAGGATTCACGAATCCGTGCTGCGCTTTCGTGTCCCGCCCCGCCGTGACCAGCCGTGTCTCGACGTTTTGTCGCACCGCCGCAGCGGGGTCGTTCGATAATGCCATTCGCGTGTCTTTTCTCTTTTAGCCTGCCGGGATAGCTGGAAATCAGGCTGCACTGCGGTCGTTAATAACAGAATGCAGAACAGGCCCGTCAACCCCTTGACCCGGACCGCCAGTCGTTCTGTGATGCCGGCGCAATTCGATCGCTGCACGTTGAGGGGCTTGCCGCGATTCCCGCTTCATCTCGCATGCACGGCTCCGTTGTGCATTGCGTGTGCCATATTCTTGGTATGGCGTTTGCAAAGGCGGATTCAGGTCGGCCCCATCTTCGCGCTGAGATTTCATCGCTCCCCAAGGACGACCGCGAAAGGCTGTATTTATGAAACGCGTCACTCTGGCTCTCACTCTTGCTCTCGCCCCGATGCTGGCGAGCGTCGGCGCCCAGGCCGAAACGCTCAAGACCGTCAAGGATCGCGGCATGCTCGCCTGCGGCGTCAGCCAGGGCCTGCCCGGTTTCTCGAACCCGGACGACAAGGGCAACTGGACCGGGCTCGACGTCGACGTCTGCCGCGCCATTGCCGCCGCGATCTTCAACGATCCGACCAAGGTCAAGTTCGTGCCGCTCTCCGCCAAGGATCGCTTCACCGCGCTGCAATCGGGCGAAGTCGACGTGCTGTCGCGCAACACCACCTGGACCCTGTCGCGTGACACCTCGCTCGGCGCGAACTTCGCCGGAATTACCTATTATGACGGCCAGGGCTTCATGGTGAAGAAGGCCCTCAAGGTCAACTCGGCGCTGGAGCTGAACAGCGCTTCGGTTTGCGTGCAGACTGGCACCACGACCGAGCAAAACCTCGCCGACTACTTCAAGGCCAACAAGATGAAGTACGAGGTGATCGCGTTCGCCGGCGCCGACGAGACCGTGAAAGCCTATGAATCCGGCCGCTGCGACGTGTTCACCACCGACGTCTCCGGCCTCTATGCCGAGCGCCTGAAGCTCTCCAATCCGGCCGATCATGTTGTGCTGCCCGAGGTGATCTCGAAGGAACCGCTCGGCCCGATGGTGCGCCACGGCGACGACCAGTGGTTCGACATCGTGAAGTGGACGTTGTTCGGGCTGATCACGGCCGAGGAAATGGGCGTCACCCAGGCGAACGTGGACGAGATGGCCAAGTCGGACAAGCCTGATTTCAAGCGCGCCTTCGGCACCGATGGCAATCTCGGCGAGCAGCTCGGCCTCACCAAGGACTGGTTCTCCCGGATCGTGAAAGCGGTCGGAAACTACGGCGAGATGTATGACCGCAACGTCGGCGCGGGCTCCAAGCTGCAGATCGCGCGCGGTCTGAACCAGCTCTGGAACAAGGGCGGCCTGCAGTACGCGCCGCCGATCCGCTGATCACTGCACGATAGCGGGGCTGCGGCGAATGAGTATCGAAGCGAGGTTACCGCCTGCGCAATATGGGCTTCGGCTGAAGCGCATGCTGGGTGGCAAGGCAGGATGGAACGGCATCATCCTGCAGATCCTGTTCGTCGCAGTCCTGGTGTGGGTTGGCTACGAGATCGTGGCCAACGCACGCAGCAACCTCGCCGCCCAGCGCATCACGTCGGGCTTCGGTTTCCTCAACAACACGGCCGGCTTCGACGTCAACCAGACCCTGATCAGCTACTCCGGCTCCGACAGCTACAGTCGCGTGCTGATCGTCGGCGTGCTGAACACGCTGCTGGTCTCCGTCATAGGTATCGTGCTGGCGACCATCCTTGGCTTTCTGGTTGCGCTTGGCCGCTTGTCACCGAACGCATTGCTGTCGCGAGTCTCCGGCGCCTATGTCGAGCTGATCCGCAACCTGCCGCTGCTGTTTCAGATCCTGTTCTGGTATCTTGCGGTGTTGGCGGCTCTGCCCGGACCGCGACAGAGCATCTCTCTTTTCTCGACCTTCTTTCTCAACAACCGCGGCTTCATCGTTCCGCGCCCGATTGAGGAGCCCGGCTTCATGCCGTTCGTGATCGCGCTCGGTGTGGCGATCGTGGTCTCGGTCGGTCTGCACTATTACGCGCGGCGCGAGCTGTTCCTCCGCGGCCATGTGATGCGGATCTGGCCCTGGGTGCTGGGGCTGCTGATCGGCCTGCCGCTGATTGCAGCGCTCGTGTTCGGCGTGCCGATTTCGTTCGAGGTACCGGCGCTCAAGGGATTCAACTTCGCCGGCGGTTCGCGCATCATTCCAGAGCTCGTCGCGCTGACCCTTGCGCTGACCATGTACACCGCGTCGTTCATCGCCGAGGTCGTGCGCGCCGGCATTCTGTCCGTGCACAAGGGACAGATGGAAGCGGGGCTCTCGCTTGGACTGAGCCGCGGCACCGTGCTGCGCCTGATCGTCGTGCCGCAGGCGCTTCGCGTCATCCTGCCGCCGCTGACGAACCAGTATTTGAACCTGACCAAGAACTCCTCGCTCGCGGTCGCTATCGGTTATCCCGATCTCGTGTCGGTGTTCGCGGGCACGACGATGAGCCAGACGGGTCAGGCCATCGAGATCATCGGAATCACGATGGGCGTCTATCTGGCGCTGTCGCTGATCACGAGCGCGATGATGAGCTTCTACAGCTGGCGGCTTGGGAAGAGACTTGGCGCATGAAGAGACTTGGCGCATGACCGACATCACGGCCTCAACCTTCATCCGTCAGGACATGGCCGGAGAACGCCCGGCGCCCATCAAGACGACGGGTTTCGTCGGCTTCGTCCGCACGAGGCTGTTGAATTCCCCGACCAATATCCTGCTCACTTTGGTGAGCGCGCTGTTGATCTGGTTCACCGTGATCCCGGCGGTCAAGTTCCTTCTGGTCGACGCGGTGTGGGTCGGCAAGGACCGCGAAGCATGCCTGGCGCAGAACGCCGGACATCCGGTCGGCGCCTGTTGGCCCTACATCTCGGCGAAGTTCGGCCAGTTCATGTACGGCTTCTACCCGGAGGCCGACCGCTGGCGCGTCAATCTGACCTATGTGCTGGCGGTGGTGCTGCTGGTGCCGCTGCTGATTCCGCGCCTGCCGGCGAAGGGATTGAACGCGGGCCTGTTCTTCTTCGCGCTGCCCGTGGTCGCGTTCTTCCTGCTCTATGGCGGTGGGCTGGAGGGCTTCGGCGTGAGCTGGACCACAGGCGCCCTCCAGGTGTTCGTCGAGAGCATCGATACGGCCGGTAACGCACTGGTGCGCGCCGGCGACAATCTGCCGGTGGTCGGCGTGCTGCTGTGGCTGCTCGGCAAGCTGGTCGTGCTGATCGGAACGCTCGCATCGCTCGTGATCTGGCCGCTGGTTTGGATCCGCAATGAGCTGCAGCAATCTCATCAGCCGGTGTGGAATGATCTCGCGCTCTCCGCGATCATTGTCACCGCGCTGGTGTTCTTCGTTGGCGGCGGGAGCAGGGCGCTGCGCAGCGTCATCGCCACGGCCGCGACCTTCGCCGGCATTGCCGTCGTCATTGCGATCATGGGCCTCGATCGCGGCGGCCTTCCCATCGTCGACACAAGGCTGTGGGGCGGAATGCTGGTGACGCTGGTCGTCTCGGTGATCGGCATCGTTGCGTCGATGCCGATCGGCATTGCGCTTGCGCTCGGCCGCCGCTCGACCATTCCACTGATCCGCATCTTTTCGATCGCCTTCATCGAGCTGGTCCGCGGCGTGCCGCTGATCACCGTGCTGTTCTTCGCCACCTACATGCTGCCGCTGTTCCTGCCCGGCAATGCCAGGGTCGATGGCCTGGTACGGGCGCTGATCGGCGTTGCGCTGTTCTCCGGCGCCTACATGGCCGAGGTGATCCGCGGCGGCCTGCAGGCCATTCCGCGCGGCCAGGCGGAGGCGTCGAGCGCGCTCGGCCTGTCCTGGTGGAAGACGACGAGCTTCATCGTGCTGCCGCAGGCGCTGCGCCACGTGATCCCCGGCATCGTCAACAGCTTCATCTCGCTGTTCAAGGACACCTCGCTGGTGTCCATCGTGGCGCTGTTCGACCTGCTCGGCAGCCTCAAGGCCTCGTTTGCCGATCCGGTCTGGGCGACGCCGACCACGGCCTTCACCGGCTTTGCCTTCACGGGGCTGATCTACTTCGCCTTCTGCTTCGGCATGTCACGCTACTCCCTGCTGGTCGAGCGCCGCGTCAACGCGCACCGGCGCCATTGAGCCAGAGATCATCGAGAGATCCATGACTGCAAATTCGATCGTCAGCATTTCCGCCCTCAACAAGTGGTACGGCGAATTCCACGTCTTGCGCGACATCAATCTCTCGGTCGGGAAGGGTGAGCGCATCGTGATCTGCGGGCCTTCGGGCTCAGGCAAGTCGACCTTGATCCGCTGCATCAACGCGCTCGAGGAATTCCAGGAGGGCGAGATCAATGTCGACGGCATCGACCTCGGTCCGAACCTCAAGCGCGTGGACGAGGTTCGCCGCGAGGTCGGCATGGTGTTCCAGAGCTTCAACCTGTTTCCGCACCTGACCGTGCTGGAGAACTGCACCCTGGCGCCGATCTGGGTGCGCAACATCCCGCAGAAGGAGGCCGAGGCGACCGCGATGAAGTTCCTGGAGCGGGTCAAGATCCCGCATCAGGCGCAGAAATACCCGGGCCAGATGTCGGGCGGTCAGCAGCAGCGTGTCGCCATCGCGCGCGCGCTGACGATGAACCCCAAGGTCATGCTGTTCGACGAGCCGACCTCGGCGCTCGATCCGGAGATGGTGAAGGAGGTGCTCGACACCATGGTCGATCTCGCGAAGGAGGGCATGACCATGCTGGTCGTGACCCACGAGATGGGCTTCGCGCGCGAGGTCGCCAACCGCGTCGTGTTCATGGACGCCGGCCAGATCATCGAATCGAACACGCCGCAGGAGTTCTTCGCCAATCCGCAGCATGCGCGCAGCAAGCTGTTCCTGAGCCAGATCCTGCGGCATTGATGGGGCGAATTGGGAGATGCGAATAGCGAATAGAGGTCGTTTCTCGTTCGCTACTCGTCTTTCGCGTCCTACATGAACGGCGGCTTGATCCCGCTGCGCTTCTCGAGCCAAGCCGGCACCGGCAGGTTCTTCGAACGCATGAACTCTGGATTGTACAGCTTCGACTGATAGCGCGTGCCGGAGTCGCACAGGATGGTCACGATGGTGTGGCCGGGGCCGAGCTTCCGGGCGAGCTGCACCGCGCCGGCGACGTTGACGCCGGTCGAGCCGCCCAGGCACAGGCCTTCATGCTGCACGAGGTCGTAGATCGTGTTGACGGCATCCTCGTCGGACACCAGGAACGCGTCGTCGACCTTGGCGGTCTCGATCACGGGCGTCACGCGACCGATGCCGATGCCTTCGGTGATGGAGTCGCCGGGCGTCGACTTGACGACGCCGTTCTTGAACCATTCGTACATGGCGAAGCCGTGCGGATCGGCGCAGGCGGTGACGATATCCTTGTTCCTGTCCTTCAAATAGCGGCTGGTGCCGGCAATCGTGCCGCCGGTGCCGACCGCGCAGATGAAGCCGTCGACCTTGCCGTTGGTCTGCTCCCAGATCTCGGGTCCCGTGGACTCATAATGCGCCTTGGCGTTGTCGAGGTTGTTCCACTGGTCGGCGAACAGCACGCCGTTCGGCTCGGTCTTGCGCAGTTCGTCGGCGAGCCTGCGGCCGACATGCTGATAGTTGTTGGGATTGCTGAACGGCAACGCTGGCACCTCGACCAGCTCCGCGCCGCACAGCCGTAGCATGTCCTTCTTTTCCTGGCTCTGCGTCTCCGGAATCACGATCAGCGTGCGATAACCGCGCGCGCTGGCGACCACGGCCAGACCGATGCCGGTGTTGCCGGCAGTGGCCTCCACCACGAGGCCGCCCGGCTTGAGATCGCCACGTCTCTCGGCCTCCAGGATCATCCACTTGCCGGCACGGTCCTTGACCGACTGGCCCGGGTTCATGAACTCGGCCTTGCCGAGAATGGTGCAGCCCGTCGCCTCCGAGGCGCGCTTGAGCTTGATCAGCGGCGTATTGCCGATCGCCGCGACGACGTCGTTATGAATGGTCATTTTGCAGATACCGTAGGAGTTTCCTCGAGCACACTTAAGAGGACCCTAGCCTGATATCCAGGGGAGCGTAAGCCGGCTGGATCAGCCCCCTGATTTCGCAAAGACCACCTGGCGAACATCGATGTTCCCAGAGAGGAAACCTGCTTCGCAGTAGGACAGATAATATTCCCAGAGCCGCCTGAAGCGCTCGTCGAATCCGGCGGGCGTGAGGTCAGGCCAAGCCTCTCGGAAGTTATTTCGCCAGATCGCCAGCGTTCTGGCATAATCTTCCCCGAAGATGCGCTCGCGGATGACGGGTATGCCAAAGCGGTCGCCGAGCGACTTCAGGATCTGCGGTGTTGGCAACATGCCCCCCGGGAAAACGTAGCGCTGGATGAAGTCGACCTCGCGGCGATAGTGCTGGAACAGGCTGTCCTGGATGGTAATGGCCTGGACACCGGCCAGTCCGCCCGGCAGCAGACGGTCTCGCAGTTGCGAGAAATACTTCGGCCAGAACTGCTCGCCGACCGCCTCGATCATCTCGATCGAGGCGATACGGTCGTAGCGGTCGCGCTCGTCGCGATAGTCCTGCAGGCGGATCTCGACTTTCTCGGCGAGCCCGGCCTCGTGGATGCGGCGCTGTGCAAAATCGCGTTGCTGCTGGCTGATCGTCAGCCCAACGACCTTGGTGCCGAACGTCTTGGCGGCATATTCGGCAAAGCCGCCCCAGCCGCAGCCGATCTCGAGCAGCTTCTGCCCGGGCTTGAGATCGATCGCCTCGGCCAGCCGCTTGTACTTGTTGGTCTGCGCAGCGGTGAGGTCGGTGGTGTGCTCCTCGAACAAGGCCGAGGAATAGGTCATGCTCGGATCGAGCCAGGCCGAGTAGAACGAATTCCCGATGTCGTAATGGGCGTAGATGTTGCGCTTCGCCTGACGTTTGGTGTTGCGGTTGAACCAGTGCCGGACCAGCTGGGCAAACCGGATCAGCGGCTTGTCTTCCAGCATCGACTGCAGCAGGTGCTGGTTGACGCAGAACAGATAGAGAAACTGCGTCAGGTCCGGCGTATCCCAGTCGCCGTTCAGATAGGCTTCGGCGATGCCGATGTCGCCGCCATTGAGAAGGCGCGATGCGAAGCCGTAATTGGCCAGGATCATTGCGGCGGCCGGCCCGGGCTCAACGCCGCCGAGCCGGATCACCCGTCCGTCCGGCAGGGTCACGTCGAGCGTGCCTTTTCGCAACCGCGATCCGAAGCCGAGGGCAAGGCGGGGCAGGCGGGGAAGATCGGCAAGCACCTTGTCGATGGTATCAGGGGTGACTGGGATGACGTCCGGCATGGCAGGTCCACTCACGCAAACGGCTCCAGCCCACGTCCCCGTCGGCTGGCCGGTGTGGCACCTGTGCGGGCAGGGAATCACGGACGCAGAGCGAGCCGGCCGTTTCCGGTCAGCGTCGTGATATATAAGCGTGGCTGCCGTTCCCCGCCAAGCCGGTATTGGTTCCAGGGCCTGCAATGATTTCGCCGCGCGGCACGAGCCGGACGCCTTTGGCCCACAGCCGCAGTGCCTCCCAATGGATCGCGGCGAAGATTTTGACAGTCACCAGCGGGAGCGAGACGAAGGCAGCGAGCAGGGAGCCGGACGTCAGCCCGCGACGACGGCCGGAGAAGGTTGCAGCGAGCAGGGGCCCGTCGGCGCCAGTTTCCAGAATCCGCAACTTGACCTTGTCGCCCGGCGGCATGATGCGGAAATGGTAGCGCATCGCCATGTCGATGAACGGCGAGACGTAGAAGGTCTTGTCCTGCGTCTGGCGCAGCCCTGCCGCGGACAGCTCATTGGGCCTGACGGGCAGCACATAGGGCTTGATCTCGCCGAAGGTGTTGCGGACCTCGTAGATCATCAGCGCCAGGGTGCCGTCGCTGCGATGGCAGAAATAGACCGACAGCGGATTGAACACGTAGCCGAGCAGCCGCGGATAGCACAGCAGCAGCACGCGTCCGCCGCTGAGATCGATCCCTTGATCCGCCGCACAGGTCTGCGCATAGGCCAGCAGCGACGAGCCGTCGCGCGGACCGTGGTCGGCCTCGTGGAAGCTGTAGAGCGCGCGCCGATTGACCCCGAACAGCGGTGTCTGCCGGTCCGCTTGGTCGAGCCGGCCGAGATCGATCAGCAGGCTCATCACGCGATACTGGAATCGATGCGTGGTGGGCCGCATGCGGGCATGCATGACATCTCCGACATAGAGCGCGGCCGCTTCCATTCGATCATCCGGTCCCGAGTGATCCATGCCCATATCGCGCCTATTCCGCAGCCTCGGCGAGCTCGGCTGGAAACCCGCGCCATGGCACGCTCGCGCCGAGCGCCTCTGCCACGGCGAGACCCGAGCGCAGCCCGTCCTCATGGAAGCCATAGCCGGTCCAGGCCCCGCAGAACCAAGTATGGCGCTGCCCCTGAATCGCTGCCAGACGCTTCTGCGCCGCAAAGGCGGCAGCCGTATATTGTGGGTGCTCACAGATATATTTGCCAAAGGTCAGCTCCGGAGCCGGAGCGAAGGGTGGGTTGAGGCTGACGAACAGCGGCCTGGCGTCGTCGATGTCCTGCAGGTTGTTCATCCAATAGGTGACGGCGACATCGTTCATGGGAACGCCCTCACGCTGCCAGCGCAGGAAATTCCACGAAGCCCAGGCGCGGCGGCGCTTCGGCATCAGCCTGCTGTCACGGTGCAGATAGATCGTGTTGGGCGAATATTTGATCGCACCGAGGATGCCGCGCTCCCGCTCGTCCGCGTCGGCGAGCATCGACAAAGCCTGGTCGCTGTGAGCGGCAATCACCACATGATCGTAGCTGTCCCGACGCCCGCTGCTATCTTGAACGATGACGCCGTGGGCGGTGCGTTCGATGCGGGTCACGGCGCTGCCGAGCCTGATCTGGTTGCGGAAGCTTGACGTGAGCTTCTCCACGTAGCGGCGGCTGCCGCCCTTGACGGTGCGCCAGACCGGGCGGTCATATTGCAGCAACCTGTGATTGCTGAAGAACGCGACGAAGTTCTCGGCCGGAAAGTCCAGCATCTCGGATGCCGGGGCCGACCAGATTGCGGCCCCCATCGGCGCCAGATAGTCGGTCAGCAGGCGCGGCGCGAAATGGTTGCGGCGGAAATAGTCGCCAAGCGTCAGGCCCTCGAGACGACCGGCCTTGAAGTCCGCTGTACTCTGCTCGTTGAAGCTCAGGATGTCCCTGAGCATCCAGAGATAGGATGTCGACAGCAGGTTGCTCGGCTGCGCGAACAGCCCCTTGGCGGTGTCGAGCCAGGTGTTGCCGCCACCTTTCCATTCGAACCGGCCGGCATCCGCGGTGACGGCAAAGCTCATGCTGCTGTCGACCGTCTCGACCCCCAGATGATCGAACAAGGCGGTGAGCTCAGGATAGTTCAGCTCGTTGTAGACGATGAAGCCGATGTCGACGGAGACCGGAGCGCCGTCATAGTCGATCGTCACGGTGTGGCTGTGGCCGCCCGGACGGAGATCGCGCTCGTAGACGGTGATCGGATAACGCTTCGCCAGGGACCAGGCCGCGGCGTTACCCGCAATACCCGTTCCGACCACCGCAACTCGCATGAATGCCCCCTGAAGTTCACGTGCAAGTTACGGAGTCCCCGCCAAAGGGTTTCACGGGCGCGCTCGCCGCGTCACACCCCGCCTAAAACGGCATTGGACAGATGAAATCTTGGTAAGGCGGCAGCCATGGCCCGGGGCCGCGTCTGCACGAAACTCTGCTGATTTACGGGAGATTTGTCGATTCGGCGGACTTTATCGGCACCATCGCTGCCGGGGAGACGGGGGCTGCAGGGCTGTCCGGCGCCGTGGGCTGCGGCTAGAATGATTCCCAAGACTACAGGGAAGCATCACGCCAGTGTCCACCGTGCCGATTGCCGTCGACGAGCCTTGCCGCGCGTCCGCTGACCCGCGGATCGTTGCCGGGAAGCGGGAGAATAGCGCTCCGGCGGGCCTGCGGCATTTCGTCCGCTGGATCGCCGCGATCGGCCTGGCGGCAAGCTCGGCCGGCTGCCTGCTGACGCAGGATATTCCCGACCCGGCCCTCGACATGCCCCGGCGCTACAAGGCGGCGTCCGGTTCCGATATGGCGGCGCCACCGCCGCTCGATTGGTGGCGCGGCTTCGGATCACGCGAGCTGACCCAGCTGATGGAGGAGGCGCAGACCGTCAACCTCGATATAGCCGCTGCTGTGGCCAGGTTCAGGCAGGCCGATGCGCTGGCGCGGCAGGCCGGCGCGGCGCTGCTGCCGAGCCTGTCGAGCACGGGGCAGGAGACCTATTCGCGCACGTCCGGGTCGAGCTCCAGCGGGCTCACGAATGGCGGCCGCGAGGTCGTCAATTACCAGGCCTCGCTCTCTGCGAGCTACCAGCTCGACTTTTTCGGCCAGAATCGCGACGCGCTGCAGGCGGCCGAGGAGACCGCGGTGGCCAACCGCTTCGACCGCGACGTCACGCAGCTGACGACGCTCGCCACCGTCGCCAATGCCTATTTCCAGGTGCTGGCCGCCCAGGATCGGATTCGGACGGCGGAGCGCAACATCGCCAGCGCCACGCGTGTGCTCGATGCCATCCGCGAGCGGCAGAAGGCCGGCACCGGCAATGATCTTGACGTCGCGCAGCAGGAGAGCGTGCTCGCCAATCAGAAGGCGGCGGTACCGCCGCTGCGCCAAACGCTCGATCAGAACGTCAATGCCCTGGCCGTGCTGGTCGCGCGATCGCCCGAAGGCATTCGGGTCAGTGGCGGCTCGCTCGACCAGATCAGGACGCCACGCGTCACGCCCGGTCTGCCGTCGGAGATCCTGACGCAGCGTCCGGACATCCGCCGGCAGGAGGCCCAATTGGCATCAGCCACCGCCAATGTCGGCAGCGCGCGGGCGCAGTTCTTTCCGAGCATCCAGTTGACCGGAAATGGCGGCTATCAGAGTGCAGCGCTGACCTCGCTGTTTCAGCCGCATGCGGCGTTCTTTAGCCTCGCCGGCAGCCTGACCCAGCCGATCTTCGACGGCGGCCGGATTCTCGGCAATTTCGAGAATGCCAAAGCGCGCCAGGATGAGCTGCTGCAGACCTACCGCAAGACCGTGATCCAGGCCTTCACCGACGTCGACAATGCGCTGTTCTCGATCAAGCAGACCACGATCAGGCTTCAACTGCAGCGCCAGGTCGTTACCGCCTCGCGTCGTGCGTTCGAATTGTCCGAGCAGCAACTGCGCGCGGGAACTGCCGACATCGTGACAGTCTTGAATACGCAATTGACGCTGTTCCAGGCCGAGGACGCGCTATGGCAGGCGCAACTGGCGCGCCTGCAGGCGTTCGTGAGCCTCTATCAGGCGCTCGGCGGCGGCTGGGAGCCGCGCATGGAGAAGTCGGCCGATGCTCTTTAAACCGGACGAGAAGGGAGCAGGGGGAGTGAAGCGCGCGCGGTCCAGCGTGGCGCGGCGGCTGGTGTCGATCACGATCACGCTGCTGATCCTGGGCGGCCTCGGCTATATCGGCTGGTCGGCGATGCAGCAGAAGCAGCAGACCAATAACCGCTTCGCGCGGCCCGACCTTCCCGTTCCGGTCCTGGCCGCCTCGCCTGCCATCAAGGACGTGGCGGTCTATCTCGACGGCGTCGGCTCGGTCCGCGCGCTCAATACCGTCACGGTTCGCTCCCAGGTCGACGGCAAGCTGATCGCCGTCAATTTCGTCGAAGGGCAGGACGTCAAGAAGGGCGACGTGCTCGCCGAGATCGATCCGGCGATCTATCAGGCGCAATACGACCAGGCCGTCGCCAAGAAGGCGCAGGACGAGGCGCAGCTCGCCAACCAGAAGCTCGACCTCGCCCGCTACGAGCAGCTCGCCGCCAGCAATGCCGGCACCAAGCAGCAGGCCGATACGCAGCGCGCGGTGGTGGCGCAGCAGCAGGCGCTGATCAAGGCGGATCAGGCCGCGATCGACAATGCGGCGACGACCTTGAGTTACACCAAGATCGTGGCGCCGCTCTCCGGCCGCGCCGGTCTGCGCCAGGTCGACCAGGGCAACATCGTTCATGCCTCTGACGCGACCGGCCTCGTCGTCATCACGCAGCTGCAGCCGATCGCGGTTCAGTTCAGCCTGCCCCAGCAGCAGATCATGCGCGTCAATGCGGCCGCCGCCAAGGGACCGCTCGCCGTCGACGTGTTCGGCAATGACGGCGTCACCGTCATCGACACCGGCATGTTGCGGGGCATCGACAACCAGGTCGATCAGACGACGGGCACGCTGAAGCTGAAAGCCGAATTCCCCAACGGCAAATTCCAGCTCTGGCCAGGACAGTTCGTCAATGTCCGCCTCGAGGTCGAGACCCTGTCGCAGGCGATCACGGTGCCGACGTCGGCCGTACAGCGCGGGCCGGCAGGTACGTTCAGCTACGTGATTGGCGAGGGCGACATCGTCTCCGCGCATCCGGTGGCGGTCGTGCAGCAGAATGAGAGCGAGGCCGTGATCGCGAGCGGCTTGAGCCCCTCTGACCGTGTCGTGACGACAGGTTTTGCCAACCTCGCCGAGGGCGTCAAGGTGGTGGTGGGGCGCGTCGAGCAGACGCCGCAGGCCGATCTGGCGCCACGCAAACGCGGCCGCAATCCGCAAGCAAAGGATCAGGGCAAGGGCCAGGCGAAGGAGGGCGGAGCGCCGCCTGACGGCGCGCCGAAGGACGCCGAGCGGCGTCGCGGGCCTCAGGCCGCCGGCCAGACCGATGCCGGTGCAGCGCCCCAGGGAGGCAGTGAAGCAGGTCGCGGCGCGAAGGCGCAGCCATGACGCGACCGCAAGAGTGACGAGCAGTCGCGATGAGCGTCTCCGAACCCTTCATCCGCCGTCCTATCGCGACCTCGCTGCTCGGCGTCGCGCTGCTGATCGGCGGCCTGCTCGGCTATCTCGCGCTGCCGGTCTCGGCGCTGCCGCAGGTCGACTTCCCGACCGTCCAGGTGACGACGCAACTGCCGGGCGCGAGCCCCGATGTGATCGCCTCACTGATCACGGCGCCGCTGGAGCGCCAGCTTGGGCAGATCCCGTCGCTCTCGGCGATAAACTCGACGAGCTCGTTCGGCGTCAGCCAGATCTCGCTGCAGTTCGATCTCGGACGCGACATCGATGGCGCCACGCAGGACGTCCAGGCGGCGATCAATGCCGCCGCCGGCGTCTTGCCGAAGTCGCTGCCCTATCCGCCGACCTATGCCAAGGTCAATCCTGCCGACGCACCGGTCATGACGCTCGCGCTGACCTCGGACACGATCTCCTTGCGCGCGATGAGCGACATGGCGGACACGATCATGGCCCAGCGGCTGAGCCAGGTCTCGGGCGTCGGCCGCGTCTCGGTGCTCGGCGGACTCAAGCCCGCGGTGCGCGTGCAGGCCGACCTGGCGCGGCTCGCCGCCTATGGCATCTCGATGGAGGACCTGCGCGCCGCCATCGCAGGCGCCAACGTCTCCGGTCCCAAGGGATCGCTCGACGGGGCGCAGCAGGCCTACCTGATCACGGCCAACGACCAGATCGGGGCCGCCGACGCCTACAAGCCGATCATCATTGCCTACCGCAACGGCTCGCCGGTCACGATCGGCGATGTCGCAACGATTATCGATGGTTTGGAGAACGATCGGACCGGCGGCTGGTACCAGGGTGTCCCTGCGGTCATCCTCGACATCCAGCGCCAGCCGGGTGCCAACGTCATCGAGGTCGTCAAGCAGATCCGTGCCGAGATACCGAAGCTGCAGCGCACGCTTCCCGCCGGCGTGAAGCTCGCCATCGTCAGCGATCGCACCGTGACCATCCGCGCCTCGGTGCACGACGTGCAGTTCACGCTGGTGCTCAGCGTGGTGCTGGTGACGCTGGTCGTGCTGCTGTTTCTGCGCTCGCTGCGGGCCACGATCATCGCCGGCGTCGCGCTGCCGCTGTCGCTGATCACGAGCTTCGGCGTGATGTACTTTGCCGGCTTCAGTCTCGACAATCTCTCGCTGATGGCACTCACCATCGGCACCGGCTTCGTCGTCGACGACGCCATCGTGATGATCGAGAACATCGTGCGCCACATGGAGAATGGCGAGAGCGCGATGAACGCTTCGCTGCGCGGTGCGCGCGAGATCGGCTTCACCGTGATCTCGCTGACCGTGTCGCTGATCGCGGTGTTCATTCCGCTGCTGTTCATGTCGGGGCTTGTCGGCCGCATGTTCCGCGAGTTCGCTTTGACCTTGACGATCGCAGTGGTGACGTCGGCGGTGGTCTCACTGACCTTGACACCGATGATGTGCTCGCGGCTGTTGAAGCATGCCAGCGAGGAATGGGTGCTGCCGGGGCTGAACGCCATCAGCCGCTTCATCGACCGCACGGTGGCGGTCTATCACCGCAGCCTGCTCTGGGTGCTCGACCGCCAGACCGAGACGCTCGTCGTGACCTTCGCGACCTTGGCGGCGACCTTGGCGCTCTACGTCGTCGCGCCCAAGGGCTTCCTGCCGCTGCAGGATACCGGCTCGATCACGGCGGTGACCGAAGCCGGCCCTGACGTGTCGTTCGTCGAAATGAAGAAGCGCCAGGCGGATGTCGCCGCCGCGATCCAGGCCGATCCCGACGTCGTCGGCGTCGTCTCGGTGATCGGCGCCGGATCGGTCAACCCGACCACCAACGTGGGCCGTCTCGTCATGACCTTGAAGCCGCTCGGCGACCGGCAGGACGGCGTCGCCGAGGTGATCGACCGGCTGAAGCAGAAAACCTCGGGCGTTCCCGGCATGACCGTGTACTTCCAGCCGGTCCAGGACGTGCAGATATCGACCCAGGCGAGCCGCTCGCAGTACCAGTACACGCTGACCGGCGCCGATGCCGCCGAGGTGTCGAAATGGGCGAGGCAGCTTGTCGGAGAAATGCGTCGCGATCCTCTGTTCCGCGACGTCTCCTCCGAATCCCAGGAGGGCGGCCTGCGCGCGGAGCTGACCATCGACCGCCAGCGCGCCGGCCAGCTCGGCGTCAGTCTGCAGGGCGTCACCGACACGCTCAATGACGCCTTTGCGCAGCGGCAGATCTCGACGATCTATGGCCAGGCCAACCAGTACCGCGTCGTGCTGGAGGCGCTGCCGATGTATCAGCGCGATCCCTCGATCCTGTCGAAGCTCTATCTGCCTGGCGCCGGCGGCCAGGTGCCGCTCTCGGCGGTGGCAAGCCTGAAGCGCACCACCGCGCCGCTGGCGATCTCGCACCAGGCGCAGTTTCCGGCGGTGTCGCTGAGCTTCAATCTCGCGCCCGGCGTGGCCCTGAGCGAGGCGGTCGACGCGCTCCATGCGACCGAGAACCGGATCGGCATGCCCGGCAGCATCATCGGAGTCTATTCGGGCGATGCCGCCGAATTCGCCAAGTCGCTGGCCGGCCAGCCCTGGCTGCTGCTGGCGGCCGTGGTCACGATCTACATCGTGCTCGGCGTGCTCTATGAGAGCTACATCCATCCGATCACGATCCTGTCGACCTTGCCGTCAGCGGGCGTCGGCGCCATCCTGGCCCTGATGCTGTTCGGCCAGGATCTCTCGGTCATCGGCTTGATCGGCATCATCCTCCTGATGGGCATCGTCAAGAAGAACGCGATCATGATGATCGACTTCGCGCTCGAGGCGGAGCGTCACGAGAACCGCACGCCCTACGACGCCATCGTGCAGGCGTGTCTCCTGCGCTTCCGCCCGATCATGATGACGACCCTGGCCGCGCTGTTCGGTGCGCTGCCGCTGGCGATCGAGAGCGGCACCGGCTCGGAGCTACGCTTTCCGCTCGGCATCTCCATCATCGGCGGCCTGCTGCTCAGCCAATTGCTGACCCTGTACACGACGCCGGTCATCTATCTCGCGCTCGACCGCATCAATCGTCGCTTCGAGCGCGCGCTGCCGCCGGCGCCGAACCTGCCGTCGCCGCCGATCGCAGGTGCTACCGAAGGCATCCAGTGATGGCCTCGATCTCCGAGCCGTTCATTCGCCGGCCGGTCGGCACCACACTGCTCTCGATCGGCCTGTTCCTGGTCGGGATCGTCGCCTACATCTTCCTTCCCGTTGCGCCGGTGCCGAACGTCGATTTCCCGGCGATCTTCGTCAGCGCGTCGCGCCCCGGCGCGGACCCGTCCGTCATGGCGGGGACGGTCGCGGCGCCGCTGGAGCGGAGGCTCGGCGAGATCGCGGGCGTCAACCAGATCACCTCGACGAGCTCGCTCGGCACCACCAACATCCAGATCCAATTCTCGATCGGCCGCGACATCGACAAGGCCGCGCGCGACGTGCAGGCGGCCATCAATGCCTCGCTGTCGGACCTTCCGAGCGACCTTCCGGCGCTGCCGCGGTTCCGCAAGGCGAACACGGCCGCGGCTCCCGTATTCGTTCTGGCGCTGACCTCGAAGACGATGACGACGAGCGCGATGTACGACGTCGCCGACACTGTGCTGGCGCAGCGGCTGTTCCAGGTACCCGGCGTCGGTAACGTCACTGTCAGCGGTGCCGACCAACCCGCCGTGCGCATCGCGCTCAATCCGGTCTCGCTCGCCAATGCCGGCATCTCGACCGACGATGTCCGGACGGCGATCATCAATGCCAATCCGATCGGGCCTGTCGGCATCTTCGAGGGCGGCCGCCAGAGCGAGACCATCGCCATCAACCGGCAGATGCGCAGCGCGGCCGAATTCCGCGACATCCTGATCAAGAGCAGCAATGGCAGCTTCGTACGGCTGTCGGATGTCGCCGACGTCGAGGATTCCGTGCGCAACGTGCGTTCGATCGCCTGGTTCAACAAGCAGCCCGCGGTGCTGATCCAGATCGCCAAGCAGGGCGATGCCAACGTGATCGAGACGGTCGACCGTGTGAAGGCGCTGATCCCGGAGCTCAAGCAATGGCTGCCGGCGGGCATCGAGATATCCACTCTGGTCGACCGCACCGGGACCATCCGCGCCTCGGTCGACGACATGCAGTGGACCTTGCTCGCGACTGCCGTGCTGGTGATGGTCGTCGTGTTCCTGTTCCTTCGCCGTCTGGTGCCGACGGTCGCGGCCGGCGTCTCGGTGCCGCTGGCGCTCGCCGGTACCTGCGCGGCGATGTGGCTCGCAGGCTTCTCGATCGACAATCTGTCACTGATGGCGCTCGCGATCTCCGTCGGCTTCGTCGTCGACGACGCCATCGTCATGATCGAGAACATGTATCGCAATCTCGAGCATGGCCTGTCGCCGATGCGCGCCGCGCTCGATGGCGCCCGCCAGATCGGCTTTACCGTGTTGTCGATCAGCCTTTCTTTGATTGCAGCCTTCGTGCCCTTGATCTTCATGGACGGCGTCGTCGGCCGTCTCCTGCGTGAGTTCTCGCTGACGCTGACCTTCGCGATCGTCGTGTCGACATTGGTATCGCTGACGGTGACGCCGATGATCTGCGCGCATTACATCAAGGAGACGCTGTCCGATCGTGCCACCTGGTTCGACCGTATCGTCGAAGGCGCGCTGTCCGGCATGGTCCGCTTCTATGCCTGGACGCTGCGCGGCGTGCTGGTTTATCCGTTTCTCACCCTGATCGTGTTCTTCGCCACCATCGCGCTCACGGTGACGCTCTACATCAAGGTGCCCAAGGGCTATTTCCCGACCGACGATTCCGGCTTCGTCATCGGTGCGACGCGCGCCTCGGCCGACATTTCGTTCCAGTCGATGCTGGGCCTGCAGCAGCGGCTCGCCGACATCGTGATGGCTGATCCCGCCGTGGCCGGTATCGGCTCGACGATCGGGGGCGGCGGCGGGCCGGGCGGCGCCACGTCCAACCGCGGCACCATGTTCATCAACCTCAAGCCCCCGGCGGAGCGCGAGGGCGTCTCGACCGAGCTCGTGATCAACCGCCTCAGGCGGAGCCTCGCGATGGTCCCCGGCATTCGGCTCTTCATGTTCGCCGCGCAGGACGTGCGCACCGGCGGCCGCCAGAGCGATTCCGACTACCAGTACACGTTGAGCAGCCCCGATCTCGACCTTCTGCAGAAATGGGCGCCGATTGTCGCCAAGCGCCTGGAGACGGTCGACGGCATCACCGACATTTCCAGCGACCGCGATCCCGGCGGCCTGCAGCTTGCGCTGCGGATCGACCGACAAAAGGCGGCGAGCCTCGGCGTCCGCGTCCAGGATATCGACAACGCGCTCAACAACGCCTTCGCGCAACGCCAGATCTCGATCGTCTACAGCCAGCGCAACCAGTACATGGTCGTGCTGGAGATCGACCCGAAGTTCCAGACCGATCCTTCCAATCTCGACCGCATCTATGTGGCCGGGGCAGGGGACGCGCAGGTGCCGTTGTCGGCGCTGGTCAAGGCCGAGCGCGGCCTGTCACCGCTGGCGGTGTATCATTCACAATCGTTCCCTTCGACCACCGTGTCGTTCAACCTGCTGCCGGACGTGCCCCTGCAGACCGCGACCGCCAACATCCAGCGCGCCGTCGACGAGCTGCACATGCCGGAGGGCATCCGCGGCAGCTTCGACGGCAATGCCGGGGACTTCAACAAGAGCAGCGGCCGCCAGCCGCTCTTGATCCTGTTCGCCCTGGCCGCGATGTATATCGTGCTCGGCGTGCTCTATGAGAGCCTGGCGCATCCGCTGACGATCATCTCGACGCTGCCGTCGGCCGGGCTCGGCGCACTGCTCGCCTTGCAGGTCACCAACACGCCGCTGACGGTGATCGCCTTCGTCGGCATCATCCTCCTGATCGGGATCGTCAAGAAGAACGGCATCATGCTGGTCGATTTCGCGCTGGAAGCCGAGCGGCAGCGCGGCATGTCATCGGCCGATGCGATCTTCGAGGCCTGCCGGGTGCGATTCCGCCCGATCCTGATGACGACCCTCGCCGCGCTGTTCGCCGGCCTGCCGCTGGTGATCGCGACCGGTCCCGGCACTGAACTGCGCCGCCCGCTCGGCATCACCATCATCGGCGGGCTGCTGGTGTCGCAGATCCTCACCCTCTACACCACGCCGGTGATCTATCTGCTGATCGACCGGCTGCGCCGCCGCTCGGCGCCGGAGCCGCTCGCAGCTCCTGCCGAATGAGCCGTTGTCGCGACGTTCAGCGGCGCGTATAGGCGCGGCATGCCAGAGACACACAACCATTCGCCGCTCGCCACCGAGGCGCCGCCCGACTGCCCGCGCTGCCAGAAGCCGCTGCCGCTGTGCATCTGCGACAGCGTCACGCCGCTGGAAAGCCGCCTGGGACTGCTGATCCTGCAGCACCCGCAGGAGCAGGACCGCGCGCTCGGCACTGCACGGCTCGCCGCACAGCATTTCAAGAACGCGGTGGTGAAGGTCGGGCTGTCATGGCCCAGCCTCGCCAAGGCGCTGGGACGGCCGGTCGCCGATCCCGCGCGCTGGGCCATTCTCTATCTCGGCTCGGCCAAGGCGGCCGAGCTCGATCCTGAGACCGAGGTGGTCGCGCTGACCCGCAAGGGCGAGGTGGCCGACAACCAGCGCGCCATCCTCAAGTCGATCGAGGGCGTGATCCTGCTCGACGGCACCTGGAGCCAGGCCAAGGCGCTGTGGTGGCGCAATCCGTGGATGCTGAAGTGCCAGCGCGTGATCCTCGGGCCGCGGCAGCCGTCGCGCTACGGCCGGCTGCGCCGCGAGCCGCGCCGCGACGGGCTGTCGACCATCGAGGCGGCGGGGATGCTGATGGCCGCGCTGGAACGCCGGCCGGAGATCGCCACGACCCTCGACGCCAGCTTCGAGCGCATGCTGGCGCGGTATCGGGAGGTGGAAAAAGAGCAACCGGAGCTCACGCCCCGCCCAAAGGCCCGCAAGCCGGATTGGCGCGGCCGTAAACGCCGGGTTTAGGAACCGGGGGTACGCTTCTTGCATTGCAGCATGGAACGAGGATCAGAGCCATGCAGGAAGCAGAAAAATCCAATGTGGTGCAGTTCAGGGATTACGCGCCCCGGCTGGCCGGCAGGTCCGGCTCGGATCGGGGCGGCGTCTCGGCCGGTGAACGAGGCGCAATTCTGACCTGGCCGCGCGCGCAGGTCAGCTATCCCGGCGGCATCGACGATCTGCCCATCTAGCGCCGGCCGCGGCCAATGGGTGGTCCAACCCGCTTGATCTTGATTGAGTGGAGGCCACGACCAGAATTGAACTGGTGTAAACGGTTTTGCAGCCTTGGAATTGGCTCTCGCCTAAGGTCCTTGATACTGACGTGACGAAACACTGACGTGCGGGCCCTGGCGAGCAAACTGACGAACAGACTGGTAAAGCGGGCCTAAAATGCGCACCCACGTGGCTTGCTCTTAGAGCTTGTCAAGTTCGTCTTCAATTTCGGAGATGACTGCGTCAACGTTGAGGGCGGACCGGCGCGCGACAGAATATAGTTCGAACACGTTTGCGTACGCCGAATCGAATTGGTCCGCGATGACTGCATCGAGGACCTCTCCATTCGATGAATTTCCACGGTAAAGATTTACGGACACGCCCGTCGTGTCGTCTTCTGGACTGGACCAATTCCAGACTTTAATAGAAGTCTTTCCCAGTGTGCAGGTGTACGCGCTCCACTGGTCTTTCCCCCACTTAAGCTTACCGTCTAGCGTGGCTTGCTTCAGCCTCGGAATGAGCGTGTCCAATGACTTCATCGATCAAGCTTTCGTAAGTACCCGATTTTCCCAATCCAAAAGGCAATCGCTCAGACCGCGCACCGCCTTGTCCAGTTTGCTTGGGTTGAAGGCCGGATCGGAGCGGATCGCTCGTGAGAGGTGAGTTTCGATGTAAGCAAGATTCCGCCGCGCCGTCCCAGTGTTCGATGGAGGCCCAGTGGATTGTTCGAGTAACGCGACGATCTGAAGGACGTCTCGCTTCACAATTCCCACAACAGTCAAAGCGGCTTGGTGGTCCCTCGCTAAGACAAACCTCCGAGCGAGCTCAAGATGAGAGTAAGCGTGGGCGATGTTAACGGACCCGAGGCGTTCCCGAAACTTCCGGAGAGTATCTGCCGCTTCTTCGGCTGCCTTGGCTGCTCGCCTGGACTGATGGAAGGTCGATGGGATCCCGAAAACCGCAATTAAAGTTCCGATCCAAGTGACGACACCAGTGACGTCGGCCCTCAGGGCCCACGTGAACCCCGCGTTCAGATAAGAATAGGACCAGCCCCACATCCAAATTCTATGAAGTCGGTTGATTTGCCGACGAATGGCTGACTCGTACGCGATGCCATACGGAGCAGACAAGCTAAGTCTTTGAAAATATTGGAGGCCACGACCAGAATTGAACTGGTGTAAACGGTTTTGCAGACCGCTGCGTAACCACTCCGCCACGTGGCCCCTGTGGGCGGAGCAATATAGGCAATCGGTCGCTTAGGCAACCACTCTCGTCGCGAAGCCGACTCCATCGATCCGGGCCCTCAGCCAGCCGGACGTTCGATCCGCCGAGCCGCGTTTCGATCGGGTCGGCACCCGGCACGGCAGCACGTAGGGGTGTTGTCGCGCTGCTCTCATCCCGACCCTGGCGCACACCTTGCGTGGTCGAAATTCCAGACGGAGCTGGCGACACCGTCGCTGCCGATCACCAGCAGCTTTCGCCGAACTGTTGCATCGGCAATGACGCGCAGCAGCGACGATAGTTGAAAACATCGCGGCGAAATCGCGCAACGCGCCTTGATTTCGTCAGGTTGTGTTGTTCTAATTGTTCTATGTCAGGGTGCGCTGCGGGACGCCGGACTTTAGAGCAGCATTCCCACGACTCAAGCACACAACTTCACACGCAAAGATCTGTCATGGATGATCACCCGACACGCCGCTCGGTGGTTTTCGGCACGCTTGCCGCATGCGCAACAGTCGCCAGCGCAGCGGCCGACGACGATGATCCTCGCAAGGAGAAGCGGCCGCAGAAAGGCGACCTGATCGTGTTCTCGGAAGGGGAGCGCGAAGGGCAGACGATCACGCCTGACGACTTGAAGCTCGGCGAGCCACCGGTTCACGCGTGGCCGAAGGATCCAGCGAATGCGATCGTGCGTGACGGATCGCGATTGAACGAGGTGGTGCTCGTCAGGCTCGATCCAAACGAACTGGACGACGACACGCGTCAGCGCGCAGCCGAAGGAATCGTGGCCTATTCGGCCATCTGCTCGCATGCGGGATGCCCGGTCACGGCCTGGATCAAGGCGACCGAGGGCAACGACGATGTCTTCAAATGCATGTGCCACAATTCCGAGTACGACCCGAGGCGCGGGGCGCAGGTCGTGTTCGGCCCCGCGCCGCGGCGGCTTGCCGCGCTTCCCCTCGCGATCAAGGACGGCACGCTCCTGATCGCCGGGCCCTTCATTGGGAAGGTAGGTGGCCAACAGGGCTGATGAGATCCCATGTCCCTATCGGAACTCGCATCGTCTCGACACCCGTCACGACAACAAGTGAATCGAAAAACGAAGCAGGGGAGGTTTGTCCATGTCCATCACGTCCACCGCGATCAAGCAATGGCTGCTATCGAGCACCGTGGCGTTCACCTGTCTCGCCGCACCGGCAGCCGTGGCCGGCCCGATCGACAACTATAGTCCCGTCACGCCCACGCGGCTCGAAAATCCCGAACCGGGCAACTGGATGCTCTACCGCCGGACCTATGATGGCCAGGGGTATAGTCCGCTCGACCAGATCAACACCACGAATGTCAAGGACATGGTGCCGGTCTGGACCTTTGCCACCGGCGTGGTCGAGGGGCACGAGGCACCGCCGCTGGTCAACAACGGCGTCATGTTCATCACGACGCCGATGGGGCAGGTGATCGCGCTGAATGCCAAGACCGGCGATCAGTACTGGCGCTACAAGCGCGAGCTCCCCGAGGATCTGTTCCAGCTGCATCCGACCAATCGTGGCGTCGGCCTCTGGCAGGACAAGCTCTACCTCGCCACGACGGACGATCATCTGGTCGCGCTCGACGCCAAGACCGGCAAGGTGCTGTGGGACAAGAAGGTCCAGGACTACAGGAAGGGACAATATCTCACGCTGATGCCGCTGATCGTCGACGGCAAGGTGATGGTCGGCGGCTCCGGCGGCGAGTTCGGCGTCCGCGGCTACGTTGCCGCTTATGACGCCGAGGACGGCAAGGAGCTTTGGCGCACCTTCACGATCCCGGCCGAAGGCGAGCCCGGGCATGACACCTGGAGCGGCGACGACTGGAAGAACGGCGGCGGCTCGGCCTGGATGACCGGCACCTACGACAAGGACACCAAGACGGTGTATTGGGGCGTCGGCAACGCCGCGCCCTGGCCAGGGGGCCTGCACCCCGGCGACAATCTCTACACCAGCTCGGTGATCGCGCTGGATCCTGCGACCGGAAAGATCAAGACGCATTTCCAGTATCACCAGAACGACTCGTGGGACTGGGACGAGGTCGATGCGCCGATGCTGGTCGACCTGCAGCGCGACGGCCGTAGCTTCAAGAGCCTGATCCATCCCGGACGCGACGCCATCTTCTGGGTGCTCGAGCGCACGCCGGAGCGCATCAACTACGTCAATGGCTGGAACTTCGTCCACACCGATGTCTGGAAGGGCATCGAGCCCGAGACGGGACGGCCGATCGTTGATCCCGCGCACAAGCCGACGCTCGGCAAGCGTGTCGACTTCTGTCCCTCGTTGTGGGGCGGCAAGGACTGGCCGTCCGCGGCCTACAGCCAGAAGACGCGCTTCGTCTACGTGCCGGCGAACGAGAATTTCTGCGGCGGCTTCACCGGGGAAAAGCTGCCGCTCGTTCCCGGCCAGCTCTGGCTCGGCACCAAGGCCGAGGACATCGGGCTCACGGTGCGGCCCGGTGCCGACCATTTCGGGGAGCTGCAGGCCTGGGATCCCGCGACAGGCAAGAAGGTGTGGTCGCACAATTTCCCGAAATCCCAGCTGTTCGGGTCGGTGACCGCGACGGCGGGCGATCTCGTTCTGGTCGGCGGCACCAACGACCGGATGTTCCGGGCGTTCCATGCCAAGACCGGCGAGCTGCTGTGGGAGCAGAAGACGAACTCGGGGATCATGGGCATGCCCGTCGCCTATGAGGTCGATGGCACGCAGTACATCGCCGTGCAGTCCGGCTGGGGCGTCGATGCGCAACGCATCCAGGATGCGCTCTCGAAAGGCAACATCGGTCTGGAGGACAACGTCCCGCAAGGCGGCGTCGTCTGGGTGTTCGCAGTCAAGAAGTAGCGCCGGCGATCTGAGGGGCGGCGGCCTCCGCCGTCGCCATCTCAGAAAATGAAGACCGCAGCAGTGTTCCGGCGAAGACGGGCCGATCCCCCGGCTTGCATGACGACAGACGATCGCACGTCAGCAGGCCGCGAACCAGCCGTCGGGAAACGGGATCAGCGGCCAGGCGCCCTGGTTGTCGTTGGCTGCCGTGGGGAGATGCAGAATTGCGAACAAGCGGGCCATGGAATCGGTCTCGGTCTCGGGCGCAATAGCGGTTCTCACAACGTCCATCAACAGCTCGTATTCCGCTTCGCTCATCTCGCCCTCGCACAAACTGCGAGCCAGGATGGCAAAATTCCACTTTGTTCAAATTGAGCGGATCGCTCAAATTCTAACGATCGGGCACGACGGACCCAATTGGTTACCGGTGCCCTTCGTTCCAAAGATACCGCGGTCCACGCCGTTCCAGTGTGAACGGGCTCACATCCCAAGGCTTCTCGTCATCCCTCGACCGGTCTGCCCGCGCGGCAGGTGTGCCGTTCAGCGATCACGAGGCCGCCCGTAGCCGACCCTGAGCAAGAGATCCACAACGCCTGCTGCGCGTCGCAGGCTGCCTCGCCTACCAAGGCCACAGAGGCGACCCGCTCCAAATGTCCGGCTCGACGCAAGCGGTAGAATCGCTGGCGGTCAAACCGCGACGGCGAGAAGCTCGGTGTCCTGCGCCAGAATGTCACGCATCAGCTGCGACAGGTCTTTCGGCTTGAACGGCTTCGCCAAACGATGAAGGCCGACCACTTTGGGCGAGGGGAAGAGCAAGTCAGGCGCCCCCTGTCCTGACTCGAGCACCATGCCCGACATCATCACGATGGGCATCGTGGGGCGGGCCGCGCGTGCAGCCCGGATCACGTCGTTGCCGTCCATGTCGGCCAGGTTGAGGTCGATCAGGGCCGCGGCGAAATCGTCGCGGGACACGGCATCCATCGCCAGCCGACCGTCGGTGACGGCCGTGACCGCGTAGCCCTCGCGAACCAGGAGATGCTGGATGACACAGCAGACGCCGACTTCGTCATCAACGACCAGGATGTTCATCATGAGCCCTTCCTGACAGACGTGGATGAGGAGCCACGCGCCGCGCCTCGGTCAGAAGTCGTTGCCGCACCTCGATCGCACGATCGACCGCTTCGAGCAGATCGAGGATGTCGAACGGCTTCTGCAACGCTGCCGTTGCTCCGAGCTTGATTGCCATACCGAGGAAGTCTGGAGCTCCCAGTTTCTTGTCGGTGAACGCGTAGCCGGAGATTGCGATGAACGGGACCGTGGGATCGAGCTTGATGAGCTCGCGAATGGTTGCGATGCCGTCCATGCCCGGCATGAACATGTCGACCACGACGGCATCGAAGGATACGCTGCCGATCAATCGAATGCCGGTCGGACCATCCGGCGCGAGAAACACGCAGAACCGCTTCTTCTTCAATAATGTTTCCAGCGCAGCGCGCGTGGCACAATCATCGTCAATAATGAGGACAGTAGGCATGGGCCACCTCAGTATCAGCGGGACTGAAGGACTCTCACGCTACAAGGACAATAGGCTGAGGCTCAAAAATGGCAAAGTAGTTAACACTGAATTAGTTGCTGCGATTCTGCAACCAGGAGTTTTACGGAACTTCCATGTCCGGACCGCAGGCAGATCTTCTGTTGTGCATCATGCGATGAAGATGGAACTATGATGTCCGGGTCGATGGCTCCGGCTGTTTGACGAATCTCAATCCGGCTTGAGCAAGGCGACGATGACCAGCCCGACTGCGATCAGCGCCGCGCAGCAAAGCCGTTGCGGCGTTGCACGCTCTTTCAGGAACAGCACGCCGATCAGCGTCGCAAACAGGACGCTGCATTCGCGAAACGCGACCACATTGGCGATCGGATTGCGGCTCAAGGCCCAAAGGAATACCACGAATGACGTCAGCCCCAGGGTGCCTGCGATCAGCACCGGAGTCCGGGCGTCTCGGATCTCCAACACCAGCGCAGGTCCTCGCAACATCATTGCGACGAGAAAGAACACGACACTGTCGAGCACGATCATCCAGACCGTGAACGAAGCCCAGCCTTCGGTCTGCCGAGTGCCTGCCGCATCGACGACCGAATAGCCGGCGACCAGTGCGGCGGCGCAGACCGCAGCCCAGAACGCGCGGCGGTCGATCGGACCGTGGATGCGGTCGCGTGCCAGGCCGGTGATTCCGAGGACGATGACGGCGATTCCGATCAACTGCCCGCTCCGTGGCAGTTGCTGCAGACCCAGCGAGGCAAATAGCGTTGCGAACAGCGGAACGGTGCCACGCGCGATCGGGTAGGTACGTCCAAGCTCGGCTGAACGGTAGGCCATTGCGAGGCTCGCCTTGTAGCCCGCGTGCAAGACCAGCGAGGCCACGATGAGCGGCCAGGTCGAGAGCGCCGGAACGGGAACGAGAAACATGAAGGGCAGGATCAGGGCGCTGCTCACCAGACCCATGCCAGCCAGAAGGGAGAGGCTGCTGCCGGTCTTGACGATGGCATGCCAGCTCGCATGAAGCAGACCGGCCATCAGCATGAGAATTGCGGCGACAGGATCCAAGGATTCGAGTCCGGTTCAGCTCTCGGGCCGCCAGCTCGCGGCAGCGAAGTAGGGGACCGGGTCGTGCTGGAGCGCCTGACGCGAGATGATCCGGCTCGATGGCGACACCGGGAGCTGGTCCCATTCCCCACGATCGACGAATCGGAGGCTCGCGATCTCCTCGCCGTCAGGCGCAAGCGCGCCGCCTTCGATGACGGCTTCGAAGGCGATGACCGTATAGTAGGTCAGATCACCGTTGGGATAGCGGATGAGGAACTCCGGGCCGCCGAACACCCCGAGCAGACGTTTCGGGCGGACCACGAGGCCGGTCTCCTCAAAGCATTCGCGGGTGGCGGCGTCGGCCGGATGCTCATTCGGATCGATGGCGCCGCCGGGCAACGTCCAGAGGCCCGTCTCCGCGTCGCGCCCGAGCAGAATGCGGCCCTGGTCGTCGAACACGGAGATGGAAACCGCCGTGGTCGCCAACAGATCATGGCCGATCTTGCTGCGGACGGCTCTCAGATGATCGGAAATCGGCATCGCTGGTCGTCACTGCAGAAGGAGTGCCCCCGCTTGCCCGACGCCCCATGCGCGGTCAAGGGAAGACAGTGAAGATCGGCGAACGTTCGCCGCCAATCGGCGGATGTCCCGCGTCACAAGAAAGAAGGATTGGGAGGATAAAGAACCATTCGGCATGGCCAGAATGGCTCCCCGGGCTGGATTCGAACCAGCGACCATTCGATTAACAGTCGAATGCTCTACCGCTGAGCTACCGAGGAACAGGCGAAGCAATGTTCGCGAATGCGGCTGCGTATAACAAAGCCGTTTCGCCTTGCATAGAACGAAATCGCATCTTTGCGACGATTGCGGGCTCAGGAATAAAATACCGAAATTTCATATGGTTAGATTGATTTTGAACGCTTGCTGGGCAGCGGCCGCCCACAGTTCGATGACAGGAAATTCACTTGGAGGGGAGCAAACCGGCCCCGATAGTTTGCTGGAACCGGCCAGTCCCCCGCGGTCATGGAGTGTCGTAGATGCCAAACACCGTCATCCCATTCGCTGAAGAAGTCTCCGCGCCCTCGTTGATTCCCGACCAGGTCGAGCGTCTCAGCGACGACGAATGTCTCACGCGGTTGGCCGACATGATGACGCGCGGTGATTCTGAACATATTGACGAGATCGTGCAGTTGCTCGGGCGACTGGCCGTGGTGATCGAGTAGCCGGCGGTCGGCGTCCTCACAGGCGGTGTCCCAGCGGCTCCGTTGAAACCCGCATGTTGCCTTTTCGAGGGCCTTGTACCAAAAGATTGCGCAGATCGTCCGCGGTCCATCCGCTTTGCTTGCAGGTCTGCTCATGTCTTCATTCGCGACGGCGCGCCAGAAAATGGTCGATGGTCAGGTCCGGACCAACGACGTCACCGATCACCGCGTGCTGGATGCGTTGTTGACCGTGCCGCGGGAAGCCTACGTTCCCACAGATCGGCAGGCGCTGGCCTATCTCGACCTGGATCTCGACGTCTCCGAATCCGCTTCGACCAAGCGGTATCTGATCAAACCGATGCTGACGGGAAAACTGCTGCAGGCTGCCGAGATCAAGCCGACCGACAGCGTGCTGGTGGTCGGATGTGCGACGGGCTATCTCGCTGCGTTGGCCGCCCGGCTTGCGGGCAGCGTGACGGCGACCGAGGTCGATTCGGCGGTCGAAGGTCGCGCCAAGCATCTGCTTGCCGCCGTCGATGGCTGCCCGGTTACGATTCGAGTCGCGCCGGCTGCGGAGGGTGATCCGGCGGACGGCCGCTTCGACGTGATTCTCCTCAATGGAGCGACCGAGGTCGCTGTTGACGGTCTTTGCCGTCAATTGAAAGAGGGCGGCCGCCTGGTCGGCGTCTTCGCCACCTCGCGACCCGCCCGCGCCATGATCTTTACGCGATCGCATGGTGATATCGGCAGCAGGGTTCTGTTCGATGCCGCGGCGCCGGTCATTTCCGGCCTCGAACGGGTCCCCGAGTTCGTTTTTTAAGTCGTCAGACGAAGTTCTTGGCGACCCCTCTGAACTGCCGGCATCCCGTCGCGCAGTACGGCTTGGTGCGTTGTCTTCGCGGCTGCGGGCGGGCAAAATTCTGTTTTAAATCAGAAGTGTGGCCTGGATGCTGCACGTTGACAGTTTTCGATACGGGTTCCAGGCTTGGGTGGTTCCGTTGCGCTTGCATGGGGAATAAGGTGCGAGGTGCGCGGGAGTCTCTTCAACAGGTTACGGCCCGGCTCTGGCGTTCGAGCCGGTAACAAATGAATGGAACAGGGATGTTTGGGGTGAAGCTCGTCACCGCAGCGGCGGCTGTGGTCCTCGTGATGGCTTGTGCAGGCCCGACGCCTGCGCTGGCCGACACGATCGAGGCTGCGCTGGTGCGCGCCTATCAGAACAACCCGCAACTGAACGCGTCGCGGGCCCAGGCTCGTGCGGTCGACGAAGGCGTTCCGCAGGCACTCTCGGGGTATCGGCCGAAGGTCAATCTGACTGCGACGGCGGGCATTCAGTATACGGATTTGCAAGCGGCACCCGCGACGCCGGCCGCGCACGGCGTGCAAAGGCCGCGAAGCGTCAGCCTGACGGTCAACCAGAATCTCTACAACGGTCAGCAGACGGCAAACGGCGTGCGCAAGGCCGAGGCGAACGTCTCGGCGCAACGCGAGGCTCTCCGCATTCTCGAGCAGCAGGTGCTGCTAGCCGCGGCCACGATCTATATGGACTATCTGCGCGATGCGGCGATCGTCGAGGTCCAGCGCAGCAACACGCGAGTGCTGGAGCAGACGCTCAAGCAGACTCGGGATCGGTTCAACGTCGGCGAGGTCACCCGCACCGACGTCGCGCAATCCGAGGCTCAGCTCGCCGCCGGCCGCACGCAGCAGCTCACAGCAGAGGCCCAGCTGACGGCGACCCGCTCGAACTTCCGCCGAATCATCGGCAACGATCCCCAGAATCTGGCGCCGGGCTCTCCTGTTGATCGTTACTTGCCGCCGAGCCTCCAGCAGTCGGTCGAAACGGCCCTGACGGAAAACCCGAGCGTGACCGCGGCGATGTACGGCATCGACGTCCAGTATCTTGACACGAAGATCAAGGAAGGTGCGCTGCTGCCGTCCGTAAACGTCCAGGCTCAGGCTCAGCAGGGCTATGAGTCGAGCCTGCAATCCTATCGTGGGTTCAGCGCGTCGGCTGTCGCCTCGCTGAACGTTCCGATCTACAACGGAGGGGCGGAATATTCGCTGATCCGGCAGTCCAAGGAGTCGCTGGCACAGCAGCGTCTGGTCCTGGAGCAGACGCGTGATCAGGCTCGCTCCGACGTGGTATCTGCCTGGGGCAAGCTGCTCGCGGGCAAGGCTCAGGTGCAGTCGGCGCAGGCCCAGGTGGCGGCCTCCGAGATCGCCTTGAACGGCGTGCGCGAGGAAGCCAAGGCGGGCCAGCGGACCACGCTGGATGTCCTCAACGCTCAGCAGGCGCTGGTCAATGCGCGGAACTCGCTGGTGAACGCACAGCACGATCGTGTGGTGGCGTCCTACTCGGTGCTTCAGACCGTCGGTCGGCTGTCGCCGCAGGTGCTGAACCTGCCGACGACCACCTACGATCCCAGCGTTCACTACCAGCAGGTCCGGGATAACTGGGCGGGTGTACGGACGCCGGATGGTCGTTAGTACATTCTTAATATCGACCCTGATCCCTCGGTCCTTGGCCGGGGGATTTTTTTGTGGCACATGCTGTGGTTGTGACGAATGGGCGACGCTTGACAGGCGACCTCCGTGCTCCACCGGGTTCGCGGCCGGCGTTGCTTGCATTCATTTGTTGCCATGACATAGCCTCAAAATGGCCGCCGAACGATTCGGACTGCGTCGGAAGTTCTTCCAAGAATAGTCTCCGACATGGGCAGTATCGTTCTGTTGTTTTGCATCGATCAGGCCTTGTCCGGAGACAAGTTGGCATGTCCGTTGAGAAGTCCAAGCCTCTTGGATCCGGCGCCCGGGACTTTTGCGCCGCGCCGATACGTAGGGCGGCGTTGCTGATTTGGAGTCGGAAATGACGCAGCCTGCGAAGGTCCAAGAACCCTCCATGGAGGAGATTCTGGCGTCGATCCGGCGTATCATTGCCGACGACGAGGGCAAGCCGCCGGCGGCGGACAAGGCTGCCGCGCCGGAGCCGGTGAAGGCCGAGAAGCCGGCGGCCCCGGCCGCGAAGCCGGTGATGAACGACATCCCGCCTTCGAAGATCGCTGCTGCGGCCCCCGCCAAGCCCGCGCCACCACCACCTGCGCCGCCGCCCGCGGCGGCTGCGGCGCCCAACAGTCAGGATGACATTGACGCATTGCTGGCGGGTTTGGATGAAACGACTCCGGCGGCAGAGGTCCGGCCGGCCGAACCCGAGCCGGATCCAGAACCTGAAGTACTTGAGTTGACGGACGACATGGCAGTGGCCCCACCGACTCCCGCTCCAGCGCCAGCCCCCGCCGCGGCATCCTTCCGAAAGGTGGATCCGCAGAACGATATCGAGTTCATCGAGTCCGGGCGGCTCAACCAGAAGGCCGCGAGCTTCGAGTCGTCTTTCGAGCAGGCCACGCCGAAACAGCCGATCCTGGCGCCGTCCACGGTCAACGCCGTCGAATCGGCATTCAATGCGCTGGCCAACACCGTGCTGAGCAACAACGCCCGGACGCTTGAGGACCTCGTCAAGGAGATGCTGCGTCCGATGCTGAAATCGTGGTTGGATGACAATCTTCCGGCCCTGGTGGAGCGCATCGTCAAGGCCGAGATCGAGCGCGTCTCGCGCGGCCGCTGACGCCGAGAGGGGGCACGAACTCGCATTCCGTTCTGGAGCGAGCCGCGGCGGGCGGTAGGCCCTTTCCGTCAATGTTCGCCGCTGCTGTTGACTTGGCGCGCCGCGGCGGCTTTCTAGCCCTGTCAAGCTGATCCCTGCCGGACGGATCGAGAGGGCTCCTCCGGGAGCACGGTCCGCGGTCGGACATCAGTCCGAAAACAGCCCAAGCACCAACAGCTTGCGTGAGCTTTTTCAGGTCATGTCACAAAAGGCCCGGACGAGTTCCGCGACATCCCGAATTGGACAGCCGGCCCCACGCCGCTGGAAATGCCATGATCGATAAGAATTATCAGCCCACCGATCTCGAAGGTCGCATGTCCCTGGTCTGGGAGGATGCCCGGGCGTTCTCCGCCGGTCGCCCCGATCGCCGCGATGCCGATCCTTTCACCATCGTGATCCCGCCGCCGAACGTGACCGGATCGCTGCACATGGGGCACGCGCTCAACAACACGCTTCAGGACATCCTGTGCCGGTTCGAGCGCATGCGCGGCCGCGACGTGCTGTGGCAGCCCGGCACCGACCATGCCGGCATCGCCACGCAGATGGTGGTCGAGCGCCAACTGATGGAGCGCCAGCAGCCCGGTCGCCGCGAGATGGGCCGCGAGAAGTTCCTCGCGCGCGTCTGGCAGTGGAAGGACGAGAGCGGCGGCACCATCATCAACCAGTTGAAGCGTCTCGGCGCCTCCTGCGACTGGGGCCGCGAGCGCTTCACGATGGACGAGGGCCTGTCCAAGGCCGTCGTCAAGGTGTTCGTCGAGCTGCACCGCGCGGGTCTGATCTACAAGGACAAGCGGCTGGTCAACTGGGACCCGAAGCTGCTGACGGCGATCTCGGACCTCGAGGTCCAGCAGATCGAGGTCAAGGGCAACCTCTGGTACCTGCGCTATCCGATCGAAGGCAAGACGTTCAGCCCCGAGGATCCCACGAGTTTCATCGTCGTCGCGACCACGCGTCCCGAAACCATGCTCGGCGACAGCGCAGTCGCCGTGCATCCGGATGACGAGCGCTACCAGCATCTCGTCGGCAAGCGCGTGATCCTGCCGCTGGTCGGGCGCGAGATCCCGATCGTCGCCGACACTTACTCGGATCCGGAGAAGGGCACCGGCGCGGTCAAGATCACGCCGGCGCACGACTTCAACGATTTCGAGGTCGGCCGCCGCCACGGCCTGCCGCAGATCAGCATTCTTGATCGCGAAGGCTGCATTGCGCTGGTCGACAACGAGGACTATCTGCGCGGCCTTCCCGAGGGCTCCGAGGAGTTTGCCAGGGAGTTCCACGGCATCGAGCGTTTTGCTGCGCGCAAGAAGATCCTGGAGCGACTGGAATCCTTCGGCTTCCTCGAGCGGGTCGAGCCGAACACGCACATGGTGCCGCATGGCGACCGCTCCGGCGTCGTGATCGAGCCCTATCTGACCGACCAGTGGTATGTCGACGCCAAGACCCTGGCGCAGCCGGCGATCGCGGCGGTCAGGTCGGGCGCGACGACGCTCGTGCCGCGCAACTGGGAGAAGACCTATTTCGACTGGATGGAGAACATCCAGCCCTGGTGCATCTCGCGCCAGCTGTGGTGGGGCCATCAGATTCCCGCCTGGTACGGCCCTGACGGCAAGGTCTTCGTCGCCGAAACCGAGGAGGAGGCCGTCGGCCACGCCATCGGCTACTACGTCGAGCAGGAGGTCATCACGGCGGAGCAGGGGCGCGAGATGGCGCTCGACCGCAACAAGCGCGAAGGCTTCATCACGCGTGACGAGGACGTGCTCGACACCTGGTTCTCCTCGGCGCTGTGGCCGTTCTCCACGCTCGGCTGGCCCGACGATACACCCGAGGTGAAGCGCTACTATCCAACCAACGTGCTGGTCACCGGCTTCGACATCATCTTCTTCTGGGTCGCCCGCATGATGATGATGGGCCTGCACTTCATGAAGGAGGTGCCGTTCTCGACCGTCTACATCCATGCGCTCGTCCGCGACGAGAAGGGCGCCAAGATGTCGAAGTCGAAGGGCAACGTCATCGATCCCCTCGCGCTGATCGACGAGCACGGCGCCGACGCGCTGCGCTTCACCCTGGCGGCGATGGCAGCCCAAGGCCGCGACATCAAGCTGTCTACGCAGCGCGTCGACGGCTACCGCAAGTTCGCCAACAAGCTCTGGAACGCCAGCCGCTTCGCCGAGATGAACGGCTGCACGGTGCCCGAGGGCTTCGACCCCGGCTCCGCGAAGGAGACCCTGAACCGCTGGATCGCGCATGAGGCGGCCGCGGCGACGCGCGAGGTCACCGAGGCGCTCGAGGCCTATCGCTTCAACGATGCCGCCAACGCGATCTACCGCTTCGTCTGGGACGTCTACTGCGACTGGTATGTCGAGCTCTCCAAGCCGACCCTGCTCGGCGAGGACGGGCCCGCCAAGGCCGAGACCCGCGCCATGGTGGCCTGGGCGCGCGACGAGATCCTCAAGCTCCTGCATCCCTTCATGCCCTTCATCACCGAGGCGCTGTGGGAATCGACCGCCAAGCGCGACAGCCTGCTGACCCTGTCGCCCTGGCCGCACCGCACCGACAGGCCGACGGTCGCCGAGATCGCCGCGCTGTCGGCTGCCAGCTTCGGCGATCCCCTGGTGCCGCCGCTGCTGGTCTCGTTCGACGCCACCAGCTTCAAGGACGAGGCGGCCGAGGCCGAGATCGGCTGGGTGGTTGACCTCGTCACCGCGATCCGCTCGGTTCGCGCCGAGATGAACATCCCGCCGGCGACCCTGATGCCGCTCGCGCTCGTCGGCGCCTCCACCGAGACGAGGGAGCGCGCACCACGCTGGAGCGAGGTCATCAAGCGCCTCGCGCGGCTCTCCGACATCACCTTCGCCGACGCCGCACCTGACGGCTCCGCCCAGCTCGTCGTGCGCGGCGAGGTCGCCGCGCTGCCGCTCAAGGGCGTCGTCGATCTCGCCGCCGAGCGCACCCGCCTGGGCAAGGAGATCGCCAAGGCCGAGGCCGACATCGAGCGCGTCGACAAGAAGCTCGGCAACGAGAAGTTCGTCGCCAACGCACCGGAGGAGCTCGTCGAGGAGGAGAAGGAGAAGCGCGAGGCGGCGCTGGCGCGCAAGGCCAAGTTCCAGGAGGCGCTGTCGCGGCTGCAGGGCGTCTGACACGACGCTCTCTCCTCCGTCATTGCGAGCGAAGCGAAGCAATCCAGAGTCCCAGCGAAGCCCCCTGGATCGCTTCGTCGCTTACGTTCCTCGCGATGACGGCGGAAATGGCTTGCTCAGGAACCGCGAGCCCTTCAGGCCGAAACGCCACGGCAGCTCGACGGCCTTGGTGATGCCGATGCGGATGCCGGTGACGACCTCGACATCGCCTGTCCGCGCGAACAGCTCGATCGGCGGAGCATCGAGCGGCAGTGCGTTATGCGCGATCGTGATGCCCATCGCCTCCGTCAGCTTGCCTGGCCCCGCGCACAGTGCACGGACGTCCTCGAGCCCACGCCGCCGCTGCATCTCCTCCATCCCCATCGTCGGCTCGATCGCCCGGATCAGCACAGCGCTCGCCGAGCCCTCGGCCTCGCAGACGAAGTTCACGCACCAATGAATGCCGTAGGAGCGGTAGACATAGGCGAAGCCGGGCGGGCCGAACATCACCTGGTTGCGCGGTGTCGGTCCCCGGAAGGAATGTGCCGCCGGATCGGTGTGGTGATACGCCTCGACCTCGACGATGATCCCGCCGACGCCGTCGACCAGAAACGTCGCCCCGATCAGCTCCGGCGCCACCGCGAGCACCTCGCGGGCGAAGAACGCCCGCGTCAGCCGCTTGGCCGCCGCATTGCGCCGGAGCCGTGAAACTCCGGGGGCTTTTGCCGGTTTTTGCGCCATTCTCGAGGAAATCCGCCGTGGTGAGCGCTGTTCCGCGCTGCCCATATCTGCCATGCCCTGGTATCCTCGGCCAGCCGGTTGCGGTGCGCCGCGGCACGGAATAGCTAGGGCGCAACAGAGGTTTGTGCGAATCCCATGGTCACCATCGTCGACATCAACGCGAACACGCCGCTGCGCCCCCGCCACCCCGAAAAGGCGAACCGGCCGGATTCCATCTCGCCGGCCAAGCCGGCTTGGATCCGGGTCAAGGCGCCGACCACCCGCGGCTATGCCGACACCCGCAACATCGTGCGCGAGAACGGCCTCGTCACCGTATGCGAGGAGGCCGGCTGCCCGAACATCGGCGAGTGCTGGGACAAGAAGCACGCCACCTTCATGATCATGGGCGACACCTGCACGCGGGCCTGCGCCTTCTGCAACGTCAAGACCGGCCTTCCCGCCGCCCTCGACGCCGGCGAGCCCGAGCACGTCGCGGAGGCGACCTTCAAGCTCGGCCTGACCCATGTCGTGGTCACCTCGGTCGATCGCGACGATCTCGCCGACGGCGGCGCCGCCCATATCGCCGCGACCATCCGCGCCATCCGCGCGAAATGCCTGACCACCACGATCGAGGTGCTCACCCCCGACTTCCTGCGCAAAGAGGGAGCGCTGGAGCAGGTCGTCGCGGCCAAGCCCGACGTCTTCAACCACAATCTCGAGACCGTGCCGTCGCGCTACCTCTCGGTCCGCCCCGGCGCGCGCTACTTCCACTCGATCCGGCTGCTGCAGCGGGTCAAGGAGATCGATCCCACCATCTTCACCAAGTCCGGCATCATGGTCGGCCTCGGCGAGGAGCGCCACGAGGTGCTGCAGGTGATGGACGATCTGCGCTCGGCCGAGGTCGATTTCCTCACCATCGGGCAGTATCTGCAGCCGACCAGGAAGCATCACGCCGTGATGCGCTTCGTCACGCCGGAGGAATTCTCCGGCTATGAGACCGTCGCCTACACCAAGGGTTTCCTGATGGTGTCGGCGAGCCCGCTCACGCGCTCCTCGCACCATGCCGGTGAGGATTTCGCCAGACTGAAGGCCGCGCGCGACGCGCTCGCGCGCTGATCGAGACCAGATGCCGAGATTTTCCAACAAGCGCCGCGTCGCGCACACGGCCGACCAGATGTTCGACCTCGTCGCCGATGTCGAGCGCTATCCGGAGTTCGTGCCGCTGTGCGAGAAGCTGGTGGTGCGCCAGCGCAATCCGAAGCCTGACGGCACCGAGGTCGTCGTCGCCGACATGACGGTCTCGTTCAAGCTGGTCAAGGAGACCTTCACCAGCCGCGTCACGCTCGACCGCGCCGGGCGCAAGATCCTGGTCGAATATGTCAGCGGACCGTTCTCAAGCCTGGAGAACCGCTGGAGCTTCGAGCCAACAGAGCAGGGCGCCTGCGAGGTGACGTTCTTCATCGCCTACGAGTTCAAGAGCCGCATGCTGGCGATGCTGATGGGCTCGATGTTCGACACGATCTTCGCGCGCATGTCGGCGGCGTTCGAGAAGCGCGCCGACGCGATCTACGGCCGCAAGCCCGCGGTGTCGTCGACCTAAGTCTTTCTCGAGGCCTACCGGTGGTAGACGACAGAGGGCGCCTCACCCTCAGTCGTCATCCCCGCGAAAGCGGGGATCCATAACCACAGGATCGCGTGTGGCGGCAGGCAGGTAACTCCGAGCCCGTCTCACCCCATCTGCTGCGGCGTATGGATCCCGGGTCGGCGCCTCCGCGGCGCTTTGCGCCGCTGCGGCTTGCCCGGGATGACAGCGGGGGGAGGCTGGCGGTATGCCAACCATACAGGGACGGCGCCGTGCCGATCGCGTCGTTCCAAAAATCCTATCCACGTTTCAAACAGCCGCTCCGCGACATCGTCGCGGAGCCCATCTGATCGCGGACCGTCAGCCTGCGATCGTTCCTACGCCGCCTGCACGGCGGTCAAGAAGTCCTTCACCTTGCCGCGCAGCTCGTCGGCATGCTTGGCGAGCTGGCCGGCTGCACCCAGCATCTGCCGCGCGGCGCCGCCGGCCGATTCCACCGTCTGGCTGACGGAGCCGATGTTGGTGGCGACCTCGCGGGTGCCGCTGGCGGCCTGGCTGACCGAGCGGGCGATCTCCTGCGTGGCATGGCCCTGCTGGTCGACCGCGGTGGCGATCGTCTTGGCGATCTCGCTGATCTGGCCGATGGTGCCGCCGATGCCCTGGATCGCCGCCACCGTATCGCTGGTGGCGCGCTGCATCGCGCTGATGTGGGCGCTGATCTCGTCGGTCGCCTTTGCGGTCTGGCTCGACAGGCTCTTCACCTCCGAGGCGACGACCGCGAAGCCGCGGCCGGCATCGCCGGCGCGGGCGGCCTCGATGGTCGCGTTCAGCGCCAGCAGGTTGGTCTGGCTCGCGATCGCGTTGATCATGTCGGTGACGGCGCCGATCTTGGCCGCAGCGTCCGCCAGGCTGTTGACGAGGTCGTTGGTGCGCGAGGACGCCTCGACCGCCTCGGCGGCGATGGTCGAGGAGGTCGCGACCTGGCGGTTGATCTCGCTGACCGAGGTCGACAGCTCCTCGGTGGCGCCGGCCACCGACTGGACGTTGGACGAGGCGGAGTTGGACGCCGACGCCACCAGCGCCACGCGCTGCGCGGCCTGATCCGCGGTCGTCGTCAGCGAGGCCGCCGTGGTCTCGACCTCGCGCGAGGCGCCGGAGATGGCGTTGGCAATGGCGCCGACGCTGGTCTCGAAATCCTTGGCGATCCGGTCGAGCGCGCGCTTCTTCTCCTCGCGTGCGGCGATGAGGTCGGAAAGGTCGCGGCGGAAGCTGATGACGTAGGTCTGGCCCTCGACCTGGGTCGGCACCAGCGTGATCTGCACCAGCGCCGGGCTGCCGTCCGCGCGCTTGGTGGTCCACTCGAATGTCGCGTGGCCCTCGCGCCTCGCCTTGGCGTCCATCTCCTTCACCACATCGGCGGAGCGCTTGCCGCTGGGCTGGAACTCCGGCGCCATGGTCGCCGGTGAACGCGACAGCAGGTCCTGCTTGCTGCGGAAGCCGCCGAAGCGGACCGCGGTCTCGTTGCAGGCGATGATCTTGCCGTCGGACATCACCAGGATGGCGTCGCGATGGCGTTCGAACAGCTCGGTCATCAACAGGTTATGCGTGCGATCAGCCGACTTGCCGGAGAAGAAAGCCATGGGGTCCCGAATCCACTGTCAGAGAAGAATGCGCGAGACGTAGCAGGACAAAATTAACCAAAACCTTTAGGCTAGGACGGTGCGTACGATAATCGTCGGCGATCCGGATGACGGGGACGGCATCGAGCGGACAGGCAGCCGCATCCTCCGCGGCGCGATCGCGCCCGGGCTGTGCCTGTCGATGGACCCTCTGAAATCACGAGGGCGCAGGGAATGCCGGGAGCTCGCCGCCCCCATGGCCCGCCTGCGGAAAAAAATGCAGGCGGCAGGTACCACAGGTGCAGCCGAGACATCCCGGCATTCCCCGCGCGACGGTCTTCACGCTTATACGCAGTCTCCCCGGGGACCGGCTGTCTTGCCCCCGTGACCGGCGGGTCATCATCACCACCGGCGTGACACCAGCTTCGGGGTGTCAGGACGCCGCGACTTCACGTCCGCCCACTGCCGTTCGTCGGCACGTCTCAAGACGCGTTGCGGCTTCTCGGCGGCCATCGCCTCCCCACCTCGCGTGTCGTGACGATCGCGATACGCCCCTCGTGTCGAGGCGGGATGAGGGATAGGAAACATGAATTCTGCAAAAACGAAAGACAAATATTTTCGCAAGAAGGACTGGACAGTGAGTCGGACATTGAAAGCATTGAAGAAGTTCGTAGCGCGGCGCATGGGCTGGAGTGCGCTTTCGGCGGTTGGAAGGACTGGGCAACCCGCCGGGCGCAAACCCGCAAGAGGGCTGATTTGCCCGACGGGTCAGCTATCATGATGCTCAAGGGACAATCTGAAGAAGAAAGCAGGCTGATGTCACTCTCTCAACGCTACGACAGCGCGCTGGTCTATGCGGCGCAGCTGCACCGCACCCAAGTCCGCAAGGGCAGCAACGTGCCCTACATCGCGCATCTGCTGGGCGTCTCCAGCCGCGTGCTGTCGGCGGGCGGCAGCGAGGTGCAGGCCATCGCCGGCCTGCTGCACGACGCCGCCGAGGATCAGGGCGGACAGGCCACGCTGGACGAGATCCGGCGGCGATTCGGTGATGGCGTCGCAGAGATCGTCGCGGACTGCACGGACTCCTGGGTCGATCCGAAGCCTGAATGGCGGCCGCGGAAGGAAGCCTATCTCGCCAAGCTGCCGCACAAGCCGGCGTCATCGCTCTTGGTGTCGCTCGCCGACAAGGTCGACAATGCCGAAGCGATCGCGCGCGACCTTGATGAGGTCGGCGACGCGGTGTGGCAGCGCTTCACCGGCGGAAAGGATGGGACGATCTGGTACTACCGCACGCTGAGCAGCATCTTCGATCAGGCGTTGCCGGGATCGTTGGCGCGGCAGCTAGCGCAGACGGTGGGCGCTTTTCCGTCCTGACACTTTGGACAGCGCGGGCGCTGATCTTTCACCGGATTGGCAGATGACAACTTCAGATCTATCAGCTATAGACCAGCCATGATCACCGTCGCCACCCATCGTTTTGGTCGTTGGACGCACCGTAGCTTGCGGGCGGCGGGAGGATCACGCGCAATCTGATGATGTGCAGTCTTTGATCCGAACAGCCGCCAGGAACCTGGCGGCTTTTTTATTGCCGGCAGGTTCTTTCTTTTCAAGGGAGCCCGCCATGCCGAGCACGACCGACGAGCAGAGTGTCAGCGCCATCGGGGCGCGTGGATTGCGTGGTGTCGCGCATGCGCCGCGGATCTTCGAGCGCGGTCGCGATCACTCGGCGCGACGTCCTGCTCCGCCGAAGCCTGGGGCAAACGTCTACTACTTGCCGCAGTCAATTACCGAGCGCGGCGGCGTTGCGCCCGAATCAAAATCGCTGCTTCGGCTCTGGTGGGCGCGCTGGCGCGAGCGGCGCAGCTTCGCCAGGGAGCTGCCCTGGCTCGCCGACGAAGTGCTGGAGGACTACGGCCTCACGCGCGACGAAGCGCGACGGTCGTGCCGGCGGCCGTTCTGGCGGGCATGAAGACTATTGGGACCGAGGCGTCGGCCCACCCACAACTGTCATCCCGGGCAAGCCGGAACGGCGCAAGGCGCCGTGGAGGCGCCGACCCGGGATCCATACTCCGCAGCAGGTGTGGTGGAATGAGATCCGAGCCACCGACGTGCCGCTACACGACGTGCTGTGGCTATGGATCCCCGCTTTCGCGGGGATGACGACTGAGGGTGAGGCGGCGAGGGAGCTTGAAAATGCTCTCGACTATATCGCCGCTCAGTCTCCAAGTGGCGCTCGGCGGGGTGACGTTCGGATCAGATCCGTTCTTGGATTTGCCGCGTAGTATTGTCTGGCGTTGAGCAGTGCCCGCCGCTCATCAGCCGTCATCCGACCCGCCTCAGAATCCGCGGACGTGCGGCAGCGTCGATCGTAGCTGAGCAACGTGTCGCAAATGCTCTCCGGAAGCGGTGCGACCGAGTCGATCGTGCAGACGGCGCCATCGGCTTCAGGAGGGATGCTCACACCGCTGCTCCGGTCGAAGCGGAATACTTCCTGGGTCGTCAGCGCTCGTGCTGTCAGGCTGCTGTCATCCAGCGATGTCACGATGCAAATGCGGACAGCGTCGTTCGGAAACGCTGCGTGGAATAAATCGTTGACCACCAGGTCGGAGACAGATGTCCTGCGCTCTTTCACTACGATTAGGCCGGGACGTTCATTTGAATGAGATCTACCACTTTATCTCAGACTGGATCCATTCGCTCGCGGTGTGGTGAGAGCAGAAGCATCGAGATCAATTAAGTCGGCGGCCGGCGTGGCGGCCTTTTCACCGGATGCAGCCTTGGCGCCCGTACCGCGCGCCGGCGCAATCGCGTCGCCGCCGCGCGCTTCGGCTTGGCCGGCACTTGCGGCCTTGCCAGCTCCATCAGCATTCGCAACGCCTCCAGCACCGAACGTGTCCGCACCGTGCTGCGGCCGATGGCGCCGAAGCGGTGTTCGCGATGGGTGATGCGGCCGTCGCGAGCGGCGACGGCGAAATGGACCAGGCCGACCGGCTTGCCGGGGGTGGCGCCGCCGGGGCCGGCGATGCCGGTGATGGCCACCGCGAGATCGACGTCGGCGCGTTCGAGTGCGCCGACCGCCATCTGGATCGCGGTCTCCTTGGAGACGGCGCCGAAGGTCTGAAGCGTCGAGGCCTCGACGCCGAGCATCGCGCGCTTGGCCTCGTTGGAGTAGGTGACGAAGCCGCGGTCGATGACATCGGAGGAGCCGGGGATGTCGGTCAGGGCCGCGGCGACCAGGCCGCCGGTGCAGGACTCCGCAGTCGCGATCATCAGCTTGCGCGACCGGCAGAGGTCGAGCAGCGAGCGGGCCAGCGCGCTGGTAGAGCCGATTTGACGTTCGCTCGCCATGGCTGCGTTGTCCTCATCCGACCGTCAGATCGAAAGCTCCATGAGCGGTGACAGGGTGGTGCGCCTCTAGGCGTTCCACGGCAGCCGGATCGTCGCGCTTGCGGTGGCCGCGATGCCTTCCTCGCGGCCGGTGAAGCCGAGCCGCTCGCTGGTGGTGGCCTTCACGGCGATGCGCGAGATGTCGACGCCGGTGATCTCGGCGATGCGGGCGCGCATCTGGTCGCGCAGCGGGCCGATCTTCGGCCGCTCGCAGATCATCGTCACTTCGAGATTGGCGATGCGGCCGCCGCGCGCGGTGACGCGCTCGATGGCGTATTTGAGGAACTGGTCGGAGGCCGCGCCCTTCCACTTCATTTCCGAGGGCGGGAAGTGCGAGCCGATGTCGCCATCGGCCAGGGCGCCCAAAATTGCATCAACCAGAGCGTGCAAACCGACGTCGCCGTCGGAGTGGGCCAGGAAGCCCTTGCTATGCGGCACACGCAGGCCGCACAGCCAGACATGGTCGCCTTCGCCGAAGGCGTGCACGTCGTAGCCGGTGCCGGTCCGGATGTCGCCGAGCTGCGCGGCAAGGCGCGCTTCCTCGCGCACGAAATCTTCCGGTGTGGTGAGCTTCATGTTGGCAACATCGCCCTCAAAGGTCGCGACGGTCAATCCCGCCCATTCCGCAATCGCCGCATCATCTGTGAACTCGGTGAGGCCCTCGCGCGCGGCGCGGCGATGCGCCTCGAGGATCGTCTCGAACTTGAAGGTCTGTGGCGTCTGCGCGATGCGCAGCTTCGCGCGCTCCGGCGTCGCGGTGATGTCGCCGCCCGTTCCGACCTCCTTGATGGTGTCGGTCACCGGCACGACGGGAATCGCCGCACCGGTCTTGCCGGCCGCGACAATCGCGCGCGAGATCACGGCCGGCGTGACGAACGGACGCGCGGCATCGTGGATCAGCACGATGTCGGGCTTGTGCGGCGCCAGCGCTTCCAGGCCTGCCAGCACCGAGGCCTGGCGCGTTGCGCCACCATGTGCGGGGACCTCGTGGCGCAGGCCTGATACGGCAGCATTGAAGATGTCGATGTCATCGGGATTCACCACCGGCTGGACCACCGCCACCTCGGGATGATCGGCGAAGGCGGCGAGCGCGCGATGGATGACGGTACGGCCGCCAATCGTGCGGTACTGCTTCGGACCACCGGCGCCGGCGCGCAGGCCGCGTCCGGCCGCGACGAGGATGGCTGCAGTCCGCTGAGAAGTCGTCATGGGAACAGGATATCGATGCTGATGAATGACCAGGGTGAGGAGATTTGCCGGCTTCTTACATCTGCAGAGGATGTTAAGCGAGCGGGATCACACATGACTCGAGCGGCGACTGCGACCGCGACGCGTTCGTAAGGCGCCGTGAGGCACTTGAAGGCCGATCCGCTGCTGCGAACCGCCGTGGAGCCATGCAAAAATCCGGCGGCTCAAGGGTTTACCATGACTGCCGAACAAGCATATTTTGCTGCACTGCACTTGAAATACTGATCGTTTTGGCTAAAGTGTAGGCATGACGCTTGACTGCCCAAGATTTGTGCTTGAGAGTGCAGCGCAGACGCGATGATGCGTCCAAAGAGCTTTAAGAGTCGTTCGTGACCGGTCCGGCCAAACCACCAGCCAAAGCCTTGAAGATAGGCGACGTTTCGCTCGCCAACCGGGCCATTCTGGCGCCGATGTCGGGCATCACCGACGCGCCGTTCCGCCGACTCGCGGCCGAGCTCGGCGCCGGTCTGGTGGTGTCCGAGATGACCGCGAGCGACGATCTCGTGCGCGGGCGGTGGATATCCCGGTTGCGCTGCGAGGCCAGCGGCATCGGGCCACATGTCGTGCAGCTCGCCGGCTGCCAGGCGCATTGGATGGCGGAGGGCGCCAGGGTCGCCGAGGACGGCGGCGCCGATATCATCGACATCAACATGGGTTGCCCGGCGCGGCATGTCACCGGCGGCCAGTCCGGCTCGGCCCTGATGCGCGATCTCGATCATGCGCTGACCTTGATCGAGGCGACGGTCGAGGCCGTCGATGTGCCCGTGACCCTGAAGATGCGGCTCGGCTGGGACGAGCGCAGCCTGAACGCGCCGGAGCTGGCGCGCCGCGCGCAGGCCGCGGGCGTGCAGCTGATCACGGTGCATGGCCGCACCCGGCAGCAGTTCTACAAGGGCGAGGCCGACTGGAGCGCGGTGCGCGCGGTGAAGGACGCCGTCGATCTGCCGGTCGTCGTCAACGGCGACATCACCACCTACGAAGACGCGCGCAAGGCGCTCGACGCCTCCGGCGCGGATGCCGTGATGATCGGCCGCGGCGCGCAGGGTCAGCCCTGGCTGCCGGGCCAGATCGGCCGCCGGCTCGACGGCGGTGCCGAAGAGGGTGCGCCCGAGCTGGCGCAGCAGCTCGCACTGCTCACGGCGCTCTATGACGAGATCTGCCGCCACTATGGCGCGCGTGTCGGCCTGCGCCACGCCCGCAAGCATCTCAGTTGGGGGCTCGACGTCGCCGCCGAGCATGCCCGCGCGCCGGCCGAAAAACTGAAGGCCTGGCGCGACCGTATCCTGACGTCCGAGCAGCCGTCTTTGGTGCATCGGGCGCTGCGTGACGCTTTCGACGATTTTGCCTGGAGTGCAGCCGCATGAGCTCAGCCGCAGAACAGCGCAAGCGACTTCCGTCGGATGGCGACGCCATCCTCAACGCCTTGCCCAATCCGGTTCTCGTCATCGGCCCGGACGGCATGATCATGGACGCCAACATGGCGGCGGAATCGTTCTTCGATTCCTCGACGCAGTTTTTGCAGCGGCAATCGCTGAAGAAGCTGGTGCCGTTCGGCAGCCCCTTGCTGGCGCTGATCGACCAGGTCCGAACCACGAGCGCGCCGGTCAACGAGTACAAGGTCGATCTGGGCACGCCGCGCACCGGCGCCGATCGCCTCGTCGACCTCCACGTCGCGCCGCTGCCGGAGCGGCCCGGCCACATCGTGGTGATGCTGCAGGAGCGCACCATCGCCGACAAGATGGACCGCCAGCTTACCCATCGCAGCGCCGCGCGCTCGGTGATCGCGCTGGCCGCGATGCTGGCGCACGAGATCAAGAATCCGCTGTCGGGCATCCGCGGCGCCGCGCAGCTCCTGGAGCAGCAGGCCTCCTCGGAGGACCGCATGCTGACCCGGCTGATCTGCGACGAGGCCGACCGCATCGTCACTTTGGTCGACCGCATGGAGGTGTTCGGCGACGACCGCCCGGTGGCGCGCGGGCCGGTGAACATCCACTCCGTGCTCGACCACGTGAAGCGGCTGGCGCAATCCGGCTTTGCCCGCAACATCCGCTTCGTCGAGGATTACGATCCATCGCTGCCGCCGGTGCTCGCCAACCAGGACCAGTTGATCCAGGTGTTTCTCAACCTGGTCAAGAATGCCGCCGAAGCGGTCGTCGACCTCGGCTCGGATGCGGAGATCCAGCTCACCACCGCGTTCCGCCCGGGCGTGCGACTGTCGGTGCCCGGCAAGAAGTCGCGGGTGTCGCTGCCGCTGGAGTTCTGCGTCAGGGACAACGGCCCCGGCGTGCCGGAAGACCTGATGCCCAACCTGTTCGATCCGTTCGTGACCACCAAGCCGACCGGAAGCGGCCTCGGACTTGCATTGGTCGCGAAGATCGTCGGCGACCATGGCGGGATCATCGAGTGCGAGTCGCAGCCGCGCAAGACGACCTTCCGGGTGCTGATGCCGATGTACAGCGCAACCAAACAACCAGACCAAAGCAATCGCGATGACGTTTCGGGGACGCCGTTGCATGCCTCACAGGGATCAAATTGAGGACCACCTATGCCTGCAGGTAGCATTCTCGTTGCCGATGACGATACGGCCATCCGCACGGTCCTGAACCAGGCGCTGTCACGCGCCGGCTATGAGGTGCGGCTGACCGGCAATGCCGCCACCTTGTGGCGCTGGGTGAGCCAGGGCGAGGGCGATCTCGTCATCACCGACGTGGTGATGCCGGACGAGAACGCGTTCGACCTCTTGCCGCGCATCAAGAAGATGCGGCCGAACCTGCCGGTCATCGTGATGAGCGCGCAGAACACCTTCATGACCGCGATCAAGGCCTCGGAGCGCGGCGCCTATGAGTATCTGCCGAAGCCGTTCGACCTGAAGGAGCTGATCGCGATCGTCGGCCGCGCCCTGGCCGAGCCGAAGGAGCGGGCGGCGAGCCAGCCCGACGACGGCGAGTTCGAATCGATCCCGCTGGTCGGCCGCTCGCCGGCAATGCAGGACATCTACCGCGTGCTGGCGCGGCTGATGCAGACCGATCTGACCGTGATGATCTCTGGCGAGAGCGGCACCGGCAAGGAGCTGGTGGCGCGCGCGCTGCACGACTACGGCAAGCGCCGCAACGGCCCGTTCGTCGCGGTCAACATGGCGGCGATCCCGCGCGACCTCATCGAGTCCGAGTTGTTCGGCCATGAGCGCGGCGCCTTCACCGGCGCCAACACCCGCGCCTCGGGCCGCTTCGAGCAGGCCGAGGGCGGCACCTTGTTCCTCGACGAAATCGGCGACATGCCGATGGAGGCGCAGACGCGGCTTTTGCGCGTGCTGCAGCAGGGCGAGTACACCACCGTCGGCGGCCGTACCCCGATCAAGACCGACGTGCGCATCGTCGCGGCCTCCAACAAGGATCTGCGCATCCTGATCCAGCAGGGGCTGTTCCGGGAAGACCTGTTCTTCCGCCTCAACGTCGTGCCGCTGCGGCTGCCGCCATTGCGCGAGCGCATTGAGGACCTGCCGGATCTGGTCCGGCACTTCTTCGCGCTGGCTGAGAAGGACGGGCTGCCGCCGAAGAAGCTCGATGCCGCCGCGTTGGAGCGGCTCAAGCAGCACCGCTGGCCGGGCAACGTCCGCGAGCTGGAGAACCTCGCGCGGCGCCTGGCGGCGCTGTATCCGCAGGACGTCATCACCGCCTCGGTCATCGACGGCGAGCTGGCCCCGCCCGCGGTGACCACCGGCTCCAACGCGCCGACCTCAATCGACAATCTGGGTGGTGCCGTGGAGGCCTATCTGTCCTCGCACTTCCAGGGCTTTCCAAACGGCGTGCCGCCGCCGGGCCTCTATCACCGCATTCTCAAGGAGATCGAGATTCCGCTGCTGACGGCAGCGCTCGCAGCGACGCGCGGCAACCAGATCCGCGCCGCCGATCTGCTCGGTCTCAACCGCAACACGCTGCGGAAGAAGATTCGCGACCTCGACATCCAGGTGTACCGCAGCGGCGGCTGACGGTGCTTTGATACCTTCGCGGCTGGCTCAAGCCCGCCTCAGGTGAGAATTATTGTAGACAAATCCGCGTCGCGCTTCCGCGCCGCGGATTTGTCGCAATTTGGCAACAGCGTGGTAGGAATGCATCAGTCCGATTCCCGGACGTGCCGCGTTCAGCATCACCCACCTTGCCGGAATGACCAGCGCAGAGACCTCGGCCACCCCCTTCGATTCCTCGTCCGCCGACGGCCGGCGCTGGACCTGGCGCACCTGGCTCGCGCCGGTCGCGGTTGCGCTGGCGCTGCTGTCGGCCTTCCTCACCTTCATTGTGCTGGTCGGGCTGACCCCGGTTGAGCCGACGACGGACGTCGTCAAGACCTTCTACTTGATCGATGCCGGAACGATCCTGGTCCTGGTCGGGATCATCATCCGCGAGGTCTGGCAGGTGGTGCAGGCCCGCCGCCGCGGCCGGGCGGCGGCACGGCTGCACGTGCAGATCGTCAGCCTGTTCTCGGTGATCGCGGTCCTGCCGGCGGTGCTGGTCGCGGTGGCCGCCAACGTCACCATCGATCGCGGCCTCGACCGGCTGTTCTCCGGACCGGCCAAGGTCGCGATCCAGAACTCGCTGACCATCGCGCGCGCCTACATGCAGGAGCACGCGCAGTTCATCCGCGGCGACATCATCGGCATGGCCAATGACATCGCCCGTGCGCGGCCGCTGTTCGATCAGGATCGCGCCAGCTTCCGCGATCTGCTGACCACCAGCGCCGCCTCGCGCAATCTGCCGGGCGCGATGATCATCGACAAGAACACCAATCCGATCGTCTGGGCCGAGTCCGGCGGGGTGCAACTGGCCTATTCGCCGCCGGCACCCGACTTCCTGAACAATGTCCGGGAGGAGGAACCCGAGATCGCGGTGCTGCCGGAGTCGAACTACGTCGCTGCGGTGATCCGGCTGCGCGCGTTTAACGACACCTTCCTCTACGTCGCGCGTCCGCTCGATCCGCAGGTCGTCGAGCAGCTCAAGCAGACCGAGCTGTCGGTCGCCGAATACGCCCAGGTCGAGGCGCGCCGCTTTGGCATCCAGATCGCGTTCGCGCTGATGTTCGCGGTGATCGCGCTGACCATCCTGATGGCCTCGGTGCTGATCGGGCTGAACTTCGCCAACTGGCTGGTGGCACCGATCCGGCAATTGATGAATGCGGCCAACACCGTGTCGACCGGCGATCTCAACGTCCAGGTGCCGGTGCATCGCTCGGAGGGCGATCTCGCCCAGCTCGGCCAGACCTTCAACAAGATGACGCAGGAGCTGCGCACGCAGCGCGACGAGCTGGTCAGCGCCAGCGATTTGATCGACAGCCGGCGCCGCTTCATCGAGGCGGTGCTGTCGTCGGCCTCCGCCGGCATCATCGGTGTCGATGCCTCCGGCAGCGTCGGCATCCTCAACCGCTCGGCCGAGAAGCTGATCGGACATGCCGAGCAGGAGGTGCTCGATCATCCGCTCTCCGACGTGCTGCCCGAGCTCGACGACATGATGAAGACCGCGCGCGAGGGCAAGCAGCGGCTGGTGCAGGGCCAGATCACGATCCAGCGCGACGGCCATGAGCGCAATCTGTCGGTGCGCGTCACCGCCGAGCAGACCAACCAGGCGCGCGACAGCTACATCATCACGCTCGACGACATCACCGAGCTGGTGTCGGCGCAGCGCACCTCGGCGTGGGGCGACGTCGCGCGCCGCATCGCACACGAGATCAAGAATCCGCTGACGCCGATTCAACTCTCGGCTGAACGCATCCGCCGCAAATTCGGCAAGGTCATCACCGAGGACAAGGCGGTATTTGAGCAATGTACCGAGACGATCGTGCGGCAGGTCGACGACATCAGGCGAATGGTCGACGAGTTCTCGCGGTTCGCGCGGATGCCGAAGCCGGTGATGGAAGGCGAGGACGTCGCCGACACCGTGCGGCAGGCCGTGTTCCTGATGAAGGTCGCGCATCCCGAGATCGACATCGAGACCGAGATCAAGCAGGACCCCTTGCGCGCGCAGTTCGATCGCCGCCTGATCTCGCAGGCGCTGACCAACATCATCAAGAACGCCACCGAGGCGATCGAGGTGGTGCCCGAGGCGGAGCTCGGCAAGGGCCGAATCGATGTCGTCGCCTCGCGCGAGGGTGAGGACGTGCTGATCGACGTCATCGACAACGGCATCGGCCTGCCGAAGGTGGCGCGGCAGCGGCTGCTCGAGCCCTACGTCACGACGCGCGCCAAGGGCACCGGCCTCGGGCTCGCGATCGTCGGCCGCGTGCTGGAAGACCATGGCGGCAAGCTCGAGCTGAAGGACGCATCCGATTTTCGTCCCGGCCAGCGTGGCGCCTGGATGCGGCTGCGCTTTGCCGTCTCCGGCCAGGCCGCCAAGACGGGCGCGAAGGAGCAGGCGGCGGCGTCTGACAATGCGCAGAAGACCGAGGCCGGCGGCGAAACCGCCGACACGGTTCAAACGACCAATGATGAACCAAAAATCCAAGCCGCAACCGGCAGCTGACGAGACAGGCGTGACCCATGGCGAGTGATATTCTGATTGTCGACGATGAAGCCGATATCCGGGAGCTGGTCGCCGGCATCCTGGACGACGAAGGCTTCACGACGCGAACCGCGCGCGACAGCGATTCGGCGCTCGCGGAGATCACGAGCCGCCGTCCCAACCTGGTGTTCCTGGACATCTGGCTGCAAGGCTCCAAGCTCGACGGTCTGCAGCTCCTCGAGCAGATCAAGAAGGACCATCCCGACCTGCCGGTGGTGATGATCTCCGGCCACGGCAACATCGAAACGGCGGTCGCCGCGATCAAGCGCGGCGCCTATGACTTCATCGAGAAGCCGTTCAAGTCCGACCGCCTGATTCTGGTCGCGACGCGTGCGCTGGAGAATTCGCGGCTCAAGCGCGAGGTGCGCGAGCTGAAGCAGCTGGCGCCGACCGCGAGCACCATGACCGGTCGCTCGCCATCGATGAACCAGCTGCGCCAGACCATCGAGCGCGCCGCCAAGGCCAACAGCCGGATCCTGATCGTCGGCCCTCCCGGCTCGGGCAAGGAGCTCGCCGCGCGGTCGCTGCACGCGCAGTCGCCGCGCTCCGAAGGCCCGTTCGTCGTCATCAACGCTGCCGCGATCACGCCGGAGCGGATGGAGGAGGAGCTGTTCGGCATCGAGCAGTCCAATGGCGAGCAGGCGCGCAAGACCGGCGCGCTCGAAGAGGCCCACGGCGGCACGCTGTTCGTCGACGAGATCGCCGACATGCCACGCGAAACGCAGAACAAGATCCTGCGCGTGCTGGTCGACCAGACGTTTCAGCGCGCCGGCGGCACCACCAAGGTGCACGTCGACGTGCGCATCATCTCCTCGACCGCTCGGAATCTCGAGGAGGAGATTGCCGCCGGCCGTTTCCGCGAGGATCTGTATCACCGTCTGTCGGTGGTGCCGATCCGGGTTCCGCCGCTGTCGGAGCGCCGCGAGGACATTCCCGAGCTGATCGACTATTTCATGGACCAGATTTCGGTCACGACCGGCCTGCCGAAGCGGCAGATCGGGCAGGACGCCATGGCCGTGCTGCAGTCGCATGTGTGGCCCGGCAACGTCCGTCAGCTCCGCAACAACGTCGAGCGCGTGATGATTCTGGCCGCCGGTGGACCGGAGGTGATCATCACCGCGGACATGCTGCCGCCGGATGTGGGATCGATGGTGCCGGCGATGCCGACCAGCAACAATGGCGAGCACATCATGGGACTGCCGTTGCGCGAGGCACGCGAGGTGTTCGAGCGGGACTATCTGATCGCCCAGATCAGCCGCTTCTCCGGCAACATCTCGCGCACCGCCGAGTTCGTGGGCATGGAGCGGTCCGCCCTGCATCGCAAGCTGAAGGCGCTCGGCGTCGGCTGAGGCCTTCGGCTCGGCCAAACTTGCCGACTGGACGAATTTACATTGGAAAATTCGGCCAGTTCCGGAATTTTACGGATGAATCCGGGTCTTTTGGAACCGGCTTCCCTGCAAGCGGCTTGCCTAATATGCTCGCCTGTCTTCTAATCCGGCATCCCGTGGTCCCTCGAGGGGGATCTCAATGGACCATGGGTCACCTCGATGAATCCGGGGCCTGCGATCGGGTCGTCGAAGGTTCAATAAGAAAAAGCACAAGACTGCGAGATAACAACAATGGCGGCCGACCGCGCACAAAACCTACAAGACACCTTTCTCAACCATGTCCGCAAAACCAAGACGCCGCTCACGATCTTCCTGGTCAATGGCGTGAAACTGCAGGGGATTGTCACATGGTTCGACAATTTCTGCCTGCTGCTCCGGCGCGACGGTCACTCGCAGCTCGTCTACAAGCATGCGATCTCCACCATCATGCCGGGAGCGCCGATCCAGCTGTTCGAGGGTGGCGAGGACGCGTCTGCGTAAGTCTGACCTGACGTGAGAGTGACCTGATTGGAACCCCGCGATCGCGAAGGGACCATCGGCCTGTCGAGGCCGGATGACAACAAGGGGACCGGGCTCGTCATCGTGGTCGGCCCCTACTTGCGAGCGCGCCGCGGCGACGATGGCGCGCAAGCAGGCCAATCCGACATGCGTGATTTCGAGGCGCGGATCGACGAGGCCGCCGGCCTCGCGCGGGCCATCGAGCTGACCGTGGCCGAGGCCATTCTCGCGCCGATCGGGCAGATTCGCCCCGCGACCTATCTCGGCAAGGGCAAGGTCGAAGAGATTGCCGGCGTGATCGCCGGCCATGGCGTCGAGCTGGTGGTGATGGATTGCGCGCTCTCGCCGATCCAGCAGCGCAACCTGGAGAAGGCCTGGAACACCAAGGTGCTCGATCGCACCGGCTTGATCCTCGAGATCTTCGGCCGCCGCGCCAAGACCAAGGAGGGCGCGCTGCAGGTCGAGCTCGCGCATCTCAACTATCAGCGCAGCCGTCTGGTGCGGTCCTGGACCCATCTCGAACGCCAGCGCGGCGGCTTCGGCTTCATGGGCGGTCCCGGCGAGACCCAGATCGAGGCCGACCGCCGGTTGATCGGCGACCGCATCACGCGGCTCGAGAACGAGCTGAAGAAGGTCCAGGCGACGCGGCGGCTGCATCGCGCCGGACGCCAGCGTGTGCCGTATCGCGTCGTGGCTCTGGTCGGCTACACCAATGCCGGCAAGTCGACGCTGTTCAATCGCCTGACGCGCGCCGACGTCCAGGCCGCCGACATGCTGTTCGCGACGCTCGATCCGACCTTGCGGGCGATCACGCTGCCGCATGGCGGCAAGGCGATGCTGTCGGACACCGTGGGCTTCATCTCCAACCTGCCGACGCAGCTCGTTGCCGCCTTCCGCGCCACGCTCGAGGAGGTGCTGGAGGCCGACGTGATCCTGCACGTCCGCGACATGTCGCATGAGGATGCCGAGGCGCAGCAGCACGACGTCGAGCTGGTGCTGAGCCAGCTCGGCATCGATCCCGAGGCCACCGACACCATCATCGAGGTCTGGAACAAGATCGACCGGCTCGATGCGGCTGCGCGCGAGAACCTCGCCAACATCGCCGCGCGCCGTCCGCCGGAGCGGCCCTGCCTGCTGGTCTCGGCCGAAACCGGGGAGGGTGTCGACGCGCTGCTGCAGACCATCGAGGACCGGCTCGCGGCGGCGCGCACCACGTTGGACCTCACCATCGACGCCGCCGACGGCGCCGGCATCTCCTGGCTGCACCGCAACGCCGAGGTGCTGGCCAAGGAGCTGCACGAGGGCCATTACGACATGACCGTGCGCGTCGACGCCACCAAGCGCGACATCGTGGTGGAGCGCTATCACGGCGTGCCCCGGGTTGCGTAGAATAGTAAAGGTATCCAACCACTATCGATTGCCACTCGATCGAGTGCGCAACCATCCAAATCAACTGATTTGAGCGCTTATTCGCTATATTCTTTGAGCGTCTCCGGCGGCCGCTTAGTGGGCCACCATCAGCTTCATCGCGCAGCAAAATCAAACAGATGCAGCCGATTCAACGGCTCTAACAGCCATCTCGGCTCACAGACGCGGATGACTTTACAGACAAAAAAATTACAACTAAAACGTGTCAATCATAATATTGATTTGTATCAATAGCGGCCGACGGCCACGCCGTTCAGAAGTGCCTTTCGTTCAAATGAGATTATTTTGTCGAGCGACATGCGGGTTGCGCGTATGGCCTCAAGAGAAAAAATCCGACAGAGTGTCCGAACCTCGATCTTTATGAGATCGATTGGTCACTGTGAGTACGGTGCTTGTGGGGAAATCGCTGCAAGATGGTCCAATGGGCACATCGAGATGATCGGCGAACTCTGCCACATCCTGCCGGTGAATGATGGCAGTCGATCCGAATTCAAAGCATCGTTTCCGCACGTCGATCTCGATTCTGAAAACAACTTGATGCTGCTTTGCCGAAAGCACCATCACCTGATCGATCAGGAAAAACCGAGCGAATACCCGCCGGCGATCCTCTTCCAGATGGTCATGAACAAAGCTCGTCACGTCGCTAGATTCGTAGATGACTTGTTTCAGAGCAGTCCATTCAGGTTCGACCACCACGAGTTGGCGCAAGATGTCAGGGTCGGTCGAATCTATGACCTGATGAATGAGGCGACCCTGAGCGGACCAAAAGAGGGGCGCAGTCTTCTCCGGGAGGCAGAGCGTGTTCTAGGCGATATTGCGCTCAACCCGTTGGTCGAAACTGCCGTGCAATGGGTGGAGTTGGCGCGACTTGAACTCAAGACGACGTCGTTGGAGAACGACTATTCTTCGTCTCGATGGGAGAAGGGTCTGCAGGCGAGCACCGCTCTGCTGAGAAAGATAGCAGACGCGCGAAAGGTGCCCGTCGCGGTTTCGCTTATGCTGCTTTTCTTAAGGGATGAGTACAGCGTATTCGATACGCAAAAGAAGCTCACATTGGCAAAGGCTCTGAACGACAAGCTCGATTCAGTTAGTGCTTCAGCTGAAGATCAGGACGCCTTGGCCTATATCTTAATAGTGAAGTCAGCCGTCGTCAGGTGGCGAGGCCGCTTGCAGCGACTTCAATCACACCAAGAGAGTTCGTTCAGCGAAGCTGAACGCTGCGCGAAACGTAGCCTGTCTCTCGTCAGATCCTCGTCGGCGTTGCTGCAGTCTTTGCTCGTGGAATACTCGAAGGCAAGATTGCTCCCGCTGAGGTCGGTTGCGGAGTATGATGAACGGATAGCCGCTATAGGCCAGAGTTTGGAGGGCCCCGAACTTCTAGAATACGGCGCGTCTGCAAAATATCGTCCAATCTTCTATCGGCAGACATTTCAATATACCAAGTCGATAGACGCATTTTGGAAGGGCATCGATTTCGGATTTCGTCCTTCGTTGAGCCGAGTGGCGTACATCATAGGCGAGGCGTCGACTGCTGCATATTCGCAAGATCGAAGCAGGGGATTGACCATTGTGAATGACGCGCTCTCGTTTCTTTCGGAGTCATTGCGTCAGGGCTTCGACCATGCCCACAATTTCAAGGCTTGGATTGCTTGCAGGTCCATCGTGGATGAAGAGTGGTTCGATGTTAACCTGTTATCTAAGTTTGAGACTGACCTCGAAGCTCCAAACCAACTCGCAAACATCTTGACTGATGCGCGACGGCGTTTTTTTGGGCAAGACGCATTCGGCCACGACGTGCTCTTCGGTGTTGATGAAGCGGAGTTCTGGACGATGCTAGGTACCTTAACTGCTCGTTGTAGATCTGATCTGGATCTCGCAATGCGGTTTTTCGAACGCGCCAATCGCTATGGAGGGCATAAGTTTCCGATACATGCTGCACGTGTGCGGGCCTGCTTGCATGTAAAGCGTCTGGAGGAAGCACGGGCGCACCTAGTTAGGGCACGGAGCGTGGCAGGCGCGCGATATGGGAGCGCGATCGCCGATCTGGAAGCGTCCCTCGCCAGATTGGAAGAATTACCGGGTCTGTCCCGAAGCTCGGCATGATTCATTTCATACTTCATGTTCGACTGGCCTTCTCCGTGTCGTTCCATAGTTGTCGACATCTTCAGGCAAGGACCACTTCCAGAGTGGCCCCGTCAGCAGGGACGAGCTCGATGTAGGCAAAGAGAACTGACCGCCGCGCCGGGTCAGACCGCGCCGTTTGGTCGCGCCCGATCGAACTAAAGCGGCGTGATGTCCACATGCAGCACCGCGGCGCGACCGCCATCGACGGCTGCGACGCAGCGCTCGATCGCCGCATCGAGGGCATCGGGATCGTCGACCCGCTCGCCATGGGCCCCAAATGCGCTGGCGATGTCGGCGAGACGGCGCTGCTCGTCCTGACGGCCGGTGCAGAGCCGGGACAGAAACGAGTCCGTCCGCTGGGCCGTGCCATCGGGATAGACGCGCTGAACCGACGCCTTCACCGCCTGCCATCCGTTGTTGTCGAGGATCACGGTCAGGATCGGGAGCTGGTATTGCTGCGCTACGGCGTAGACGGAATCCGGTGCGGCGAAATGGTAGGCGCCGTCGCCGACGATCTGCACCACGCGTGTCGAGGGATTGGCGAGCTTGAGCCCGAGCGCCATGCCGCCGCTGAAGCCGAGGCCGCCGCCAGCGAGGCCCACATAGGTCATCGGCCTGGTGCGGCGAAGCTGCTGCTGCAGGAGCGGCGCATTGCGGACCGCCTCGTTGACGACGATGTCGTCCTCCGACAGATGCGCCTGCAGCCGCGCGAACAGATAGGCCGGGTTGATCGCGCCGGTCCGGCCCTTCTGGCCCGCCGCGGACGTGCGTTTCGCCTGTGCCGCCTCGCGGGCGGACTGCCAGCTCGTGATCCGATCGCGCACTTTTCTCAGATACGCATCGTCGGCACGGGCGACGACGATCTCCAGGACCTGGCGGAGAATGACGGCCGAATCGCCCTGAATGCGAAGGTCGGTGGCAAATCCCCACATCGGGATGTCCGCCTTCAGGGCGTCGATGTCGATCTGGATCCAGCGCAGCCGATCGGCCGCCTTCAGCATCTGTGGAATGAAGGGCACGTCGATGTCGATGAGCAGTCCGAGGTCGGCGCCTGCGATGAGCGCGGCGGGGTCGGCGCCCGCAAAGCAGGGGGAGTCCTGGCAGATGTTCATCGTGACGGGATTGAACTCGGCGACGCGGATGCCGCACACCAGCGCCAGCCGCTCCATGACGGAAACCGCCTCGGCGCTGCGGCCGAGATAGGCGGTCAGCGCGATCGGATTGTCCGCCTTCATCAGCGCGTCCGCGATCGCCTGCGCCCGTTCCGGCTCGATGCCTCCCGCTTTGACGCTGCCATAGCGCGCGGCCGGGTAGGCCGGCATCGCCTGCTCGTCCCAGGTCTCGGCCAGGGTTTCCCGCGGCAGCATCATGTAGACCGGGCCGGGCGGATCACTGTGCATGAATGCGGCGGCGCGGGCCACCGCCTCCTTGACGACGACGCCCGACGGCAGCGTGTATTCCCATTTGACATAGGGCCTGATGACGCTGCCCTGATCGAAACTCTCCTGCACGAAGTGGACGTAGGTGTCACGTCCTCCCGGCAGCTCGCCATGCAGCGCGAACGGAGCCCGCCCCGCGAACAGCAGCACCGGAAGCCGGTAGCGAAAGGCATTCTGAATGGCCATGCACGCGTTCGCCGTGCCGGCATCGACGTGGACGAACACGGCCTGTCCGCGGCCGGTCGCACTCGCATAGCCCATCGCCATGTGCACCGCGACCACCTCGTGGGGGCACAGGATCACCTCTGGGTGCCGTCGGCCTTCGCTGTCCCAGCGCGCAAGTTCCTCGATCAGCGAGACATGATCGGTGCCGAGATTGGCAAAGATGTAGTCGACGCCCATCTCGACGAGCGCCTCGAGGAAGTAGTGCGCGGTGGTGTGGCGGGTCATGGCGCGGTGGCAAGGATCAGGCGACGACGGCATTGTCACGGCGCACGGCCTCAGGCTGGGTTGTGAGGCCGCGCAGGCGGCCCAAGAGGTCGTCGGGCTCTTTCGGTGCGGCCATGCCACGCCAGGCGATGTGGGAATCCGGCCGCACCAGCAGCAGGCTTTCGGCAAAGCCATAGCCGGCCGCGGCCCGGTCGACGTCGACCACAGTCAGGGGAACGCCATGCCGAGCTGCGGCCTCGACGAGCGCCGTGACATCGACGGCCGGATCGAACCGGACCAGCGTGTAGGCCGGGCCGAGCGCATCCAGCAGCGATCGGCCATCGGCGAGCCACACATGAGGGGCGCGTGCGCCCGGCACCGTGGACGCAGTGAAATGGCCCATGCCGTAGGGCGGCGGCGTCTCGCCATCGTACGAAATGGCCGGTGACCGGTCATAGTAGTAGCCGAAGTTCAAGCCGGCGCAGCAATATTGCTGCACGTTGAGATCGTAGGCGGCCTTGCCGACCTTGCTACGCGCCGCGTCGCCGACGGGGCCCTCCATTTCGACCTCGGCAGGCACGGCGCGCCGCTGGCTCATCACGGCGAGCGCATGGTTCATCGCGAAGTGCGACACCTGCTCGGTAATCGGCTGACGCTCCGCCTCATAGGCGTCCAGCAGGGCGGGGGCAGCCCAGCCGTGCAGCACGCCGGCGAGCATCCAACACAGGTCGACCGCATCGGCGATCCCCGCATTCATGCCGTAGCCGGCATAGGGAATCCACAGATGCGCGGCATCGCCACAGATGAAGGTGCGGCGATCGCGGAAGCGGTCCGCCACCAGGCGGCGTCCGATCCAGTCCTCCTTGCTGATGATCTCATACTGGAAACGGTCGTCGACGCCGAGAATGGTGCGCAGCGCCCAGTCGCGATCGACACTGTCGAATTCGACTTCCTCGGCCGCGAGGTGGTTGTGGATCAGCCAGTTGTCGCGGCCGTCGATGGAGACGGTAGTGCCGCAGCGCCGCGGGTTGAGCGACATCGTCATCCAGGCCGGCTTCTGGGTGATCAGGTCCTTCAGCGCGGGGGCACGGATGTAGGTCGACTGCACCCGCTGTACGACATCGGTGCCGCCGAGCCGTGCGCCGATCAGCTTGCGCACCGCGGAGCGGCCGCCATCGCAGCCGATCAGATAATCGGCCGAAATGGTGATGTCCTGGCCGGTGTCGAGATCGCGCGCCCGCGCGATCACGCCGTCTTCATCCTGGTCGAACCGATCGACCTCGACGCGGTTGAGAATCGTGATGCCGCGTTGCGCCTCGGCGCAAGCGAACAGGATGGGCTCGAGATAGATCTGGTTGATGCGATGGGGCGGCTCGGGCGTCGGCCAATCGGTGTCGGGTCCACCGGTCGCCGTATAGCGATCCTGGCGGGACGGAATCGGAATGCGGGTCAGCTCGCGGCCGACGACCGCGGTGCGATAGGCGCAGTCGTTGGGAAAGTCGGCCGGCAGGCCGCCTTCGCGCACGTGTTGGACGATACCAAGGCGGCGGAACACCTCCATGGACCGCGCGGAAACGTGGTTGCACTTCACGTTGGGCGGCTCTCCGGCGCGCCTGATCTCGGCGACGACGACGTCGATGCCGCGCGAGGCAAGGTCCATGGCGGCGGTCAGCCCGACCGGGCCGGCACCCACGATGAGCACCTGGGTTTGAATCGTCTTCATGTCAGTTCTCTTTTTAATTTGAACCTAGGCACGCTCGGCTGTCGAAAGCGTGTCCCGCTGCGCGTCGCCGGCGCTCGGAAGACTGCCGCGCATGCCAAGGACGGCAAGGCCGAGGATCACCAGTGCCGAGAACAGCTGCGGCACCGCGCTCGCCTGAAACAGCGAGGACACGTCCCATTTCGCCGCGAGCATCAGCCCGCCGAGCGTGACGCCGAGGATCGAGCCGAAGCGGCCGATGCCGAGCGCCCAGCCGATGCCGGTGCCACGGATGTAGGTCGGATAGATCCGCGCCGCGTAGGCGTTGCAGCCGATCTGTCCGCCGATCACGGCGACGCCGGCGATGAAGACCGCGGGCACCAGGATCGGCAACGAGGCGCCGGCGATGCCGATGGTGACGATCGAGAGGAAGCCGGCGACGTAGGTCACGAACAGGACGCGATCGAAGCCGAACCGTTCGATCAGCAGGCCGAGCCCGACGGTGCCGAGCATGCCGCCGAGCTGAAAGGCGACGCCGACCGCGATCGCCGCCTGGACGTCGAGGCCGACACCATGCGTCAGCGTCGGCAGCCAGCTGTTGAGGAAATAGATGTCCATCATGTTCATGAAGAACATCACCCACAGCAGCAGGGTCGGGAGCAGGCGCCGCTTGGTGAACAACTGCGGCAGCAGGAAGCCCCTGCCGCTCTCCTCGACGATGGTGAACCGCGCATCGGCCGGAAGCTGGGCCGTGGGATCGATGCGCGCCAGCAGCGTGCGCACGCGTTCGCTGCTACGCGGATCGAGCGCCATCAGTGACAGCGATTCCGGCAGCCAGACGATCAGGACCGGACAGAGGATGAGCGGCAGAGCGCCGCCGATGACAAAGATGATCTGCCAGCCATAGGCGGTGATGAGCTTGGCCGCGACCGCTCCGCCGATCGCCGACCCCAGCGACACGGTCATGAACATCAGCATGATCAGCAGGGTCCGACGACGCTGCGGGGAATACTCGCCGGTCAGCGCGATGGTGTTGGGCAGGACGCCGCCGAGCCCGATTCCGGTGGCGAAGCGGAGGATGACGAGATCGGAGACGCTGGTGGCCTGCGTCGTCGCCAGGGAGCCGAGCGCGAACACGAGAACGCCGGCCACCACCAGCCATTTGCGTCCGAGATAGTCGGCCAGCGCGCCGAACACCAGCGAGCCGATCATCACGCCGAACAGGGACGCGCCGAACACCGGCCCCAACGCGCCCGGCGCCAGATGCAGATCCTTGCTGAGGGCAGGGGCGACGAAGCCGAGCGCCTGGGCATCGAAGCCGTCGAGCCCGACGACGAGCGCGCACAGGCAGATCACCCTGATCTGGAATCCCGACAGCGGCCGCTCGTCGACGTAGCGCGTGAGATTGATCGCTTGCGTCAAATGTCCCTCCCCATGTGCTTGTTGTTGCCGGGCCGCTTCGCCGCTCCGGCTGTTTGCAAATATGTTGCATGATCAAACTCTTTCGATTAGCCACAAAATTCTCATTCATTCATAAGGAAAGCTAATGCCCCCGACCCTGCGGCAACTGGAGGCCCTGGTCCTGGTGTATCGGCTCGGCAGCATCACCAGGGCGGCCGCCGAGCTGCGCGTCACGCAGTCGGCGATCAGCCTCTTGATCCGGCAGATCGAGGAGAACTTTCAGCTCAAGCTGTTCGAGCGCACGACGCGGGCGCTGCACCCGACGGCGGCCTGCCGCGAGGCGATCACCGCCGCCGAGCGCATCCTGGCGGGAGCGCAGGGGCTGTCGCAGCGGATGCGCGACCTTGCCGAGATCAAGGCCGGCCGGATTTCCATCGCGGTCTCAGCGGGCGTGGCGTCGGCGCTGCTGCCACGCGTGTTCGCGACCTTCCGGTCGCGCCATCCCGAGGTGAGGATCGACCTGCGTGATGTCGCGCCTGACGAGCTGCTCGCGATCGTGATGGCCGGGCAGGCGGAGTTCGGCCTCGGCAGCGTCGAGGACGAGGGCGAGCCGGAGGTCCGGATCGACACACTGATGCAGAGTCCGCTGTCGGCCATCGGCATCAAGGACGGCCGGTTCGAGAAGCACCGCCGCCTGACGTGGGACGGCATCATGAGCTCCGAGCTGATCACGATGCGTCACGGCACGCGGATCCGCAGTCAGATCGACGAGGCGCTGGCGCAGACGGGGCGGGCGCTGAAGCCGGCCTGGGAGGTGTCGCTGATCACCACCGCGCTGGCGCTCACGGCGGAGGGCGCAGGCCTGAGCATCCTGCCCGCGCACATGCTGCCGAAGGCACAATTTCCGACGCTCGTTGCCATCCCCCTGTCGCAGCCGACGATCCATCGGCACGTCTCGCTCTTGAGCCGCGCCGATTTCGGATTGTCGCCCGCCGCGCAGCGCTTCGTCGAGATCGCGAAGGCCGTGCTGTCGCGCAAGGGCGGCTGATCACGGCTTCGGAGACGGGGGACGCTCCTTCTCCAGTCGCTTCGCCTCGTTCCACAATTCGTCCATCTCGTCGAGCGAGGCTTCTTCGAGGCTGCGGCCCTTGGCCGTCAGCGCCTGTTCGATGTGCGCGAAGCGGCGCTCGAACTTGGCGTTGGTGCCGCGCAACGCGGTCTCCGGATCGACATCGGCATGGCGGGCGAGATTGACCAGCGCGAACAGGAGATCGCCGGTCTCTTCGGTCAGCTCGGTCGCATCTCTGTTGTCGAGGGCGGCCTCGATCTCGTCGGCCTCCTCGCGGATCTTCTGCAACACGGCACGCGGATCGTTCCAGTCGAAGCCGACGGTCGCGGCCTTGCGCTGCAGCTCCATCGCGCGCACCAGCGCCGGCTGTCCGGCCTTGATCCCTGCCAGCAGCGAGGACTTGCTCGTCCGCTCCTCGGGCGGGCGGCGCGCGGCGCGCTCGGCCTTCTCCTCGGCCTTGATGCGGTCCCAGGTGCCCTTGGTGGGCTGGGTGACGTTGCCGTCCTTGTCCGGGAACACATGCGGATGGCGGCGGATCATCTTCCTCGTGATGCCCTCGACGACGTCGCCGAACGCGAACGCGCCTTGCTCCTCGGCGATGCGGGCGTGATAGACCACCTGCAGCAGGAGATCGCCGAGCTCCTCGCGCAGATCGTCGATGTCGTCGCGCGTGATCGCGTCGGCCACCTCATAGGCTTCCTCGATGGTGTAGGGCGCGATCGTCTGGAAGGTCTGCTCGACGTCCCACGGACAGCCGGTGACCGGCGTGCGCAGCGCCGCCATGATCTCGATCAGGCGGGAGATGTCGCGGGAAGGGATCATGGGCAGGTCCTGACAGCATCGTTCGATCCTGTCCTGTATGCCCCAAGCGGCGCGCGGCTCCCAGCAAAAAGGCCATGACGCGGGATCGCTCCGCAGGTTGGCCCGACCCGTCGATGATGCTAAGCGGGAGCCATGAATGAGCAGGACACGACGGCCCTGGTGCTGTTCTCGGGCGGGCAGGATTCCACGACGTGCCTGGCCTGGGCGCTCGACCGCTTCGCGCGCGTCGAGACGATCGGATTCGCCTACGGCCAGCGCCATGCGATCGAACTCGCCTGTCGCGACCGGCTGGTCGAGGGCATCGTGCGCCTGCGTCCCGACTGGGCGGTCAAGCTCGGTGACAGCCACACGCTGGACATTCCGACGCTGGCTGCGATCTCGGAGACGGCGCTGACGCGCGACGTCGCGATCGAGATGGGCGCCGACGGCCTGCCCAACACCTTCGTGCCGGGCCGCAACCTGGTGTTCCTGACCTTCGCGGCGGCGCTCGCCTATCGCCGCGGCATCCGCCACATCGTCGGCGGCATGTGCGAGACGGACTATTCGGGCTATCCGGACTGCCGCGACGAAACCATCAAGGCGCTGCAGAACGCGCTGAGCCTGGGCATGGCGCGCGCGTTCGAGCTGCACACGCCGCTGATGTGGCTGTCGAAGGCCGCGACCTGGCAGCTGGCGCACGATCTCGGCGGCACCGGCCTCGTCGACCTGATCCGCGACCAGTCGCACACCTGTTATCTCGGTGAGCGCGGCGCGCGGCACGATTGGGGCCATGGCTGCGGGCAGTGTCCCGCCTGCGAGCTGCGCGCCAAGGGATGGCGCGAGTACATCGCGGCGGGCGGGCCATCCTGAATCGGAAGCGGGGCCCTCGAGCCCCGCGGAGAGTTGCGCGACAGACGAGCGCTCAGGCGGCTTCGGTGTCCGACGGCTCGCGCTGGCTGACGATGACGAGATCGGCATCGGCGACGTCGTGGCCGTCATCGGCCTGGTTAGCGGCAGCGGAGGCCGCCTGCGCAACGAGACGCGCGGTGATCTCGTCCTTGGCGTCCTTGCCGCTCTTCTCCCAGGCGGGTGCGTTCAGCACCACGATGTCGTCGTCCTCCGCGGCATCATCCTGATCGGCGGGCACGATCGATGGCGACTTCGCCGGAGTATCGACGACACGCAGGGTCGGGGCCCCGGCTTCGACCGGCTCGTCCTCGGCTGAAGCCGTTTCGTCTTCGGCCATTTCGGGCTGGGCCGGCTCGACGGGCGTGGCCTCTTCGGCGGAGGCGTCGGTTTCGGCGCTCGCCATTGCCTCAGCAGCTTCGGCGGGCTGCTCGGCGGCCGCGGCGGGGCTCTCTGCGGCAGGCGCCTCATCAGCCGGCGCGAGGCCGAGATGCTGCGAGATCTCCTTGATCATGCGGTCGATCGCCACCAGCACGCGATATTCCGGGATCGAGGCCATGTGCTGCTCGAACCGGTTGCGCGCATATTGCAGCGAGTCGATCACGTCGGTGGCGATGGAGGAGCCCGACGCCTCGGTGCCGTGCAGGGCGCCCGCGGCCTTCTCGGTCGAGCTTTCGATCAGCAGGAAGGCCTCGTATTGCGGAATCGATTTGAGCTTCTCGTGATAGTCCTGGCGCACGCCGGCGAGCGTGTCGACGATGGTGGCGAACTCTGGCGCGGGCATTTCGACGTCCCCCTCAACTTCAGCAAAGAAGATGCGGGACGCTACGGACGCACTGATGAATGTTCAATTTCGAACGAATACGGCTGTTCGCGGCATGAATAGCCGGCCGTTAAGATCGGCCCACCAAAAGCAGGATCGCCCGCTCACCGGGCATTAAGCATTCTTACGACGCGCACGAGGCCTCAACCGACGAAATCCTCGGGCTTGAGCTCGATCGGCCTGCCATGCGGGGTGCGATCGGCAGCGTGATCCCAGGCATTGCGGTAACGCGTCAGCGCGTCCGCGGAGGTGACGCCCTTCGCGGCGACGAGCCGCTCGAGCGTCGCCAGCCAGTGCCGGTAATAGGTATCGCCGCAATCGGGATCACCAGACGCTTGCGCGCGCGAAATCTCCTCGGCGAGCGCAGCCGCCCATTCGGGCCAGGTGAAGAGGCCGCGGGCGTGCAGCGTGACGGCCATCGCGAAGGCGTGCGCTTCCCACGGCTCGCGAAACACGGGCCCACTGTCATCGACGGGAATGCCGGGCAGGGCGCGCGTCGCCGCGACCGCCGCCTCACGGTCCGGTGTCATCGGGCTGGCTCCAGATAGGGCTCGAAGGCGTCGACCGTCACCTCCAGCAGCGGATCGGGCGCGTCGGCCCACAGCTCGACGCCGCTGAACGACACCGTGTAGAGCCATTGCGGGTCTTCGCCGCCGCCATGGGCGTTGCTGTCGGGAAACACGTGCACGCCCCGGATCGCCTCGATGCGGCCGAGATGGCCGCGCACATAGCGCGGCAGCCGCGTATGCGTCGCCGGATGGATGTCCTTGGCGCGCACGCGGTCGCCGACGGCGAACCGCGCCGGCTTGGTTTCCGCGCGTTCGGTCGGACCGCCGCGACGCAGGGTCGCCGCGACGGCATCTGCAGTGAGGATCCTGGCGACGGGCCTGGCCGGATGCAGCGCCTCGCCGGCGGCGATCTCATCGGCGTCGACCAGATGCCGCTCCTGCATCAGCCGTTCGATGCCCGCGAGCCAGATCTGGTAGTAGCTCATGCCGAGGTAATCGTCCGGCGGACGGTTCTCGCGCGCGAAGCGCGACATGTCGATGTTCCAGCCGCCGGGCGTCGCCATTGCCAGCGTCATGGCGAACGCACGACGCTCCCATTCGGCGTGAAACACCGGCTCGTTCGGCTCGGGGCGGACCGGACCGAAGCCGGCGACGCCGCCCATGTCATGCGCGCCATCCATCAGCTACCGACCTCATGCGGTTGCTTCGGCAGCCCGGTGCCGATCATGCTGTCGCGCGTGACGAGTTCGGCGAGCTGCTCCGCGCTCCAGCCGTCGGTCCCCGCGGGACGCATCGGCAGCACGAAATAGCGGACCTCGGCGGTCGAATCCCACACCCGGATCTTCGTCGTCGGCGGCAGCTCGAAGCCGAAATCCTTCAGGACGCCGCGCGGATCCTTCACCGCCTTGGCGCGATAGGGCGCCGATTTGTACCAGACCGGCGGCAGGCCGAGCACGGGCCACGGGTAGCAGGAGCACAGCGTGCACACGACCATGTTGTGCAGATCCGGCGTGTTCTCGACCGCCACGATGTGCTCGCCCTGGCGGCCGGCATAGCCGAGCTCACCGATCGCCGGCGTGGCCTCGGCAAGAAGGCGCGCCCGATAGGCGGGATCGGTCCAGGCCCGCGCCACGACCTGGGCGCCGTTGCGGGGACCGACCTTGCTCTCATAGGTCTCGATGAGCACGTCGAGCGCAGCAGGATCGATATACCCCTTCTCGGTCAGGATGCTTTCGAGCGCGCGAACGCGCAGATCGGTCTCGGACAGGTCCGAGTGATCGTGCGGATGGTCGTGATGGTGATCGTGATCCGTCATGACTCAACCATAGGCGTAATCGGGCACCGCTGTCGAGCCGAGGTGGCTCCCTCGGTGCGTGCCGCCGTGTTCAACGGCCGCCGCAGCCGTGCGGCGGTCAGAATGCCGAGCGTTGCGTCCTCGGCCGTTGACGCGACGGCGCGGGACGCAGATGTGATCGGGGTCGCTCCATTGCCGCCATCCCGGGCTGTTCAAATCGGGGCCCAGATATGGTTCGTAGGGCCTACGTTGTCCCGATCGGGCGCGAAAGCGACAGAGGTTTGAGGTTCATCAATGCCGAACGACGTCTCCCGCCGTGATCTTGCAAAGCTGGCCGGGCTGGCGGCCCTTGGGGCGGCCAATGGCCCGGCGCAGGCGGAGGAGAGCGCGGTGAAGGAGGATGCCGGGCGGCGGTTTCCCGCCGATTTCGTGTGGGGGACGGCGACGTCGTCGTATCAGATCGAGGGCGGGGCCACGGCCGATGGCCGCGGACCGTCGATCTGGGATGTGTTCACGCATCTGCAGGGCAACATCGAGGACGGCAGCACCGGCGACGTCGCCTGTGATCACTACAACCGCTACAAGGGCGACGTGAGGCTGATCAAGGAGCTCGGCTGCCGGGCCTATCGGTTCTCGATCGCCTGGCCCCGGCTGTTTCCCGACGGCGGGCTGACGCCCAATCCGAAGGGCCTCGACTTCTACAACCGCCTCGTCGACGAGCTCCTGGCCAACGGCATCACGCCGTACGCAACGCTGTATCATTGGGATCTGCCGCAGGCGCTGCAGGACCGGGTCGGCGGCTGGCTCTCGGCCGACACGGCCAGGGCCTTTGCGCATTATGCGGGCTACGTCGCGCAGCATCTCGGCGACCGTGTGAAGACCATCTTCACGATCAACGAATGCGGCCGCTTCATCCCGTTCGGCTATGGCCTCGGCGTCGACGCGCCCGGGCTGAAGCTGCCGCAGCAGCAGGTCAACCAGGCGCGCCATCACGTGGCGCTGGCGCACGGTCTCGCCGTCCAGGCCATCCGCGCCAGCGGGCAAACCGGCATGCGCGTCGGCATGGCCGAGAACATCACGGCCTGCCTGCCGGCGATCGACACGCCGGAGAACATCCGCGCCGCCGAGATCGCGACGCGCGAATTGAATGCGGGCTTCCTCAACGTCATCCTCGAGGGGCGCTACACGGACGGTTTCCTGGCGTGGTCCGGCAAGGATGCGCCGAAATTCACCGCCGACGAACTGAAGATCATTTCAGCGCCGGTCGATTTCGTCGGCCTCAACATCTACGCGCCGCAAGCCTATGTCGTCGCGTCGGACCGCGCGGCCGGCTTCGACGTGCTGCCGATGCCGTCCTCGTTCCCGCATATGAGCTCCCCCTGGCTGCAGGTCGGTCCGGAGACGGCCTATTGGGTGCCGAAGCTCGCCGCCAAGATCTGGAATCTCCAGACCATCTACATCACCGAGAACGGCACCTCATCGGACGACAAGCTGACCGCCGACGGCAAGGTCCACGACCTCGACCGCGTGATGTATCTGCGCAATTATCTCGCCCAGCTCCAACGCGCAACGTCCGAGGGCGTGCCCGTGAAGGGCTACTTCCTGTGGAGCCTGCTGGACAATTTCGAGTGGGTGTTCGGCTACAAGCAGCGTTTCGGCATCTATTACGTCGACTTCGACACCCAGGTGCGCACGCCCAAGCTCAGCGCGTCGTACTACCATCACGTGATCAGCCGCAACGCCGTGAGCGCGTGAAGCGCCGCGACGTCACCCGGGGGTCCAGCCGGACCCAGTCCACGCCATTCAGGCGGCCAATGTGCCCTCGGCACCCGACGCATTGAGTGTCGGCGCGCCGGACTTCACGCCGCGATTGCAAATCCATGATGCGGAAAGCACACCTTGTGCGACTCTTTTGCGCGCACGCAGTTTTCGTGGCGAAAGCTGGCTGCAGATGACTTAAACCGGCAATCTGCCGGCCCCTCAAGCGAGTTTTCCAGCATGCAAGTTTCCGTTGTCTGTCCGCCAGCCGTCCGCGCGGGCGTTCTGTTGTGCGTCCTCGGAGTGATCGCTGGCTCCAGCGCCTGGGCCCAGGGAGCCGCGAACGATGCGGCCAAGCCCGCCACGGAGCAGTCTGCCGCGCCGACGGCCGACAAGCCCGCAGAGCAGCCCTCGGACGCCGCCGGCAAGCCGGCGGCTGCGGCCGAGCCTGAGAAGACGGCCGAGAAGCCCGCCGAGCCGGCCGCTGTGGACACCAAGCCCGTTCAGTCCACTGACAGCGCCAGCCCGCAGCCGGCGGACAAAGTATCGACCGAAAAAACCGCGACGGATGTTGCGGCCGAGAGCAAGCCGGCCGAGGCCAAATCCGAGACCAAGGTCGAACCGAACTCCGCCACCGACGTCGGCCAGAAGCCGGCCGTGACCGAGTCGAAACCGGCAGAGCCCGCTCCGGCCGTTCAGCCCTCCGCCGTCGCCAAGGACGCGCCCGTACCGGAGAAGCTCGAAGGGAAGGCCGAGGAGAAGGCGGCGGAGAGCAAGCCGGCGGCCGCTGCGCCGGCGGAACAGCCGGCCACCGCTGCCGAGGCGAAGCCTGCGGTAGCGCCGGCCGAGCCCAAGACATCCGAGCCGCCGGCCGCGGCGCCTTCAGCGGCGGTACCGCAGACGGCGGCCGTGAAGCAGGATACCGCAGCCCCGTCGGCCAAACCCGAACGGCACGGCAAAGCGAACGCGCATGCTCATCACACCGAGGACGACGCCAAGCCGGCCAAGCGCAAGCTCCGCGCCCGCAGCAAGCCCGAGAGCGAAGCGAAGCGGGAAGCGAAGAGGGGTGGTGTCAGTTGCAAGAGCTTCCGCACCTACGATGCGGAGAAGGGCACCTATCGCGGCTACGACGGGCGCGTTCACACCTGCTCGTAAGGACCGGTCGGCAAATGGGCGCATCGGCAGCGGAAAGGCCGCTACCGATGGCCGCTGCCGATCACACCATCAACGCGGCATCGGCGGCTGAATGCCCGAGGTGTTGCGGGTAAAGAGTGTCCCGAACGTCGAACCCTGCGGCTGCGCCGGCTGCGGCCGGGCCATTCCCGTCGTGGTCCGCTGCTGCGGCGTGACGATGATCTGCTGGGGCGGGCCTGGGGGGACCGTGCCGCGTGCCTGCACCGCCTGGTTTGACATTCGTGACACCAGTCGCATCAGCTGATCCTGGCCGGCCTGTAGCTGCTCGATGGCGCGGGTGTGATCGCGGCTGGCCTGATCCTGTGTGGACTTGATCTGTTCGATGCCCTGCTGCAGATCGGCGATGTCGCGCGCCATCCTCTGCATCAACGTCGCGGGCTCGCGGGAGCCGGTGGTGTCTTCCGCTCCCCTCAGCGAGGCATTCGACATCATGGCATCCTCGCTGCCCTGCTGAGCCGTCGCCTCGTCCTGCGTCGCTTCGCTGGCGCCCGGCATCCAGCGGTCCATCAGTGACGTGCCGACGTCGCGCTGCGACCAGGCGACCGAGCCGCCGACCAGCACGACCAGCAGCGCGAGACCCACGGCGTTGCGCCCGCGCAGCCTGCCGAGGGGGGCCTTCACCCGCGCCCAGCGGCTGGCCCCGGCGTCTGCCGCCCCGCTCGTGCTCGCTGCCGCCGCGGCATCCGCCGCCATGCCGGGCTTCTCGATCGCCGCGAGCCGCGTATCGATCCGGGTCAGCACCTCGCGCAGGACCCGCCGGTACAGTTGATCGTAGCTCGCCTTCTCGGGCTTCTCAGGGGCGAGGCCGATCTCGCTCTGATCAATCTGTTGCACGTTCTGTGTGGACTGCATTGCTGATCCCCAAACCCTTGGCCCGCCGCCGACGCCGATGTTCTCTTTGAATTTTCAAACGTGACTCGACCCGCCGCTTTGGCCGAAAGCAAGACAGCGTCGTGACGAGGAGAGGGCCTTTTCGGACCATCTCTCCCTCGCTGCAGCGCCAGTCGATCGCTTCGAGAGGCATCAATCGGCCTTTGGTTGCGCGCTGCCGAGCCTTCGAGGTACTATCCGACCGATGTTTTTGGGGGATTGGGGCCGGTGCAAAGCTTGATTGTCATTGCGCGCGCAGTGTTGTGCGCAGCGTTCGTCGTTCTGTCTGCTCACGCGCAGGCCGTGCCCTTGGATGAGGCCACGCGCAAGGCTGAACTGATGGCCGCCTGGCAGGCAGCGAGCCAAGCGGGCACCGACGGACCAAGCGACATCGTGCTGATCGACCAGGGCACGCTGAAGCTTCCGGCCGACTACTTCTACGTCCCGAAGAACGAAGGCCTGCGGGTCCTTCGCGCGCTCGGCAACGTCGTCAACGACGCGACCTTCGTCGGGCTGGTCGTCGGCAGGCGCCAGAACGACGACTGGATGGTGGTCATCAAGCACATCAAGGAAGGCTACATCAAAGACGACGATGCCAAGAGCTGGAACGCGGACGATCTCCTGAGCAACCTCCGCGCCGGCGCCGAAGAGGCGAACAAGGACCGTGCGGCGCGCGGATTTCCGGAAATGGCCGTGATCGGCTGGGTCGAGCCGCCGGCCTACGATGCCACGACGCATCGTCTCGTCTGGTCGCTGCTCGCCAAGGAGAAGGGCCAGCCCGACGATGCGCCGAAGAACGTCAACTACAACACCTACGCGCTCGGGCGTGACGGCTATTTCAGCCTGAACCTGCTGTCCGGCTCGGAGCGGATCGCGGGCGACAAGGCTGTCGCGCACGAACTGCTGTCCGATCTCTCCTACAATGCCGGCAAGCGCTATGAGGATTTCAGCGCCGGCACGGATCGGATTGCCGAATATGGCTTGCTGGCGCTGGTCGGCGGCGTTGCCGCGAAGAAGCTCGGGCTGCTGGCGCTGGCCGGTGCGTTCGTCCTGAAGTTCGCCAAGATCATCATCTTCGCCGTCGTCGGCGCCGGGGCCGCGGTCATGAACTTCCTGCGCCGCAAGCCGCGCGGCGACAACGCGGGCGGGCCCGCGTGAAGGCACTCCTGCTGATCCTGTTCTCCGGCCTGAAATGGGGGAAGCTCGCCATGAGCGGCGGCACGATGCTGCTGTCGCTGGTCGTGTATGCGGGCATCTGGGGCTGGCGCTACGCGGCGGGTTTCATCGCTCTGCTGTTTGCTCATGAGATGGGGCACTACGTCGCCGCGCGCCAGCGCGGTCTCGACGTCGGCGCTCCCGCCTTCATCCCGTTCGTCGGCGCCTGGATCGCGCTCAAGGAGAGCAGCCGGTCGACGTCGAGACGGAGGCCTATGTGGCACTCGCCGGTCCGCTGGTCGGGACCGCCGCGGCGCTCGCGGTCTATTTGTTGGCAAGATCGGAAGACAGCAATCTGCTGCTCGCGATCGCCTATTCCGGCCTGTTCCTCAACCTGTTCAACCTGCTGCCGATCTCGCCGCTGGACGGCGGCCGCATCACCAGCGTGCTGAGCCCGCGCATCTGGCTGCTCGGCGTTCCCTTGCTGCTGGCCTTGATGCTCTATCGGCCGAGCCCGATGCTGTTCATCATCGCCATCCTCGCAGCCCCGCAACTGATGAAGGCCTGGCGCTACGATCCCGGCGCGCCCGAGAACGTTGCTTATTACGGCACAACGCTGCAGACGAAGCTCGAATATGCCGGGACGTATCTCGCGCTCGCGGCGCTGCTCGCCGTCATGACCTACGACGTGCACGAGATGCTTGGACACTTGCGCCAGTTTGGCTGAGTTGAGGTCGCCGCTTCAGACGAGAAGCTTCATGTAGATCGAGGGCACCGGCACCGCCTGGTCGTAAGGACGTGGGCCTTCTGCGACTCGGAATATCCGTTGCTGCAATGCAGCGGATGTGTCTGGGCGGCGCGCAGGAACGAGGCAGTCTTGTAAGATGTTCCATGAGCCATGAGCGCGGCGCGCTATCACAATGCGCTGAGCGCAGAGCACGTTGCCGGATGTTCCCTTGCCCACTGGCATATCGGAGACCAAAGTTGGGCCTGCCCGTCAGAGGCATAAGGATTCGGGAGGTTTCATGATTTCGCTCAAGTCCATCTTGCTTGCGAGCTGCGCAACTGCGCTCGTCTCCTCGGCCGCCATGGCCGCCGATCCCATCAAGATCGGCGTCATCGCAGAAGCCCAGGCCGTCGCCGGCTCGTCGATCGCCCCCGCCGCTCAACTGGCCGCCGAGGAGATCAATGCCAAGGGCGGCGTCGACGGGCGCAAGATCGAGATCGTCGTCTACGACAATCACTCCTCCTCGGCGGAATCGGTGCGTGCCTTCCAGCGCGCCGTCAGCGAGGACAAGGTCAACGCCGTCATTGCGAGCTACATCTCCGAGGTCGTGCTCGCCCTGGAGCCGTGGGCCGGGCGCCTCAAGACGCTGATGATCACGCCCGGCGCCGCTTCCGACGTCATCACCCAGAACATCGCCAAGAACTACGACCAGCTCAAATACACCTTTCATGGCTATCTGACCTCGACCTCGCTGGCCGGCCTCGTCTGCGACGCCGCCAAGGATCTGCTGGTCGAACCCTACAAGATGAAGACCGCGGTAATCATGAGCGAGGATGCGGCGTGGACGACGCCGCTCGACGCCGGCTACGAGAAGTGCCTGCCGGAGATCGGGCTGAAGGTCGTCGACCATATCCGCATGTCGCCTGATACCACCGACTTCACACCGATCTTCAACAAGATCGAAGGCCTGAAGCCGGACGTCATGATCACCGGCATCTCGCATGTCGGCACCCAGCCGACCGTGCAGTGGAAGAGCCAGCAGGTGCCGATCCCGATGTTCGGCATCTCCTCGCAGGCGACCAACTCGACCTTCTGGAAGGACACCAACGGCGCCGTCGAGGGCGTCATGTACAATGCCGTATCGGGGCCGGGCGTCGCGGTGACGCCGAAGACACTGCCGTTCGTGGATGCCTATCAGAAGAAGTTCGGAAACTTCCCATCCTATGCCGGCTACACCTCCTACGACGAAGTCTACATGATCGCGGACGCGATCCATCGGGCCGGCGGCACCGATCCCGACAAGATGGTCGAGGCGATGGAAGCGACCGACTATGTCGGCACGATTGGCCGCATCGCCTTCAAGCCGAAGGGCGATCCGAACCCGCATGCGCTGCGGACCGGCAAGGGCTACATCACCGGACTGATGCTGCAATGGCAGAGCGGCAAGCAGGTCAACGTCTGGCCCAAGGAGCTCGCCGCCGGCACCGCCACGTGGCCGTCCTTCATCAAGCTCAAGGCGGCCAGCAACTGACGCATCGCGGGGCCGCTCCTTCAAGGAGCGGCCCATTTTCTTGGTGCCTCAGTCTGACGTTGCGGATCGATTTTCAATGCTTTTCTGGCAGATCTTGATCGATGGCTTTGCCATCAGCGCGCTGTATGCCCTCGGCGCGACAGGTTTCACGCTGATCTTCGGTGTCTCGGGCGTACTCAACCTTTCCCACGGCGCCATCATGGTCGGCGCTGCGGTCGCCGCCTGGGCCGCCGCCAGCGAGCTCGGCGTCGGGCCCTATACGGGAGCGCTGATCGGCGTCCTCGCCGGCTTCATCCTGGCGTTTGCCACCTACTTCATCGCCGTCAGGCCGATCCAGCGATCGAAGGTCATCGCCGAGTCCGAGAAGGAGATCTTCATCCTGACCGCGACGCTGCTGTGGGGCATCATCATCCAGGAGGCGATCGCGTATCTGTTTACCAACAACGCCAAGACCGTGCTGCCCATCGTCGAGGGCGTGACCACGGTGTTCGGCGTGCGTACGCCGAAGAACGAGTATTTCACCGCCGTGATCTGCTGGGTCGCGATCGGGCTGCTGTGGTTCCTGGTCAACCGCACCAGGCGCGGCAAGGCCGTGATGGCGGCGTCGATGAACCCGCGCGGCGTCACCTTGCTCGGCATCGAGCTGTCGTCGATCTATCTCACCGTCTGGGCGATCTACGGCCTGCTGGCGGGAGTGGCCGGGATCCTGCTCGGCATGTTCCTGGGCGTCAGCTCCTACAGCGTCGGACCGCTGACGGCGAGCGCGTTCTCGATCGTCGTGCTCGGCGGTCTCGGCAGCGTGTCAGGCTCGCTGATCGCGGCCTATGTCGTCGGCTATCTCGAGACCGGAACGGCCTATCTGATCTCGCCGGCCTACCGGACGATCCCGGCGCTGCTGCTGCTCGTCATCGTCATGTATTTGCGCCCGCAAGGGCTGTTCGGACGGAGGTGAGCATGCCTGCATTCGTTATGTCGCGGCTGTTCTGGATCGCGCTCCTGACGGTGATCGTGGCTCTGATCCTGCCAACCTACGTCTCAGGCTACGTCCTCGGGCTGCTGACGGTCGCGTACTACACGGCCGTGTTCGCGATGTCCTGGGACCTGCTGTTCGGCTTCGCCGGCGAGGTCAATTTCGGACCGACCTTCCTGATCGGCGTCGGCGCCTATACGGCCGGCATTCTCGATGCGCACTTCTCGCCGGGCCTGTCGATCTGGCTGTGCATCGCCGCCGGCGCACTGGCGGCGGTCGTCGGCGGCGTCGTGCTGGCGCTGCCGGCGCTGCGCGTCAGCGGGCCTTATTTCGGCCTGACCACGCTGGTGGCCGTGCTGATGTTGCAGAACTTCATCGTCGTTGCCGCAGGGCTGACCGGCGGCGAGATCGGCCTCGCCGTGCCGGACGTGATCTCGATCGATGCCAGGACCAACTACTGGATCGCGCTCGGCTTCATGCTGGTGAGCGGAGCGATCCTGTTCGGCTTGTCGCGCAGCGCCATCGGGCTGATCCTGCAGGCGAGTGGCCAAGACAAGATCCAGGCCGGCGCGCTCGGCTTCAATGTCACCAAGCACAAGCTCGCCGCCTTCGTCGTCAGCGCGTTCTTCTCCGGGCTCGCCGGCGCGCTGATGGTGTTCTACATGGGCACGGCCTCGGTCTCGACCTTTGTCGATGTCGGCGTCGGCGTGCAGATCATCATCGCCGCCGTGCTCGGCGGCCGGCGCACCGTCATCGGCGCCGCGATCGGCGCGATCTTCCTGATCGGCATGGGCGAGCTGCTGCGGCCGCTCGGCGAGCTCGCGACCCTCATCGTCTCCGTGATTGCGCTCGTGGTCATCCTTTTCTTCCCCGACGGCTTCCTCGGCATGATCAGGGGAGGGGCCAAGGCATGAGTGGCGCTCCGATGCTGGAGGTCAACGGCCTCACCAAACGGTTCGGCGGCCTCGTCGCCGTCAAAAATTTGAGCTTCTCGATCCGGCCCGGTGAGATCCTCGGCCTGATCGGGCCGAACGGCTCGGGCAAGTCGACCGCGATGAAGAGCGTCATGGGCGTCGAGCGGCCGACCGCGGGCTCGGTCAAGCTCGACGGCGTCGAGCTCGCGGGCCTGCCGTCGCATCGCATCGCGCGCATGGGCGTCGGGCTGGTGTTCCAGCATTCGCGACCGCTGGCGCGCCAGACCGTGCTGGAGAACATCAAGGTCGCGCTGCTGCCGGACAAGCTGACGCGGCTGTTCGCCGACAAGGACGTCGATGCGCGCGCACGGGCCATTGCGGAGCGCGTCGGCCTCGGCGGCGTCATCGACCGGCGGCCGCCGACACTGGCGTTTGCCGATCTGCGCCGGCTCGAGCTTGCGAAGGCGGTGGCGCGCAGCCCGAAGCTGGTGCTGGTGGACGAGCCTTTCGCCGGCCTCACGGCGTCCGAGGTCGCCGACTTCTCCGAGCTCATCCGCGAATTCCGCGACGACGGCCACGCCGTGCTGCTGGTCGACCACAACGTCAAGAGCGTGTCGGCGCTGGTCGACCGCGTGCTGGCGATGTATCTCGGCGAGAAGATCGCCGAGGGCAGGGCGACCGAGGTGATGCAGGACGAGACGGTCCGGCGCGTCTATCTCGGCGGCGCGCTGGTCTCGACCGCGCGGCCGGAGGCGAGCTTCAAGGACGTCACGCCGGCGCTGCAGGTCGACAAGGTCGGCGTGCTCTACGGCAAGGCGCAGGCGCTCCAGGACGTGTCGCTGCACGTCCATGAGGGCGAGTTCGTCTCGGTCGTCGGCCTCAACGGCGCCGGCAAGACGACGCTGTTCAACGCCATCTCGGGCCTGGTGCCATATTCGGGCGAGGTGAAGTGGGCAGGGCGCAGCCTTGCCGGCGGCACGGCGGCGCAGATCGCCCGCTCAGGCATCGTGCAATGTCCGGAGACGCGCGAGTTGTTCGGCGACATGAGCGTGCGCGAAAATCTCGAGCTCGGCGGCAATGCGCTGGCCGACACCGAGCGTGCCGAGCGGCTCGAATGGCTGTTCGGGCTGTTTCCGATCCTCAAGTCGCGGCAGCCGCAGCTGGCGCGCACGCTGTCCGGCGGCGAGCAGCAGATGCTGGCGATCGCGCGGGCGCTGATGATGAAGCCGAAGCTCCTGATCCTCGACGAGCCGACGCTCGGGCTCGCGCCGGTCATCCTGGAGACGCTCTCGAAGGCGCTCGACCGACTGCGCGAGACCACCAAGATCACGGTGCTGCTCGGCGAGCAGAACGTCACCTTCGCGCTCCCGCACGCCGACCGCGTCTACGTGCTGGATCACGCCAAGATCGTCTGGGAGGGCCCGCCGGATCGGTTCGAGGCCGAGGCTGCGGCGAACTATCTGTGAGGGGTGAGCGGAGAGTGTGGGGGTGAAGCGGGAGGACCACGCACCAGCCGCTGACGTCGCGGCCTATCGCGCCGTCGAGCTGATCTATCACTCCTACCTGACCGGCCTCATCCTGATGCTGTCCTCGCGAGCCGGCGCACAGCGTGCCGCGGAGATCGTCTTCCGGACCTTCCGCCGCCAGCAACTGGCTCGCTTCCTGCCGGGGTTGACCAAGCTCGGTCTCGACGGTCTGCCGCACGCGGTGGCATGCGCGCAGTACCATTACCTGTCCAACCAGGTTGGCGGCGTGAAGGTCGAATACGTCTACGAGAACGATCGCAAGGCGTGGGTGCGCTATCCGCCGCCGCGCTGGATCTGGTCGGGGACGGCGATCTGCGGCATTCCCTCGGAGGTGTCGCGCGCGATGCTGCGCGGATGGCACGCCAACAATGGCGTCGTCCTCGGCAATCCCAGGCTCGGCTTCGTCTGCACCGGGCAGACCGTCGACGGCCAGCCCGGCCTCGAAGGCTACTACAAGGAATGGGATCACGATCTCGCGCCGGACGAACGTCTTCAGTTCTCGCCGGGCGAGCGTTGCCCGGCTTTCGATCCGGCCCGCGCTCCCAAGCTCGCGGAGAATGCCTGGCCCGAAGAACGGCTCCTCAAGGTGCTCCGCAACTATGCGATGGAGTATATCACCTCGATCGTGCCGGAGACGGTGGCCGTGCTCGGCCCGGAGGAAGGCGGCCATCTGGCCGGCGCCGCGGCGAGGCTGATCGGCATGCATACGTTCGACGAGGTCGCAGCGCTTCTTGGCGGCGTCGAGCCTGGCGCCGCAGGGTTCGCAAAGGCGTTCGCGCGACTGGCCCGCGGCCAAGGCGACGACGCAGAGCTGTCGCCGGATCGCGACTCGATCCTCGTACGCCAGACGTCCTGGCGTCTGATGTCCGAGCGGGACAACCTCCCGCCAGCCGTGTTCGAGGCCTGGAGCGAACTCTGGGTCGGCACGGCGCTCGCGCACGACCGATTCATGAGGATCGACATCGTCGAGCGGCGCGACCGGGGCGACGCGCACTGGGCCTGGCGATTTCGCTGATCGCAAAGTCCGCACATGCCTGCGCGTCCGGGAGAACCGTGCCGGAACTTCTTAGAAGCGAGGCGGGCGGGCCTGAGGCGGCCGGGGTGGGAGGCGCACGGCTGCGCCAACCGTCGTGGCCTCGGTCTTCGCCCCCCGGACCGCGCGCACCAGCTGGTCCTGGCTTGCCTGCAGCTGTTCGATCGCCCTGGCCTGATCGCGGTTAGCTTGCTCCTGGCTGGACTTGAACTCCTGGAACCCGCTCTGCAGTTCGGCGACATCATGCGCGATCTTCTCGATCAGTGGCATAACGTCCCGGTCGGGAGCGGGCGGCATGTCACGCTCCGACGTTGCCTCCGCCATCGCGGAGGATGGATCGCTGGAGCGCGTTGATGATGCTGACGGTGACGTCTCCGGTGTTGGCGAAACGGATGGTGATACGGATGGTGATGGTGAGGCAGGGGCCGTCTCGGCCACACTCGATCCGTTCGCCGCCGTCTCCAGCGTCACGGCTGGATTCGCCGTCTGAGCGTTCTCGCGCCGGATGGATTGAACCGCCGCTTCGATCCGGTCGGTGACGGAGGTGATGGTCTCGGTATGGTCCCGCGCCAGGGTGATGGCCGCGCCGACGAGCCCGGCCGACGCCATCAGCGTGATCATGGCCCGCAATACGGGCCGGCGCCGGGCCGGAGGAGGCGTTTCCAGGTGCTCGATGCCTGCAGCGGGTTCGGCAGCCTCGACAGCATCTGCGGCGGCCTGGGCCTCGATGGCGGCGATCCGCTGATCGATACGTGCGCGCACCTCGGCCAGCACCCGCTGATAGATCTCCTCGCAGACAGCGTCGTCAGGCGGCAGCGCGACATCACCCGGATCAACTTCCTTCGACGTCGACTGAACTGGCATGTCTTCGGATCCCATTCACGATACGCCCGTGCCCAATCCTGAAGGATGCGGTTTTGACCTCTGGGCTTTGACCAAACGAAGACTGCGGGGTGACGAGGCGGGGGCGATTTCGCACAGGCGCCGACGTGCGCTTGGCGGGCCGATGTGCGGCTTCCACCGTCAGGCAACCGCCCATAGCCAATTCGCATAAGGTATATTATGGAATATTTATATGCTGAGGGAGTTCAATGGCTTGGCGCCGAATCCTCGAATTTACGGCAGCCGCGGGCCCTTAAGACCCCCCCGGCCAGCCCAAGCTGATGGGCGCTCGCCATCGCCGAGACTCGCGCTGCGCATGGGGCCTGCTGCGAACGCCGATATTGCTGCTGCGGCCCATCGCTGCAATAAGCGCAGGCGACGTCGCTGATGTCGCAGGATTCGTCCGGCGATGCTTGCGGCGGCGCGATGCAACGAGAAGAAGCTTCTCCAGGGAGAAACGAGAATGAGCCTGTCACGACGCGCGCTGTTGAAGGCCTCCGCGGCGTCAGCCGTACTGGGTGGAATTGGCACCGTCGCAGCGCCGCATGTGGCGCGCGCTGAGAGCGCCGAGTTCACGTACAAATACGCCAACAACCTCCCCGACTCCCATCCGCTCAACGTCCGCGCCAAGGAGATGGCGGCGGCGATCAAGGCCGAGACCAACGGCAAGTTCGACCTGCAGATATTCCCGAACAACCAGCTCGGTTCCGACACGGACATGCTGAGCCAGATCCGCTCCGGCGGCGTCGAGTTCTTCACGCTCTCGGGCCTGATCCTCGCGACCTTGGTGCCAGCCGCGTCGATCAATGGCATCGGCTTCGCGTTCCCGGACTACGACACGGTCTGGAAGGCCATGGACGGCGATCTCGGCGCCTATGTGCGCGGCCAGATCAACAAGGCCGGCCTGGTGGTCATGGACAAGATCTGGGACAACGGCTTCCGCCAGACGACGTCGTCGACCAAGCCGATCAACGGTCCGGATGACCTCAAGGGCTTCAAGATCCGCGTGCCGGTGTCACCGCTGTGGACCTCGATGTTCAAGGCATTCGAGGCGGCGCCCGCCTCGATCAATTTCAGCGAGGTCTATTCGGCGCTGCAGACCAAGGTGGTCGAGGGCCAGGAAAACCCGCTGGCGATCATCTCCACCGCCAAGCTCTACGAGGTGCAGAAGTACTGCTCGCTGACCAATCACATGTGGGACGGCTTCTGGTTCCTGGCGAACCGCCGTGCCTGGGAGGCCGTGCCGGCCGACATGCGCACGATCGTCGCCAAGCACATCAACGCGGCCGCCGTGAAGGAGCGCGAGGACGTCGCCAAGCTCAATGCCGGCCTGCAGGCAGAGCTCGCGTCGAAGGGCCTGACGTTCAATCAGCCGACCGTCGCGCCGTTCCGCGACAAGCTGCGCACCGCCGGCTTCTATGCCGAGTGGAAGGGCAAATACGGCGACGAGGCCTGGGCGCTGCTCGAAAAGGCCGTCGGCAAGCTGTCGTAGCCCCCCCGAGCATGATCCGGAAAAGTGGAGACCCGGTTTTCCGAAAAGATCATGCTCAAAACAAGAATGGCGTAGGGCGCGTTCGGGTGACGTCATGGCGCATGCCGAGTTCACGGAAATTGCGATCAGCGAGGTGATCATCGAGACCCCTCGCCGCCGGTCCTGGCTCGACGGCCTGGAGGCCCTGCTCGGCCTCCTCGTCGAGATCCCCGCCGCGCTGCTCGTCGTGGCCGAGATCGTCATCCTGTTCGCGGGCGTCGTGGCGCGCTACGTCCTGCACCAGCCGCTGATTTGGTCGGACGAGCTGGCCTCGATCCTGTTCCTGTGGCTCGCAATGCTCGGCGCCGCGGTGGCGTTCCGCCGCGGCGAGCACATGCGGATGACGGCAATGGTGGCGCGCGCCAGCCCCGGCTTGCGCGCCTATCTCGATCTGGTCGCGACGAGCGCGGCGCTGGCGTTCCTGGTCATGATCGCCTGGCCGTCCTGGGAGTACGCCTACGAGGAAAGCTTCATCACCACGCCGGCGCTGCAGATCGAAAACATCTGGCGCGCCGCCGCACTGCCGGTCGGCGTCGGACTGATGGCGCTGTTCGCCCTCATCCGTCTCGCCCGCACGGCCAGCGTCAGGACGATGCTGCTGGCCGTCGTCTCCGTCGTAGCCATCATCGCGCTGTTCTGGGTGGCGCAGCCGCTGCTGAAGCCGCTCGGCAACATCAACCTCGTGATCTTCTTCGTCGGCGTGGTCGGCTTGTGCGTCTTCGCCGGCGTGCCGATCGCGTTCGCTTTCGGGCTCGCGATCTTCGGCTATCTGGCGCTGACGACGCGCACGCCGCTGATGGTGCTGGTCGGGCGTATGGACGAGGGCATGAGCCACCTCATCCTGCTGTCGGTGCCGCTGTTCGTCTTTCTCGGATTGCTGATCGAGATGACCGGCATGGCCCGCGCCATGGTCGCGTTCCTGGCAAGCCTCTTGGGGCACGTCCGCGGCGGGCTGCATTACGTGCTGGTCGGCGCGATGTACCTCGTCTCGGGCATTTCCGGCGCCAAGGCCGCCGATATGGCCGCGGTCGCGCCGGTGCTGTTTCCGGAGATGAAGGCGCGCGGCGCCAGGCCCGGCGATCTCGTCGCCCTGCTCGCCGCCACCGGCGCGCAAACCGAGACCATTCCGCCGAGCCTGGTGCTGATCACCATCGGCTCGGTCACCGGCGTGTCGATCGCGGCGCTGTTCACCGGCGGCCTGCTGCCGGGCGTGGTGCTGGCGATCACGCTGTGCACGCTGGTGTGGTGGCGCTACCGCAACGAGGACATGAGCGGCGTCCGCCGCGCCAGCGGAGCCGAGATCGGCAAGGCCTTCATCGTCTCGCTCCCTGCCCTGGCCCTGCCCTTCGTGATCCGCGCGGCCGTCGTCGAGGGCGTCGCGACGGCGACGGAGGTCTCGACCATCGGCATCGTCTATGGCGTGCTGGCGGGCCTCCTGGTCTATCGCCGCTTCGACTGGCGCCGGCTGATGCCGATGCTGATCGAGACGGCGGCGCTGTCCGGCGCCATCCTGCTGATCATCGGCACCGCCACCGGCATGGCCTGGGGCCTGACGCAGTCCGGCTTCTCGCGCGCGCTGGCGGCCGCGATGACCGGGCTGCCGGGCGGCCCGGCGACGTTCATCGCGGTCTCGATCGTCGCCTTCACGATCCTCGGCAGCGTGCTCGAGGGCATTCCGGCAATCGTGCTGTTCGGGCCGCTGCTGTTTCCGATCGCGCGTGCCGTCGGCGTGCACGAGGTGCATTATGCCATGGTGATCATCCTGGCGATGGGCATTGGCCTGTTCGCACCGCCGTTCGGGGTTGGATATTACGCCGCCTGCGCGATCGGTCGGGTCGATCCCGCCGAGGGCATCCGCCCGATCTGGGGCTACCTGCTGGCGCTTCTCATCGGCCTCATCGTGGTTGCGATTTTTCCGTGGATTTCGATCGGGTTCCTGTAAACTCTTCAGATGACGAGGGAGGGTGGTGATGAGCACGAACCAGTACAAGCTCGGCCTGGACAAGACGCCGGCCAACTACGTGCCGCTGACCCCGCTCAGCTTCCTGGCGCGCAGCGCGGCCGTCTATCCCGACCACGTCAGCACGGTCTATGAAGGCCGCAGCTTCACCTGGCGCCAGACCTATGAGCGCTGCCGGCGCTTCGCGTCCTATCTCGCGGGACGCGGCATCGGCACCGGCGACACCGTGGCGGCGATGCTGCCGAACATCCCGGCGATGAACGAGGCGCATTTCGCCGTGCCGATGGCCGGCGCCGTGCTCAATACCCTCAACATCCGCCTCGATGCATCCTCGATCGCGTTTCAGCTCGATCACGGCCAGGCCAGGATCATCCTGGTCGATCCCGAATTCTCTGCCGTGATCAGCGAGGCGCTGAAGCTGATGAGCGGCGCCAAGCCGTTCGTGATCGACGTCGATGACGCCTCCTATGCCGGCGGCAGCCGCATCGGCGAGATCGAGTACGAAGCCGCGGTCGCATCCGGTGATCCGAGTTTCGAGCCGCGCCGTCCCACTGATGAGTGGGACGCGATCGCGATGAGCTACACCTCGGGCACCACGGGCAATCCCAAGGGCGTCGTGACGCATCACCGCGGCGCCTATCTCAACGCCGTCAGCAACATTCTCGCCGGCGGCCTCGGCCAGCACCCGGTCTATCTCTGGACCCTGCCGATGTTCCACTGCAACGGCTGGTGCTTCCCCTGGACCATGGCGGCCGCGGCCGGCGTCAATGTCTGCCTGCGCAAAGTCGAACCGACGAAGATCTTCGAATTGATCAAGACCCACGGCGTCACCCACATGTGCGGCGCGCCGATCGTGTACAACGTGCTGATCAACGCACCCGACGCTCCCAAGGGCAGGCGAGAGAAGCCGGTGGTCGGCCTGATCGCCGGCGCCGCGCCGCCGGTCGCCGTGCTCGAAGGCGCCGAGAGCATCGGCATCAAGCTGACGCATGTCTACGGCCTCACCGAGGTCTACGGCCCCGCCTCCGTCTGCGCCGAGCAGCCCGGCTGGGATGACCTGCCGGCGCCGGAGCGCGCGCGGCTGAAGCGTCGGCAGGGCGTGCCTTATCCGTTGCAGGAAGCCGTCACGGTGCTCAATCCCGAGACGATGCAGGAGGTGCCGCGCGATGGCGAGACCATCGGCGAGGTCATGTTCCGCGGCAACATCGTGATGAAGGGCTATCTCAAGAACGAGAAGGCCACGCAGGAAGCCTTCGCCGGCGGCTGGTTCCATACCGGCGACCTCGGCGTGCTCGACGAGCACGGCTACGTCATCATCAAGGACCGTTCCAAGGACATCATCATCTCCGGCGGCGAGAACATCTCCTCGGTCGAGGTCGAGGACATCCTCTACAAGCACCCCGCCGTGTTGTTCGCCGCCGTCGTCGCCAAGCCCGATCCGAAATGGGGCGAGGTGCCCTGCGCCTTCATCGAGCTCAAGGACGGTGCTGAAGCCACCGAAGCCGAGATCATCGCCTATTGCCGCAGCCACATGTCCGGCTTCAAGACGCCGAAGGTCGTCGTGTTCGGCCCGATCCCGAAGACGTCCACCGGCAAGATCCAGAAGTTTTTGCTGCGCAACGAGGTCAACTCGGCCAAGGCGATCTCGGCGTAGGTGCCTCTGAGTAGGGCGGGTTCGCCGCAGGCGTAACCCGCCGTGCCAGTGCTGGAGGCTATGGCGGATTACGCTGCGCTAATCCGCCCTACGCGCGGCCAATGAACTGATGAGCTGCATCGACACGCGCGGTGCCCCCTCTCCCCTTGGGGGAGAGGGTGGTTTCGATGCAAAGCATCGAAACCGGGTGAGGGGTCGCCACGAACTCAGAGCGGAATGTGCGGCACGAACCCCCATTGGCGCTAACTTACCATTTTGCTGCCGGAAATGGATGATTCCTCGGTCGAGTGACTGACGAATCGCTTT
>NZ_JBNPUM010000007.1:0-435517 GCF_051168175.1 Bradyrhizobium sp. HKCCYLRH2047
CTGCAAAGGACATCCCCTCTTCACACCCCAAAACAACAACGCCGCGCTGAAACCTCAGCGCGGCGTTGTCGTTTGTCTCGGTGTCGTTTGTCTCGGTGCGGTCGTTCGCGCGGCGACATACTGTCTGGGTCGAAGCTCGAGCCCTGCCGAGATCTCGAGGCCAGCGTCCGCCGGCGACGACTCGCGGCGCGGCCGAGGGCAGGCTAGCGATGCGAGGATGACCATGCCGCATCGGTTCGCCTGCGCGGCCAACGCGATTGAAATGATCGAGAGGCGCGGATGGAAACGACCTCGGCGGCGCAGCCGCATCGCCTGAGCGCAATTGCGAGCTTTCATGCCCACATCTATTTCGATGATGCCACTCGAACCGAAGCCGCACAGCTACGGCAGTGGATGGCCGACCGCTTCCTCGTGACGCTCGGGCGTTGGCATGACGCGCTGGTCGGGCCTCACGAGCGGCCGATGTATCAAGTCGCCTTCGCGGTCGACGTGTTTCCAGTGCTGGTGCCATGGCTGATGCTCAATCATGGTCGCCTCAGCGTGCTCGTGCATCCGAACACGACCGAGCCGTTGGCCGATCACACCGCGCATGCGTTGTGGATCGGATCGCCGCTCGGCATCCGCAGTGAGAATCTTCCTTCGCACGGCGAGGCAGAGCTGGCGCGTGAGCCGAACACCACGCCGACGATCGCCGCCTGAGCTCGCGTGCCCACGGGTGACCGCTCCGTCTCGTCACGCTCGGAGCCTGGGCGGACTTGCCGGATTACAGCGTGCGCGCGAGATCGAACGCGCGGAGAATGACCTCGGCGGCATCGATGTCGAAATTGCTCGGGCCGAGCAGGCGCGGCGCCAGCGGGCGGCGGCCGGGCAGGGCATGTCCGCCACCTTCGACGCGATACAGCGACACGCCGCCGATCACCTGGCAATCGCGCCAGCTGAGTTGCGTGACGGAGGTGTCGCTGGCGAGATCCCGATGCGGCAGCGCGACGGCCTGGCGCGCGCCGCAACCGTCGCGCCGCGCAAAGAACTCCGCCGTCCTGTCAGCGCTCCACACCCGGCCGCGCCCGCCGCGCAGCCCGACCTCGCCGCCGCGATAGGGCACCATCGGATCAGCCGTGCCGTTGATCATCACCACCGGCAGCGGCCGCGCGGCGCAGGGCTCGATGCCTTCAGGCATGTTGGCGATCACCGTGCCGATGCCGGCAAACAGCTCCGGCGCCTTGCAGGCCAGGGTGAAGCTCATCATGCCGCCATTCGAAATGCCGGCGAGATAGATGCGCCGGGAATCGGCTGTGCCGTCAGCGACGAGCTGCCGCACCAGGGCGCGGATGAAACCGATATCATCGGGACCGCCGGAGCGGCCGTCGCGGCCGTCATTCCATTGCCGGTTGATGCCATCGGGAAAGACCGCGGCGAAGCCATGGGCCGCCGCAGCTTCGGCAAAGCCCGTCGTGCGGGCGGTGCCGGCGCCGCTGCCGAGCGCGCCATGGAGCACGATCACGGTCGGCTGCGGCGTCCTGCCCGCGGTCATCACCAGCGCATGGCGCGGACCGTCGCTTGTGTCGATGGTGATGCCGCGCTCCGCGGCGACGGCCGTGGTCGAGACGAGCAGAACGGCCGCCATGGCGGCCATGGACGATCGGAGATGTGACGTCATGAGCATCCTTCTCGGCTGTCGGGTGACTCCCGGCGGTGGCGCTTGTCTCCGGGGGCCGCGGTCAGCACGCGCAGCCGCGTGGCCCAGTTCCGCGCCGCCGTAAGGTCGCGGGCGATCGCAATCCATTCGCCAAATGCGATCCGCAACGGATTGAAGCTCGGTTCAACGCCGACGAGGCCATAGCGCAGCGTCTCGCCGGCCGGGGCCTCGGCGAAACTGCCGAACAGCCGGTCGAAAATGATGAGCACGCCGCCATAGTTGCGATCGAGACAGGACGCGTTGGCCGCGTGGTGGACGCGGTGATGCCGCGGCGTGTTCAGCACAGATTCGAGCGGACCGAGATGCGGCGCGAGCTCGGTATGGATGAAGAACTGGTAGAGCAGATTGACGCCGAGCATGGTGATGATGGCGAGCGGATGGAAGCCGAGCAGCGCCAGCGGCAGATAGAACAGGAAATGACCGGAGATCTCGCTCGTCCAGCCGAGACGAATCGCTGCGGTCAGGTTCAGACGCGTGGAAGAGTGATGCACGGCATGCGTGGCCCACAGCCAGCGAACCCGATGCGAGGCGCGATGGTGCCAGTAATAGACGAACTCGCTGGCGAGAAACAATGCGAGCAGGGCCAGCGGCCGGCTCGGATCGAAATCGAAGATCCTGTGGCGATAGGCGATGATGAAGGGAACGGCCGCGACGAGCGCGACCATTGCGCGGATCAGGTGCTGTCCGACCGCGACGGCGAACGAGGCTGCGGTCTCACGCAGGTCGTGAGTCTCGCGGCCGGCGAGCCGGCTGAGCCCATATTCCAGCGTCATGAAGCCGATCGCCGTCAGCAGCACGATCATGCGCGTCGACGGGGGCAGGGAAGAGAGGATGGGCATGGCGCGTGTCCGGCGTCATCGGATGGAGACGGCGCGCCGGCCCGCTCCGGAACAGCAGGCGGACCGGCGATGTCAATGCTTCCGGAGGGCCGCGGCCAGCGGCGCCGCGGCGTCCGCTCAGCGCGTGACGGTGCGGCTGTAGCTGTAGGAATTGCCGCGCGGTCCCGTGCCCTGGCCCTGCCGGGTGCAGCTGCCGTCGCTGCAGCTCGCGGAGCCGGAGCGCGACCAGCTGCGGCCGGCGGGACCTGTGCCGCCACCCTGCCAGGCGCAGGCGCCGCCGGAGCAGCTGCCGGAGCCGCCAAATGAGGTGGTGCCGCGCGGTCCGGTGACCGAGCCGCTGCGGGTCCAGGCATTCGCGTCGACCGCTGCTGCCGCCGAAAGCACTGCCACGAGCAGAAATGTCGCGATGGATGTCTTCACGTCAGTCTCCCAATTCGTTCGCGCGGGCGATCGCGTCGCCTGCAGAGGGATACTGCGCGTTCGATGTCGCGGCTTGATGCACCGCCGGTGTCGTTTGGTCGCGGTGATTGGCTGGATTGTAACGGCTTGTCACACGACGGCCGTCCGATGCCACGACATCGCGCGGGGCGGACTCCGGTCCGCCGCCCCCGACGCTCCGGCGCCCCTTCAGGCCGCTACCGGCCCGCCGTTGCGCTTCACCACCGGGTCTTGGTCGCCGTGTTGACGTTGATCACCGAAGTCGCCGTGTTGGACGTCGTCGTCGCCGTGGTGTTGATCAGGGTCAGAAGCTTGTAGTAGTCGACGACCTTGGCATTGGCGACGTACATCACGTCCTTGCTGCGCATCTGGAAGCCCGAAGCCAGCAGCATGCCGGAGGGATCGCGCAGGTTGATGTGATAGATCGTCGGGATGCGGTCGTAGATGAAGCGGCTGGTATCGACGCCGAGCTTCTGCAGCAGCGGGCGCTCCTCGTAGCGATACAGGAAGACCTCGGCCGGATCAGATTGCTGATCGTTCAGTCCGCCCGCCTTGCCGATCGCCTGGGCCAGCGTGAGGGTCTCGGTATCGAACGAAATCTCGGAATTGAAGCCGAAGACGTTCTGATTGAGGGCGCCGAGGGCCGTGAAAGTCGGGGATTCCCGCGTGATGTAGACGACGTCGTTCGGACGGATGAAGATGTTCTCGCGCGGATCCTGCACGACGCGGCTGAGCAGCACGCGCACGCGCTTGCCGTCCCGCTGCAGGGTCACATAGCTTTCGATGGCCTCGTGCTTCGGGCCGCCCGCACGTGCGATCACGGCCAGCAGGCGTTCGCCCACGCTGTTGAGGGCAAGCACGCCCGGCGTATTGACGTCGCCGAGCACGCTGACCACGCTGGAATGCTGCTGGTTCAGGCTGACCACGACCTGCGGCTCGAGCGCGCGCTTCTGCAGCCGGAAGACGATCTCCTGCTCGATCTGCGGCAGCGTCCGGCCGGCGGCGGTGATCTCGCCCGCATAGGGAACGCGGATATTGCCTTGCTGGTCCACCGCCTGCGCCGGCAGATCCACGAAGTTGCCCGGGCGGGCGCCGGCGGCCGTGGGCGGCGTGAACAGCCCGCCTGGGGCGGCTTCGAAAATGGAAACGTTCAGCACGTCACCAACGCCCGCGACCTGCACCGGCTTCGGCCGCTTGTCCGGGAATACGCCCTGGAACGTGATCAGATTGGGCTGCGACAGGAAGCCGATCGTTTCGGAGCTGACGTCGACCAGCGCATAGGGAAGCGCCGTGTTCGACCGCACGCTGGCCGTGGCATTGTCGTTCACGGCGTCGCTGGTCGGTCCTGTCCCGGGGAGCAAGGAACAGGCGGGCAGAAGCGCCAAGATCGCCAGGGTGAGGAGCGCGCGCGAGCGGCGGCAAAGGCCATGAAAGCTGCGCGGGTCCACTGTACTGCTGCGCACAGGAGACCCCCCGCCGCCGGTCGGCCCGGGCGGATTGATCAAGGCCTTCAAACGCGTCCCCGAATACAGCAAAAATACATTTCCCCACGCTGCTCCCTCCACCAAGAAGGGAGAACGTCCCACGTGTTTCAACCTACCCGGCGGCCATACTGGACGAAAGCGTACGGCCGTTCGGATTGGTCCGCTTTTGCCCGGCCGTGCCAATTAGGTCACAGTCTGACATCACCATATTACCGCCCCAAGCTGTCGGCGCCGCCGGAGGTCCCACGGTGAAGGGATGATCCATTCGACCTAACAGGGTCCGAACAATTTTAAGCACAAAGCCGTTGCGCAACGGTTAGCCCGAGTCGCTTGCTCGCGCAGGGGGCGACGACATCGCAGCCCGCGCAGCGCGTCGGTGAGCCGAGGCAGCCGGACAGCCGAGGGAGGCGGGACCGGCGCCGCCAAGGCGGCTGTAGCTGGCGAGATTCGAAGGCCGTGCGGGCGTCGGGACTGTAAGCGGCGGCCGGTTGTCCAAGGCCGCCGATCAAGTCTATGCTGCTGCGCCAGCCCTTGAGGCTCTTTTTGCAACGGAGCACGCAATTGTCGAACGTGATCAGGATCGCCGCAGCCGCTTTCGCGATCGCCTTCACGGGCCTATCCGATCCCGCGTCGGCGCGCGGCCTCTATCCGCTGACGGAGTGCGGGCCGGATCTCAGCAGACTCTGCCGGCTGCACGGGACATTCGAGGCCACTCCGTTTCATTATAATCTTGCGATTCATCCCGGGTGCATTCGGCGTGTCGCCGTCGAGACGCCCCAGGGCGTGCTGTACCGCCGCGCGGTGGTGTGCGGGGCGCCGGAGCGGCCCATGGTGTGGTAACCCGACCCCTTCCTCGTCGTCTCCGAAGGAGCTGGACGCTCCGCTCGGCCGAGTCATGGTCAAGCTTGGCGGCGAGGACTGATGAGGGCCGTGCTCGGCCGGTTCGGCCGCGTTCGGCAACGTCGATCGTCGCTCAGACGATTAAATGGGCAAGTTCCACACCGTATTCTTACGTAATCTAGAATTAAATTAATTGTGTAGAGACGATTCTGCACGGTCGGAGACATAAAAGGGTAGACTGAACAAACTAAAGCTTCAATTGTACCGGACGAAAGGTGCTTAAAAAGGTCTTTCTGGCAACGCGGTAGCATTTTACGGCAAACCGTAGCGAGTGCCAGAAGTATTTAATGTCTTGCTGTCAGATGGTAAATTAACTTGTCGCGAGTGGTTAATTTAATGCCGAAAATCGAATCCGTGCATCATCGCGATGACGGTTCGGCATTCGGGGAAGATGCCCTCAAAACTCGCCAACGAGTGGGGTCCGTCCTTGTGTGACGAGCTTGGTGCCGCGTTGATTGAGGATATTGAGATGGATGGCGGCGGTCGCGCTTTGAATGCCGTCCTGAAATCGCTGAATAAAATACGCCTTGCCAAATTACGTTTCGGCCGGCCAAGGTCGGGCCGTTCGCAGCAATCCGTGCTGCGGTCGCAGATCGAGCTTTGTGATGTCCTGCTCGATGAGATCCAATCCATCAGCACCAGCCTCGGCAAACGCGCGAAGAAGTCCGCGGCACCCAGGCGTCGCCCGATGGCCACGCGGCACGGCCGCGGGACGGCGCACGTGATTCCGCCCCGGCCGGCGGTGCCGGGTCGAACCAGGCAGCAGAAATAATCGCATCGGAATTTGATCGCTGCGGCGGCCGGCCGTCATGGCCGCGCCGCTTGCCGGCGCGAGGCGACAGCCGCTCGGCATTGACCCTGATGACGCGTCAGGTCGCCCCGTGCTGCTGTCGGCGGCCGCTCGACGGCCGGACGTCATCTGGACGTCCTTCAGCCGTCGTGTCGGGCAAGGACGGCGCTCCAAGACGGGCCCGAAACCATATCGCGGCGAGCCATGCGATGCGGCCGCTTCACCTGGCGCACAGGCCGCTGATGTCGCCTCCACGGACGATGACTTTGGACAACGGGTTTTCGGGATCGGCCGCCGGGTGTCCGCAGCCGTCCTCAACCTCACGGCCGATCGCAGCGGCAGTTAGTTCCGCTGCCGGTGTGTGCCTGTCTGACGCCGCGCGCCCCGCTGTCGGCGCGACGTGCGCAAGTCTGATCTGCGTGAGCGCACCTGAAGGATCCAATATTTAGGGAAGGCGTTTGATTCGCCGGAACGATGTCGGCTGCTTTGCGGCATATTCACGGTGGCGTGCTCAATTAAACCCGGTGGCGGCATTTTGTGCGCATGCAAAAATATCTCGATCCGGGTCTTCAGGGTGCTCGCTCGAAAAGGTTGTAAGTCCGTCGCGGCAGCTTTGAAAACCATGTCGTGGTGAGAATGTCAGCTATCAAATACGCGCAAGTTCGATCATCGAAACTACGTCACTTTGACGCGGTCTTGCCGTAGTATGCGACGAATCCGTTGCAGATCGTGTTGATTCGGTGGCTTCTTCCGGCGTGCAAACGAATGCTGCCGCAATCTCGAAGGCGGCGCGACATCGTTTCGGAAATGGGGTTGCGGGTTGAGTTTTATTTGAGTTACAACCATATGGCTTGGCCGGGTTGGTATAACTCAAATATTCAGTTTTTCCGACCGCGAGCCACTTGCGGAACGAAATACCGAATTATATGACGTTAATCCGGCAGGATAGAGATCACAGACAAAGGTCGCTGTATGTCCACCAAGAAGATCGATTTCGAGGCGATGTCTTTCGATGACCTCTGGTCTCTCCACGAGCAGATCAGTCAGATCCTTGCCGTGAGGATCACGTCGGAGAAGCGCGAGCTCGAACGTCGTCTGGCGGTTCTCAACCGCAGCCGCGGTGCCATCGAAGGTGCCGGCAGTGAGGGTGGGCAGTCCTACACCACGAGCGGCAAGGCGCGGCGCAAATATCCCCGGGTTCTCCCGAAGTATCGCAACCCGCAGACTTCCGAGACCTGGTCCGGCCGAGGCAAGCAGCCGCGTTGGCTGGTGGCGGCGATCAAGACCGGGCATCGGATCGAGGAGTTTGCGATCAATGGAGCGGCGGGCGGTTCGAAAAGTCGCCGTCAGCGGGCCTAATCGGGGCCGACTGAGTCAAGCCCGTCGATAGCCCGAGCGACGCGCAGCGTCGGTTCTGCACCTGATTCGCTCCCTCAACATCAGCGAACGACATGTGAGCGGTCTGACGCCCCCGCGTCGCGATCCGCAGTCTCGAGCCTGAGATCGGTCCGATCCGCCCGCACGGCTCCGCCGGTAGGCTTGCGATCATAATCCCTTGCGAATATGCGCTAATAGGCATTGTTGCCGCGGATCAGCTCGATCGGCGTCCTCAGCAGGATCGCGACGTCGAGCGACAGGCTCCAATTGTCGATGTACCAGAGATCGAATTCGACGCGCTGTTCGATCGACGCACGCGTGGGCGTCGGGCCGCGGCAGCCATGCACCTGCGCCCAGCCGGTCAGTCCGGGCTTGACGCGGCGACGGAATGCGTAGTTGCGCACGAGCTTGTCGAATTCGTTGTCGTGCGCCAAGGCGTGGGGGCGGGGGCCGACCAGCGACATGCTGCCGTCCAGAACGTTGAGCAGCTGCGGCAGCTCATCAATGCTGGTCCGGCGCAGCCAGGTCCCGAGCCGGGTGAACCGGCTGTCGCCGATCTGGGCCTGGACGATGGAGGGCCCGTCCTCGAGCACGGACATCGTGCGAAACTTGTAGATCTGGAACGCCCGGCCGTTGAATCCGCAACGCTGCTGCCGGAACAGCACCGGTCCGGCCGAGTCGAGCTTGATGGCGATCGCCACCAGCAGCAGCAGCGGCGACATCAAGGTCAGCGCGATGCCGGCCAGCATGACATCCATGAGCCGCTTGGTGGCGTGTTCGAGCGGGCTCAGCAGGCCGCGCTGCAGCTCGATGGAGACGGCATTGCCGAGCTCGCGGCACGGCCGCTTGAAGATGTCCGACGCCGCTCCGACCGGCACGAAGCTCACTGGAAACGGCAGGACTCTCAGCTCGGCGCCGAGCGTGCGCAGGTCGGACAAGGGTTCGGGATTGGCGCCGACGACGATCTCTTCGATGTCGGAGCCGCGCACATAGTCGATCACGCTGGACACGATCCGCTGCCGCTGATCCGGATCCGCACCGGGCTCGGGAAGCAGGAAATGCCGCTGGACGCGAAAGCCTGTGTCGGTGAGCACCTGGGTCAGCCCGGCGTTGTCCTTGCTTGCTTCATCGGTGATCAGAACGATGTTTCGGCCCGAGAACCGTCTCTCCGCCAAGCCCTTTGCCAGCAGATATGCGGTGGTGCGGCGATGCAGGATCAGCGCCGCGAGCCCGAACATCGCGAAGACGATGCTCGTGCCGCGCGAGAATTCGCTGCCGATCTTGAGCGCAAACAGGGCGCCGGCCAGCACGAGGAACGCCGTGACCCAGGTCAGGCAGGCCGCGCGGATCTGGCGCGGCAGGATCAGCAGCTCGGCCGGCCGGTACATCCCGCGGATCTTCATCAGCGAGACGAACAGCGCCGACACGAGGATCGCCAGGCCGAGCGATTTGCTGACGTCGTTGGCGCCCGCCGCATCCTGCAGGTGATACAGAAACCCGGACAGGACGCTCGACATGGTGATCGTCGCAATGTCCGCCACGATCGCGAACGGCTCCACCGAGTCGTAGTGGACGGGCCATTTGCGGCCCTGGAACTGCCGTTCCACTAGGACGGCCGGCATGCCGTTTCGATCGAGAGTCTCGGGCTGATCCACGTAATGCATGGGATGTCGGTGTTCGAAACTCGGTTAAATAGCGATTAGCCATTTATTATATGTTTTGGCATTTAATTTAAACAATGAAAAATTGCCATTGGAATTTATTCGCGCGGTCGGATTATCCCCCGATACCTGCGTCGCGGGCAGCGTGACGCCTGACGGTGGCGCTTAGGCGCCGAAAGATACCGCCCGTGCCCGCTACGGAAGCGGCTCCGGAAAATTAAGGTAGTAAAATTAATGTTTGAGGCGACGGATATTTCGATGCTTGCCGCCAAGAATGGCATTTAAAAAGAGATATAATTGGATTATTAATCCGGTGCCGGGCGCCCGTGACGCGGGTGGCGTCCGTAGCCGACCGGATGCGGAGGGAGTTTTTCCCTGCGCGGACGGAAGGGCGACACGAGGGCACGGCGAGCTGTCGTCGAGGCCCGCCGGCGAGGTTGAAGATAGTGCTGCTCATTTCAGAGATTGAGAACCCGAAGGACGTCGCGCCATGAAGGTCGTATTGTTCTGTGGAGGACTCGGGACGCGGATCCGGGAATATTCCGAGAGCATTCCGAAGCCGATGATTCCGATCGGCCACCAGCCGATCCTCTGGCACGTCATGCAGTATTACAGCCAGTACGGGCACCGGGATTTCGTTCTGTGCCTGGGCTACAAGGCTAATGTGGTGAAGGACTATTTCCTGAACTACAATCAGGCGGCGACCACCGACTGCACGATCTCGCAGTTCGGCAAGAAGGTCGAGCTATTGGGCGACCGCCCGCCGGACTGGCGGGTGTCGCTGGTCGACACCGGCATCTGGCGCAACATCGGCCAGCGACTGCGGGCCGTCCGGCACCTGGTCGAGGGCGAGGAGATCTTTCTCGCCAACTACAGCGACGGCCTGACGGACGCGCCGCTGCCGGAGATGATCGATCGCTTCAAGCGTAGCGGCAAGATCGGCTGCTTCATCGCCATCCATCCGCCGATCAGCTTTCACCTCGCCGAATTCGACGCCGACGGCACCGTGGGCCGCATGGCCGCGAGCAACGATTCCGATATCTGGATCAACGGCGGCTACTTCATCTTCCGCAAGGAGATATTCGACTACATCGAGGAAGGGGACGAGCTCGTCGTGCAGCCGTTCAAGCGGCTGATCGACCGCGGCGAGTTGATGGCCTACCGCTACGAAGGGTTCTGGCGGGCCATGGACACGCTCCGCGACCGCCAGGTGCTCGAGGAGATGATCGAGCGCGGCGACACGCCCTGGCATCTCGGCTCCAGTCTTCCGGCGGTGGTGAACGGATGAGGGCGTTGCAGCTCGCCGGTCGCGGCGACCGGCTGTCGGTCCTGTGTCTCGGCGCGCATTCCGACGACATCGAGATCGGGGCCGGAGGCACGCTGCTCTCGTGGCTCGACCAGGGCATCCGCCTGGATGTTCATTGGTGCGTGCTCAGCGGCAATGGCGAGCGCGGCGTCGAGGCGCGGGCGTCGGCCGATGATTTCCTCGCCGAGGTCGCCAGCCGCAATCTCGAGATCATGCAGTTCCGCGACGGCTTCTTCCCCGAGCAGGGCGAGGAGATCAAGGCCTGGTTCGAGCAGCTCAAGGGCCGGATCAATCCGGACGTCATTCTCGCGCACCGCCGCGACGACGCCCATCAGGACCATCGGCAGGTCAACCGCCTGGTCTGGAACACATTCCGCGATCATCTCGTCCTGGAATACGAGATTCCGAAATGGGACGGCGATCTCGGACGGCCCAACGTCTACATGCCCCTCTCCGAGCGGATCATGAAGCGGAAGGTCGCGCTGCTGATGACGCATTTCGGCAGCCAGCGCTCCAAGCAATGGTTCGATCCGGAAACGTTCATGGGCCTGGCGCGGTTGCGGGGCATGGAATGCCGCGCCGCCGAGCGCTACGCCGAGGCCTTCGTCGCGCGCAAGCTATCACTGGGGTGAACGGCGGCTGAAGCCGCCGCCTCGCCGCGAGGCCCTCGCACACGGTCTATCCATGCCCTATGGGCGAGGCGATGAGCGGCGCCCGGCCGCTTTGCCCGGCGGCGGCCTGCCGTCAGCCGGCCGCCCGCCGCGGAAGTTCGACGATCTCCTCTGCCGGCGGACGCTCGATCGCGGTGGCCGGCACCTTCTCCAGCCAGACCTCGCGCCACCATGCATAGATGCCGCGCGGGCAGAACAACCGGTTCTCGCTGTAGCGCGACTGGCAATAGACGCCGTCGAGGATGACGGCCGGTGTCTTCATCCGCCGGATGTAGCCGGTGCGCTCGTCGATGAACTTTTCGACCCGCGTCCGTACCCGGAACACCTTTCCGCAATAGGGCACCATCTCGGCGTCGAAGCCCATGCCGCGGTTGTTGGTCTGCTTGTCGATGGTGGCCAGGATCTCCTGGTGCGGGCGCACGCGGACGAGATCGCCGGGCTGCAGCCCGAGATCGGCGATCGGCGCGTCCTTGTCGGTCAGGAGGACGCCGCGCTTGCGCGGGAACGGTACGCCGCCCCACAGCGACTGGATGCGGTCGTAGATCCAGCGCGCGGGCCGGCCGAGCCGCGGACGGCGGGCCATGGTGGCGCCGACATAGGCGAAGTAGAGGAGGCCCTTGAACATCTTCGCGAGCGAGACATTGCCGGACGCGATGTCCTCGGCGTACTGCCGGGCATCCCACCATTTGAGCGGCTGGGTGTAGGTCGGGAGCTCGGTCGCCTGGCAGGCATAGCGGGGGCCTTTTCCCGGCTGCTGGTCCGGCGACTTGGTCGCATCCCACACCGCGCGCACCGTGCATCCGCCGGGCGGTTGAAGCGCAGCGGCGCGGTCCGGGATGGCCGCGGCGGGCTTGGCCGGATCGACCGGGGTCAGCCACGCCTCTTTCCAGAAGATCAGGCAGGCCGCCTGGCAGCCGCCATAGGCCTCGCCGTCGCAGCGATGCTCGAGATGCACGGCGTTGGGGAGGCGCCGTCCGAGCCACTCGCCGGTGTTGTATCCGGTGACCGTGTCGCAGGTCTTGTGGGCGCGCTTGTAGACCTGGAAGCGCTGGCCGCACCATTTGAACATCTGCGGCATGAACGGCAACCCTTCGAGGCGCCCGTTGGCATCGAGCGTCGCCAGGATCTCTTCCTTGCTGCGCACTTCGACCCAGTCGCCGGCGGATAGTGTCATGCTCTGTCTTTCAATGCTTCAATCAATGCGTCATCAGGCCGGGGCGTTCCCGCACGCGGGACGTCCTCATTTCCATGGATCGAATTAAAGCTGCCGAGATTTGCGGTCAACATTTGTTCCTATTGTGGCATTATTTAATTTGGTGGAATAAATTAAATGGGAGAGGTTGCCTGATGCCGCATCGATCGGCGCCGTCCGGATGGGGCACGGTAACAGGCGGATCGAGATGGCGGAGAAGGGATTTTTACCGAGTTTTGCGTATCCCGCCGGAGAAGGCGGGCGGCACCGCCGCTGCCGACGGATTCACTGGACGCCGGCTGGAATATTAAATTATAATCGATTGCAGGTGATTTAAATTTTGTTTTGGTTGGTATCGTAGAGGGTGAGATTTTGAAGGTCCTGATCACCGGAAACATGGGCTATGTGGGTCCGGTCGTCGCGCGGCATCTGCGGGCGCAGCGCCCGGATGCGACGCTGCACGGCTTCGACAACGCCTATTTCGCGCACTGCCTGACCGGAGCGCCCGTCGTTCCCGAGCGATATCTCGACGAGCAGATCCATGGCGACGTTCGCGACATGTCGCTCGACCTCCGCGGCTATGATGCCGTGGTCCAGCTGGCGGCGATCTCCAACGATCCGATGGGCAATCGCTTCCAGCAGGTGACGCTCGACATCAACCAGAACACCACCGTGTCGCTTGCCAGGAAAGCTGCGGCGGCCGGTGTGAAGAATTTCGTGTTCGCGTCGAGCTGCAGCGTCTACGGCATCGCCGACGGACCGCCGCGCAAAGAGGGCGATCCTCTCAATCCCATCACGGCCTACGCCAAGTCGAAGATCGGATCGGAGCAGGAGCTCGCCGCGATCGACACCGGCATGACCATCACCTGTCTGCGCTTTGCGACCGCCTGCGGCATGTCGGATCGGCTGCGGCTCGACCTCGTCCTCAACGATTTCGTGGCCTGCGCGCTCACCCGCCGCCAGATCAGCGTGCTCTCCGACGGCACGCCGTGGCGCCCCCTGATCGACGTGGCCGACATGGCGCGGGCGATCGACTGGGCGATCGACCGGCCGGCGGCGACGGGCGGCCGCTTCCTCACCATCAATGCCGGCTCGGACGACCGCAACTACCAGGTCAAGGATCTCGCCAACGCGGTGGCCGCGCGCGTGCCGGGGACCAGCGTGTCGATCAACACCTCCGCGCCGGTGGACAGCCGCTCCTACAAGGTCGATTTCGGCCTGTACCGCTCGCTGGCCCCCGATCATCAGCCGCAGGTCACCCTGGACCAGTCGATCCAGAACCTTGTCGATGGTCTCAAGAGGATGCAGTTCAAGGATGCCGAGTTTCGCTCGTCCGATCTGATCCGTCTCAAGGTCCTGCAGGACCACATGGAGACGGCCCGGATCAACGACAGGCTGCAATGGACGTGATCGCGCCGGCCGCGCCGGGCAGATGCTCGCCTCAGCCGGCAAGGACAGTGACGGAGACACCATGGAACTGACCCTTCCCACCGCCGTCGGCGTCGCGCCCAAGTGCCGGCACTGCGGCGACGACCTGACCCTCAAGCTGATCGATCTCGGCGCCTCGCCGGTCGCGAACGACTACATCGATCCGGCCAACTACATGCGGGCGGAGCCGTTCTATCCGCTGGAGACCTTCGTCTGCCGCGAGTGCCGTCTGGCGCAGACGCGCGACCTCCTGGCCGCGTCCGAGATCTTCCGCGCCGACTATGCCTATTTCTCCTCGCACTCGACCTCATGGCTCGAGCACGCGCGCCGCTATGTCGAAGCCATGGCCGATCGCTTCAAGCTCGGCCCGGCCTCGCGGCATGTCGAGATCGCGTCGAATGACGGCTATCTGCTGCAATACTCGCTCCAGAAGGGCATCAACTGTCTCGGCGTCGAACCCTGCGAAAGCGTTGCGCTGGCCGCGCGCGCCAAGGGCATCGAGACCCGGGTCGAATTCTTCGGCCGCGACTATGCGACCCGTCTCCGGGAGGAGGGCTGGTCGGCCGATCTCCTCACGGCCAACAACGTGCTCGCGCACGTTCCCGACATCAACGACTTCGTCGGCGGCGTCAAAATCCTGCTGGCGCCGGAGGGCGTCGCGACCTTCGAGGTCCAGCACCTGCTGACCTTGATGCAGCGGCATCAGTTCGACACCATCTATCACGAGCATTTCTCGTATCTGTCGCTGATCGCGGGCCTGCGCATCTTCGCCCAAGCGGGCCTGCGGGTGTTCGACGTCGAGCTTCCGGAGACGCATGGCGGCTCGATCAGGTTCTTCGTCTGCCACGCGGAGGCCGCTCATGCGGAGAGCCCGAACGTTGCCGATGTCCTGGCGCGGGAGCGGGCCTATGGGCTGCATGACGATGCCATCTACATGGCCTGGAACGAGCAGGTCAAAGAGACCAAGCGTGCGCTGCTCGAATTGCTGACGGCGCTCAAGCGCGACAACAAGAAGATCGTCGGCTACGGTGCCCCGGCGAAGGGTGTGACGCTGCTGAATTATTGCGGCATCCGCACCGATTTTCTCGACTTCACGGTCGATCGCGCCCCGTCCAAGCAGGGCCGCTATATGCCGGGTGTGCGCATTCCGATCCTGCCGCCGGAAGCGATCTTCGAAGCCAGGCCGGATTACGTCCTGATCCTGCCGTGGAACATCAAGAGCGAGATCAAGGCACAGATGGCGGCGATCCGCGACTGGGGCGGCCGCTTCATCGTGCCGGTCCCCAAGGCGACGATCGAGGAGTAGAGCAGGGCATTGCCGCACCATATGCGCGAAGAGTGTTGAGCCATGAGGTTTGTCCCGCTTGGACGGTCGGATGCGCGGCTGATCGAGCTGACCGTTCGCTCCGACGAGCGCGGCAGCTTCACGCGGACCTGGTGCGCGAAGACTTTTGCCGAGCAGGGCATCGCGTTCGTCCCTATGCAGGGCAACAGCTCGGTGACGCGTCTCCGCGGCAGCGTCCGCGGCATGCATTTCCAGCGTGCGCCGAAGCCTGACGCCAAGATCGTCCGCTGCAGCGCCGGGCTGATCCATGACGTCATCGTCGACATCAGGCCGAACTCGCCGACGCGCGGCGAGGTCTATGCCTGCGAGCTCGGCCCCTCGACGGCGCGGATGCTCTACGTTCCCGCCGGTTTTGCCCATGGATTCCAGACGCTGACCGACGACGTCACGGTCGAGTATCTGATGGGCGAAGACTATGTCGAGCAGCTCTCGGACGGCTTCCGGCACGACGATCCGATGATCGGCATCCGATGGCCGCAGCCGGTGACGGTGTTGTCAGCCAAGGATGCCGCTTGGCCCTCGCTTGCCGAACGGGGTCTTTGGTGAAGCAGCATGACGACAGCGCGGTATCCTGGGGGAGGGATCTGGCGGCCACGGAGCGGCCCGATCGTCTCGAACGTTCTGACGATTTGTCGAGGAGGATCACGGAATGACGAACATTTTCGTTGATGCCACGATGCCCGATGACGAGCGGCGCCAGAAACTGTATCAGGGCGCGCTGTTCCTGCATTCGCCGACGCCCTCGCTCAATGCGCTGGTCGCGTTCGCCAGGGAGCTGATCGAGGAGGCGTTTCATCCCTATGATCCCCGAACGGCGCAATTCGAGCTCCCGGTCGAGCGCTACGTCGAGATCCTCGCCAGGCTGAAGCCGTTCTTCATCCATCACGCCCGGTCGAAGGAGCTGGTGCAGGGCACGCTCCGCGAGTTCGGCTGCGATCCCGAGTTGACCTATTTCGACGTGCCGCGGCTGCGGTCGGCAACCAGCAACGACTATCTCACCACCGGGATCGCGTTCGCATTCCACCCTCATCGCGACACCTGGTACTCGGCGCCGCCGTGCCAGCTCAATTGGTGGCTGCCGGTGTATGACATCGCGCCGGACAACGGCCTTGCATTTCATCCGCGCTATTTCGATGAAGCGATCAAGAACGGCTCCAGGACCTATAACTACTACGAGTGGAACAGGACCTCGCGTGCGTCGGCGGCGCAGCACATCAAGACGGATACACGGGTGCAGCCGAAGCCGGAGCAGGAGATTGCACTGGATCCGCAGATCCGGGTGATCGCGCCGAGTGGCGGCGTCACAATCTTCTCCGGAGCGCATCTGCATTCGTCCGTCCCGAACACCTCGGGCGTGACGCGCTTCAGCATCGATTTCCGTACCGTGCATTTTGCCGATGTCAGCAGCCGGCGCGGCGCCGTCAACATCGACTCGGAATCGACCGGCACGAACCTGCGCGACTTCCTGCGGGTGGCCGATCTCGCGCGGCTGCCCGAGGAGATCGTCACGCCATACGATCAGGTGGAAGCTCCGGCGGAGCATCTGGTCTACCAGCCGACGATCGTGCCGCTGCCGGCCGGCGATCTCGCGGCCGATGCCGCGCAGGCGTCGGCCTAACCGATGAAGTAGGGCTGACGCGTCATGCTGGACATCCTCAAATCCCCGGCTGGTCCGAGAACGCCGGCGATCGATCTCCACGATCTGGTCGCCGAACTGTTTCCGATCAACCGCAGCCTCACCGGGGCGGGTGTCCGTCAGACGCTCGGCATCGTCGCGCGGAATGTCGGGCTTGCGATTCACGAGGTGCCGTCCGGCACGCCGGTCCTGGACTGGCACGTGCCGGCAGAGTGGAACATTCGTCGCGCGACGATCTCGACCCTGTCGGGCCGCGTTCTCGTCGACTTCGCCGACAACAATCTGCACGTGATGGGCTACAGCAAGCCAGTCCAGGCGGTGCTCAGCCGTGCCGAGCTTGCCAAGCACGTCCATACCTTGCCGGACCAGCCTGATCTCATTCCCTACCGGACCGGCTACTATGCCGACGATTGGGGCTTCTGCCTGCAAGATCGTCTGTGGCGGGGGATGACGGACGACAGCTACCGCGTCGAGATCGACAGCGAGCTCTCGCAGGGGGCGTTGACCTACGGCGAATTCTTCGTCCCCGGGCAGACGGACAAGGAAGTCCTGATCACCTGCCATATCTGTCACCCGAGTCTCGCCAACGACAATCTCTCAGGGATTGCCGTCATGACGGCGCTGGCGATGCGGCAGGCGCAGCAGCCGCGCCGACTCGGATACCGATTTCTGTTCCTGCCGGCGACCATCGGCGCGCTCGCGTGGCTCGACCGCAACGAGCGGAATCTCGGACGTGTTGAACACGGCCTCGTCCTCACCTGTCTCGGCGATTCCAGTGGATTTCACTACAAGCAGAGCCGGAGCGGGGCGAGCATCGATCGCGCCGTCGCGCATGTCCTGAAGCACTCAGGCCATCCTCATGAGATTCTGCCATTCAGCCCCTATGGATATGACGAGCGGCAGTTCTGCTCGCCGGGATTCGATCTGCCGGTCGGGTGCCTGATGCGCGGCGTGCACGGCACGTTTCCCGAATATCACACCTCGGCGGACAATCTGGATTTCGTCAAGCCGGACTGTCTCGAGCAGTCCTACGCGGTCATCGAGGAGGTGCTGGATCTGCTCGATCGCGACCGCATCTATGAGCGCGTCGATGGGCGAGGGGAGCCGCAACTGGGACGGCGCGGCCTGTATCGCGCGATTGCCGGCCAGCGCGAGGCGGGCGGGGCGACGCAGATGGACCTTCTATGGGTCCTCAACCTCGCGGATGGCAGGCACAGCCTGCTCGACATGGCAATCCGGGCCGACGTTCCGTTCGCGCGCATCGAGGCCGCTGCGCGGATCGCGCTGGACGCCGATCTCATCAGAACACCGGTTTCATCATCGTGACGTCGCCGCCTTCGTACAGCACCGTGCAAGTGGTCCAACAACACCAGAGTGAGGCGTCATGAGTTCGCAGCCGGGCAAGCCCCGTATCGCCGTCTTCTCACTCCGAAACATCTTCGGCAAAGCCCTCAACCGCGGTCCTCATGTCGAGTTCGAGGACATCATCTGCGAGGTCGATTCCGCCGAGCTGTTCGCGCCCGAACTCGACCCGTCGAGCCGACGGGCGAGCTTCGCGACCCGGCTGGGCTACCACGCGCCCGTGCTGCTGAATCCCGGGCTCACGCGGATCAAGCCGCAGCAGCAATACGACGTTCTGTTCGCGATCTGCGGGTTCCCGCAGGACCTGATCATGTTCGACGCGATCGAGGATCTGAGAGGTGCGTGCGGGACCTCGGTGTGTCTGCTGGACGAGCTCTGGATCAAGGAGATCGCCAAGCACCGGCATTTCCTGAAGATCCTCGCCAAGTTCGATGTCGTGATGCCGTTCCAGATCGGCACGGTGAAGCCGCTCGGCGAGGAGATCGGCAAGGCTTGCGTGCATCTTCCGCTCGCCATCGACGCGATCCGCTTTTGTCCCTATCCCGATCCGCCCGAGAGGGTCATCGACGTCTTCAGCATGGGGCGTCGCTCCCGTGTCACCCACCAGTCGCTGCTCGCGATGGCGCAGCAGAGCGGCCTGTTCTATCTCCACGACACGATCGGCGGCAGCCAGGCCATCGACCTCCGGGAGCACCGGACGCAGATGGCAAACCTCGCCAAGAGAAGCAGGTATTTTCTGGTCAATCCCGGCAAGTTCGACGAGCCGCAGGAGACCGGGCGGCAAGTCGAGTTCGGCTACCGGTATTTCGAGGGCGCGGCGGCGGGCGCCATCATGCTCGGCGAGCGTCCCGACAATGACCTGTTTCCGCGGCTGTTCGATTGGTCCGAGGTGATGATCGACGTGCCGCACACATCGCCCGACATCGACCGGGTCATCAGGGAGCTGGACGGCGATCCGGTCCGCCAGGACCGGATGCGGCGAACCGGCATGGCCCAGACCTTGATGCGGCACGACTGGGTGTATCGGTGGGAGACGATCCTGGAGGCCACGGGTCTGCAGCCGATGCCGGGCCTTGCTGCCCGCAAGGATCGGCTGAAGAGGCTGGCGGAGATGGCGGCTGGCTCGGGGATGGCTCGCGAGCAGGAATTAAATCGCATGCCGGTATTGTTGGCGCAGTGACGTTTCAATCCTTTCTCCGCCACAAAGTGGCGTCATCGCTCCAGCGGCCTCCGCGAGCTATTTTATACCGGCTGCGTTTTCGACGATCGGATTTTCATTGCCCTGGACGGATCTGTTTGGCCGTGACTGGGAACCGAAAGGTTGGTTACGATGATTGAAAGCGATTGAACGGAGATGTCGGAAGCCGTCGCCGCTTACTTCGAGGAACATCGGGAATCGAGCGATCTCGGACGCCGTGCGTTGCGCGGCGGCCTGATTTCCATCGTCATCCAATACGGCAATGCCGTGCTCCAGATCGGAGCGGCCATCGTCCTGGCCCGGCTGCTCGCGCCGGAGGATTTCGGGCTCGTCGCCATCGTCACCGTGCTGACGAGCTTCGCGCCGCTGCTGATCGACTTCGGCCTGCTCGATGCCACCGCTCAGCGCAGCAGGATCACGCCGGCCCAGGTCAGCGGCCTGTTCTGGGTCAGCACCGGCATCGGCGTTGCGGTGGCGATCGTCGTCGCGGCATCCAGCCCGCTGATTGCCTGGGTCTACGGTGATCCGCGACTGGAGCCGATCGCGCTTTGCGTCGCGATCACCTTCGTGCTGTCCGGGCTGACCAACCAGCATATGGCGCTGCTCCGGCGCACGCTGCAGTTCGGTCGCATCGGCCGGATCCAATTGTTCGGCACGCTGGCAGGGACGGTTGCCGCCGTCGCCATGGCGTTCGAGGGCTACGGCTATTGGGCGCTGGTCATTCGTCCCGTCGTGACATCGATTTGCGTCGTGGTCGCCGCGTGGTCGGCCTGTCGCTGGAGGCCCGGCGTCCCCGTTTTCGATGCTGAGGTGAGGTCGATGGTCCGGTTCGGGCTGCACGTGGTCGGCTTCACCGTGGCCTATACCTTGTCGCGGGCGGTGGACCGGATCGCGCTCGGGCTGCTCTACCGGCCCGATCAGGTCGGCTACTACCAGAATGCGATGAACCTGTACGACAACTCGATCTATGCGGCGCTCAATCAGACGCATGCGGTGGGAAGCTCGGCGCTGAGCAAGCTGCAGGCGAATCCGGCTGCGCTTCGGCAGAAGTACGAGGTGGCACTCTCGATGCTGGCGTTCTTCCTGATGCCGGCGGCGGCGATCCTCTCCGTCACCGCGGAGGACCTCACCGTCGTGCTGTTGGGGCAGAAGTGGCAGGCTGCGGGCGGGCTGCTCAGCATCATTGCGCTGCGCGGCATTTCGCACGTCGTCGAGGGCTCGCAGGGCTGGCTGCATCTGTCGCTCGGGAGGGCGGACCGCTGGCAGACCTGGGGCATCATCTCTCTCTTTGCGCAGGTCGTTGCGGTGCTGGCCGGACTGCCCTTTGGGCCGGTCGGCGTCGCCTGGGGCGTCGTGGCCGGATACTCGCTGATCGCTTTGCCGTCGGTGATGTATGCCGGACGTCCGATCGGGATCGGTGCGGAACTGGTGATCCGGGCCGTCGGTCCGCAGACCGTCGGCGCCGTTGCGACTGCGGCTGCGGGCTGGTGGATGCAAGCGGCGCTTCTCGGAGCCTATCCCGCGCTCGTGCGCATGGTTCTGTCCGGCTGCTTCTGCGGCTGTCTCTATCTCGCGATCGTGGTCGGAATGTTCCGGGTCCGCGAGCCGCTCAGGATCGCAGGTACGATCATCCATGATTTCGCCGGCAGGCGCTGAGATGGAACGAAGGGGCCTCGGACAGCACCGCACGTCGCGATTAACTATCGCAATCGTTAAATGCCACATATAAAATATCCCGTGATTTAAATGCTTTAAATGGTCATGGCCCGCGACAACCACCAAGGCTTGGATGTGATGGAGGTCGAGCCTGCGCCGCCGGCGCAGCGCGATCCCGAATGGTCGGTGGCCGGTTTCGCCGACCGACGGCGGCTCAGCATCCTCTGCGTCTCGCATATGCCGGCGAGCCCGCCGCGGTTCGGGGCACAGGCGCGCATGCACGGGCTGATGACCCAGCTCGCGCGCCGCCACGACCTCACGGCGGTGATGCTGGTCGATGACGCCTTCGACATCGACGAGTGCCGGCTGGCCATGCAGTCCTATTGCCGCGACGTGGTGCTGGTGCCGAACCCTTACGGCCGCGACGGTCTCGCGAAGCGGCTGCTGCAGCTGCGCTCGCTGGTCTCGGTGCGGAGCTTCGACCGGCTGCGCGTGGCCCTGCCGGAATTGCAGCGGGTGCTGGATCGGGTGCTGCGGTCCACGCGGTTCGACATCGTCAATCTCGAATTTCCCTATCTCGGTCACTGCCTGTTCCGTCAGGCGCCGGCAGGCGCAACGCCGCCGCGGCTGATCGTGGACTCGCATGAGATCGCCTACGATCTGGCGCGGCAGTTCGCGGCCACGGGGGCGAGCCTGGGCCGCCGGCTCTATGCCGGCGCGAACTGGCGCAAGCTGCGCCGCGAGGAGATCGCAGCCTATCGCCAAGCTGACGGCGTCTATCTCTGCAGCACGGACGATGAGAAGCGTCTGCATGACGACATTCCGAACGCCCGCACGGCGGTCATCCCCAATGCCGCCGATGTCGACTTCTATCAGCCGCGCGGTACAGATCCCGCGCCCGACGGCCGTACGCTGGTCTATTTCGGCCTGCTGTCGACGGTGCCCAACATCGATGCGGTCACGCATTTCGTGCAGGACATCTGGCCCCGCATCGCCGCGCGGCACCCGGATGCGCGCTGCAAGATCATCGGCGGCCGGCCGCCGCAGGCGTTGACGGCACTGGCCGGGCCGCGGATCGAGCTGACCGGTTTCGTGCCGGACCTGCGGACGCACCTCGCCGCCGCGGCGGCGGTGATCGTCCCGCTCCGTCTCGGTGGCGGCACGCGGCTCAAGATCGTCGAGGCCATGGCGATGGGCAAGGCGATCGTCTCGACCAGCCTGGGTGCCGAGGGCATCGAGGCCATGCCCGGGCGTGACATCCTCATCGCAGACGAGCCGGATGCCTTTGCAGATGCGGTCAGCGGGCTGCTCGCCGAGCCCGATCTCGCGGCGCGGATCGGCGGCGCGGCGCGGCAGGTCGCGGTCGAGAAGTATGCCTGGAGCGCGGCGGCGCAGGCGCTGGAAGACTTTTATTGCGAGATCCTGGAGGCAAGTTCGTGATGAAGGCCGTGCTCATCGGGGCAGGGCAGATCGCCCGCCAGCATCTTGCCTGCCTCAACACCTTGCCGGGCGTTCAGCTGGCCGGCATCTGCGACCTGTCGCCAGCGACCGCGGAGGCCGCGGCCGAGCGCTACGCGATCCCGTCCTGGTTCACCGATCATCGCGCGATGCTGCAGACGGTGCGGCCCGATGTGGTGCATGTGACGACGCCGCCGACCTCGCATTTCCGGCTCGCGATGGACGCGCTGGAGGCCGGAGCACATGTGATCGTCGAGAAGCCCGCGACCTCGACCTTCGACGAGTTGCAGACCCTGACGTTGCGCGCCAAGCAGACCGGCCGCCACGTCGTCGAGGACTACAACTACGTCTTCAACCGGGCGCCGCAGGACATCCTGCGCCGGATCGAGACCGGCGAGTTCGGCGCCGTGACCCATGTCGACGTGCTGATCTGCCTCGACATCCTCGGCCCCGACGGCTTTGCCGATCCGAACTCGCCGCATCCGGCGCTCAAATTGGCGGGTGGCGCGATCGCCGACTTCCTGCCGCATCTCGCCTCGCTGTCACATGCGTTCGTCGGCCCGCACCGCAAGGCGGAGACGGTCTGGAGCAAGCGCAAGCCGTCGCCGCTGCCGTACGACGAGTTTCGCTGTGTGGTCGAAGCCGAGCGCGGCACGGCGACGCTCGGCTTCAGCGCCAGCGCTCAGCCCGACGCGTTCTGGCTGCGGGTCTATGGCGAGCGGATGCAGGCGACCGCCAATCTGTTCGAAACGCGGTTGACCTTCGATGGCCCGCGCAACGTGCCGAAGCCGCTGCGCCCGTTCTTCAGCGGATTGGAGGAGGGCCGCGACATCCGCCGCGCGGCGCTCTCGACCCTGCTGCGCAAGTTCAAGGGCCCGGGCGCCTATGAGGGGCTGTGGGAGTGTCTGGCGCGCACCTATCAGGCGCTCGGCGCGGGAACGGCCCTGCCGATCACGATCGAGGACGTCCTCGCGGTCAATCGGATGGTCGAGGCAATGAAGCCGACCGAGCAGGCGGACATGAGGGAGCTGGCGATATGAGAGCCCTGGTCACGGGCGCCAACGGTTTTCTCGGCCGGCATGTCGTCGATGCGCTGCTCGCCCGCGGTATCGAGGTTCGTGCCATGGTCCGCCCGGCGACGCGCGTCGATGCGCTCGGCTGGCCGTCGTCGGTCGACGTCGTCAGGGCCGACCTGCGCACCTCGCGCGACCTTGTCGGCGCGTTCGAGAATGTGGACGTGCTGATCCATCTGGCGGCCGTGGTCTCCGGCGGCGAGGACGCGCAATTCGCCGGCACCGTGGGCGGAACCGAGCGGCTGCTCGAGGCGATGGCGGGCAGTGCCTGCCGCCGGCTCGTGCTGTGCAGCAGCTTCTCGGTCTACGACTACACGGCGACGCGCGATGTCCTCGACGAACGCGCGCCGCTGCAGCAGACACCTGACGTCTACACCCGTGGCGGATACACCGTCGCCAAATGGTGGCAGGAGCGGGTGACGCGCCGCTACGTCGAGACGCATGGCTGGGATCTCACCGTGCTGCGTCCCGGGTTCATCTGGGGTCGCGGCCACGGCTATCTCGCCGCGCTCGGCCAGCAGATCGGACGCCACCACGTCGTGATCGGGCCGCTGACCCGCATCCCGATGACCCATGTCGAGAACTGCGCCGACGTCTTCGCGCTGGCGGCCAGGGATTCGCGGGCGATCGGCCAGACGCTGAACGTCGTGGATGGTCCCGGCGAGCGGGTCTGGTCCTATCTGTCGGACTACATGCGCGGCACCGGCGCGCGCGGCTTGCGGTTGCCCATCCCTCATTGGCTGGCCAGCAGCGTCGTGCGGCTGGCGTTTGCGACCGTGTTCAGGCGGGCCACGAAAGTGCCGGCGATCCTGACGCCCAAGAAATTCGATGCGATGCTCAAGCCGCTGCGCTTCGACAATCGCAAGCTGAGGGAGACGCTCGGCTGGACGCCGCCGCTCGACTACGAACAATGCCTGGCGCGAACCTACGGTCCGCTGCCGGCGTCGGCACCAGCGCCGGCGTCCTGGTCGTCCGGAACGGCTGCTTCCATTTGAGGGCCGACAATGGTCCAGCGATGCCCGTGCCCTGTTAGTCCGCGATCTCGCGGGCGAGGCCATTCCGTGCCGTCCGTCATTTTGACGTCGCGCGTCTCAAACGGATTGTTCTGATGTGTGGCATCGCTGGGATCATCGGACGGGTGGACGACGACAACCGCGCCGCGCTGCAGCGGATGAACGACGCCATGCTCCATCGCGGTCCGGATGCCGGCGGAATTTGGACCTCGCCCGCGGACGAGCGTGGCTGGGGCGCGCTGCTGGCGCACCGCCGGCTCGCGATCCTCGATTTGTCGCCGGCCGGTGTGCAGCCCATGATCGACCCGGTCAGCGGGCACGTCATCGTCTTCAACGGCGAGATCTACAATTTCGCCGACCTGAGGCAGCGTCTGGTCGCCGACGGCCAGCATTTCAGCTCCACGGGCGATACCGCGGTGATGCTGCGCGCGCTCGGCCTGCATGGGCCGGAGGCGGTGGCGTGGCTGCGCGGCATGTTCGCGTTCGCCTGCTGGGATCCGAAGCAGCGCCGGCTGCTGCTGGCGCGCGATCCGCTCGGCATCAAGCCGCTGTACGTCGCCCGCGCCTCGAACCCGGACGCGGGGTGGTCGGTCGCCTTCGCATCCGAGCTGCGTGCTCTCCTGGCGTCGGGCCTTCTGGGCAGCGCCCAGCTCGATCCGCAGGCCGTCGCCAGCGGCGTCTGGAACGGTTTCGTGGTCGGCCCCGGTACCGCGGTGAAGGGCGTCGAGCTGCTGCCTCCCGGCCATCTCACCGCATTCGACGGCGTCGGCAACACCGTCCGCGATGAGGATTTCTGGTCGATCCCGGAGCGGGCTCCGGATCCGACGATGGATGAGGACCAGCTTGCCGAGATCCTCGAGGAGGGGCTGAGGCTGCACCTCGCCAGCGACGTGCCGCTGGCGGTGTTTCTCTCGGGCGGCATCGATTCCTCGGTCATGGCCAATCTGGCGCAGCGTGCGGCCAGGAGCCCGATCCACACCTTCACGCTAGCGTTCGAGGAGCAGGAGCTGAACGAGGGGCCGATCGCGCGACAGATCGCCGCCGCCATCGGCACCGAGCATCATGAGGTGGTGCTGACGGAGCAGCACTTCGTCGACAACCTCGATGCCGCGCTCGACAGCCTCGACCAGCCGACCTTCGACGGCTTGAACTCCTACTTCATGTCGCACGCCATCCGCGGCGCAGGCTTCACGGTGGCGCTGTCGGGGACCGGCGGCGACGAGCTGTTCGGCGGCTACACGTCATTTCGCGACCTGCCCATCCTGCAGCGATGGTCGGAGCGCACCGCCTGGGTGCCGGCCGGCGTCAAAGCCGCTGCGGCGAAACTGGCCGCGCAGATGCTGTCGCCGTCGCGCGGGACGGTGGCGCCGCAGACGCGCTGGGCCAAGCTGCCGGAGATGGTCCGGTGCGGCGACGATCTCCTGGCGCTGTACCAAATGGCCTATGCGCTGTTCCTCCCCGGCTTTCAGCGCGAGCTGCTCGCGCCTGATCTCGTCGACACGCTGAACGATGGGCTGCCCGCCGCGATGAGAGCGAAGATCACCGCGGAGACCCGTGCGCGCACCCCGCTGTCGGCGATCAGCGTCATGGAGCAGCGCCTGTTTCTCGGCGAGCGCCTGTTGCGCGACAATGACGTGGCGAGCATGGCGGCCTCGCTGGAGCAGCGGGTGCCGCTGGTCGATCAGGTGCTGTTCGAAAGCGTCGACCGGCTGCCCGATGCGACGCGCTACGCGCCGCTGCGAAGCAAGGCGATGCTCAGGCGGATCGGCCTGCGTGGCCTCGATCCGTCGTTGTTCGACCGGCCGAAGAGCGGCTTCGTGTTGCCGCTCGATCGCTGGATACGGCGCGGCCTGCAGGATGCGATGGACCGGACCCTGCGCGACCCGCAGGCGATTGCGCCGGTGGGGCTTGAGCCTGCGGCCGTGGAGCGCCTCTGGCGCGCCTTCCTCGATGGCGCGCCGGGGATCTATTGGTCGCGCGTCTGGTCGATCTACGTGTTCGTGCGTTGGTGCCACCGTCATCGCGTCTTCCACTGAGGCGCGATCGACATCAGGTGAGCGGGCTGCATCGAAGCGCGCGTGGTCAGGCTTCCGGCATGACGATTCCGCCGCACACTGGCACGCGAACGCCGGTCACGAAGCCGGCGAGGTCCGAGGCCAGAAACGCGATCATGTTGGCGACGTCCTGATCGTAGCCACGCCGCCCGAGCGGCACTGACCGCTCGTAGAGCGGCTGCACCTCGTCGCGGTCGCGGCGGTCCCTGTCGGAGATGACCCAGCCCGGGGCGACCTGATTCACCGTGATGCCATGCCCTCCGAGCTCCCGCGCCAGCGATCGGAGCATGCCGTCCATGGCGCATTTGGCCGCCGTGTATGGCGCGCGGTTGTGCAGGGCCAGGCTCGTCATCTCCGTGCCGAGAGAGATGAGGCGTCCCCATTTCCGCTCGATCATCGGTCCGGAAAACACCCGCGCGGTCGCCCAGGCCTGCAGGACCGAAGAGCGGAACACCTTGTCGAACTGGTCGGGTGTCTGCTCGACCACGGGACGTTCGTCGTACCATGTCACCGCATTGTTCACGACGATATCGACAGGACCGAGCGCGCGCTCGGTGGCGCGGCGCATGGCCTGCACGTCCTCGAGCTCGGCGACGTCGCCCGAGATCGTGCAGGCATGTTGCGGCTGAAGCTCGTTCAGCTCCTCGCACAGTCTTTCGGCGGCAGCCCGCGCCGTCAGATAATGGATCGCGACCTTCGCACCACAGGCCGCGAGCGTCCGGGCGATCGGCCGGCCGAGCTCTCCGGCCGCTCCGGTGACCAGCGCGACCTTGCCCGAGAGATTGATCTGGAGCGGGGACTTCAACGGGCGCAGCGCCGGATCGTCCGGCAGGGGACCGAGCGTGTTTCGCCGAATTCGTCGTGCAACCGCGCGCGCGATCCGCATCCACCCGTCCCCGAAAGTATTCATTCGCCCGGGTCGCAGTATTAAATGCGGGACTAATTATTTAAATTGCACAATTTGACGCATTTGTGCCGCAGCCGATCGAGCGGTGACGTGGGCCGATCCGCTCAGGATGCGCGCGGCGTCGGACTCTCGGCGAGACGGTTGCCGAGCGGCCAGTCTGCGCCGGACGCGTCATGCACCGCTCCGGCAGCAGGCGCAGGCCTGAACTTGTGCCGGAGCTGCCTGAAATACGGCTCGATGAAGCGCTCGATCGCCGCCGCGTAGATGACGGAGATCAGGAGCGCGAGCGGAAACAGGAGGTACGGCTTGGCGGCGATCGCGGGCAGGTTCTTGTCGATCGTTCGGATCACGACGTTGTGGATCAGATAGATCGCATAGGAATAGGTGCCGAGCGTCATCACCCAGGAGCGGTTGAGATCACGAAACAGCGGCGCGTCGGCGAAACGCACCGCGAAATAGAACAACGGCATCAGCGCCAGGCCCTGAAGGCTGTAGCGCGCGGTCTCCCGGAACACCGGATCACGGTAGACCAGCGAGACCAGCAGCGCCGCGACGGCGCCGGCCAGCAGCGCCCATTGGGCCGCCGACATCCGCCCCGAGGCAGAGCGCTGCCGCACCGGGTTCATGACCAGCGCCAGAATGCAGCCATAGGCGATCGAGTCGATGCGGGTGTCCGAGGCGTAATAGGTGCGGTCGGAGAAGAACCCAGGCGCATGCACGAGATGGAAGCGCCAGGCGAGGACGCCGAGACAGACGAGCCCGAGCAGCGCGCCGATGGTGCGCGGCCGCAGCGCCGATCCGAGCAGCAGCGTCATCAGCAAGGGATAAACGATGTAGAAATGCTCTTCGACCGCGAGCGACCAGAGAATGCCGGTGCCGTCGGGCACCGTGTTGCCGGGATCGAAGAACAGGCCGTAATAGTTGGCGAAATACAACACCTGGGCGGCCAGGCCCTTGACGGTCATTCCGCCGTCCAGCAGGCCGGCGGCGGTCAGGCCGTAGGCGATCGCCAGGGACAGCAGCAGAGGCGGCATCAGCCGGAACACGCGCCGCGCATAGAAACTGGGAACGTCGAGCCCCCCGGTTCGCTCATGCTCGGCCAGCATAAGCGTGGAGATCAGGAAACCGCTGAGGAAGAAGAAGATGGTGACGCCGAAGCCGCCGGGGACGATGGCCTGAAGTCCGGAATGGCCCAGCACCACGATCAGCACCGACAGCGCGCGGATGCCGTCGAGTGACGGAATAAGCGTGGATGCACTGCCCTTGATGTTCGTTCCGCGTGATGCCGCTGGCGCGGTCGCCCCGTCGCCGGGCGCCGTCATCGGCGGTAGAGCGGACGCGGCACGAAGGCGGCTGAGCTCGAGAATCTTGGCCATGCTGTCCAGACGGAGTCGGAGAAACACGTAGCTTCGTAATCGTCGTGTCAGTGCCGCGGCGATCGGTCGCCGAGCGTCATCGCGTGTCGGCCGCGGCGTGGCTGGCCCGCCAGAGCTGGGCCCGCTCCGCGTTGATCCGGGCGGTGGCGGCGCGCTTGCCCAGGCGCAGGCAGGCGTGCTGGTAGGCGCGGAGGAAGCGGCGGAATTCGAGATCGTCGTAGCGCGGCAGGCCCGTCAGCCAGCTCCGGAAATAGCCCCACAGCATCGCGGTGCTGCCGATCAGGGCGGGATAGGCCGGCAGGTGATAGACCGCCACCGCGAACTGATACAGCGGCGACGTTCCCATGAAGTACTGGCCAAAACCCTTGCGCAGCCGCCCGGTCCAGATGCCCTTGTGACTGGCGCCCTGCGGCCGCAGATGGATGAAGCGCAGCGCTTGGCTGTCGATGCTCTCGGCGATCCAGCCGAGCATGCGGCAGCGGTGGCAGTCGATGCCGTCCCACATCACCTGGCGCACGAAACCGCCGATCTCCTGGAAGCAGGCGACGCGGTAGAACTTGGTCATCCCGACCGACATCTCGTCGCCGCAGACCTCCGGCTCAAGCGCGCCGGTCTGGGGATGGACGAACCACGGCTTGCCCGAGGTGGTCCCGACCCGCGGATCGCTTTCCATCCGCTCCATCAGCAGCTCGAAGTAGCGCGCGGGCAGATCGAGGTCCATGTCGAGCTTGCAGAGATAGTCGAAATCCTCCAGCCGCACGCTCTCCAGCCCGGCATAGAACGCCTCGATCACGCCGGGCCCGACCTTGCGTCCGCCACGATCGGCGCGGCGGATCACGCGCAGATAGGGCAGGCGCTGGGCGTACTCGTCGAGAATGGCCGGGGTGTCATCGGTCGATCCGTCGTCCACCACGATCCACAGCGCCGGCGGCACCGATTGCGCAGCGACGCTGTCGAGAGTCCGGCGGAGGTATTGGGCCTCGTCCCGGCAGGGCGAGATGAGCAGGTAGCGGCGCGATGGCGTCACGTATCAAATCCCTTGCCGAAGGCGGAAGATTGCGACGAATCTCTGCCGAGCAGGGGCGTCGCCGGCCGCCTTTCAATAAATTAAATCGTGAATTAATATTATGTCAGGGCGCGTGTCAAAGTCATGGTGTTTTTAAATCGGCGCCCTCGTTCGCTGTGACCGGTCCTGCGAGAGGTTAACATGGATGGCATCGGCCCCGTGATCCCCGGCTGCACCCAGGCTTCGGCCCGGCCGGTCGCGCGTGGGACGCGCCGGATCGACGCCGCCTGCATCCGGGCGCTGCTCACGGCGGCGCTTGCCCTGCTGTCTGTCCGCGGCATTGCCGCAGCCGCCGAGCCGACCGCGTCCGCCGGGCCGTCACTGGCCGGCAATCTGCTGCCGGTGGAGCGTCTCGCAGCCTGGAATCCCGGGTTGATGTCAGCCGGCGGTATTCCGAACCGCACCATCATTTATCGCGCGCTGTCTCCGAGCGGGAGAGACGACAGCGGCGCGATCCAGGCCGCCCTGACCGCCGCGCCCGCCGGCCAGGTGGTGATGCTCGGCTCCGGGACGTTTATCGTCAACGAGCCGCTCCTGATCAGCCGGCCGGTGACGCTGCGCGGCGCGGGCGCGGGTGTGACCAGGCTGGTGAAAACCAACGGTGCACGGGCACGAACGTCGGCCGTGATTGCCGGCACCAAGGGAATCCTGACGCCGGTCGATCCGAGCACGTACAGCTATGATCCCAAGCCGATCATCATCGTCGGACCTTCGCGCTGGAACAATGGCCCCGACAGCAGCGCGTCGCAGGACCTGCTGGCCGACGGCGTTCAGGGAACGTCGACCGTGACCCTCGCCAACACCGCGAACCTGAAGCCGGGGGATTTCGTTCTGCTCGACGAGGTCTCAGGCGCATCGTGGCAGGCGACGCCGGCCGGCTTTCCGGCGGGAGCGAAGGTCTGGCAAGGCGATCGGGTCGCCTGGAACATGCACGATCCGGTTCAGCCGGGGGACGACAATGCCGGCGCGAATGCCGGAGGTCCATATGACCAGACCCCCGGTGTGCTGCCGAAGTCGATGTCGTGGTTCGCCCGGACCGACCGGGCGACCGCCGAGATCAAGGAGATCGCCTCGGTCACCGGCAGCACGGTGACATTCACCTCGCCGCTCACGATCAGCTATCGCAGGGATCACCAGGCGCAGCTCACGCCCTACAGCACCGACCCGAACAGCGGTCGCCACGCCGCCAATAATCGCGACATCCACGTTGCCAGGGTGGGTGTCGAAGATCTGAGCATCATCGGCGGGGCGGACGGCGCGTTGCGGTTCGAAGCCGCCGCTTATTCCTGGGCCAGATCCGTCGAGGTGACGCAATGGCTCGGCGAGGGCGTGGCGATCAACAATTCGTTCCGGATCGAGCTGCGCGACTCCTACATTCACGCCGGCTCGTGGCCGCAGCCGGGCGGGGCGGGCTACGCGATCAGCCTGGCGGCCGGCTCCTCGGAGGTCCTGATCGAGAACAACATCCTGGTCGATGTCTGCAAGAACATGGTGTTTCGGTCGTCAGGCGCGGGCAGCGTCGTCGGCTATAATTATGCCGACGACTCGTTCGATTTCGACAATCCCGGCTGGGTCGAGGTCGGCATCAACGCATCGCACATGGCCGGCGCGCATCACGTCCTGTTCGAAGGCAATCTGTCCCACAATGCCGACAGCGACTACACGCACGGCAACGCGATCTATCTCACTTTTTTCCGCAACCATCTCACCGGCCAGCGCCAGCGCTTCGTCGATCGCTCGGGCATCCGGGCCGTGGGTCTCGCCTACGGCTCGTGGTGGGATTCGTTCGCCGGCAATGTGCTGGGCCGACCCGGACGCATGGGCGGTTGGACCTACGACGATCCATCGATGCGGGACGGCACGGCCGCCTGGGGGCAGGGCGGTGTCGGCAACGTCTGGATGCTTGGCTACGACCCGGAGCGATGGACCATGGCGCCCGATCCGAAGACGCTGGCCACGGTGATCCGCGGCGGCAATTTCGACTATCTCACCGGCAAGGTGGTCTGGACCGACGCTCTCGCGGCGCAGCCGCTGCCGGCGTCGCTGTATCTCAGAGCCAAACCCGGCTTTTTCGGCGATCATCCGTGGCCCTGGGTGGACCCGACCAGCGATACCAAGCTGCATACGTTGCCGGCCAAGGCGAGATTCGAGGCGGGCGCGCCATTCGCGGCCGCGCCGGGATCAACGCAATAGAGCCGGCGTGAGACGTCCAACGGGTTTCCGTCAGGTGCGGACGCCGAGCCGCGGGCGCCAAGCCGGCCGTGCACGGCTCCAACGGGCAGGCCGCCTGTTCGCCGGCTGAGCGGCGGGCATGCTCTGTTGCGACCTCCGCCAGTATCGCGCGGCCTCGACCGTGACGAGCACGAACACCACCCAGGTCACGTCGAACGCGCGCAGCCACAGGGTTTCGAGCAGGTTGTAGAGCATGACGAACAGCGCGACGGACAGCAGGATCCACGCCCGCTTGTAGTCGTGCTTCATCACGCGGCCGATGACGTGAACGGTGGCCGCCAGAAAGACGAGGAGAAAGGCAAAGCCCACATAGCCCAGCTCCAGCATCGCATCGTAGTAGCCGTTGTGGGAGTTCGGCATGGCCTTCACCCAGCCGGGCGCATCGGTGATGCTTGGTGCGTCGGCGCCGACCAGCCAGAAGCTCTGATAGCCCCATCCCAGGAGCGGCCGCTTCGCGATCTCCAGATTCGAGAAGGCCCATATGGTCGTCCGGCCGGTGAAGCTGGAATCACCCGTCAGCAGATAGGCGATGCGGCCGGTCGTGAAGCCCGCGAGCTCGCCGACCACGAAGTAGCCGAGGATGATCGCCATCAGGATCAGAAGCGGTGCAACCCGCAGCGTTCTCGCAAGCGCCAGCGTCAGGACGGCCAGGATCGGGGCGACCAGAGCGAGGCCGAGCGCGGTCTTCGAACTGGACAAGAAGATCAGGACGACGGCAGCGGCGGCGACGATGATCCCAAGCGCGCGGCGCGTGCCGGGATAGAGCAGCTCGTGAACCGACAGCAGGAAGGCGATGGCAGCAAACTCGCCCAGCAGGTTCTTGCCCGAGAAGTAGCCCTGATAACCGATGTCGACCAGCGCGTTGCCGTACTGCGCGTAGGTCGCGTAGCCGCCGGGGATCAGCAGCACATTGAGGATCGCCCCCGCTGCAAAGCAGAGGAACATGCCGCGCAGGATGTCGGCGCTCGGCCTCGATAGCAGGGCGGGCAGCACGATGGCGGTGAGGACCATCGCTTCCTGGACGAAACGGACGAAGGCGAATTCGGGTTTGAATGCCCACGCAATGCTGGCGCCAGCCAATCCAAAATAGGCGCAGAGACTGATGATGTTGGGCGGAACGGCAAACCGCTCGCCGCGGGCGAGGCGTTGCATCGTAACGATGATGGCGACGGCCGCGAGAACAGGCCAGAAGACCCGGTTCTCGACCCTGCTCTCGAGCAAGCCCTGGAGTCCGGGCGATGGCGGGAAGCTGAAATAGATCAGCGGCTGAATGAGCGACGAGTAGGCGAAGGCGAGGACCGGAATCAGCGCGCAGACGTCGAACGTCCCCGCGGAGGCCTGCGGCCCGGCCGACATCGACGTGCTCGCTGCAATTCTCGGCATCAATCTCACTCGGATATTCGAACGGGGCGGCCCCCGGCAGCCGCCGGGAATACCGTCCATGATATTATCCAGAGATGAAATTAAATAAAAGAACCTTCGACGCGTGCTCGGAAGGTATCGCTGCGGACGCGCCGCAAATCTGCTCTGGCATTCACAAATAAATCGTATTAAATAAATCATGTGATTTAAAATTAAATAGTGGCTTTTAGGTCGCACGTTTTTCGGTCGGGGAGGTGCGGCAGGGGTCCGCGGCCCGGCATCCTCGTGCGGCGGGGCAGATTGAGGGAGAGCGGTTGATGCTGACCACGCATGAATTGCAGGAGCCGGGATCCTCCCTTTATCGCGTGGGGCGCTCCGGGGCGGGTCGCGATCGGCCGGAGGTCGATGCTGTCGCCCCGGCCGACGCCGCAATTCCCGACGACCTCGCGCGCGACGTCTATTGCGTCCTCGGAATACCGGTCGATGCCATCAACATGCGCGGCGTGCTGCGCCGCATCCGCGATGCTGCTCAACAAAGAACGCGGCTTCTCATTTCGACCCCCAATCTCAACTTCCTTGTCGCCAGCCAGTCGAACAGGAGTTTCAGGGAGTCGCTGATCCTGAGCGATCTCTGCACGGTGGACGGCATGCCGGTGGTCTGGATCGCCAGGCTGCTCGGGATTCCGATCAAGAGCCGGACGGCCGGCGCGGACATCTTCGACGCGCTGAAGTCGGAGGCCGCGCCGGCAAGCGCGCTGAAGCTCTTTCTTTTCGGTGGCCCGGAGGGGGCCGCCGAACGGGCCGCCCGGACGCTGAACGGTCAGTCGGCGGGATTGCAGTGCGTGGGCTGGTCGAACCCCGGTTATTTGTCGGCCGAGGAGCTGAGCCGGGATCACATCATCGACGAGATCAATTCCAGCGGGGCGGACTTCCTGGTTGCCTCGCTCAGCAGCGTGAAGGGACAATCATGGCTGCAGCGCAACCATGAGCGCCTCGAGATTCCAGTTCGCGCCCACCTCGGCGCCGCGCTCAACTTCCAGGCCGGCACCGTGAAGCGAGCACCGGCGTTCCTGCGCCGATCAGGCTTCGAGTGGCTGTGGCGCATCAAGGAGGAGCCCTATCTCTGGCGCCGCTACTGGAACGACGGCACGGCGATGCTCGGCCTCATGCTCACCCACGTGTTGCCGTTCGTGGTGTGGACCTGGTGGATGCGCCGCACGCATGAGCGGGGTGAGGCGCTGACCATCACGCAGGACTATGGGACACGCGCGGTCACGCTCAGCCTGTCGGGGCCCGCCGACTCGCGCCACGTCGACCGGGCCATTCCGGTTTTCCGCGCCGCGACGGCGTCCCGTAAGCCCGTCGCGGTCGATTTCTCCAACGTCTGCGCCATCGATGCGCGTTTCCTTGGATTGCTGCTGATGCTGAGGAAGCAGTTGGAAGCCCAGGGCTGTACCGCGACCTTCGTGGGCGTTTCGCCGCTGATGGCCCGCATCTTCCGCTTCGGCGGTCTGGACCGGCAATGAGAGGGGGAGGCCTGTCATCGGTGGCATCACGGCTTCAGCAGTCGATGGTTCGATGATCGCCGCCGCGACGCTTGCCCGCGTTGCGAAGGATTGTCGGAGTCGTCAGTCCCGCTGGCGCCCATCGGCCGATCGTCGCCCATGGTGCGGCGCATGTTCGGAGCTCGAGCGATGAGCGCAGCCGGCGGAAAGCGGCGCGAGCTTCTGATCGACTTCTATCGAAGCTGCGCGATGCTGTTCGTGTTCTATCATCACACGGCCAACGTCTTTCCGGACTCCGTCGATCTGTTCACGAAATTCAATCCCTTCGCCGAGCTGTTCGTCGTGATCTCGGGGTTCATGGTCGGGTACGTCTACCTGCACAAGGAGAGACACGGAGAACTCGTCGTCCGCGGCTTGAAGGTGCTCGCCGCCTATTTCGTCATCTCGGTGCCGGTCGCGATCGGCATGGCTGTTCTGGGGAACAAACGAGAGCCGGTGGGGCAGGCGATTTTCGACGTGCTGACGTTCCAGTCCGAGCCGACCGCCATCACGATCCTCAAATTCTACGGGCTGATCTTCCTGCTGCTGCCGGTGATCCTGCCGATGTTCAAGCGCAGCAGGCTCCTGGTGCTGGCGCTGTCTGCTGCGATCTTCGTGGCCTGCACCTGGTTCAGCAATACGAGCACGGCCGCCGAGCTCGAGAATCCGGCCGCCATACTGTTGCTGTTCTCGCTCCAGGCGCAGATGTTCTTCGTGGTCGGTATCTGGCTCGGAGATCTCCATCGGTCCAACCGTCTGATCGGACCCGCGTTCTACACGGCGCTGGCGGGGATCTTCATCTTCGGGCTGCTGCTCGATTACAGCCTCGGCTTTCCCAGCAACGGCGAAAAATACCCCTATCGGTTCGACAAGCTCCTCAACCTGCTTTGGACATTGCCGCTGCTGTTGGCGCTGCTGTGGGCGGTGTACGCGCGCACCCGGCGATCGCCGGCAGTCGCGCTCATCCTCAACGTCGGCCAGAACTCGCTGATCGCGTTCCTCGGGTCGGAGGTGGTGCGGCAATCGGTAAAACTCGCGCTCCTCCTGGGCGGCGTCCACCCGCAGGTTTACGGCCAGACCGTGATGGGTCTGTTCGATGTCGTCCTGGTGACCGCGGTGCTTTGGCTCTACCGGGCGCACTGGCAGAACCGCCAGACAATGCTGCACCCGCTCAGCGGGCCGTAGGCGCATCTTTCGCCTGAAAGTGTTGCTCCGATGCGCTTGTTCGAATCTTCCCGGGCGGCTTAGCTCATCGCTAACCATTGGCCGCTAGCCTCTCGAGACGCCCGAGGAGGCATGAACTGATGTGGGTGATAGCGCTTCATTTTGCAGCCGGAGTGGTTGCCGGGACGATGTTCACGGTGCGCACGCTGCTGGCGCTTGCCGCGATCGTCTTCATGGAGTGCATCGCCGCGTCGATCATCAGCGGGCTGCCGGCCGCGCTCTATGCCGGCGCCGGTCTGGTTGCAGTCCAGGTCGGCTATCTCTCAGGGATCTACGTTCGCAGCGCTCTGGAGCGTGCCGGCATCGCCCAGCCATCCATTCGCGCCGAGCACCAGCGCTGACGGCCGATCGATCTCCGTCATCGGTTGCCGTCCATGGCGCGCACCGGCCGGCGCGCGCCGATGGACCTACTCGGCCATCACGCTCCCGTAACGAGCATAGTATTTATGGTTGTAGTAGTCGCCGAAGTGATTGGCGTAGCGCTTCAGCGCCTTCATGTCGGTCTTGTTGAGCACGACGCCGAACAGGGCATCGTAGACGTTGGGCGCCGTGTTCAGCGCATGCTCGACCACCTCGGCGGGCGTCCGTCCCCATTCCACGACAAGGACGAAGCTGTCGAGCAGCGCCGAGATGGCCCGCGCATCGACGACGGGGGCGAGCGGCGGAAGATCGACGATGACGTAGTCATAGGCTTCGCGGAGCTGCTCGAACAGCTTGCGCATCTGCTCGTTGCCGAGGATATCGCTGGTGTCGCGCTGTGCGGCGCCCATTCCGGGCAGAAAATCCAGGCGCGTCACCGGGTCGGTCCAGACGGCGTCCGCGAGCTGACGCCCTCCCGAGACGATGTCGGCGATCCCGGTCCCGGCATCGGGGGCGAGCATGGCGGAGAGCGACGGATTCCTGAGGTCGCAGTCGACCACGATCACCCGCTTGCCTGAATTGGCGACCAACTGCGCCAGCGACGCGGCGATGACGGACTTGCCCTCGTTCGGCAGGGCGGACGTCAGTCCGAAGACCTTCCGCGACGTCCGGTTCGGGTCCTGGTCGATGGCGACTTTCAACGAGCGGATGGATTCGGCGAAGCGCGAAGTGGGCATCGCGGATGCGGCCCAGCAGGTCCCGGGGCCTCTTGAGACCATTCGCTGGCTGCCGTCCGGTTCGACCTTGGCGACGGCATTGGCCGTCGCTTTCTTGGTGAACTTGTCGACTTCGCCTCGTTTGAGCAGAGGGACGACCGAGAGGCAGGGCAGGCGCAGGCGATCCTCGACCTGGTCGGTCGTTCGAAAGCTGCGGTCCTTGGCCTCTGCGAGCAGGCCAAAGCCGCCCCCGAGCGCCAGGCCGCCGAACAGGCCGATCGCCATCAGCACGATGGACTTCGGCTTGATCTTCTTCTTCGGTGGTGTGGCGGCGGAGATCACACGCGCCTTGGCGATCGGGAAGGAGCCCTGCTGGACCGAGCCCATGTAGCGCTGAAGGAAGGTGTCGTAGAGCGCACGATAGCTCTTGGCGCTCGTCTCCAGCTCGCGGATGCTGACCTCCGCGGCCCTGGTGTCCTGCGACTTGCCAACGGCTTGCGCCAGCTGCCTCTCGATCTCCTGCTGCTGCTGCTTGGCCTCCGCATAGTCATGCTTGGCGACGTCGGCAAGGCGCCGCACCTCGTCGAGCATGGCCTGACGGATGCTCTTCATCGTCGCACGGATATTGACGACGGCGACGTGATCGTTGCCATATTTCGCAGCATATTCGTACTCGCGCTTGGCGTTATCGAGATATTGCTGACGCAGGCTGTTGATGATCGTCGTGCTGTTGGAATTGCTCAAGGAGAGGCCGTCCGGCGGATTGAGATTGCCGCTGAGTTCCGCCGGGGAGAAGTCGGAGACGGCGGCAATGCGGTCGACCGGCATATCGGCATTGCTCGTCGCGAGCATGTCGTCGAACCGATTGAGCCGGGTCATCAGCGAGGCGGTATGGGTGCGCGCCGCCACCAGACGGTTGGTGAGTTCTGTGACCTGCTGCTGGTCGATGAGCTTGCCGTCGGCCGAGACGATGTTGTACCGGCTCTTCAGCTCGTTCACGGCGCGCTCGGACCTCGTCGCATCGTTGCCGAGGTCCTGCAGGCGGTCGTGGAGCCAGGCCGTGATGGTGCGCTGCTCGTTGGCCTCCGCCTTCAGCTGCTGATCGAAATACTCCTTGGCGATGGCATTGGCGATCATCGCCGCCCGATGGGGATCGCTGGCGCTGAAATCGACCTCGACGACCGAGCTGGTGCCGATCCTGAAGGCGTTCATCCGGCGCTGGAATTCATCGAGGAGATCGTCCGCGGACGGCGTGCCGGGCTCTGCTGCCAAGCCGACGAGCCTGCGGACCGCGTTGACCGCATCATGCAGCGGGCTGCCTTTACCGTTGAAGTCGGGGTCGTCGGCCAGGTTCAACTGCTTGATGACGGCGGTCGCGATCGACTTGGATTTCAGGATCTCGATCTGCGATTCCATGTCGAGCGGCGGCTCGTCCTGAACCGCAGGTTGCGGCTGCACGGCCGCGGCCTTCGAGGTGCCCAGCATGATCTTGACGTCCGCCGAGTAGGTCGGCGGCAGGATTTTCAGCAGGGCGAAGCTGGCCAGGAGCGAAAGCACGGTGGTGATCGCAATCACCAGATAGTGCCGGCGCAGGAATCCCAGTGCCATGTCGAACGGCCCGGGTCCATTCCGGTCCCAGCCCTGCTCCTGCTGAGGGGGGTAGGCAGCCGTGCTCGCGTTGGGATTGTGCAGCATGTTTTGAAGCTTCATCAGTTGCGTTTCGGACGTCGGAGCCGTCCGATTGCCTGCGAGAACGAGAATTTATATATTCGGAGCCATTAAATGATCTGGGACTGCCGCTTAATTTAATTTATATTAAATAAGGTTTTGCTCAGCAAGTGGCCTTTCGAATTAAATATCGCCGGTGCGGAGCGCGCCCGCGCGCCCGCAAGGGCTTATCCGGCCGGCGGATACCGGCGTCCCGCTCGCCTGCGTCTCGGTATTTGGCCGTGGCGTAACGGTGGGTAACAGCCGTCGCCGGACCATTGCCAAGCCACGGGTTTTGGGCATCAGTCCTGGCGATGAGCATGCCTGCGGCCACGCTTTTGATGGTGGAGGACGACCCGGAGATCAGCCGGCTCGTGAGCGATTTCATGCGCCGGGAAGGGTTCGAGATCGAGGTCGCCGCCACGGCGGCGGCGATGGATGCCGTGCTGCGGCGGCTGCGGCCCGATCTCATCATTCTCGACCTGATGCTGCCGGGGGAGGACGGGCTTTCGATCTGCCGCCGGCTGCGGCAGAGCGACGACATTCCCATCCTGATGCTGTCGGCCAAGAGCGACGAGATCGATCGCGTGGTCGGGCTGGAGCTCGGCGCCGATGACTACATGGTCAAGCCGTTCGGGCCGCGCGAGCTTCTGGCCCGCGTCCGCGCCCTGCTGCGGCGCACCCAGGCGAGCCCGCCGCGAGACGCAAGCCGGCGGTTCGGTTTCGACCGCTTCGTGCTCGACGTCGATGCCCGCAGCATCGAGATCGTGGATGCGCAGGCCGCGCCGGTCCAGCTGACCTCGGCGGAGTTCGACCTGCTCGCCTGCTTCGTGCAGCGGCCGCGGCGGGTGCTGAGCCGCGACCAGATCCTGGACTGGACGCGCGGCCGCTCCGCCGACCCGTTCGACCGCACCGTCGACATGCTGATCTCGCGGCTGCGGCGCAAGCTCGAGGCCGCAAGCCCGGGAACGAACCTGATCACCACCGTCCGCAACGGCGGATACCTGTTCACGGCGACGGTGAGGCCGGTGGCGTGATGATGCGGCTGACGCTTGCGATGCGTATCGGCCTCATCGTCATCATCGGCCTGTTGGCGATCTGGATCGTCACCCTGGCGCGGTTCTACCGCGCCCGTACCGCGGAGCTCGAAGGCGCCACGCCGCTGCCGATGCGGCTGGCCGCGCTCACCGAGCTGATCGAGCGAACGCCCCGGACGGAGCGGGGCCGGGTCGTCGATGCCGTGTCCTCCGACCGCTTCGAGGTCCGGCTGGTCGGGGCCGACGCGGCGGTCCGGCTTCCGCGGACGGAGCCCGCGCGGGTCCGGTCCGGATTGCGCGAGGCCTATGCCGAGGCGCTCGGTGCGCGCCCGCTGGCCATCACCTCCGTGCCGGAGCCGGAGGGGCGGTGGTTTCCGCGGCTCTCGCGGGCGCCGCAGAATGCCCTGGAGTTTCGCATTGGCTTGAACGGCGGCGACGTGCTCGTCGTGGATTCGCGCTCGTCGCTGGTGCTGACGCAGCAGGGGCTGCCGATCGGACTCGGCGCGGGTCTGTTCGGAACGGTCGTCGCGCTGTTCGCGCTCCTCATCATGCAGCGCGAGACGCGGCCGCTGGCACGCCTTGCCGCCGCTGTCGACCGGGTCGACCTCGGCGGAGCGGCGGTGCCACTGCCCAACGTCCGCCGCAACGCGCCCGAGGTCCGCGCCGTGGTCACGGCGTTCGGGCGGCTGCAGGACCGGCTCGCCGATCTGATGCAGGCGCGCATGGCGCTGGTCGGCGGCATTGCTCACGACGTCCGCACCTTCGCCACGCGGCTGCGGCTGCGTATCGACCAGATCCCGGACGACGCCGAGCGGCAGCGCGCCGTGGTCGATATCTCCGACATGATCCGTCTGCTCGACGACGCGCTGCTCGCGAGCCGGGCGGGGGCCGGCGAACTGCCGCAGGAGCTCATCGCCTTCGACGAGCTGGTGCGGGCCGAGGTCGATGATCGCCGCGCGCACCGGGCGCGGGTGCGTCTCGACCATGCGGGCGATGGACGCGAGCTTCTGATGCTCGGTGACCGCGTCGCGCTGCGCCGGATCGTCGCCAACATCATCGACAACGCGCTCAAATATGGCGAGGCTGCACATGTCTCGCTGCAACGCCAGCCGGAGCACGCCGTGCTGACGGTCGATGACGAAGGGCCCGGGATTCCCGGCGACCAGCGCAAGGCCATGCTGGAGCCGTTCACGCGCCTGGACACGTCGCGCAATCGTGGCACCGGAGGAGCCGGGCTCGGACTGGCGGTGGTGCGGACGCTGGTGGAGGCCCATCGTGGCAGCATCGAGATCACCGACGCGCCGCGCGGCGCCCGCATCGTCGTGCGGCTGCCGCTGTTTCTCGACGGGCCCGGCGATGTGCATTCCGATCTGACGTGATCGATGGCAGCGTGGTGATCGGAGCACTGTCTTCAGGCGGTGGCAATTCGCCGTTCTTCTCGCAAAAGTTGAGACAGCGACGTAGCGGGCGGGAAGGACGCGGCGGCCTGGTCTTCGCCTTACGCGACGTCGACGATGCGCCCGCTTGATGATCGCGTGGAGATTGTGATAGGTATTCGATGCATCCTCATTGCATCGCCACGCGGATTGAACTGGGCGCGGCGCCGATTTTGTAAACCCATCGTACCGAATCTCATTCAACCGCACGGTCCGCGCGGACTGCGGACCCGTGCGCCGATGGACGACGTCGTTCCGGCCTAGCCGGGCACGAACGTCCGGGGGCAGGGCAGGATCATCGACATGGCAGCAAGAAAGACCCGCGTGGCGATATTGGGCGGCGGCATCGGCGCGTTGAGCGCGGCCTTCGCCTTGAGCGAGATCGATCCGCGCGGCGAGCTCTACGAGATCACCTTGTATCAGCTCGGCTGGCGTCTCGGAGGCAAGACCGCCAGCGGACGCAACGCCAAGCAGGGACAGCGCATCGAGGAGCATGGGCTGCATATCTGGGCCGGCTTCTACGAGAACGCCTTCACCATCCTGCGTGCCGCGCTGAAGGCACTCGATGCACCGCCGAGCGATCCGATCAGGACGATCGATGATGCATTCAAGCGGCAGAACGAGATCTTCTATGCCGAGTATACCGACGACCAATGGCTGCCCTGGCCATTCTGGTTTCAGCCGGATGTCGACGAATCGGTCTATCCCGGCCGGGATAGCCTGTGGGCGCCCGCCGACAACATCGTGCCACCGCTTTTGACCCTGCTGCTGCGGACCATCGCCAGCATCATCTTCAACCTGAACTACTATCTCGAGGATTGGCCGGGTGACCTGAATGCCGAACTGACGAAGGCGATCGCCGCCATGCCCGCCGAGCGGCGGGCCCGGCTGGCGGCCGTCCCGTCCAATGGCAAGGGCCATCCGCTGCTGCTGCTGGCTCACCGCGTCGGTGAGAAGCTGCACAGTGACGTCGAAGCGATCCGCCGCGATGCCCAGGGCGACATGGCGGCGCTGCTCCATGCGTTCCGCGGCATCGTCAAGGAGCATCAGAAGATCGATGGCCTCGAGGAAGGCCTGCGCCGGCTGTTGATCCTCACCAATCTCGGCATCTGCATGCTGCTCGGCATCATCGAGAACGACTGCCTGACGGACGGGCTGGAAGTCCTCGACAGGTTCGAATTCCGCAGCTTTCTGGCGCAGCAGGACGAAGAGGCTGCCAACAACGCCATCGTGACCGCTCTCTATGAATACATCTTCGCCTTTCGCAGCGGCTCCCGCGAGCCGTCGGAGCAGCAAGTGTCTGCCTGCTCGGCCGTTCAGGGACTGCTGCGGCTGTTCTTCACCTACAAGGGCGCGTTCTTCTATAAGTCCGTCGTCGGTATGGGGGATACGATCTGCACCCCGATCTACCAGCTGCTGGCGCGGCGCGGCGTGAACTTCAAGTTCTTCCACAAGGTCACGAGTCTCGAGCCGACCGAGGACGGTAGCAACATCGCGACCATCCATATCGACAAGCAGGTCGAGTTCGTCGATGGCAAATATGATCCGCTGGTCCTGGTGAAGAACTACTGGTGCTGGCCGTCCGAGCCCAAATGGCAGGAGATCGAGAACGGCGAGTACTACGCGCTGAAGGGCTATAATTTCGAGAACGCCTATGGTCCTCCCAACCCGCCGCAGCCGCCTCCGGCGGCACGGCTCAGCCTGCAGCTCGGTCAGGATTTCGACCAGGTGGTGCTCGGTATCGCGGTCGGCGCGCTCGATGAGATATGCCGGCCCTTGGTGCAGCAGAAGCCGGCCTGGGCCGACATGGTCGGCAATCTCCCAACCGTGCGCACCATGGCGCTGCAGCTCTGGCTCGACTGCCCGGTCGGGGATCTCGGCGGCCCCTATGTGGCGCCCGGACCGTCGCTGGAGACGATGGGGCCGATCGTCACCACCTGCAAGCCGCCGCTCGACACCTATTCCGACATGTCGCAACTGCTGCCGGCCGAGGACTGGCCGGCGCCGGGACCGCGCTCGATCGCCTATTATTGCGCCGTCATGAGCGACAAGAGCGCGCCGGACAACGAAGAGCTGGCGGCGGATTATGTGAAGAGCGCATCGAAGGACTGGATGACATCCTGGCTCGATACGTTGTGGACGAACATCGGCAGCGGCAGCTCGTTCCGATGGGATCTGCTGCACGCGCCGAGCGACATCAGCGGATCGGCGCGGCTCGATTTCCAGTTCTGGCGCGCCAACATCAATCCGAGCGAACGCTATGTGCTGAGCCTGCCTGGCACGCTGCGGCACCGGATGGAGCCCGGCAAGTCCGGCTACGACAATCTCTTCCTCGCCGGCGACTGGACCCGTGTGCCTGAGATCAACGCCGGATGCGTGGAGGTCGCGGCGATGTCCGGCCTTGCCGCGGCGTCGGCGCTGTCGGGCGTCTACATTCCGATCGTCTCCACCAGCCCCGAGCCGTACATCACCAACGCCTATGTTAACTACGCCGGATGGATCACGCTTCCGCCGGCGCCCTATCTCTGCAACGACTCGACCTTCTACGGCTTCGCCGTGCCGGCAGACCTCGGCGCCTGCCAGCGGTTTCTCGACCGCTCCTTCAACCGCGTCGCCGGCCGCGACCAGTTCCGCGTGATGCTGGACATGGCCTTCGTCAACGTCATCCAGGTGCGCAAGAGCCAGGCCGCGACGTCGCCCTTCGCGGAGCAGGGGACGATGTCCGAGACCGATATCGGGCTGTGGCTCTTGGTCGGCAGCTATGAGCGGGGTGCCCTGCTGCCGAAATCGATCGGCTTCGTGCCGGCCTATCTGTTCGTCGACAATGCCTGGTCGGTGGTTGCGGGGCAGGAGGTCTGGGGCTTTCCCAAATATCATGCGACCATCGTCCAGCCCGCCGGCGCGCCATCGAACGACCCGTTCGACGTCTCGGGGCTGGCGATTGCCTGCTACGGGCCGGATGCCCATGCCTGCCAGCAGCGCATCATCCGAATCGAAGGCACGGACGGATCGCCCCCGACCGCGACCGCGGTGGCCTCGCCGGCGGATGCGTTCCGGCGGCTCTGTGCCGGAGCCGACGACGAGCGGCTGAAGCAGGCGACGACCGGGCCCGGCATGGCGTCGTTCCTGGGCGGCGTCTGGGGCCTGCCGATTCCCGTGTTCTATCTCAAGCAGGCGCGGTCGGCGGACAGTCTCACCGCGGCGAGCTACAAGACGCTGTTGAACGGCGCGCTTGACCTGACGGCGCTGCGCAGCTGGCAACTGCAATCGGGCAACTGGACGATCGAGATGAGCGCGCTCGACAGCCTGCCGTTCATTCGCGACCTCGGGCTCGGCACGCCCGTCGACGGCAAGCTCGTCCTGACCGCGACCACGCGCATCTGGGCCGAGATCGACTTCACCGTCGCGACGGCCACCCCCATGGCCTGAACAGGTCGTCACGCCGATTGTCGCCTCGGCGCGTCATCATCGACGGCGGCGAGCCGCGCCGCCGCCCGGCGCAGGAACGCCGCCGCGCCCTGCGCCTCGGCCACCGTGACGGCCTCGCGCAGCGCGGCCGTCACCTGGCCCGGCGCATGATCCGGAACGGCGGCCAGGATATCGGCGCGCCGCCGATGCAGCGGCGACAGGAAATAGCCGTCGCCATAGCGCCGCGCGGCGTCGATCGCCGCATCGATCGTCTGCATCGCCTCGGCCGTGTTGCCGACGATCAGTTGCAGGCCGGCGACCTCGCCGAGATAGAAGCAGGAGAAATGCATCATGCCGAGCGTCTGGAATGCCGGCAGCGCCTCGCACGCCGCCGCCAGCGCCTCGTCTGGATTCCTGCCGAGATGGCCGCGGGCGTGCGCCTGCAGGCTGCCCGCCACCAGCTGATAGAGCGGATAGCCATGGTCGCGGCAGATGCCCAGGGCCTCCTCGGTGGCGAGGAGGACATCCTCATGGTCGCCGCGTGCGAGCTGATAGAAGGCGAGCCACGACAGCGCCCAGGCGAGGTCGAAGGGACGTCCGAGCCGGCGCGCATGCGCGATGAGGTCGCTGGCGACCGCGGCCGCACCAGCGTCGTCGCCCATCGCATGCAGCACCTGCAGCAGCGAGGCCTGGGCGGCGACCAGCGGATCCTGCGAGGACAGTTGCGGCAGCCGCGCGCCGTCCGACGCCTGATAGAGCTGCACCGCGGCGGCCAGCAGCCGGCGCGCGGCGGGGAGGTCGCCTCTGGCGAACAGAATGTAGCCCAGCGCGACGCCGCTCTCGATGCGATGCTCGGGAAGGCCGGTCTGCTCGCCGATTCCCAGGCACAGATGCGCCATCTCCTCGGCACCATCGAGATCGCCCGCGATGATCAGGAAACTGCAGATGCCGCGCAGCACGGCGAACAGGCCGGCGGTGTTGCCGAGTGCGTCGCAGATCGCCCGTGCCTCGGACAGGGCCTTGCCGACCTCGGGGACGGTGTAGCCGCGCGAGGCGGCGAGGCTGACGGCAAGCCCGATCAGGAGCTCGAGCTCCAAGTCGGCGCGCTCGCCGTCGGCGGATTGATGACGCAGCAGGTCGAGCGCCGTTTGCAGATGTCGCGCCGCTTCGACATGCGCGGCGCGCGAGGCGGCGCGCCGGCCCGCGGCCGCCCATAGCGGGATCGCTTCGGCGATCGCGCCGCTCTCGGTGAAATGGTAGGCCAGCAACTCCGGCTCGGTGTCCCGCGTCTCGGGAAAGCGATCGCGCAGCACCGCGGCGATCCTGCCATGCAATGTCTGGCGTTCGCGCCGGAGCAGGGACTCGTAGGCGGCGTCGCGGATCAACGCGTGCTTGAACGTGTAGAGGCCGTCGGGCGGCGCGCCGCTGCTCTCCACGAGGCCGGACTTGACGAGCTGATCCAGGCTCTCGCCGAGCCTGGCTTCGGGCTCCGCCACGATGGCCGACAACAGATCGTAGCTGAAGCGGCGGCCGATGGCGGCACCGAGATTGGCAATCCGGCGCGCCGGCCCCAATCGGTCGAGCCGCGCAACCAGGGAGTCCTGCAGCGAGGCGGGAATGGCCACGCTCGCATGGCCGTCCCGCGCGGGCGCCGCGGAGGCTTCGACGACGTACTTCGCCAGCTCTTCCAGGAATAGCGGAATGCCTTCGCCACGGCTGACGATCTGGCGCAGCGTCGCTGCCGGCAGCGCGGCCGAGGCGGCCACATGGGTGCAGATCCGCTCGGCGTCGCCGTGACTCAATCGCCCGAGCGGGAGCCGCGTGACCTGCGGGCTCGCGGCCCAGGGCGGCTCATATTCGAGCCGGGCCGTGACCACGATCAGCCAGCGGCGTTGTGCGGCGCGCCGGATCGCCCGATCGAGCAGCTCGAGCGTGGTCGTGTCGCTCCAATGCGCGTCTTCCAGCACCAGCAGCGCGGGCCCGGTCGGCACCATCATGTCGATCAGCCGGAGCAGCGTCTCCCGCGTGACCTCCGAGCGCTTCTCGACGGTCATCGTCTGCAGCGGACTGTCCGGCTCGGGAGCGACGCCCAGGATATCGGCGAGCACGGCGCGCGCCGTGGCGTCGCCGACGCCGTGCTCGTTCATGAAGCGATCGAGCTTGTCGCGACGCGTCGCTGCACCGTCGGAGCGGTCGAAGCCGGCGATGAGCGCGAGCTGCTCCGAGATCGGATACAGCACGCTGTCACAACGGGTGGGGCTGCAGTGCCAGATCATCTGGAGCTGGGAGACGTCGGCCACGCGCCGACGCAGCTCCTCGACCAGCCGCGACTTGCCGATGCCCGGCTCGCCATGGAGCAGCACCACCTGTCCGCTGCCGAACCGCGCCGCCGCCCAGCAATCGAATAGACGCGCCAGCTCCTGGTCGCGCCCGACCAGAGGGGAGCTTTCGCCGCGAATGCGGGCGTGGAAACGGCTCGCGACGGCGGCTTCCTCCAGCACCTCGAACGCCTCGACCGGTGCGGCGAATCCCTTCAGCGCGAACGTGCCGAGATCGCGGAAGTTGAACATGCCGCGCGCGATGCGCTCGGTGGTCCGGGCCACGACGATGCTGTCGGGGGCGGCGATCGATTGCAGCCGCGCCGCCAGATTCGGCGTCTCGCCGACGATGTCGACCGGGCGGCCGTCGGCGCGGGGCATGAGGTCGCTGACCACGACGAGGCCGGTGGCGATGCCGATGCGCAGGCGCAGCTTCTGTCCATGCGGGGCCTCGAGCCGGCCGACGGCGTCGCGCAGCGCGATGGCGGCGCGGATCGCGGTGGCTGCATCGTCTTCCCCCGCGCGCGGATAGCCGAAATAGGCGAGCACGCCGTCGCCGGCATATTGCGTGATGGCGCCGCCATGGTGGCCGATGACGTTTTCGCAGGTCGTCAGGAAGGCGTCGATGACGCTGGTCATATCTTCCGGATCGAGCCTGACCGTGAGCGAGACGGAGCCGACGAGATCGCAGATCAGCGCCGTGACCTGCCGCCGCTCGGCGCGATGCATGCCGAGCAGGCGCGAGCTCGTCGTCGTATCGGATGACGGCTGTCGCAACGCCCCGCCACACCCGCCGCAGACGTCCGAGCCCGGTGGATTGGGCCGACCACAGGTTTCACAATCCATCTGCGTTCGGGCTCCCGGACACGACTACGGAATGCGAATGAGCGCGAAGCGCGGAGCTTGCGATGAGGGCGCGATCGCGGCGCCCGTATCGACCGACGTCGCGCGCCGAGCGCGAAGCATCGGTTTGCGGTACTGGCATTTCGAGTGCGACCAGGACCGGCTGATCATGTTCAACTCATAGCGCATTCGTGGCAGAGTAGCAACGGTGCCGGATTGCTCGCGGTCGCTCCGGGGAGGGGGGAACGATGTCGGACGGCTCCCTCGGGTGTCCTCGATGCCGGCGGGACCGTTCAAGCCTGCGACGATTTGACATCAATGTGGAAGCATCAGGTCGCCTCGCTTGCGGAAAGGCGCGCATGATCGCGCGATCCCGCGGCGGATGGCCCGTCCGGGTGATGCGTCGTGAGGCCCTCGGAAAGCGTGAGGGCGCAGGGAAGGCCGGACCTCGACTGAGGCCCGTGGCCCGCCTGCGAAAAAAATGCAGGCGGCAGGTACCACAGGTCAGCCGGAAACCCGGCCCTCCCTGCGCGATGGTTGAACGGCTGCTTCGCGTTCTCCCTGGTGCGCCGGGCTTTCTGGCCACCATCCCCACGCGAAGCCAGGGCCTCGACGTGAGTTGATATCAGCATCGGGATATCAGGACCGCGCGACTTGACCGTGCGTGGCGAATTGTTCGTCGGCGCGAGCAACCCGCGCTGCAATCCACCCCGCCCACCGCTCCCCGCCTCGCATGTCGTGACGACCGCGATACGCCCCTCAGCTCGAGACGGGATGTAGGAATAGAACCATGATTTTCGGAAAAACGGAAGAGAAATATTTTCGGCGCGGGGACTGGACAGGCCAAATCAGCTTGATCGCGCAGCGGAAATCAGTTTCTCGGCGCATCGAGCATCCAACGATTGCGCCGCCCGTCCGAACCTCGGGATTTTCTGGTCCGACGCTGACGCGTCGTCCTGGACCGACAAGGAGGACGACCGAGGCGCCTGGCTGCGCCGCTCCGTCACGGCCAGTCGGCGAAGTTGAGGATGGCCCGCGGCTGGCCTTTGGTCCGCTGCGACGAAACGCCCTTGCGCCACGCGCCCGGTGATTGGCCGGTGTGCCTGACGAAGAAGCGGTTGAAATAGGCGCTGTCCTTGAAGCCGAGCGCGAAGGCGATCTGCTTGATCGTCGCGGTGGTGGTTTCGAGCCGGGTCGCCGCCTCCTGAATGACGCGTTGCTGAATCAGCGCGCTCGGTGACCGCTGCAGCACCCGGGTGCACAGCGCGTGCAGGCGATCCGGCGTCACGCCGAGCAACGCAGCGTAGTCGGCGACCCGCAGTTGCTGATGAAAGCGTTCCTCGACGAGCCGGCGAAAGCGGCTCAGGATCTCGGCGCTGGAGCCCTGCGCCTCGCCGGCGCTGTCGTCGGCAAACAGCCGCCAGAAGCGCAGCACGCACAGGGTCAGCTCCGATGACGTGATCGAGGCCGCGCCGCGCCGTGACGGATTTTCGATCTCGGCTGCGATCGCCGCCATCGAGCGCGCGATGACCGCGGCGAACTCGGCCGTGACCGAGAAGGCCAGGACGGCCTCGGTGCCTGCGAGGTCGAGATAGGCGGGCTCGGCGGAGGAGGGCAGGTGGCGGTGCCAGAGCCCGGAGCGCAGCCGCAGGAGATGGCCGGCCGAGCCGGCCGCGACGTCGAGATGCTCGGCCTCTCCCGCCGGCAGCCAGACCAGCGCCGGACCGGACCAGGTCTGGATTTCGTCATCGGCGAAGCGCGCCGAGGCAGCCCCGGCGGAGAGGCAGAGCAGGTGGACGAACGGCCGCGCGGCATCCGACCGCAGGGCCCAGCGCCGTGCCTCGAAATGCGTGGGAATGGCTTCGGCGCCGAGCGCTGCCGGGGTGCCGCGAGCCACCGGCGGCAGCGTCCGAGGCGCGGCATTACGCGCAGTCGTCGCCCCAGAAAAGTGCACTCTTTTGCCGGAACTGTCCATTGCGCCACCCAAGCCTGCGGTGTTTCCCTCGTCAAGTCCCGACGACCGCAAACAAAAAACCGCGGACGACGCCGGGGCAGAGGAACGTCACCGATTCACCCGCGCGGTCCGCGCGCGTGAACATGGGAGGAGGACAAGGACATGACTTCGACCAACCGTCGTCAGGTGCTACGGATCGCGGGAGCGGCGGCGATCGCAGCCGGCTTTGCCGTATCGGCCGCGCAGGCCCAGACACAGGACAAGATCCGCATCGGCTATGCGATCTCGAAGACCGGCCCCTATGCCGGCGGCGCCGGCATCACCACGCTGCCGAACTATCAGCTCTGGGTGAAGGACGTGAACGCGGCCGGCGGCATCAAGCTCGGCGACAAGCGGCTGCCGGTCGAGATCGTCGAATATGACGACCGCAGCTCGTCGGAAGAGGCGGTGAAGGCGATCGAGCGCCTCGCCAACCAGGACAAGGTCGACTTCATCCTGCCGCCCTGGGGCACCGGTCTCAACCTTGCGGTCGGTCCGACCTTGAACCGGCTCGGCTATCCGCATCTCGCGGTGACGTCGGTGACCGACAAGGCGCCAGAGCTCGCCAAGCGCTGGGCTAATGCCACCTTCTGGCTCGGCACGTCGGCGCAGATCTCCAACGGGCTCGCCGAGCTGCTCGGCAAGCTGAAGAGCGAGGGCAAGATCGGCGGCACCGTCGCGATGGTCAGCGTCGCCGATCAGTTCGGCATCGAGCTGGCCGCCGCCGGGCGCGAGGCCTTCAAGAAGGCCGGACTGACCGTCGCCTACGACAAGACCTATCCGATGGGCTCGCAGGATCTGCAGCCGCTGCTCAAGGATGCGATCGCGAGCAAAGCCGATGCCTTCGTCGCCTTCAGCTATCCGCCGGATACGATCGGGCTGACCGAGCAGGCGCAACTGCTCAAGTACAATCCGAAGGTCTTCTATGTCGGCGTCGGCACGGCGTTCCCGCTGTTCAAGGGCAAGTTCGGCGCGGGCAGCGACGGCGTGATGGGCATCGGCGGCTGGAATGCCGACGCGCCCGCGCTCAAGGACTATCTCGCCCGCCACAAGGCGGCGACCGGGCAGGAGCCGGATCGCTGGGCGAGCCCGATCACCTATGCCAGCCTGCAGGTGCTGCAGCAGGCGATCGAGAAGGTCGGCAAGGTCGACCGTACCGCGGTCGCCAAGGAGATCCGCGAGGGTTCTTTCGACACCATCATCGGCAAGGTGAAGCTGAAGGACGGCCTGCTGCAGGAGGTCTGGAGCGTCGGCCAGTGGCAGAACGGCGAGTTCTACGCCCTGGCGCCGGCCTCGCTGCCCGGCGCACGCGCCGCGGTCGTGCCGAAGCCCGAGTGGAAATAGCCGGAACCAGGTCGTGAGCTTGCGGACGCGCGTCAATGCGCGCGTCCGCGGGCCTCGCGCAAGAGGCACCATCCCATGCTGCTGTTCGACATCCTGCTGCCCGGTCTGGTGCTGGGGGGCATGTATGCCCTGATCGCGCTCGGCCTGACGCTGCAATATGGCGTGGCGCGCATCATGAACCTGTCCTATGGCGAGTCGCTGGTCGCGGCCGCGTTCGGCACGCTGTCGCTCTATTCCGGCCTGCAACTGAGTCCGCTGCTGGCGCTGCTGCTGGCGATGCCCGCCGCGGGACTGCTGAACTGGCTGCTCTACAGGCTGTTGCTGCAGCGCCTGATCCGCCGCGGCAAGGACGCCGGTGCCCAGGAGGTCGACAGCATCCTCGTCACCTTCGGCGTGCTGTTCGTGATCCAGGGCATCATGCTGGTCGCTTTTGGCGGGCAGTATTACAGCTACAGCTATCTCTCCATTCCCGTGACGGTGCTCGGCTCGACGCTCGCGGTGAACCGGCTGGTCGCGCTCGGTTTCGCCGCGCTGATCGGCACCGGCGTCTATCTCGCGCTGACGCGGACGAGGATCGGTACGGCCGTGCGTGCCGTCGCGGTCGATGCCAATGCCGCGCGGCTCGTCGGCATCGATGTCGATTGGCTCGCAGGACTGGCGTTTGCGTTCGGTGGTGGACTGGTCGCCGCCGGCGGGGTGCTCGTCAGCATGTTCCTCACCTTCAACGCCTCGATGGGCGTCGTCTTCACGATGAAGGCGCTGGTGGTCGTGATCATGGGGGGCGTCGGCAATGTCATGGGCGCGCTGGCCGCAGGGCTGCTGCTCGGCGTCGTCGAGACCGCGGTGGCGCGGCTGGTCGATCCCGGGCTGACCTTGGCCGCGACGTTCGCGATGTTCCTCGCCGTGCTGCTGATCCGGCCGACCGGACTGTTCGGAAAGGCGGCGTCGTGATCAGCCCTGGCAAGATTCTCGCCTGGTGCATCGGGCTCGTCGGCGTTGCCGCAGCGGTCACGCTGCCGCTCTATGCCAACGGCTACTATCTCGCGCTCGGCATCAGCATTCTCTATTTCACCGTGCTGGCAACCGCCTGGGCCATGTTTTCCGGACCGACCCGCTACGTCTCGCTGGCGACGGCTGCGTTCTTCGGCATCGGCGCCTATACGGCGGCGGCGACGGGCGAGACGCTGAGCTGGCCGCTGCAACTGATGACCGCTGCGGGTGTCGGCGCCGTCGTCGCGGCCATCACCGGCCTGTCGACGCTGCGGCTGTCCGGCATCTACTTCATCATCTTCTCGTTCGGCCTGGCCGAGCTGATCCGCCAGCTCGTGATCTGGTACGAGGTCAACATCCACAAATCGGTCGGCCGCTATTTGTTCAGCGGCATCACCCAGGAGATGCTGTACTGGCAGCTCTGCGCGCTGACGGCGCTGGTCTTCCTCACGGGCTTTCTGCTGACGCGCTCGCGCTATGGCCTCGCGCTGCGCGCGATCGGCGCCGACGAGACCGCCGCGCGCCATTCCGGCATCGATGCGACGGCGGTGAAGCTCGGGGTCTTCATCCTCAGCGCGATGTTCATGTCGGTGACCGGCGCGATCATGGCGCCGCGCTGGACCTATATCGATCCGGCGATCGCCTTCAATCCGATGATCTCGTTCCAGGTCGTGATCATGGCGCTGCTCGGCGGCGCCGGCTCGCTGATCGGCCCGGTGCTCGGCGTCATCCCGCTGGTGCTGCTGTTCGAGGTGCTGACAGCCGCGCTGCCGAACCATTTCAGCATCGTGCTCGGCCTCATCTTCATCGGCATCGTGATGGCGCTCCCGAAGGGCGTGATCGGGGTGGTCGATCGGGTCTGGCGGCGCGAGCCCAAGGTCGCCGGCGCCAAGCCGGAGCAGGGCGGAACGCTGCTCATCGCCGAGACCATCGGCAAATCCTTCGGCGGCCTGCGCGCCGTCGACAAGGTCAGTCTCGACGTCCGCGCCGGCGAGATCCTCGGCGTCATCGGTCCCAACGGCTCCGGCAAGACGACGCTGCTCAACATGCTCTCCGGCGCGCTGGTGCCGTCGGACGGCACCATCCGCTTTGACGGCACCGTCATCAACGGCATGGCCGCCCACCGGATCGCCCGGCTCGGGCTTGCCCGCACCTTCCAGTTGGTGCGGGTGATGCCGAACCTGACGGTCGCCGAGAATGTCGCGGCGGCGGCGTTGTTCCGCACGCGCCAGACCGGTGCGGCCGCGGAATCGATCCATGAGCTGCTCGCCCTGGTCGGCCTCGATGGCATGGCGGAGATGCCGGCGGGCGATCTCACTTACATCGACCAGAAGCGGCTGGAGCTCGCCCGCGCGCTGGCGTTGCATCCGCGTGTTGTGCTGCTCGACGAATGGCTGGCTGGGCTCAATCCGACCGAGCTGGAGACCGGCATCGGGCTGATCGCCTCGCTGCGCGACCGCGGCATCACCATCGTGATGGTCGAGCATGTGATGGATGCGATCCGCGCGCTGTGCGACCGCTGCGTGGTCATGAGCGCGGGCGTCGTGATCGCGCGCGGCACGCCGGACGAGGTGCTCGCCGATCCCGCCGTGATCACGGCCTATCTCGGAGAGCCCGATGCTTGAGATCGAGCGGCTGTCGCACGCCTACGGCAAGCACCAGGCGCTCACCGACGTCGCGCTCGGGGTCGCGCGCGGCGAGATCGTCGCCATCCTCGGCGCCAATGGCGCCGGCAAGTCGACCTTGCTGAAGGCGATCGCGGGACTGATCCGGCCGTCGCCCGGGGCCGTGATCCGGCTCGGCGGGACGGACATCGCCTCGCTCGCGCCGCATCTGATCGTCGAGCGCGGCATCGCGCTGGTGCCGGAAGGCCGCGGCGTCTTCGGCGATCTCACCGTCGCCGAGAACCTCCAGCTCGGCGCCTATCCGGCGCGCGCCCGCGACGGCGAGGCCGCGCGGCTCGCGCACGTGCTGCAACTGTTCCCGCGCCTTACCGAGCGCATGAGCCAGGCCGTGAGGACCATGAGCGGCGGCGAGCAGCAGATGGTCGCGATCGGCCGCGCGCTGATGTCGCGGCCCGAGCTGCTGCTGCTCGACGAGCCGTCGCTCGGACTGTCGCCGCTCTTGAGCCGCGAGGTGTTCCGGGCGCTCAAGACGATCCGCGGCGACGGCGTCGGCATCCTGATGGTCGAGCAGAACGCGCGCGCCAGCCTGGACATCGCCGACCGCGTCTACCTGATCGAGCAGGGGCGCAATGCCGGCGAAGGCGCGGCATCCGAGATGAAGAACAATCCCGACATCCAGCGCGCCTATCTCGGCCAGTCGCGCGCGCCGAAATCTCCAGCAACCTCCAGCGAATCCGGGAGTCTTCCATGAACGCGATCAATCTCCTGATTGGCGAAGGATCAGTCCGCCACCAATCAGCGCACCTTCCAGCGCCTCAATCCGATCAGCGGCGAGATCGCAACCATCGTCGCGGCGGCGTCGATCGACGACGCGCTGCGCGCCGCCGATGCCGCCGCGGCGGCGTTTCCGGCGTGGTCCCGGCTCGGCCCTGGCGAACGCCGCAAGCGGCTCAATGCGGCAGCCGATGCGCTGGCGCGCAATGCACCGGAGTTCGTCGCGCTGATGATGGCCGAGACCGGCGCCACCGCGGGCTGGGCCGGCTTCAACGTGCATCTCGCCGAGGGCATGCTGCGCGAGGCCGCGGCGATGACGACGCAGATCGCGGGCGAGGTGATTCCGACCGACGTGCCCGACAACATCGCGCTGGCGCATCGCCAGCCGGTCGGCGTCGTGCTCGGCATCGCGCCGTGGAATGCGCCGGTCATCCTCGGTGTCCGCTCGGTGGCGATGCCGCTCGCCTGCGGCAACACCGTGGTGCTGAAGGCCTCGGAGATGAGCCCGGGCGTGCATCGGCTGATCGGCGCGTGCCTGGCCGAAGGTGGTCTCGGCGACGGCGTCGTCAACGTCGTGACCAACGCGCCCGAGGATGCGCAGGCCGTGGTCGAGGCGCTGATCGCCCATCCCGCGATCCGCCGCGTCAACTTCACCGGCTCGACCCGCGTCGGCCGTCTCATCGCCATGGCCTGTGCCAGGCAATTGAAGCGCGCGCTGCTCGAGCTCGGCGGCAAGGCGCCGCTGGTCATTCTCGACGACGCCGATCTCGACGCCGCGGTGAATGCCGCCGCGTTCGGCGCCTTCATGAACCAGGGCCAGATCTGCATGTCGACCGAGCGCATCGTGGTCGACGACAAGGTGGCGGATGCATTCGTCGCGAAGTTCGCCGCCAAGGCCAACAGCCTGCCTTACGGAGATCCGCGCAAGGGCGACGTGGTGCTGGGCTCGCTGGTCAGCGCCGCCGCCTGCGACCGTGTCGGCGGCCTGATCGAGGACGCGGTGGCCAAGGGCGCGGTGCTGGCGGCCGGCGGCCGCGGCAGCGGCACGATCATGCCCGCGACCATCGTCGATCACGTCACGCCGGCGATGCGCATCTATGGCGAGGAGAGTTTTGGTCCCGTCGTCACCGTCGTGCGCGTCAGCGGCGTCGACGAGGCCGTGCGCGTCGCCAACGACACCGAATATGGCCTGTCGTCGGCGGTGTTCGGCCGCGACATCGCTCGCGCGATCGCTGTCGCCAAGCGGATCGAATCCGGCATCTGCCACGTCAACGCGCCGACGGTGCATGACGAGCCGCAGATGCCGTTCGGCGGCGTCAAGGCCTCCGGCTATGGCCGCTTCGGCGGCAAGGCCGCGATCGACGAGTTCACCGAGCTGCGCTGGATCACGGTGCAGACCGGCGAGCGGCACTACCCATTCTGAGGCGGGAACTCATCTGTGGCCCGGCTCTGGCGCATCGTTGGATGCAGCCGGAGCCGGTTGCATTCCGCGCGGCCATGCGCGGAAACGATTCGAACTGTGTCCGAGACATCGGCAGCAGCGACGTCGGCGCGCGACGTCGCGGCGGTGAGACGCGCCCCCGCCGGGCATCGATGGTGCGAGGTGCGATCGAAATTCACGTTGTAGCTCCGCTGGTTGCGGCAGATAGGCGCGCTACTTTAAAGAAATTCCAACGGCTTTAGATCGATTCAGTTTGCTGCGGCCCTTCTCTTGCCGGACGTTCGGCTCAACACGTGCAACGTCGATGACGAAGGGTGGGTTCGAGCGCATGCGGCTGTGGGTTCAGGTTCATACGTGGACGTCGCTGATCAGCATGATCTTCCTGCTGATGCTGTGCCTGACCGGGCTTCCGCTGATCTTCCATGAGGAAATCGATCATCTGTTCGAGGACGAGATCGCCGCGCCGGCGATGCCGGCCGACACGCCGCTGCTGCCGCTCGACCGCCTGATCGCGGCGGCCAAGCAGCAGTTGCCGCAGCAGCATGCGCTGTTCGTGAGCCTGAGGCAGGCGGAGCCGCTGATCGTGGTTGCGATGTCGCCGACCGCCATTCCGGTGCCCGGGCAGTTTCATCGGCTCACCGTTGATGCGCGCACCGGCGTCGTGCTCGGCGAGGAGGCGCCGCATCAGGACGTCATGGACGTGATCCTGCGCATCCACCGCGACATGTTCACCGGCCTGCCGGGCGAGCTCTTTCTCGGACTGATGGGACTGGTGTTCGCGGCGTCCATCGTCTCGGGCGTCGTCGTCTACTGGCCCTTCATGCGGCGCCTGCAGTTCGGCACGGTGCGGGATCGCTCGGCGCGGCTGAAATGGCTCGACCTGCACAATCTGCTCGGCATCGTCACGGTGAGCTGGGCGCTCGCGGTCGGTCTGACCGGCACCATCAACACGCTGGCGGTGCCGCTGTTCGACCTCTGGCGCGCAAAGACCATGCCGGCGCTGCTCGCGCCCTATCAGGGCAAGCCGCTGGCGGAAGCAAAGTCGATCGAGGCCGCCGTCGGCGCCGTCCGCACCGCATTCCCGGACCGGCTGGTGACGTCCATCACCCTGCCGACGACGACGCGGTTCGGCAGCCCGCAGCACCTGATGATCTGGACCAAGGGCCGCACGCCGTTCACCGCGCGCATGTTCAAGCCGGTCCTGGTCGACGCCCAGGACAGCAGCAAGATGGTCGTGCCCGAGCTCGCCTGGTACCTCACCGCGTTGCAGGTATCGCGGCCGCTGCACTTCGGTGACTACGGCGGCTTGCCGCTGAAGATCATCTGGGCCGCTCTCGACGTGATCACGATCATCGTGCTGTGCAGTGGACTCTATCTGTGGGCCGCCAAGCGCTGGGGCTTCCGCAGGAAGGCGTCAGGTGTCGTGGCATCGGCCGCGCCGGCAGTGGTGTCGACATGAGCTCCTCCGCTGCCTCGGCGACGCCGTCCTCCCGCGTCGCGCAACTCTCGACCTGGCAGGTGTTTCGTGCGCCGCTGCTGATCGGCCTCGTCGCCGCAGCCGGGCTCGCCTTCGGACTGTTCGGCGACGGCCTGTGGGATGGCCTGTGCTGGCTCGGGCTGTCGATTCCGATCCTGTTGTCGCTCGCCTACGGCACGAGACGGAGCCGCGGCGCGAAGGCCGGAACGCAGGATGGGCCGCTCTGAGCGCTGACGTCCGCCGCCGGTCGGCGGAAGACGCCCCGCATCATTGACCTCGATCCGGGCCGCGGGACTACGCGCTCGGCCGGCCAACGATCCCACGCATCTCTTCTCTTACGCGTCTTCTCTCGCGCGCCGCGTCATCGCGATGGCCGCACGCTGCGTCGGCGGCGCGTGATCGGTCTCGCGCAGTGAGCGCCGCCGCGAGCGGCGTCTCTCCGCCCCGGAAACAAACAGATACAACGGTCACGATGCTCTCTCCGATCTGCGCGCGGCGCGGCGGAGATGCGGCGCATTTGAACGCAAAGATTGATTCAAAAGTGGCAATGTGATTAGTTATCATCGTACGATTGATCGAAATGATTTCGATGAGTTCGAGACGATTGGTGTCCTGAGTTGTATCAGCCGACACGATCACGTCGGCCTTCCGCGCGACATGCGCTTCTTTGGAAGGCTTCAAAGAAGCGGCGGGAAAAAAATCTCGTAGTAGCGGCAATCTGTTGAGCTGACCGATTCGGCGAGACTGTCGCTCGTTAGACGAGTTCTACGTCGCGCGACGCCATCCTCAAATACCTGTGTGTTAGGACCACCGACGAGCCGAGTTGGAACTTGGAATGATCGGGGTGTCAGGATGGTTTGTCGCATTTGGGATAAAGACGTTGGATTGACGATGTCGTTGGGACTTGTGAGCTCATTGGCGCTCACGCTGAATGTCGGAGGCGTTCAACCGGCCTTCGCGCAGACCAAGCTCCCCGATGTGACCGTCGACGCGCCGAAGCCGAAAGTCCGGCAGACCGCCTCGAGACCGCAGGCGACCGCGACGCGAACCGTTCAGCGGCGCCGCGTCGCGCCGCGCAACCTGCCGCCGACCGCCCCGGTGGCCTACGTGACGCCGTCGACGGGAACGGTCGGCGCGCCGCCGTCGCCCTATGCCGGCGGCCAGGTCGCCAGCGGCGGCGGTCTCGGACTGCTGGGAAATCGCGGCGTCATGAACACGCCTTTCAACCAGACGAGCTTCACCTCGCAGCTCATCCAGAACCAGCAGGCGCGCACGATTCGCGACGTGCTGATCAATGATCCCTCGGTGCGGACGATCCAGGCGGCCGGCGGCGGCGCCGACAGCCTGTTCATCCGCGGCTTCTACTATGATAGCGGCGACTACGCCTTGAACGGCCTCGCCGGCATTGCGCCGTATTATTCGACGGGCGCCAATTTCATCGAGCGGGTTGAGCTGCTCAAGGGGCCGGCGGCTCTGCTCAACGGCATGACGGTCGGCGGCACCGGCGCCTCGAGCGGCGGTGCGGTCGGCGGCAGCGTCAATCTCATCACCAAGCACGCGCCCGACACCGACATCACGCAACTCACGGCGACCTTCGCGTCGCGATCGCAATTCGGCGAGGAGGTCGATGTCAGCCGCCGCTACGGCGAGCACAAGGAGTGGGGCGTCCGTCTCAACAGCAAGTATTCCAACGGCAATACGCCGTGGGACCGCCAGACCGACGAGTTCGGAAATGCTCACCTCGCGGTAGACTATCACGGCGAGAACGTACGCGTCGATGCCGATATCGGCTATCAGGCGGACAAGCTGAATCCGCCGCTTCGCTTCTTCACGGTCGGCCCGACCACGACCAGCATCGCGTCGCCGCCGCCGTCCGGCACCAACTTCCAGATGCCGTGGGCCTATTATGCGCCGACCGATTTCTTCTCGACGGTCAAGGGCGAGGTCGATCTCAGCGATCACATCACGGCCTACGCAGGGTTCGGCTATCACGACAGCAACATCAACTATCGCTATACGTCGCCGGTTCTCGGCAATAACGGCGTTCTCACCGGAACCCCGCTCACGGGGAGCGAGACCTATGAGACGTTGGCGGGCGAAGCCGGCCTTCGGCTGACCGCCGACACCGGGCCCGTCAACCACGCCATCAATGTCGGCTACTCCGTCACCGATCGCACCTATACCCAGCGTGTGGTCACGGGGACGCTGTCGGCGGCGACGCCTTGGAATCTCTATCGTGATCCCTCGAACATCGCGCTGCCGGGATTCTCGTCGACGCTGGCAGCCAATCAGATCGTCGGCGCGAATCTCTGGAGCGTCGGCGTCTCCGACACGATGTCCATTCTCGACAAGAGGATCCAGCTGACCGTCGGTGCGCGCCGCCAGACCGCGGGGACCGAGATAACGAATTTCGTCGCGCCGGGGTCGAGCAGGCCGTTCGCGGACACCTCGGTTTGGACGCCGGCCTATGCGCTCGTCGTCAAGCCGGTCCAGCAGGTCTCGCTCTACGCCAACTATATCGAGGGTTTGCAGACCCCGGCCGTCGTCACCGGCAATTTCAGCAATGTCGGCACGGTGTTCCCTCCGGGGCAGACCAAGCAGGTGGAGACCGGAATCAAGGTCGATTTCGGCCGCATCACGACGACGCTCAGCGCCTTCGACATCTCGCGCCCGAGCATCATCAGCGTCGCAACGGCAGGGGTGGCATTGCCCGCCCAGGTGCTCAACGGCTTGCAGCGAAATACCGGAGCCGAGTTCAATGTGTTCGGCGAGATCACGCCGGAGCTGCGCCTGCTCGGAGGCGCGGCCTACACCCACGGCGTGCAGGAGAAGACGCAAGGCGGCACGACGGACGGCAAGCGCGCCATCGGTGTGCCCGAACTGACGGTCAATCTCGGCGCCGAATGGGACACGCCGTTCGCACGCGACCTGACCCTGACGGGCCGGGTCGTCTACACGGCCGCGCAATATGTCAACGCAACCAATACGCTCTCGTTGCCAGATTGGACGCGAGTGGACCTGGGCGCGCGCTACAAGTTCACCTCGCCGTGGAACGGCAAGCCGATCATCGTTCGCGCCAGCGTCGAGAACGTGTTCGACAAGACCTATTGGGCGTCCGCCTATAGTGGCGTGATCACGCTGGGCGCGCCGCGCACCTACCTCGTTTCCACGACGTTCAACTTCTGAAGCGTCGACGTACATGAGGGCGACCAGGCCGCCGCACGGCAGATGTGCGGCGGCTTGGTTAGTTGGAGCGACGCGTAGAGTTGCATGTCCAAGCGACGGAGAGCGTGCGGTCCGTGGCGCGCATGCCAAGGCGGGCAAGCGAATGGAGCGTGATTCAACACCGAACTACACGGCAATTGCTGTGGAGCCGCCGGAATCGCCGACTTGAAGCCGATGCATCCAGATGTTGAGTCGTCACCTGCGTGTCACCTTGGAGAGATTAAAAACTTCGATCGGCGGTATCCTTTTGACTGTCATTATCAACTGCATTACTCGTAGTTCATCAACGTCGCTTGTTAGTAGGGAGTAGCCGGTCATGATGGTCTTCGACAGGGACGACGTCACCTTCACCGTCGTCGTGAATCACGAAGAGCAATATTCGATCTGGCCGACATTCAAGGACATTCCGAACGGGTGGACGGCCATAGGCGTCACCGGGAACAAGAAGGAATGTCTGGACCATATCGAACAGGTGTGGACCGACATGCGGCCGCTCTCGCTGCGGAAATTCATGCAGGAGAACACGCAGGCCTCTGCCGAATCCTGAAGCGAGGGAGGATGGCTGCCATGCGGCTGATCTGTTTGCCCCATGCCGGCGGCAGCGCCATGGTCTACGCGCGCTGGAGGAGAGGTCTTCCGTCCTGGATCGAGGTCCTGCCGCTGGAGCTTCCAGGACGCGGGGCGCGGATGGACGAGCCGCTGCAGACGGATGCGGCCGTGCTGGCCGATCAGCTCGCGTCCGAACTGATCGGGGCGCCGTTGGCGCAGCCCTACGCTCTGTTCGGGCACAGTCTTGGCGGCTTGCTCGCCTTCGAGCTCGCGCACCGGCTGCTCGCGCGCGGTGCGCCGGGGCCGCAGATGTTGCTCGTGTCCGGAACGGAAGCGCCGGCCGTGCGCGACGGCAGCCGCTGGCGCGAGCCGCTCGGCGACGACGCGTTGCGCGACGAGCTTCTCAGGCTGAACGGCACACCGCCGGAGGCGTTCGAAAGCATGGAGATCATGCGCAGCGCGCTGCCGATCCTGCGGGCCGACTTCCTGATGTGCGGGACCTACGTCTATCAGCGGCGCCAGCCGTTGCCCTGTCCGCTGCACGTGTTCGGCGGCGATCTCGACGAGACGCGCGCCGAGGCGCTGGAGGCGTGGCGGGCCGAGACCTCCGGCGCGTTCGGCCGCGACACGTTGCCGGGCGACCATTTCTTCATCCATAGCCGGCAGGCGGATCTGCTGAATCTCCTCGCCGCATTGCTGGCACGCGCGGCCCGGCCGGAGCTCGCCGTTGCTCGCGCGGGGCCTTGAGCGGCGTGCCGAAAGCGTGGCCCAGCCGGCGAGCCGGCTGGTGATGAGACTTCGATGCTGAAATCGACGGGAGACGGGGAGAGGTCATGTTCGCAATACAATCTAAAGTAGAACAAGAATCGTTGCCGTTCCTTCTGCGGGCCAGCCGCGAGCAGCAGCCGCTGATGGAGGCCGTCAGCGACGTCCGCGACATGATCGAGCGCCAGCTCTACGCCTGCGGCGGAATTCTCTTCCGTGGATTCCATCTCGATGGTGCCGAGGCGTTCAGGAGCTTTGCCGCGAGCTTCGGCCATCCGCTGCTGTCCTACGAATTCGGCTCGACGCCGCGATCGAAGGTCAGCGCCGGCGTCTACACATCGACCGAATATCCGCCGCACCAGAGCATCCCGCTGCACAACGAGCAGGCCTATACGCGCGACTGGCCGATGAAGATCTGGTTCTATTGCGAGCAGGCGGCGCAGCAGGGTGGCGAAACGCCGGTCGCCGACAGCCGGCTCATCCACCGCGACATGCCTGCCGCGATCCGCAACCGTTTCGCCGAGCGCGGCGTCATGTATGTCCGCAACTATGGCAGCGGTCTCGACGTCGACTGGCGGCAGGTGTTCGGCACGGAGTCGAAGGCCGAAGTCGAGGCCTATTGCGCCGCGCATGCCATCGCCTGCGAATGGAAGGATGGTGACGAATTGCGGACACGGCAGGTCTGCCAGGGGACCGCGGTGCACCCCGTGACCGGGGACATGGTGTGGTTCAATCAGGCGCATCTGTTCCACGTCTCCAGCCTCGCACCCGAGGTTCGGGAGAGTCTTCTCGACATCGTCGGCGATCCGCTCGAGCTGCCGCGCAATGCGTTCTACGGCGATGGTGCGCCGATCGAGGATGAGACGCTGGCCACGGTCCGCCGCGTGCTCGACCGGCACAAGATCGTCTTCCCGTGGCAGACCGGCGACGTCGTCATGCTCGACAACATGCTGACGGCGCACGCGCGCGAGCCGTTCAAGGGGCCGCGCAGGGTGATCGTCGCGATGGCGCAAGCCCATCGCGTGAACTGAAGCCGCGCAATCGACCACCAGCCGCTATCGGACCTCCGCAAGATGCCGCCACAGACCCTCGTCGAACGACTCCGTGAGCATGCCGCCTCGCGCGCCGACCATCCGGCGTTGCGCTTCATCGAAGGTGACGACGTCGTCGACGAGCTGTCATTCGCGGCGCTGGACCTGCGCATCCGCGCTCTTGCCGCGCATCTGCAGGAGCGCGCGCGAGCCGGCGAGCGGGCCGTGATCCTGCTGCCGAACGGGCCGGACTATGCAGTCGCGTTCTACGCCTGCCTCTATGCCGGGGTCATCGCCGTGCCGGCCTATCCGCCGGAGGCCGGCAGGGAGCGCTACGCGAGCCGTCTCGACGGCATCCTGCGCGACGCCGCGCCGCGGCTCATTCTTACCCAGGCGCGGCTTCGCGACGCCGTCACGGCCTGTGTGGGCCAGATCCGGGCCGATGTCGTTGCCGTCGACGAGGTGCCGGTCGGCGCGGCCGTCTCCTGGCGCGAGACGGAGCTGAACGGCGATGCGATCGCGTTCCTCCAATATACGTCGGGTTCGACATCGCAGCCGAAGGGCGTCTGCGTCACCCACCGAAACCTCGTCGCCAATGAGATTGCGATGGAGGCGGTGCTCGGCGGCACCCGGGATGACGTGTTCGTCAGCTGGCTGCCGCTCTATCACGACATGGGATTGATGGGCGGATTGCTCAATCCGCTGTTCACCGGTTTCACCGCGGTGCTGATGACGCCGCGCAATTTCCTCGAGCAGCCGCGGCGATGGCTCGAGGCCATCGATCGCCACGGCGGCACCTGCAGCGGCGGGCCGGACTTCGCATTCGCGCTCTGCGCGGACCGGATCTCGGATGCGGCGATCGCGCACCTGGACCTTAGCCGCTGGCGCTTCGCGTTCTCCGGCTCGGAGTTCGTGCGGCGCGCGACGCTGGATCGCTTTGCCGCGCGCTTCCGGCCCGCGGGCCTCGATCCTCGCGTTCTGACGCCTTGCTACGGCCTTGCCGAGGCGACCTTGCTGGTGACCGCAGGCGACAGCGCGAGCCTGGCGGCTTGTCATATGCTCGATTCCGCAGCACTCGCTGGCGGCCGTGTTGCCGATACCGACGCAGGGACGGACCTGATGGTCTGCGGCACCGTGGCCGACGGTCACGCCGTCCGCATCATGAGAACCGATGCGTCCGCCCAGGCCGAGGCGAACGAAGTCGGAGAGATCTGGGTCGCGGGTCCGAGCGTCGCGCAGGGCTATTGGAACAATCCCGAGGCGACGCAGCAGACGTTCGTCCTTCGCGACGGCGCGCGCTGGTTGCGGACCGGCGACCTCGGATTCGTCCGTGACGGCGAGCTCGTCGTCACCGGGAGGCTCAAGGATCTGCTGATCGTTCGCGGCCAGAACATCTATCCATTCGACCTGGAGCAGGCTGTCGAGTCCGACGTGGCCTCGGTCCGGAAGGGGCGCGTCGCGGCCTTCCCGGTCGAGATCGATGGCGCCGAAGGCATCGGCGTGGCGGCCGAGTTCAGCAGGGCGGTGCTGCGGCGGACGCCGGCCGATGTGCTGATCAAGGCGATCGGCGATGCGGTCATGCGGCAGACGCAAGATTATCCGGCGGTGGTCGTGCTGCTGAACCCGCAGGGCATGCCGTTGACCACCAGCGGCAAGCTGCAGCGCTCCGCCTGCCGCGCCGGGTGGGCGCACGGCACGCTCGACAGTTTTAGGGTGTTCGAGCGGCGGCGTGAGGCGGCGGACCGGTCGCCGTCCTCGGAGCTTGCAACGGAAACCGAACGCCGTCTTGCGCTGATCTGGCGGGATGTGCTCCGGGTCACGGCCGTCGGCTGCGGCGACGACTTCTTCATGCTCGGCGGCAATTCGGTCGCAGCCGCCCAGGTCGCGGCTATGGTGCGCGAGCAGTTCGGAATCGAGCTCGCGCTGCGCAGCTTCTTCGATGCGCCGACGCTCGCAGCGCTTGCGGCGCTGGTCGATGCGGCCGGCACCGATGCAAGAGCGCTGGCGCCGCTGCAGCCGGCCCCGGCGGGCGTGCGCGAACTGCTGTCGCCCGCGCAGGAGCGGCTGTGGTTCCTCTGGAGCATGGACCCGGCCAGCACGGCCTACACCATCGCCTGCACGCTCCGCTTCGACGGCGCGCTCGATCAGGCGCTGCTGGTGCAGGCGCTGACCGAGATCATTGCGCGACACGAGACGCTGCGCACCAGCTTTGCCGCGCCGGACGGTCGTGTCGTGCAGGTGATCCATGCGGCAACCGAGATTCCCGTCGCGGTCGAGGATCTACGGCGCAGGCCGGCAGCGGAGCGCGCGTCGCGGGCCGCGGCGCGGACACGCGAGGAGCTGGCGCGGCCGTTCGATCTCGTCGATGGCCCGCTGCTGCGCGCGGTGCTGATGCAGCTCGCGGACGATCGCCACGAACTGCTTTTGTCGGCGCATCACATCGTCGCCGATGGCCTCTCGCTCGACGTGCTGCTGGCTGAGATCGCTACGCTTTATGACGGGCTCCGGCGCGGAGCAGTCGCGCTGCCGCCGCCATCCGCCATCCAATATGCCGACTACGCCGCCTGGCAGCGGGAGTGGCTCGCCGGCCCCGAGGCCGCGCAGCAGCTCGCCTATTGGCGCGGGCGGCTCGGCGATGCGGATACGCCGCTCGCCTTGCCGTTCGACCGGCCGCGACCGGCGGTGCCGAGCTATCGCGGCGACACCATCCACCTCGCGATCCCGCCCGATCTGGCGCTGAAGCTGCGCGCGCTCGCCAGGGAGCATCGCGTCAGCATGTTCATGCTTTTGCTCGCCGCCTATCAGTTGCTGCTGTTCCGCTACTCCGGCCGCTCCGACCTGCGCGTCGGCGTGCCCGTCGCCGGCCGCCGGCAGGCCGAGCTGGCATCGTTGATCGGCTGCTTCGTCAATACGCTGGTGTTGCGGGCCGACGTGGCCGACGGCATGAGCTTCGCCGAACTGCTGGCGCAGGCGAAAGAGGAGGTCATCACCGGGCTCGCGCATCAGGATCTGCCGTTCGACCGTCTCGTCGATGCGCTCAAGCCGGCCCGCTCCGGCGGCCACAATCCGCTGTTCCAGGTCAAGTTCAACTACATGGCCGCGCCGGCCGGACTTGCGCTCGGCGACGGCCTGCGCGCCGAGACGCGGATCGTCGATCTCGCCGGCTCGCATTTTGATCTCGCGCTCGACATCGTCGACAGCCCGGCGGGCATGGATGCGAGCCTGAATTTCGCGACGGATCTGTTCGATGCTGCCACGGTCGAGCGGATCGGCGGCCAGCTCGTCGATTTTCTGCGGCAGATCGCGGCCGGTCCCGACCGGCCGCTACGCGACTTCGCGATCGCGCGGGACGTCAGGCAGACCGTCGCAGCGGAGGCGAAGAGCTTCCCCGCGACGGATATCCTCGATCTGATCGGCGCTGCGTTTGCGGGCCGCGACGACCGGGTCGCGCTACGTCAGGGACAGAATACTGTCAGCGCAGCCGAGCTGGCGCGCTGGTCGGACCATATCGCGGGCGCGCTCGTCGCGGCCGGCGTCACGCGCGAGACGCCGGTGGCGTTGTGGATCGAGCGGTCGCCGGCCTTCGTCGCGGCGCTGCTCGGCGTCCTCAAGGCGGGCGGCGCCGTCGTGCCGCTCGATCCGGCGTGGCCGGTGGCGCGCGTTGCGCGCATCCTTCGGGACGGCGAGATTGGCATCCTGATCGCAACCGGCGAGCATCTGGCTGCGGCGAGGGCGCTGGCCTGTCGTACACTCGACGGCACTGAGCGCGGCGATGCGTCCGCGTTCGATGCCCCGCGGCCCCATCCGGCGCAGACCGCCTACATCATCTACACCTCGGGTTCGACCGGCGCGCCCAAGGGAGTTGCCGTCTCGCACGGCGCGCTCGCCAACTACGTGCAGGCGCTGCTGTCCCGACTGCAGCCGCCTGCCGGCGGCGGCATGGCGATGGTCTCGACGGTCGCCGCCGATCTCGGCCACACCGTGCTGTTCGGCGCGCTCGCGAGCGGTGTGACCTTGAACCTGCTGCCGGCCGATGCTGCGTTCGATGCGGATGCGTTTGCGCAAGCGATGCGCGATGGCGAGATCGGCGTCCTCAAGATCGTGCCGAGCCATCTGCGCGGCCTGTTGCGGGCGCGGCGCTCGGCCGACATCCTGCCACGCGACGTGCTGATCCTCGGCGGCGAGGCCTGCGATCCCGGCCTGATCGCAGAGGTCCGTCGGCTGCGGCCGCACTGCCGGATCGTCAATCACTACGGCCCGACCGAGACGACGGTCGGCGTGATGACCCATGAGTGGACGGACGCCGACGCCGAAGGTGTGGTGCCGGTCGGATTGCCGCTTGCGAACCTGCGCGCCTACGTTCTCGACGATGCGTTGAATATCGTGCCGGCCGGTGTCGCTGGTGAGCTCTACATCGGTGGCGCCGGGCTGGCGCGCGGCTATCGCGGCGCGCCTGGACAGACGGCCGAGCGCTTCGTCCCCGATCCGTTCGGAGTCTCAGGCGAACGCCTCTACCGCACCGGCGATTTGGTGCGCTGTGATCAGGCGGGTCGGGTCGTGTTCGTGGGCCGGCGCGACGATCAGGTGAAGCTGCGCGGCTACCGCGTCGAGCCCGCCGAGATCGGCCGCGCCGTCTGCTCGTTGAATGGCGTCGCCGATGCCGCCGTCGTGGTCCGCGCCGTCGACGCGGAGCGGGAACGCCAGGAGCTCGTGGCCTATTGTGTTGCCGCGACAAACGTCGTGTTGCAGCCGGAGGCGCTGCGGCACCAGCTCTCGGCGATGCTGCCGGACTACATGGTGCCCTCGCGCTTCGTCGTGCTCGAGCGGCTGCCGCTGACCGCCAACGGCAAGCTCGACCGCGCGGCGCTGCCGCAGCCGGACGAGGACGTCGTGCTGTCCTATGCCGCCCCTGTCGGCGCGGTGGAGCAGGCGATCGCGGAGGTCTGGCAGGACGTGCTCGGCCGCGAGCGGATCGGCCGCAATGACAATTTCTTCGAGTTCGGCGGCGACTCCATTCTGAGCCTCCAGATCATCGCGCGGCTGCGCAAGCGCGGCGTCAGGCTGACGCCGAAGCAGATGTTCGCGCAGCAGACGATAGCGGCGCTGGCCGGTGTGGTTGCGACCACCTCCGCACCGGCCATGACGCCGCCGGCAGCAGCACGCAACGCAATGAACGCCTGCGCTGCGGAGCTGCTGCCGATCCAATTGCGCTTCTTTGCCGACGACATTCCCAACCGCGATCACTTCAACCAGGCGGTGCTGCTGATCCCGCGGGACCGGATCGACTGGAGCGTGCTGCAGCGGGCGCTCGATGTCGTGGTGAGGCATCACGACGCGCTTCGCATGACGTACCGTCAGGTCGCGGGCGAATGGCAGGCGGCGCCGGCCGATCTGCCTGCCGACGCGGAGCTGCTTTGGAGCCGCACGGCCGTCGAGCCGGCCGACATCGACGCGATCGCGTCGGCGGCACAGGCGAGCCTGTCATTGGCCTCGGGATCGCTGCTGCGCGCGGTCGGGTTCGACATGGCCGACGGCAGCCAACGGCTGCTGATCGCGATCCATCATCTCGCCGTCGACGGCGTGTCATGGCGGATCCTGCTCGAGGACATCGCGATGGCCTATGAGCAACTGGCAGGGCAGGCGGCCGCCGTCACCCTGCCGTCCACGAGCTCCGCGCCGTCGTCGTGGGCGCAGCGGCTGCGCGCGCATGCGGCGTCCGATCGGCTGGCTGGCGAGATGGCCTTCTGGCTGGCGTCCTCGCGCGGCCGCGCGCTGCCCTGTGACGACGATCATGGCGGCGCCGATGTCGAGGCCGAGGCCGAGGAGGTCGTGCTCAACGTCGAGGCGGAGCTGACCGAACAGCTGCTCGATGCCGCGCCTGCGGCCTATCGCACGCAGGTCAACGACCTGCTGCTGGCGGCGCTGGCGCGTGCGCTCTGGAATTGGAGCGGGATCGATGGCGTCGCGATCGAGCTCGAGGGCCACGGCCGCGAGGATGTCTTTGCGGACGTCGATCTCACGCGGACGGTGGGCTGGTTCACCACCGCATTTCCGGTCTGTCTCGACGGCGGCAGCGAGACCGACCGTGCGCTCATCGCCCGCGTCAAGGAGAGCTTGCGCGCCGTGCCCGACCGTGGGCTCGGCTATGGCGTCCTGCGCTATCTCGGCGCGAAGGAGCAGCGTGAGGCGCTATCGCAGACGCCAAGCCCGCGCATCGTCTTCAACTATCTCGGCCGCTTCGATGGGCAGCTCGGCGCGTCGGCGCCGTACCGGATCGCGCCGGAGAATCCGGGACCGATGCGGGCCGCAGACACGCCGTTGCGGGCCTGGCTCACCATCAATGGCGAGGTGCGCGACGGGCAACTGCGTCTCGGCTTCCGCTATGGCAGCCGGCGCTATCGGCGCGCCACCGTCGAACGGCTCGCGGAGCTCTATCGCGCGGCGCTGCATGGTCTCGTCGATCACTGCCTCGGCGCTGCCGGCGGTCTGACCCCGTCCGACGTTCCGCTCGCGGGGCTCGATCAGGCGGCGTTGGACAGGCTCTGCGCGACGATCGACAGTCGCTCCGTCGAGGACATCTATCCGCTGTCGCCGATGCAGCAGGGCTTGCTGTTCCATGCGCTGCGCGACGGCGCAGATGATGTCTATGTCAACCAGCTCTCGATCGAGCTCCGCGGGGTGACGCCGTCGCAGGTGCGTGCGGCATGGCAGGCGGCGAGCGCGCGGCATGCGGCGCTGCGGACGGGGTTTGTCTGGCAGCAATTGTCCGGCGCGGCCCAGCAGATCGTCTACCGCCAGCTCGACGTGCCCGTGGTCGAGGAGGATTGGCGTGGCCGTATCGCTGATGGCGCCGCCGCGGCGGAGATCGATGCGGCGCTCGCGGAGGCGGCGGTGCACGAGCGCAAGCCTGGCTTCGACATCACGCGGCCGCCGCTGCAGCGGCTGCGGCTGATCCGGCTCGGCGAAGACAGGCTGTGGCTGATCTGGACGCATCATCACATCGTGCTTGACGGCTGGAGCTCGGCGCGGCTGCTTGCCGACGTCCTTCAGCAGATCGGCGGCCATGCGCCGTCGGCGGCGCAAGGCAGCTATCGTGACTACATCGCCTGGCTGCAGACGCGAGACCAGGCGGCAGCCGCGGATGTCTGGCGCGAGACGCTGCGCAATTTCGAGCCCACGCCGCTGGCCGGTGCCTTGCGCGCCAGCCGCGCGATCGACGCTGCGAGCGGCCATGGCCGGCTGACTTTGCGCGTGGACGGCGATCTCGCGGCTCGCCTGCGGCGGTTCGCGACACAGCAGCGCATCACGATGAACACGCTGCTGCAGGGGACCTGGGCGCAATTGCTGCGGCAGTATACCGGGCAAAGAGCGGTCTGCTTTGGCGTCACGGTCTCGGGCCGTCCGGCCGAGCTGGCCGGCGCCGAGCACATCGTCGGCCTCTTCATCAACACGCTGCCGCTGATCGACCGCGCGCATCCGCACACCGCGACCGGCGACTGGCTGCGCGCGCTGCAGGCGCACAGCGTTGCGGCGCGCGACTATGAGTGGCTGCCGCTGCACGAGATCCAGCTCCTGGCCGACAGGGCAGGGCAGCCGCTGTTCGACAGCCTGATGGTGTTCGAGAACTATCCGATCGATCGGGCGCTCACCGCGCGCGACGGAGCCGGGCCGCAGATCGGGCGCGTCGACCACGTGACGCCGACCAACTATCCGATCGCGATCATCGTGTTCGACGGGCCGGAGGGGCTGCGCCTCGACTTCAATTACGATCGTGCGCAGTTGGACGATCATGCGGTTCGCCAGGTGAGCGCATCGTTGCGGGACTGGCTGACGCAGATATCGGCGGATGCCACCCGTCCGGTCGGCAGCCTTCGAATGGTCGACGGTGAGACACTGGCGTGCGTCCTGCGCTGGAGCGGAGCAGCGGTCGGCGAGACCTCATGCCGGCCGCCGTTCAGCGATTTGGTGCCCGGCCTTGTGGCGCAGATCGAGACGCGCGCGAAGGCCATCCCGGACGCGGTTGCGATCGTCAGCGGCGACCGCCGGATCAGCTACGGCGAGTTGAACGCACGCGCCAACCGGCTGGCGCGGCGACTGCGCGCGCGCGGGATCGGCGCCGATGTCCTGGTCGGACTGGCGCTGGAGCGCGACGCCGAGATGATCGTGGCGCTGCTCGCCGTGCTGAAGGCCGGCGCCGCCTACCTGCCGCTCGATCCGGACTATCCCGCCGAGCGCCTCGCCCACATGCTCCGTGATAGCGGCGCGAACTTGCTGCTGACGCAGGCCCCGCTACAGGATCGGTTCACGCGCGCGCTGGCCGACGGCGGAGTGGAGGCCTGGCTGCTGGATCGTGCCGACGAGGGCGGCGACACCGACAATCTCGACCTTTCCATTCATCCTGAGAGCCTTGCCTACGTCATCTATACCTCGGGCTCGACGGGCTTGCCCAAGGGCGTGATGGTACGCCACGGCGCATTGACGAACTTCCTGGCGACCATGGCCGAGCAGCCGGGGATCACGTCCGACGACCGCGTGCTGGCCCTGACCTCGTTGTCGTTCGACATCGCGGTGCTGGAGCTGTGGCTGCCGCTGACACGGGGCGCACGCATCGTGCTGGCCGACCGGGCGTCGGCGCAGGATCCGGCGGCGCTGAAGGCGATCGTGGCCAGGCACGGCGTGACCTTGATCCAGGCGACGCCGTCGAGCTGGCACATGCTGCTCGATCATGACGGGGCCGCGAGGCTGCCGCTTGGCTGTCGCGCGCTCAGCGGCGGCGAGGCGCTGGCTCCCGATCTGGCGCGGCGGCTCGTCGCGCTGAGCGGCGAGGTGTGGAACCTGTATGGGCCGACCGAGACCACGGTGTGGTCCGCGCGTCACCGGCTGGACTCCGATGATCCAACGCCGGTGCTCGGCGGTCCGATCGGCAACACCACGCTTTACGTGCTGGACGCCAATCTCAATCTGCTGCCGCCCGGCGTGGCCGGCGAACTGTTCATCGGCGGCGAGGGATTGGCCCGCGGTTATTGGAGGCGCGCCGGGCTCAGCGCGGAGCGCTTCATTCCGGATCCGTTCGGCCGCCCCGGTGCGCGGCTGTACCGGACCGGCGATCTGGCGCGCTGGCGTGCCGATGGCGCGCTCGACTATGTCGGCCGCGCCGATCACCAGGTGAAGATACGCGGACATCGCATCGAGCTCGGCGAGATCGAGGCGCGGCTGCGCGCGCTGCCCGGCGTCCGCGACAGCGTCGTGGTCGCGCAGGAGTTCGGCGGCGGCAGGACCCTGGTCGGCTATGTCAGCAGCGAGAGCATGCTGGATGGCGGCGAGCTTCGCGCGGCGCTCGCGGCCGTGCTGCCGGACTACATGGTGCCGTTGCGCGTCGTCGTGCTGCCGCGGCTGCCGCTGACGCCGAACGGCAAGATCGACCGCAAGGCGCTGCCGACGACGTCGCAAGGCGAGGCGCGGGACGACCATCAGGCTCCGGTCGGCGAGATCGAGAGCACGCTGGCCGGCATCTGGGCGGAGCTGCTCGGTCTCGACCGTGTCGGGCGGGCGGATCACTTCTTCAAGCTCGGCGGCCACTCTCTGCTGGCGGTACGGCTGCTCAGCCGCGTCGCGCAGGAGTTCGGCACGTCGATGCCATTGTCCGAGCTGTTCGCTCATCCCGAATTGGCGGAGTTCGCGCGCGTCCTCTCGATCAGGCTGATCGAGCAGGAGTTCGCCGAAGGTGAGCTCGAGGACCTGATGACGGCGGAGCTATCATGAGCGGACAATCAGGACAGCCTCGACTGCGCGACCTCGATCCGGACGCATTGCGCCAGCTGGCTTCGCGCGCACGGCAGCGCGGCCGCAACGCCGGCAGACGCGACGTCAACACCATCCCAAGCATCGATCGCGGGGGTCGGCTACCGCTCTCCTTCGCGCAGCAGCAGCTCTGGCTGCTGGCACAGCTCGAGGGCGGAGGCACGAACTATCACATCGACGTCGCGCTGCGGCTGCGGGGCCGGCTCGACATCGGCGCATGGCGCCGCAGCCTCGATCGGCTGTTCTCCCGCCACGAGGCGCTGCGGACGGTCTTCGTTGCCGAGCAGGGCGAGCCGCGAGCCATGCTGTTGCCGCCGGATACCGGCCTGCCGCTGGAGATGCACGATCTTCGCAGCCGGCCGGACCGCGAGACGCGGCTGGCCGACCTGCTGAATGCGTGGACGCGCGCGCCGTTCGATCTCGCTCGGGGTCCGTTGATCCGCGGCCACCTGATCAGTCTCGGCGATGATGATCACGTCTTTCTGCTCAGCCAGCACCACATCATCTCCGACGGATGGTCGATGGGCGTCATCGTTCGCGAGCTCTCGGCGCTGTATGGCGCCTTCGCCGCAGGCGGCGACGATCCGTTGCCGCCGCTGGCGATTCAGTATCCGGACTATGCAGCATGGCAGCGCCATGCGCTCACGGCAGATCGGTTGCAGCGGCAGCTCGATCATTGGACCGCCGTGCTGCAGGGCGCGCCATCCGTGCTGGCATTGCCGACGGACCGTCCGCGTCCCACGCCGCGATCCGACGCTGGCGCAGCGGTGCCTGTCGAGATCGACGACGGTCTTTCGGCCGATATCAGGCAATTGAGCGTCGCGCTCGGCGCCACCCCGTTCGTCATCGTGCTGGCGGCCTGGGCGATCGTGCTGTCGCGGCTGGCCGGCCAGCAGGATCTCGTCATCGGCACGCCGACGGCCAATCGGATGCGTTCGGAGCTCGAAGGCCTGGCCGGCTTCTTCGTCAACATGCTGGCGCTGCGGCTCGACCTCTCGGATGATCCTGCTGTGGTCGAGCTGATCGAGCGAGTGAAGACGGCCGTTCTTGCGGCGCAGGATCATCAGGACCTGCCATTCGAGCATCTTGTCGAGGCGCTCCAGCCGCCGCGGCATCCGGAATACACGCCCGTGTTCCAGGTGGTGTTCGCATGGCAGAGCCATGATATCGGCTCATTGGCGCTGCCCGGCCTGGCGGTCGAGCGCCTTGCGACCGAGCAGCACAAGGTCAAGTTCGATCTCGAGCTCGATCTCAGTGAGAGCCGTGGCCGCATCTCCGGCAAGATCAACTACGCGACGGCGCTGTTCGACGCCGAGACCGTGCGGCGCTATCGCGGCTATCTGCTGGCTACGCTGCGCGCCATGGTCGCTGACACCAGCCAGCCGGTCGACCGCATCGAGCTGCTACCGGCCGAGGAACGTGCGCTGCTGCTGGACAGCTGGAATTGCACCCGATCGTTCACGCCGGCCGACTGCTGCATCCAGGATCTCATTGCCGAGCAGGCACGCCGCCGGCCGTCAGCGGTGGCGCTGGTCCATGACGAGGTCAGACTGACCTATCGGGAGCTCGAGCTGCGCGCCAATCGCCTCGCGCATCACCTCGTCGCGCTGGGCGCCGGTCCGGACCGGCTGATCGCGATCTGCCAGCAGCGCGGCGTCGATACGATCGTCAGCGTGCTCGCGGTCCTCAAAGCCGGCGCCGCCTATCTGCCGCTGGATCCGACCTATCCGCCGCAACGGCTGCGCGAGATCGTGGCCGATGCCCAGCCGATGCTGCTGCTCCGTGACCGCGAGAGCGCCGGTGCGCTCGGCGACGTGGCATGCCCCGTGGTCGATGTGGAAAGCGATGCACCGGCCTGGAGCGGGCTGCCGGACAGCGCGCCGGATGTTGATGCCCGCGGCGTGACGCCGCGCAATCTCGCTTATGTCATCTACACCTCGGGCTCCACCGGGCGGCCGAAGGGGGTGATGATCGAGCACCATGGCCTGGTCAATCTCGCGCAGGCCCAGATCGGGCTGTTCGACACCGGTCCGGACAGCCGGGTCGCGCAGTTCGCCTCCTTCAGTTTCGACGCAAGCGTGTGGGACATCGTCATGGCGCTCTGCGCCGGCGCCGAGCTGCATCTGCTCGGAAGCCGCGAGCATCGCGACGCAGCCGAGCTGTTGAACTATCTCGCCGACCATCGCATCACCCACGCCACCCTGCCGCCCGCGATGCTGCAGGGCCGCTCGGACCTCGCGCGGCTCTCCGGGCTCGAGGTGCTGGTTCTTGCCGGCGAGTTGCCGAAGTCGGAGCTGTTCGAGGTTTTGCCGTCGGAGATTGCGGTCTTCAACGCCTACGGCCCGACGGAAGCGACCGTCTGCGCCACCGCGTGGCGTCGTCCAGCCGGCTTTGCCGGCGGTATCGTCCCGATCGGGCGCCCGATCGCCAATGCGCGCATCTATCTGCTCGACGCCCAGGGCATGCCGGTGCCGCGCGGTGCCGTGGGTGAGATCTGGATCGGCGGGGCAGGGGTTGCGCGCGGCTATCTCAACCGTCCGGATCTGTCGGCGCAGCGCTTTGCTGCCGATCCCTTCGGGCTGTCGGCCGACGCGCGGATGTATCGAACCGGTGACCTCGGCCGCCATCTGGCCGACGGCAATATCGAATTTCTTGGCCGCAACGACCATCAGGTGAAGATCCGCGGCTTCCGTATCGAGCTCGGTGAGATCGAGCATCGGCTGAATGCGCAAGCCGCCGTGCGGGACTCGGCGGTGCTGGCGCGGCGCGATGCGCAGGGCGATCTCAGGCTCGTCGCCTATGTGGTGCCGGCAGACGACACCGATGACGCCGCCGCATGGGCCGCGCAGCTGCGCGGGCAATTGCAGGCGTGCCTGCCGGATTACATGGTTCCCTCGGCGATCGTCCGCCTCGATGCGTTTCCGCTGACACCCAACGGCAAGGTCGATCGGCAGGCGCTGCCGGCGCCGGACGACGAAGCGTTCGGCCGCGGCGCCTATGATCCACCTCGGGGCGAAATCGAACAGGCCCTCGCGGCCATCTGGCGCGAGCTGCTGGGCATCGAGCGCGTCGGCCGCAACGATCATTTCTTCGAGCTCGGCGGCCATTCGCTGCTCGTCGTCCGCATGCTGGACCGGCTGAAGCGCCATGCACTGACGGTCGATGCGCACATGGTGTTCGCCAGGCCGGTGCTGCGCGATCTCGCGGCCAGCCTGCGGCCCGGCGAGGAGATTGCGATCCCCGCCAACCTGATCACGCCGGAGAGCGCGGCCATCACGCCGGACATGCTGCCGCTGATCGCGCTGAGCCAGCCCGAGATCGACCGCGTGGTCGCCCAGGTGCCGGGCGGCGTCGCCAACGTCCAGGACATCTACGCGCTGTCGCCGTTGCAGGAAGGAATCCTGTTCCATCATCTGCTGGCGACCGAGGGCGATCCTTACGTGCTGGTCGCACAGATGGCATTCGCGGGCCGCGATCTGCTGGATCGTTATCTCGCCGCGGTTCAGGACGTGATCGACCGGCACGACGTGCTGCGGACGTCGTTCCTCTGGGATGGGTTGTCGGTTCCGGCGCAGGTGGTCTGGCGCCACGCACCGCTGAGCGTCACCGAAGTCGCGCTCGAAGGTCACGCGCCGGCTCAGGTCGAGCTGGCCCGCCGCTTCGATCCGGGATCCTGCCGGCTCGATCTGACCCGGGCGCCGTTGCTGCGTCTGGTTGTCGCCCGTGACGAGGAAAATGATCGCCTGCTGCTGCTGGTCCTGCTGCATCACATGGTCGGCGACCATACCACGCTGCAGGCGTTGCATGAGGAGGTGCAGCTGATTCTGTCGGGGCGCCGCGCTGATCTGCCTCCGCCGATTCCATTCCGCAATCTTGTCGCCGAAACGCGCAAGCCCGCCGGGCAGGATGCGCAGCAGCGTTTCTTCCGCGGCATGCTCGCCGACATCGATGCGCCCACGGCACCGTTCGGATTGATGGAGGTGCGCAGCGACGGCGACGGCGTGCGCGAGGCAAGGCTGCCCCTGCCGGCCGCGCTCGACGCGCGGCTGCGTGCACAGGCGCGGCGCCTTGGCGCGAGCCTCGCCAGCCTCTGTCATGTCGCCTGGGGGCAGGTGCTGGCGCGCAGCAGCGGGCGCGAGCAGGTCGTGTTCGGCACCGTGCTGCTCGGCCGCATGCAGGCCGGTCACGATACCGGCCGCAGCCTGGGCCTGTTCATCAACACGCTGCCGGTGCGGCTCGATCTCGACGGCACGTCGGTGGAGGACAGCGTTCGCGCGGCGCATGCGCGGCTGGCGGAGCTGATGGCGCATGAGCATGCCTCGCTGGCGATGGCCCAGCGCTGCAGCGGTGTCGCACCGCCGACGCCGCTGTTTTCCGCGATCTTGAACTATCGGCACGGCCGGAGACAGGATGCGCAGGTGGATGCTGAGCTCCCGCAAGGCGTCGAATGGCTCGGCGGCGAGGAGCGCACCAACTATCCGCTGATGCTGGCGGTGGACGATGACGGCCATGGGCTTCACCTGACGGTCCAGGTCGCGGCGCCGGTCGCGCCCGAGCGGGTCGGCGCGATGATGCAGCAATCGCTCGATCAACTCGCGTTGGCACTGGAAGAGGCGCCGCATACGCCTGTGCGCCGGATCGACGTCGTTCCGGACGATGATCGCGCGCGGCTGCTGCAGGCCTGGAATGCGACGGCGACCAGCGGTGCAAGTGCGCTCTGCGTGCATCGGCAGTTCGAGGTGCATGCGGCGCGAACGCCGGATGCGGTCGCGCTGGTGCATGGACCGGAGACGATCAGTTACGGCGCGTTGAATGCGCGGGCGAACCGGCTGGCGCGGCGGCTGCGGGATCGCGGCGTCGGCCCCGATGTGGTGGTCGGGCTCGCGCTGGAGCGCGGCGTCGCGATGATGGTGGCGCTGCTCGCGGTGCTCAAGGCGGGCGCGGCCTATCTGCCGCTCGATCCGGACTATCCCGCCGAGCGTCTCGCGCACATGCTGAACGACAGCGGTGCCAAGCTGCTGCTGACACAGGCCACGCTGCACGACCGGTTCGCGCCGGTGCTGGAGCGGAGCGAGGCCGAGGCTTGGCTGCTCGAGGTCGCGGCCGGCGATGGCCTCGGCCAGACCGACAATCTTTCCGTCGACGTGCACCCCGAGAACCTCGCCTACGTCATCTACACCTCCGGCTCGACCGGGCTGCCGAAGGGCGTGATGGTGCGCCATGCCGCGCTGACGAACTTCCTGGCGACGATGGCCGAACAGCCGGGCATCGCGGCCGGCGACCGCGTGCTCGCGCTGACGTCGTTGTCCTTCGACATCGCCGTTCTGGAGCTGTGGTTGCCACTCACAAATGGCGCCCAGGTCGTGCTCGCCGACCGTGCCGCGGCCCATGATCCCGAGGCCCTCAAGGCGATGGTCGCACGGCACGGCGTGACCATGATCCAGGCGACGCCATCGAGCTGGCGCATGCTGCTCGATCACGACGCGGCCGATCCTGATCCATGGCTGCCGAAGGGCTGCCGCCTGCTGAGCGGCGGGGAGGCGCTGGCCTCGGATCTGGCGCGGCGGCTGAACGCAGAGAGCTGCGAGGTCTGGAATCTGTATGGGCCGACCGAGACCACGGTGTGGTCGGCGCGCCACCGCCTCGATGGCGCGAATCCGGTGCCGCTGCTCGGCAGCCCGATCGGCAACACCGCACTGTACGTGCTCGACGGCGAGCTCAACCTCGCGCCGGTCGGCGTCACCGGCGAGCTCTTCATCGGTGGTGACGGGCTCGCGCGCGGCTATTGGAAACGCGCGGCGCTGAGTGCCGAGCGCTTCATTCCGGATCCGTTCGGCGACGACGGCGCGCGGCTGTACCGGACCGGGGACCTCGCGCGCTGGCGGGCCGATGGCGTGCTCGACTATGTCGGCCGCGCCGATCATCAGGTGAAGATCCGCGGGCATCGGATCGAGCTCGGCGAGATCGAGGCGCGGCTGCGGGAGCAGCCGGGCGTGCGCGACAGCGTCGTCGCCGCGCACGAGCTCGGCGGCAGCCGTCAGTTGGTCGGTTATGTCGGCGGCGAGGCCCCGCTCGATGGCAGTGAGCTGCGCGCCGCGCTCGCAACGGCGCTGCCGGACTACATGGTGCCCTCGCGCGTCATCGTGCTGCCGGAGCTGCCGCTGACCCCGAACGGCAAGATCGACCGCAAGGCGCTGCCGCGGCCGGATGCGACGCCGCCGGGGGCGCGGCGCGTCGATCCGCGCAATCCGACCGAGGCTGCGCTCGCGGGGATCTGGGCCGAGCTGCTGCACAGGCCGGAGGTCGGCGTCACCGATGATTTCTTCGAGCTCGGCGGCGACTCGCTGGTGGCCGTCCAGCTCGTCGGCCGCATCAAGCGTGATCTCGCGCGGGAGCTGCCGCTGAAGCGGCTGTTCGAACTGACCACGGTCGAGACCATGGCGTCCGCGCTCGCCGCGGACGCGCCGATGAGCAGGCGCAACGATGACATCGCCGCCATGTTCGATCTGCTTGAAGAAGTCGAGTTCGCCAATGAATGATCAGTCCGGACTTCAGGCCCAGCAGCTCAGCGAGATCGCGCGCCGGTTGGTGCGTCTCGACGCGCCAAAGCAGCGCGCCTTCCTGACGCAGTTGGCGGCCAAGGGCATCGATCTTTCGATTCTGCCGATCGCCCGGCAGCAGCTGCAGCGCGCGCTGTTGTCGTTCGCGCAGGCCCGCCTCTGGTTCCTGTGGCGGATGGATCCGGACGGCTCCGCCTACAACATGCCGGTCGCGATCCGGCTGCGGGGCCGTCTCGATGCCGCCGCGCTTCAACGGGCGCTCGACGAGCTGGTCATGCGCCATGCCGCGCTCCGCACCACGTTCCGGCAGGACGGCGGCGAGCCGGAGCAGATCGTGGGACCGCCGGCGCCGGTCGCGCTTCGCCGCATCGAGATTGCCGGCGATGATTGCGAGCAGCAGGCGCGCCGGCTGCTGCGTGAGGAAGCGGCGCTGCCGTTCGATCTCGAATCCGGACCGCTGCTGCGCGCGGCGCTGCTGAGGCTCGACGAGCACGACCATGTTCTCTCGGTGACGCTGCACCACATCGTCGCCGATGGCTGGTCGATGCAGGTCCTCACCGACGAGTTCTGGCAGCTCTATCGCGCAGCCGTCCGCGGCGAGACCGCCTCGCTGCCGGCGCTCGAGATCGACTACGCCGATTTCTCCGCCTGGCAGCGGCTGTGGCTCGGCGCGGTGGAGGAGGAGCGGCAGCTCCGCTACTGGACCGGCCGGCTGCACGACACGGCGATGCTGCAACTGCCGTTCGATCGGCCGCGTTCGGCCCAGACCGACCAATCCGGCGGTGCCATACGCCTGTCACTCGGCGCCGAGCTTTCCGATCGTCTGCGCGAGCTTGCGCGGCAACATCACACGACGCTGTTCGTCGTGCTGCTCGCGGCACTGAAGCTGGTGCTCTATCGCTACAGCGGCCAGGACGACATCAGCATCGGCGTTCCCCTCGCCAATCGCGATCGGCCGGAAACGCGGCGCCTGATCGGGCTGTTGGTCAACACCCAGGTGCTGCGGACGCGGATCGACAGCCTGGGGACGATCGCCGACGTCGTCGAAACGCTGCGCGCGGCTTCGCTCGAGGCCAGGGATCACCAGGACCTTCCGTTCGAACGGCTGCTCGACGTGTTGCAGCCACAGCGCAGCCTGAGCCAGACGCCGCTGTTCCAGGTGCTCTACAACCATCAGCATCGGCGCGGGCCGGCGCATGCGCCGGCTAGCTCTGAATTGCAGATCGAGACGATCGCGGCCGAGATTGAGACGGTGAAATTCGACCTCGCGCTCGACAGCGAGGAATTGCCGTCGGGGGACGTCTCGGCGCTGTTTTCCTTTGCCACCGCGTTGTTCGAGCGGTCGACCATCACGCGGCTCGCCGGCCATTGGCTGACGATCCTGCAGGAAATGGTCGCAGATCCCACGCGCCGGATCGCGGCGCTGGAGCTGTTGTCGGACCGGCAGCGCGACGACGTCAGGCAGTGGAATGCCTGCGCGCCCGCGCGCGCGGCCTTCCAGTCGGTGCACCGGATGTTCGCGCGGCACGCCAAGGAAACGCCGGGCGCGACAGCCCTGGTGTTCGGAGCCGAGACGATCAGCTATCAGGCGCTCGATCGCCGCGCCAATGCCATCGCGCAGCATCTGCTGGCGCTCGGCGTTCGACCCGGCGAGCTCGTCGCGCTCTCGATGCAGCGTTCGCCCGATCTCGTCGCCGGTTTCGTTGCCGTCCTCAAGGCCGGCGCCGCCTATCTGCCGCTCGATCCCGATCATCCACCGGCGCGGCTTGCTGCAACCGTTCGCGATGCCGGCGCGCGCGTCGTGCTGGTCGATGCGGCGGGACGATCGCAATGGCCGCCGATGCCGGGCATCGCAGTCGTCGATCTCGGCGTGATCCCGGCCGAGACGACGGAGATTGATCCCGCGGTCGATGTCCATCCCGCGAGCCTCGCCTACGTGATCTATACGTCCGGCTCCACCGGTGTACCGAAGGGCGTCGCGGTCGCGCATGGACCGTTCGCGATGCATTGCGACGCCACGGCCGGTCTCTACGAGATGGGCCGGCAGTCGCGCGAGCTGCACTTCCTTTCCTTCACTTTCGACGGCGCGCATGAGCGGTTGTGGACCGCGCTGAGCTGCGGCGCGGCCTTGGTGATGCGCGACGCCGATCTCTGGTCGGCGGAGAAGACGCTCGAGGTGATGCGCGCGGAGCGCGTGACCAATGCCGGCTTTCCGCCGGCCTACCTGCAGCAGCTCGCCGAATTCGCGGCGTGGCGCGGCGATCCGCCGCCCGTGTCGCTGTATTCGTTCGGCGGCGAGGCGATGCCCAAATCGGGCTTCGACAAGGTCAGGCAGGCGCTGCGGCCGCGCAAGCTGATCAACGGCTACGGTCCGACGGAGACGGTGGTCACGCCGCTGGTCTGGAAGGTCGACGCCGATGCCGAGATCGACTGCGCCTATGCGCCGATCGGCCGTCCGGTCGGCCGGCGCTCGGCCTATGTTCTCGACGGCGATCTGAACATCGTTCCGGTCGGCGTCATCGGCGAGCTTCATATCGGCGGCGAGGGGCTCGCGGCCGGCTATTGGAATCGGCCGGCGCTGACGGCGGAGCGCTTCATCCCCGATCCGTTCGGCGCACCCGGCGCGCGGCTGTATCGCACGGGCGATCTGGCGTGCTGGCGTGCCGACGGCGTCATCGACTATGTCGGCCGGTCCGATCATCAACTCAAGATCCGTGGCTTCCGCATCGAGCCGGGCGAGGTCGAGGCACGGCTGACGCGGCAGGCGGGCGTTCAGTCGGCGGTGGTGGTGGCGCGCGAAATCGGCGGACGCCAGCAGCTCGTCGGCTATGTCTGCGGCGAGGATGGCCTCGACGAGGCCGCGTTGCGCGCGGCGCTATCGGAGGAACTCCCGGACTACATGGTTCCGGCTCGCATCGTGCCGATGTCGCAGATGCCGCTCACGGCGCATGGCAAGGTCGATCGCGACGCCCTGCCGGTGCCCGAGTCATTGTGTGCCGAGACAGACTATGTCGCGCCGCAATCGGCCGTGGAATTGGAGCTGGCGGCGATCTGGGCCGAACTGCTCGGCCATTCGCGGATCGGGCTCACCGACAATTTCTTCGAGCTCGGCGGCGATTCCATCATCTCACTGCAGGTGGTCGGCCGGGCGCGGCAGCGTGGCCTGTCGATCGAGCCGCGCGATCTGTTCCGGCATCAGACGCTGCAGGAGCTGGCGCGGGTCGCGCGCCGCGATCGGGCGGTCATTGTCTCCGCTGAGCCCGGCGCGCGCGACGGCGATCCGGTGCCGCTGTTGCCGATCCAGCGCCGCTTCTTTGCCGAGGACGCGGGCGAACGGCATCACTGGAACCAGGCCTTGATGCTCGTACCCTCGGCGCGGTTCGACTGGCGCGTGATAGCGCGGGCGGTCGATGCCGTGGTGGCGCATCACGATGCCCTGCGGCTGCAATTCGAGCAAAGCGACGGCACGTGGCACGCGAGATACGGCAAGATGCCGGCGAGCGCCGATCTGCTCTGGATCCGCACTGTTCAGGACGCGGCGGAGATCACCTCGGTTGCGGCGGCCGCGCAGGCGAGCCTGTCCTTGCAGGGGCCGTTGCTGCGCCTCGTCGGCATGGACGTTGCGGACGGCAGCCAGCGGCTTCTGATCGTCGTGCATCATCTCGTCGTCGATGGCGTGTCGTGGCGCGTCCTACTCGAGGACATCGCCGCGGCGTATCGACAGGCGGCGCAGGGCGCGGCCGCGATTGTTTTGCCTCCCAAGAGCCAGTCCGTGGCGTCGTGGGGCAAGAGGCTCGAAGACTACGCCGCGAGCAAGGAGCTGGCCGACCAGCTCGTCTATTGGAGACAGCGCAGCGTCGCTGACGATCTGCCGTGCGACGACGATCACGGGGAGACCGATCGCGTCGCCGACGGCGAAGACGTCGCCGTGTCGTTCGATGCCGACGTGACCGGGCAACTGCTCAAGCAGGCGCCCGCCGCCTACAGGACCCAGGTCAATGATCTGCTGCTGGCGGCGCTGGCCCGCGCGGTCAGCCGCTGGTGCGGACTCGGTGAATGCCTGGTCGAGCTCGAGGGCCATGGACGCGAGGATCTGTTCGAAGGCATCGACCTGTCGCGCACGGTCGGCTGGTTCACGACAGCATTTCCGGTTCGGCTCTCCGCTGGCGCGAGCGACGACGCCACCCTCATCAGGTCGATCAAGGAGGAATTGCGGGCCATCCCGGCGCGCGGGCTCGGCTACGGCGTGCTGCGGTATTGCGGCAGCTCCGAGCAGCGCGCCGCCCTGGCGGATGGAGCCGAGCCGCGGATCGTCTTCAACTATCTCGGCCAGTTTGGCGCCGGCTCCGACCTTGCCTTCGCGCTCGCGCCGGAAGGCGCGGGGCCGTCGCGCAGCGCCAGCGCGCCGCTCGGCCGCTGGCTCAGCATCAACGGCCAAGTGCTCGACGGCCGGCTGAAGCTGACATTCAGCTTTGGCCGCCGCCGCTATCGCCGCGCGACGATCGAGCGGCTGGCCGCGTGCTACTCCGCGGCGCTGCGCGAGCTGGTCGCGCATTGCACCGGTGACGCACACGGCCTCACGCCGTCGGACGTTCCGTTGTCGCGCCTCGGCCAGCCGGAGCTCGATTTGCTCGGCGCGACGCGTGATTGGCGCGATGTCGAGGATATCTATCCGCTGTCGCCGATGCAGCAGGGCATGCTGTTCCACACGCTGCGCGACGGCGACAGTGGCAACTATGTCAGCCAGATCGCCGTCGACGTCGAAGGCGCGGACGCGGCGCGCCTGCGCGCGGCGTGGCAGGCGGTGACGGCACGACACGCGGTGCTGCGGACCGCGTTCGTGTGGAGGGAATTATCGAGCGCGCCGCAGCAGGTCGTCCATCGGCAGGTTCCTGTTCCCTTCGTCGAGGAGGATTGGCGCGACCGTGCGGACTCGATGGATCGAGCCACGCGTGACGCGGCGCTGGCCGAGGTGGCGGCGGCCGAATGGCGCGCCGGCTTCGACCTGTCACGGCCGCCGCTGCAGCGGGTCCGTCTCATCGATCTCGGCGGCGGCGTTTGCCGCCTGATCTGGACCCATCATCACATCCTGCTCGACGGCTGGAGCGCGGCGAGGCTGATCGGGGAGATCATGCAGCATGTCGGCGGCGCGTCGCTGGGCGCACCGCGCGGCCGCTATCGCGATTACATTGCCTGGCTGGAACGACAGGATCGCGAGGCGTCGATTGCGTTCTGGTCGCGCTCGCTCTCGACGCTCGGCGAGCCGAGCCTGCTGGCCGATGCGCTTGGCGGGCCGGCCGCACCAGCCGAAGGCCATGCCTCGATCGACCTCGTCATCGATGCAGCGAAAACCGAGCGGCTGCAGCTCGTGGCACGGCGCGAGCGGGTGACCTTGAACACGCTGCTGCAGGGGGCCTGGGGCCAGCTGCTGCGGCGCTTGACCGGGCAGGATGTCGTCTGCTTCGGCGCCACGATTTCCGGCCGGCCGCCCGAGATCGCGGGCGTGGAGGAGATGGTCGGCCTGTTCATCAACACCGTTCCCGTGCTCGAGGACGCGCGACCGCAAACGCTGGTGGGCGACTGGCTGCGCAGCCTGCAGGACCGCAACGTCGACCTGCGCGAGCACGGCTGGATGCCGTTGCACGAGATCCAGCGTCTTGCCGGCCGGGCCGGCCGGCCGCTGTTCGACTCCATCTTCGTGTTCGAGAACTATCCGGTCGACGCGGCGATACGCGATCAGGCCGGCGAGGGGCCGCGCGCCAGCCGCGCCGAGCAGATCTCGATCACCAACTATGCGCTGACGGTCGCGGTGTTCGCGACCGACGCCGGCATCCGGCTCGGATTCCGTTACGATCGCAGCCGGTTCGACCGGCCGCAGATCGAGCGGATGCAGGCGGCGTTCGCCTGTCTGCTCGCGCGCATCGCCGACGACAGCAGCCGCCCGGTCGCGGAGCTGCATGGCCTCGACGCCGACGCTTTGCAACGGGTGCTCCGCTGGAGCTCGGGGCCCGCCGCGCCGACGGCGAAAGACGGCTTCGTCGACGTCATGACGCAGATCGAACAGCAGGTCGCACGGTCGCCCGCGGCCGTCGCCCTGATCTCTGATCAGGAGGGGATCAGCTACGCCGAACTGAACGCGCGGGCCAACCGACTGGCGCGACAGATCAGGCAGGCCGGCGTCGCTCTTGATGCTCCCGTCGCCCTCGCATTCGAGCGTAGCGCCGATCTGGTCGTGGCCGTGCTGGCGGTGCTGAAGGCGGGGGCCGGCTACCTGCCGCTCGATCCGGATTATCCGAGCGGGCGACTCGCCGCGATGCTGGGCGACAGCGGCGCGCGACTGGTGCTGACGCAGCCGCAGTTGCACGATCGGCTGATGGAGATCACGGCAGGGGCGGGCGCCGAGCTGATCGCCGTCGACGACAGCCGCGCTTCGCACGGGATCGATGCCGGCAATTCGGATCTCCGCAGTCCGAACCACGCCGAGAGCCTCGCTTATGTGATCTACACGTCCGGCTCGACCGGCATGCCGAAGGGCGTGGCCTGCACGCGTGGCGCGCTGGCGGCACGGCTGGCCTGGATGCAGCGGGAGTACGGGATCGTTCCTAGCGAAACGCTGTTGCAGAAGACGCCGTTCAGCTTCGACGTCGCGGTGTGGGAAATCCTGTGGCCGCTGACGGTCGGCGCACGGCTTGCGATCGCAGCGCCGGGCGCCCATCGCGAGCCGAAGCGCTTGATCGATGCGGTCACCACGCATGGCGTCACCACGCTGCATTTCGTGCCCCAGATGCTCGCGCAATTCGTGGCCGAGCCCGAGGCTCGCCGATGCGTGAGCCTGAAACGCCTGTTCTCCGGTGGCGAGGCTCTGCCGGTCCAGCTGAAGGACCAGGTCTACGCGATATTCCCCGCGATCCGGTTCGACAACCGCTATGGGCCGACCGAAGCGCTCATCAATGCCAGCTTCTGGAGCTGCCGCGAGGCGAGCGGGCCACGCGTGCCGATCGGCGTGCCGATCCTGGGTACGATCCTGCGCATTCTCGATGCCGACCTCAATCCGGTCGCCGAGGGTACGACGGGCGAGCTCTATATTGGCGGCGACGGGCTGGCGCGCGGCTATCTCGGTCGCGCGGCGCTGACGGCCGAGCGCTTCATTCCCGATCCGTTCGGACCTCCCGGCGCGCGGCTGTACCGGAGCGGCGATCTGGCGCGCTGGCGCAGCGACGGCGCCATCGACTATGTCGGCCGGGCCGATCACCAGGTGAAGGTTCGCGGCTTCCGCATCGAGCTCGGCGAGATCGAGGCGCGGCTTCGGCAGCAGCCATCGGTCACTGCGGCCGTCGTCATCGCCAGGGAATTCGGGGCAGGCCGCCAACTGATCGGCTATGTCTGCGGTGACGGCACGCTCGATGCTGCGGTGCTGCGCGACGCCTTGTCCGCGACGCTGCCGGACTACATGGTGCCGGCGTGGATCGTGGTGCTCGATCGTCTGCCGCTGATGGTGAATGGCAAGGTCGATCGCAATGCGCTGCCAGCGCCGGAGGCGCCCGCATCAGTCACGCGGATTGCGCCGCGGACGGCGGCCGAGGCTGCGCTGGCGGCCATCTGGGCCGAGCTGCTGCATCAGCCCGATGTCGGCATGACCGACAATTTCTTCGAGCTCGGCGGCGATTCCATCATCTCGCTGCAGATGGTCAGTCGCGCGCGGCGAGCCGGCCTTCTGATCGAGCCGCGCGACGTCTTCAAGCATCAGACACTGGAAGCCCTGGCGCGCGACGCGCGGCAGATCGCTCGGCTGGAGACGACGGCGGAGCAGGGCCTCGTCTCCGGGCCACTGCCGTTGTTGCCGATTCAGCTCCGCTTCTTCGAGCAGGAGCTGGACGCGCCCGATCACTGGAACCAGGCCTTGCTGCTGCGGCCGCAGCAGCGGCTCGACTGGGACGTGCTGCGGCGCGCGGCGGTGGCCGTCGTCACCCATCATGATGCGCTGAGGCTGCGCTTCCAACGCATCGACGGCACTTGGCGCGCCGAGCACGCGTCGGCGCCGGCCGCCGTCGGTCTGTTCCGATCGTGCAAGCTGGCTGACGGCGAGGCGGTCACCGCGCTGGCCGCTGAGGTCCAGGCGAGCCTCTCGCTCGCGCAGGGTCGTCTGGTGCAGATGGTCGGCATCGATCTGCCGGACGGCGGGCAGCGCCTCCTGATCGTAATCCATCACCTCGTGATCGACGGCGTGTCGTGGCGTGTGCTGCTGGAGGATCTCGCGGCGGCCTATGCGCAGCTCATGCGTGGGCAGGAGGCGACGCTGCCGCCCAAGACGCACGCCTATGCCCAATGGGGCGCAGCACTGCACGCGCACGCGTGCTCGGATGTGCTGGCTGCCGAGCTCGATCATTGGTCCGGTCTCCGGCAGACGGATGACCTGCCGTGCGATGTCGATCATGCGGATCGGGATACGAGCGCCGACGCTGACGACGTGCTGCTCGCGATCGACGCGGAGCTGACCGCGCGCCTGCTGGGCGCGGCGCACGGCGCGTACCGAACCCAGGTCAATGATCTGCTGCTGTCGGCGCTGGCGCGTGCGTTGTGGCAGTGGTCGGGCCGTGAGATCATGGCGATCGAGCTCGAAGGCCACGGCCGCGAGGATCTCGGCGACGGGCTCGATCTGTCGCGAACCATCGGCTGGTTCACAACCGCCTTTCCGGTGCAATTGACGGCTGGATCGCAGCCGCCCGCCGAGCTGATCAAGGCGACCAAGGAGATGCTGCGGTCCGTCCCCAACCGGGGACTTGGCTACGGCGTGCTGCGCTGCCTGGGGTCTGATGCCCAGCGTGCGGCGCTGAGGACGGGCGTGCAGCCGCGCATCGGGTTCAACTATCTCGGTCAGGTCGATGGCAGCGCGGACGAGACGGCGCTGTTCTCGATCGCGCCCGAGAGCGCAGGACCTTCGCGTGCGGCGTCGAGCCCGCTCCGCCACCATATCGCGATCAATGCGAGGGTGCTCGACGGCCGTCTGCAGTTGTCGTTCGGCTTCAGCAGGAAGCGCTATCGACGCGAGACCGTGACCTGCGTCGCCGGTTGTTTCGAGGAAGCGCTTCGTGAACTGGTCGATCATTGCACGAGCGGCGTCCATGGCGTGACGCCGTCCGATGTGCCGCTGTCGAAGCTGAGCCAGGCCGAGCTCGATGCGCTGGCGCTGGATTGGCACGAGATCGAGGACATCTATCCGCTGTCGCCGATGCAGCAGGGCATGTTGTTTCATGCGCTGCACGACGACGGCGCCGGGGTCTACGTCAACCAGGTTGCAGCCGAGATCCGCGGCCTCGACGCCGGTAAGCTGCATGCTGCTTGGCAGGCCGTCAGCGACCGTCATACCGCGCTTCGCACCGGTTTCCTGTGGCGTGAATTGTCCGGACCGCCGCAGCAAATCGTTTATCGCAATGCCGACGTTGCCTTCGTCGCGGAGGATTGGCGGGAACGTGCGGCGGGACTTACTCCGTCGGCGCTGGAGGCTGCGCTCACGGCGGCCGCGGACCGCGAGCGCGCCGACGGCTTCGATCTCTCGCGGCCGCCGCTGCAGCGCGTGCGGCTGGTCAGGATCGACGACGACCGGCATTGGCTGATCTGGACCCATCATCACATTCTGATGGACGGCTGGAGCTCGGCCCGCTTCATTGCCGAGGTGGTGCAGCAAGAGGGGCAGGGGGCGCTGCAGGGACCGCCGCCGCGCTACCGTGACTACATCGGATGGCTGCAGGCGCAGGACCACGGTGCGGCGGTCGAGTTCTGGCGAGCGGCGTTGGCTGGACTCGACGAGCCGAGCCTGCTGTCGCAGCCTGCGGCCGGCGCTCGCGTCGGCCATGGCTCGCTCGCCATGGCGGTGGACGCCGATCTCAGCGAGCGGCTGCAACGCTTCGCGACCCGCGAACGGGTCACGCTGAACACGGTGGTGCAGGCGGCATGGGCGCACTTGCTCCGTCGGTTCACCGGCCAGCCTACGGTCTGCTTCGGCGTGACGGTATCGGACCGGCCCGCCGGGCTCGCCGGCGCCGAAGAGATGGTCGGCCTGTTCATCAACACCTTGCCGGTGGTCGACACCGAGAATCCGGAGCAGCGCGTCGGCGCGTGGTTGCGGGACCTGCAGGATCGCAATCTCGGCCTGCGGGACCACGGCTGGATGCCGCTGGCCGACATCCAGCGGATCGCGGGCCGGGCGGGGCGTCCGCTGTTCGACAGCATCCTCGTGTTCGAGAACTATCCGGTGGACGCGGCCTTGAAGACCCGAGATGGCCGTCTGAGCGTCAGCCGGACGAGGATCCTCGAAACCAGCAACTACCCGCTGTTCGTGAGCGTCGGTCTCGAAAGCGAGCTACGGTTGGTGTTCAATTTCCAGCGGCAACATTTTGACGACGTCCAGATTTGTCGGCTGCAGAAGGCGTTCGTGCAAATGCTCGCGGCCATCGCTGGCGATGCGGAGCAGGCGGTCGGCTGCCTTGCGGCTGATGATCCCGCTGATATCGCGCTGCTCGCACGGGTGAACGCCACAGCGGCCGCCGTGATATCGCCCGGTGTCGTCGCTCAATTCGAGGCGCAGACGGAGCGCGCACCCGATGCGATCGCGCTCGTGCACAATGAGGAGACGCTCAGCTACGCCGCGCTGAACGCGCGCGCGAACCGGCTGGGCCAAAGGCTCAGGGAGGGCGGCGTCGGTCCCGATGTGGTGGTAGGGCTGGCGCTGGAGCGCGGTGTCACGATGATGGTGGCGCTGCTCGCGGTGCTCAAGGCGGGCGGGGCCTATCTGCCGCTCGATCCCGACTATCCGGCCGAGCGTCTCGCGCACATGCTGACCGACAGCGGCGCCAAGCTGCTGCTGACGCAGGCGACGCTCCGCGATCGGCTCGGTCCGGTGCTGGCGGACGGCCACGCCGAGGTCTGGCTGCTGGACGAGGCGCCTGGAGAGGAAGTTGCCGACGTCGGCAATCTCGATGTCGCCGTCCATCCTGAAAACCTGGCTTACGTCATCTACACCTCGGGCTCGACCGGCCTGCCCAAGGGGGTGATGGTGCGCCATGGCGCGGTGACGAATTTCCTGGCGACCATGGCTGAGCAGCCGGGCATTGCGCGCGATGATCGCGTGCTCGGTTTGACCTCGCTGTCGTTCGACATCGCGGTGCTCGAACTCTGGTTGCCGCTGACTCATGGCGCGCAGATCGTGCTGGCGGACCGCGCCTCGGCGGCCCATGATCCCGCGGCGTTGAAAGCGATCGTGGCCCGTCACGGCGCGACAATGATCCAAGCCACGCCGTCGAGCTGGCGCATGCTGCTCGACCATGACGACGGCGCGCATGGATGGCTGCCTCAAGGCTGCCGCCTGCTGAGCGGCGGCGAGGCGCTGGCGCCCGATCTGGCGCTCCGGCTGCTCGCGCTCGGCGGCGAGGTCTGGAATCTGTTCGGGCCGACCGAAACCACGGTGTGGTCGGCACGTCATCGGCTCGATGCGCGCGATCCCGCACCCGTCCTCGGCGGCCCGATCGGCAGCACCACGCTGCACGTGCTCGACGGCGATCTCAACCGCGCCCCTGTCGGCGTGACAGGCGAGCTCTTCATCGGCGGCGAAGGCCTGGCCCGCGGCTATTGGCGCCGGGCGGCGCTCAGCGCCGAGCGCTTCGTTCCCGATCCATTCGGCGATCGCGGTGCGCGGCTGTACCGGACCGGCGATCTGGCGCGGTGGCGCGCCGATGGACTGCTCGACTATGTCGGCCGTGCCGACCATCAGGTGAAGATTCGCGGCCACCGCATCGAGCTCGGCGAGATCGAGGCGCGGTTGCGCACGCAGCCCGGCGTCCGCGACAGCGTCGTGGTGGCGCAAGAGCTCGGCGGCGGGCGGCAGCTCGTCGGCTATGTCAGCGGCGACGATGGGCTCGACGGAGCTGAGCTGCGCGCGACGCTCGCGTCGGCGCTGCCGGACTACATGGTGCCGTCGCGCGTCATGGTGCTGCCGCTTCTGCCGCTGACGCCGAACGGCAAGATCGATCGCAAGGCCTTGCCATTGCCCGACACCCGGCCCGCACAGGGACAGCGCATCTCGCCACGTAGTCCCGCCGAGGCCACGCTCGCCGCGATCTGGGCCGAACTGCTCCACCAGCCGGACGTCGGCGTCGCCGACAATTTCTTCGAGCTCGGCGGCGACTCGATCATCTCGCTGCAGATGGTCGGTCGCGCCCGCCGGGCTGGTCTCGTGCTGGAGCCGAGAGACGTGTTCCGGCTGCAGACGGTCGAGCTGCTCGCGCCGGCCTGCCGAGCGGCGCGGAAAGATCAGCCCGTGATTGCCCTCGCGCGCGGCGCATTGTCCGGGCTGACCAGCGACGAGCTCGCTCGGCTCGGGGTCGACTGGGACCGCATCGAGGACGTCTACCCGCTCTCGCCGATGCAGCAGGGCATGCTGTTCCACAGCCTGCGCGATGCCGGCAGCGGTGTCTACGTCAACCAGATCAGCGTCGAGATCCGCGGGCTGGACGTCGAGCGGCTGCGCAGCGCGTGGCAAGAGGTCTCTGACTCTCATCCGATGCTGCGCACGGGTTTTCTCTGGCGCGAGCTGTCCGGTGCACCGCTGCAGGCCGTCCATCGTGCCGCGAACGCGCCGTTCGTGATGGAGGACTGGCGCGGGCAGGTCGTCGATGAAGCGCGGCTGTCGTCGGCCCTGGCCGCGGAGCGTAACGTCGAGTTCGATCTCGCGGTGCCGCCGCTGCAGCGTGTCCGGCTGCTGCAGCTCGACCACGAGCGCCATCGCCTGATCTGGACCTACCATCACATCCTGATGGATGGCTGGAGCTCGGCCCGCTTCATCGGCGAAATCCTGCAGCGCTATTCCGGGCGGGCGCTCACGGCTCGTTCAGCGCATTATCGCGACTATGTTGCCTGGCTGCTGGCCCAGGACGCGCAGGCCGCCGAGCGCTTCTGGCGCGGACAGCTCACGGCCTTCGACCAGCCGACGCAACTGGCCGATGCCTTCGGAGCACGGCGCCACGATGGGCACGGGCACCAGCGCTGCTACACGCGGCTCGACGAAGATGCGACCGCGGCCTTGAAGGCGTTTGCGCGGCGCGAGCGCATCACCCTGAACACGCTCATCCAGGGCGTCTGGGCGCTGCTGCTGCAACGCTACACCGGCCAGCAGACCGTCACCTTCGGTGTCACCGTCGCCGGCCGTCCGGCTGGTCTCGACGGGGCCGAGCAGATGATCGGCCTGTTCATCAATACGCTGCCGGTGATCGAGACGCCGTCGCCGGCCACCACGATCGGCGACTGGCTGCGTGCCATGCAGGACCGTAACGCGGCGATGCGCAATTTCGAGCAGACGCCGCTCTACGACATCCAGAGCTGGGCCGGCCGTGCTGGCGAGAGCATGTTCGACAGTATCATCGTGTTCGAGAACTATCCCGTCGACCGGGGCCTGCTGCAGGGCGACGGCTCGCTTCAATTCGGCGAGCTGCGCAATGTCGACGTCACCAACTATCCGATGGACCTGTCCATCATGGTCGAGGATTCGCTGCAGGTCGAGTTCACCTATATGCCGAGCCACTTCACGCCGGATCAGGCGGAGCAGGTGAGGGCGCAATTCGAACATCTGCTCGCGGCTATCATGCGAAGTCCGGAAGCCGCGCTCGGCGCGATCGATGCGGCCACCGCTCAGGATGTGCAGCGCGCAGTCGCCTGCAATGGTCGGGCTGCGTCTTCCGCGACGCGTCCGCTCGTGCACGAGATGATCAGCGGTCATGCCCAGCGCGACCCGGAACGTGTCGCCCTCACGATCGGCGGCAGGAACGTGTCCTACGGTGAGCTCGATCGTCGTGCCAACCGGCTCGCGCTCCGCCTCGTCGGCGCCGGGCTCCAGCCAGACCAGCGCGTCGGCGTCGTCGTCGCGCGCAATGAAGCGACGATGGCCGCGCTGCTCGCCGTGCTGAAGGCCGGCGGAGCCTATGTGCCGCTCGATCCCGAGCTGCCGCCGGACCGCATCGCCCATCTGATGCGCGATTCCGGGATGAGCATGCTGCTGTCCGGCGCGCATGAGATCGTCGCCATCGAAGGCGTCCAGGCCGTCGATCTGGCCTCGTTCGATTTCGCCAGCGGTCCGCACCATGCGCCAAATCCGGGCCTGCATCCGGAGAATCTCGCTTATGTGATCTACACGTCCGGCTCGACCGGGCGGCCGAAGGGCGTCGCGGTCGCGCATGGACCGCTGGCGATGCATTGTCGGGCGACCGCTGCGCTCTACGAGCTCGACGAGCACGCAACCGAGCTGCATTTCCTGTCGCTGGCCTTCGACGGCGCGCATGAACGGTGGCTTACCGTGCTGTCGCAGGGCGCTCGGCTGGTCATGCGCGATGCGGAGCTGTGGACGCCCGAACAGACCGTTGCAGAGCTTCATGCGCAGCGCGTGACGCATATCGGCCTGCCGCCGGCCTACCTTCAGCAGGTCGCCGAATGGGTGGAGCAGACCGGAAATCCCCCGCCGGTGAGGTTGTATTCGTTCGGCGGCGAGGCCATGCCCAAGGCCGGCTTCGACAAGGTGAGGCGCGCGCTGAAGCCGCGGATCCTGATCAACGGCTATGGTCCGACCGAGACCGTCGTGACACCGCTGGTGTGGAAGGTCGATGGCAACACGGCATGCGACAAGGCCTATGCGCCGATCGGCATTCCTGTCGGGCGCCGCACCGCCTACATCCTTGATGGCGCGCTGAATCTCGTTCCGGCAGGCGCAGCCGGCGAGCTCTATGTCGGCGGCTTCGGGCTCGCGCGCGGCTACCTCGCCAAGCCAGGCATGACGGCGGAACGCTTCGTGCCGGATCCATTTTCGACGGAGGAGGGCGCACGTCTCTACCGCACCGGCGATCTGGCCCGATGGGATGCGAGCGGCACGATCGAATATCTCGGGCGCAGCGATGACCAGGTGAAGGTCAGCGGCTTCCGGATCGAGCTTGGCGAAATTCAATCGGCGCTGCTGAGCGAGCCCGCAGTCGCGCAGGCGGCCGTGCTCGCGGTGGCGGGGCCGGGAGGAAATCAGCTCGTGGCTTATGTGGCGCCACGCGCTCCGGGCGACGCCGCCGCTGCTCCGGCCGAGCGGCTGTCTGCAACGCTGACGGCGGCGCTGCGCCGGACATTGCCGGCCTACATGGTGCCGGCCCGCATCATCGTCCTCGAGCGCCTGCCCACGCTGTCGAGCGGCAAGGTCGATCGCAAGGCGTTGCCCGCGCCCGATATTGCAGCCGAACGTGCCTTCGTCGCGCCGGCAAGTCCGGCCGAGGTCGCGATGGCAAAGCTGTGGGCGGAGGTCCTCGGCGTCGCGCAAGTCGGTGTCACCGACAACTTTTTCGAGCTCGGCGGCAACTCTATTCTCAGCCTCAAGGTGATCGCGCGGCTTCGCCGCGACCCGGTCCTCGATGGCGAGATCAAGCTGCGGGATCTGCTGCGGAAGCCGACCATTCGCGCCTTGCTCGGCACTGCCGCAGCATCCGCGTTGCCGTCGGCGCTGCTGCCCCTGAGTTCGCCGGTCGATGGCGTGGCGCCCGTGTTCTGCCTTCACGGCGGCTTCGGCACGGTGTTCGACTATGCGCCGCTGGCGCGTCGTCTGGAGGGAGAACGGCAACTGATCGGTCTGCAGTGCCGGACGCTGATCGAGCCGTCCTTCACCGATCGCTCGCTGGCGGCGATGGCCGTGGACTATGCCGATGAGATCGTACAGACGCAGAGCGAGGGGCCCTATCATCTGATCGGCTGGTCGCTCGGCGGGCTGCTCGCGGGTCTGGTTGCCGCCGAATTGGAACGGCGCGGCGCGCGGGTCGAGCGTCTGGCGCTGATCGACAGCTTCGTTCCGCATGGCGGCCAGCAGCCGTCGCTGCATTGGACTGACGACTTGCTCGCGCTGCTCTCGGTCACGGCGCCGGGCGTGCAATTGTCAGCGATCGCGTCGCAGGTGACGGCGATCCGCTCCGCCGATGCGCCGGCGACGGACGAGGTGATCCGGGGCCTCGTCGCCGATGCGATCGGCATGGCACCGCTGCAGCCGCGCGACGGCCTTCTCGGCATCGACGACATCGTCGCGGCCTTCAGGGTCGGACGCCATCTCGCGCAACTGGCGCAAACGGCCGAATGGCCGGCTGATCTCGCTGTCGCGCCCGGCTGCTGGTGGACCTCGGGCCGGCTTCGACAGCGCGATCGGCTCGCGGCGCGGCTGCCGCAGGCGGCAGACCTCGGCGTGATCGGCGACGATCACTTCGCGATCCTGAGCAACGAATCCTTCCTGATGGCGCTCGGCGCGTGGCTGGAGCCGGACGAGGCGGCGCAGACATCGCCGGCGCTGCAGTCCGAACCGGCTGAATGAGGTGGTCATGAGCCTTCACCCTGATATCGCCGCGCTGCTCGAGATGATCCAGCTCGGAACCGAAACCGGCGCGCGCATCCCGTTTCCGCAACTCACGCCGGCGCAGGCGCGCGCCGATTTCGACGCCTCCTCGCCGCTGCTGGATGTCGATCCGCCGCCGCTGGCGTTCGAGAGGCAGCTTGCGCTGCCGATGCGCGACGGGACGGAGATTGCAGGGCGGCTCTATGCAACGCGGCCGTTGGATGTCGCCGATCCGACGCCCGTGCTGCTCTACATGCATGGCGGCGGCTTCGTCGTCGGCAGCCTCGACTCGCACCAGCCGCTGTGCCGCGGCCTCGCGGATGACAGCGGCGCGGCGGTGCTGTCGATCGACTATCGGCTGGCGCCGGAGCATCGGTTTCCGACGGCGTTCGAGGATTGCGTCGATGCGCTCACCTGGATCGGGGGCGAGGGGCCGGCGCTTGGCTTCGACCCGCGGCGAGTCGCGATCGGCGGCGACAGCGCGGGCGGAACGCTGGCCGCGGCGCTGGCAATCGCCGCGCGCGACGACCGGGCCTTGCCGCAGCCGATCCTTCAGGTCCTCGCTTATCCCGGGCTCAGCCCGCAGCAGATCTCGGACTCCTACGAGAACTACGGCTCGGGCTATCTGCTCGAGCGCGAGACCGTCGACTGGTTCTTCGACCACTATCTGCCCGAAGGCACTGATCGCCACGACTGGCGATTTGCGCCGCTGGCGGCCTCCGACCTCACGCGCGTCGCACCCGCGCTGATCGTGCTGCCCGAGTTCGATCCGCTGGTCGACGAGGGGCAGGCCTATGCCGCACGCTTGCGCGAGGCCGGCGTCGCTGTGGACTTGAAGGTCTATCCCGGCATGGTCCACGAGTTCCTGCGCATGGGCAGCGTCGTGCCCGACGCCCTCCAGGCCCGCGCCGACATCGGCGACAAGCTCGCCGCTGTCTTCGCCACACGAATGGGAGCCGGCGGCCGATGATGACGCCATCCAATCTGGCAATCGCCAACGTCGGAAGCCTGCTGCGGCCGTATTGGCTGCTGCTGGCGGCAGCCATCCTGCTTGGCCTGCTCGGCGGCGCCAGCGTTGCGGGTCTGCTCGCCGTGGTGAACCGCGGCCTTTACGCAGGCGCAGGCGACGTCGGCGGCCTGATTGCCTCGTTCGCGGGTCTCTGCATCCTGATCGTGATCGGGTCGGTTGGCTCTGACATCAGCGCCAATATCGTCGGGCAGCGGATCGTGGCCTCGTTGCGCAAGTCGCTGGCCGCCAAGATCCTGATGGCGCCGATCGACCAGCTCGAAGCCTATCGGTCGCACCGCCTCATCCCGGTCCTGACCAAGGACGTCGATGCCATCAGCGATTTCGCCTTCTTCTTTCCCGCCTTCCTGGTGTCCGGCGTCATCGTCGCCGGCTGCCTGATCTACCTCGCGGTGCTGTCGTGGCCGTTGTTCCTGGTCACGGCAATCTTGATCGCGCTCGGGTCGTTCGTCCATTACCTCGCCCGCAAGCGCGGAATGACGGGCTTCAATCTCGCGCGCCAATACGAAGACGATCTGCAGAAGCACTACCGCGCGATCTCCGACGGTGCCAAGGAGCTCCGTCTTCATCGCCAGCGCCGGCGCCATGTCCATGTCGATCTGATCGGACGGACGGTCGACCGGATCGGCGACGTGCAGATCAAGGCGATCAATCTGCTGGTGACGGCGCGTGCGCTCGGGACGGTTCTGCTGTTTCTGGTGATCGGGACCGCGCTGGTGCTGCGTCCACTGCTGTGGCCCGACAGCCCGGCCTCGGTGTCCAGCGGCTTCGTGCTGGTGCTGCTGTTCATGCGCGGACCGATCGACCAGTTGATCGGCATGCTGCCGTCGCTCGGCCGCGCCCAGGTTGCGATGCGCCGGATCGCCGAGTTGTCGGAGCGTTTCACCGCCGCAGAGGCTGAACTGCTCGATGATCCCCAGGATCGGACCGCTGAGCAGATCGAATCCATCGAGCTGCGCGGCGTCTCCTACGCATTCCCTGCGTCGTCATCCGAACGCCCTTTTGTCATCGGACCGATCGACCTTCGCATTCGCCGCGGCGAGATCGTCTTCATCGTCGGTGAGAACGGCAGCGGCAAGACGACGCTGATCAAGCTGCTGCTTGGACTCTATGTGCCGGACCGCGGCGTGCTGCTGCGCGACGGCAATCCCGTCGTCAGCGAGACCCGCGATGACTATCGGCAGCTCTTCACCACGATATTCTCGGACTATTTCCTGTTCGACACCCTGGCGCAGCAGAGCAACCAGCCGCCTGACCTCGCACATCGCTATCTCGACCGACTCGAGCTCGCTCACAAGGTCTCGATCCATGGCGGCGCGTTCTCCACCACCGACCTGTCGACGGGCCAGCGCAAGCGGCTCGCCTTGATCAATGCCTGGATCGAGGGACGGCCGGTGCTGGTGTTCGACGAATGGGCGGCCGATCAGGATCCGGCGTTCCGCCAAATCTTCTACACCGAGCTGCTCGCCGACCTCAAACGTCTCGGCAAGACGATCATTGTGATCTCGCACGACGATCGCTACTTCCACTGCGCCGATAGGATCGTGCGTCTGCGCGACGGTCGGATTGACGCCAGCGACGCCGCGGAACGCCGCGAGCCGGCACAAAGGCAACGCACGCTCACGACTGTTCTGCATGAACCCGCTGCATCGCTTGGAGCATCGAAGCCGTGAGCCGTACCTTTGTAGTTAATCTAAAAACAGCGCTACGGACTTTGTTGTCTTCGTCGTGCCGGCCGATCTACATCCTGAGCGGGAGTGGACAGAGATGACGCCCGTGCAGATCAATGAGAGGGAGGGAGTTCGCATGAGCGCGACCGCGAGCATTACGGGCAGTATCCGGACATTCCCTGTCGCAACCGACGCGACAATGTCGGTCGTTCGCGACGATGACGGGCTTCGGGTGATCGCGGACGGCGCGCCACTGCTGGCGCTTCGGCCGGATGGCGAACTGACGCGTCTGATCGTGCACGACGGGGTCGATGATTGGCGCCGGCTGTCGCGCGGAGCCGCGGCAATGGCCGAAGCGGTCTTTGCCTGGACGCCGTCACTGCAGAGGCTCGACCTTGCACTCGACGACAACCCGGCAGCAGCATCGGCCCTTGCGAACGATGGCCTCGCGGTGGTGACCGACGGCAGGCTGGCGCTGTATCCGGACATGGTGATGCAGTTTCGCGAGAACTGGCTGACGGACGCCGCGCGCCCGGCGTTTCCACAGTCCTACGCGATGACCGACGGCAGGCGCCATCCGCGGCGGCCGCCCAAGCCGGTCGGCACCGTCTACGCCCGTTTCATTCCCTGGCTGTCCGACGTCGTCAGCTTTCGCGTCATCGACATCGCTCACGATCTCCCGTTGGTCCACCGCTGGCTCAACGATCCGCGGGTGGACTCGTTCTGGAACGAAGCGGGGGACATCGACAAGCACCGGCAATATCTGTCACGGATCATGTCGGACCCGCACATGGTGCCGCTGATCGGCTGCTTCGGAGATCAGCCGTTCGGCTATTTCGAGCTCTACTGGGCGAAGGAAAATCGTATCGCACCGTTCTACGACGCGGCGGACTATGATCGCGGCTGGCACGTGATCGTCGGCGAGGACGGTTTCCGGGGCCGCCGCTTCATCACGGCCTGGCTTCCCTCACTCATGCACTACATGTTCCTCGACGACTGTCGCACCGAACGTGTCGTCGGCGAGCCGGCGGCGGCACATTCCCAGCAGCTTCGCAACCTGGATCTGGCGGGGTTTGCCCGGCTCAAGAATTTCGACTTCCCACACAAGCGGGCAACCCTGGTCATGTTGCTGCGCGAGCGCTTCTTCGGCGACCGGCTGTGGCAGCCGGCGGCCAAGGAAGCACCCACAGAAGCCTAGCGCGGACGGAGCATCACCATGTCGTATCATCCTGCCCCTGACTATGATATCGTCGGCGTCGGCTTCGGGCCATCGAACCTCGCACTGGCGATCGCGCTCGACGATTGCTTCAGACAGCAGCGTCTGAAATGCCGGTCCTTGTTCCTGGAAAAGCAGCGGGACTTCAAATGGCATGGCGGAATGCTGCTGCCCGGCAGCAACATGCAGATCTCCTTCCTCAAGGACCTGGTATCGCTGCGCGATCCGACCAGTCCGTTCACCTTCGTCAACTACCTGCATAAATCCGGCCGGCTGCTCGACTTCACGAACTGCAAGACGTTCTATCCCAGTCGGATCGAGTTCAACGACTATCTCCGATGGGTCGCCGGCCAGTTCAGCACCACGGTTGCCTACGGAGAAACGGTCGAGTCTGTCGAGCCCGTGCATAGCGGTCAATCCGTCACCGCGCTTCGTGTGCTCACGCGCATGGCTGACGGAAAAGAGCGATCACGCGTCACGCGTCACCTCGTGGCGGCCGTCGGCGGCGTGCCGCACATCCCTTCCATATTTCAACCGATCGCGAGGGATCCGCGGGTCGTGCACACCAGCGGCTATCTGAGTTCATCGCTTGCGGCAGGATCGGATGGCCGGTCGCCGCGGGTGGCGGTCATCGGCGGTGGACAAAGTGCGGCTGAGGTCACGCTCGATCTGAGCGAGCGGCTTCCGGACGCCCGGATCGATCTGGTCTTCCGTGGGCACGCGCTCAAGCCGGCGGACAGCAGCCCGTTCGTGAACGAGATCTTCAATCCGGACTACACCGATTATTTTCATTCGCGGTCCGATCGGCAGCGCGAGACGATCGTCCGCAGCTTCCGCAATACCAATTATGCGGTGGTCGACCCCGACCTGCTCGATCAGCTCTACCGGATGACGTACCAACAGCGGGTTGCGGGCGCTCGGAAACTGGCTCTCCATCCGCGCAGCGAGATCGTCGCAGCCTATGCTTCCCCTGAGGGGATGGTGCTCGAGATCGTCAACAAGGACGAAGAGGTCCGCCGCCGGGCCGCGTACGATGCTGTCGTGCTCGCCACCGGCTACGAGCGATCTCCGATTCCGGCGTGTCTTGGTCCGATCAGCCGCTACATCGAATCGGCGTCGCTCGACCGCGACTATCGTCTGCAGATGAGCCCCGCGTTTCGTCCGCAGGTCTACGTGCAGGGCTGCGCCGAAACCTCGCACGGCCTCAGCGACACACTCTTGTCGGTGCTGCCGATGCGGGCACAGGAGATCACACAGTCGCTGGTGTCGGCAACAGCGAGAGAACAGGACGCGGCGCCGTCTCACGACCAGGCTGAGCGCGTGTATTCGTGATGGACGGCCGAATGCAAGCCGCGAGGAGCGCGCCGCGCGCGGCGTCATGAAATGAGACGAAACGATCGGGCCTTCCCTGGCGTGTCGCGGTCGAATTGTCATCGGGGGCGCCGTGCCTGCAATTGCTGGATTGCCGACATCTCGGGTCGGCCGGCGGGCGCGGTGGAGTGCAGGAATGGAAATGGGTGAGCCGCATCTGCCTGAGCGGGCCGTAACCTTGCTGGTGTCGAGTGAATACGCGCGGCTCGTCGGGCGGACCATGTCGGAACGGCTCGACTACATCGTCGACATCGCCTCGCTGCATACGCGCGACGAGTTGGTGCGGCGGCTGGACCTCGGCCGCGTGGTCGTGCGGCAGGTCGAGAAATGGCTCGCGTTCCATGGACGCCGTTTGCGGCGTCCGAATGAAAGCATCGATATCGTCATGTGCGGATTGGAGTTTCGGAAGCGGCGTGTCCGGCGCTCCCGGGTGGCGGTACGAACGCGACGATTGAACGGCAGGACGCTCCCCAGGGAGCCAGGCCGAGGCGGCTGAACGGCTCGGGCTCTGCCTGAGCGGCGAGCCCACCGGAGACTCCCATCGAGGCACTGACGGGACCGCGATGCACACGGAATGCACCGCGGGCGTTATCGCGTCGCATCATGGAAAATGAGACTCGTCGTCAAGGTCGAGGCGGGGCGGGTTGCGCGGGGGCTCGGCTCATCCGCTAGCCTCCGCGGTCGATGGGGGCTCACCGTCGCTCGTCAGAGATGACGCGAGGCGACGGGAAGGGCCACTGCCAACATGGCCAAGAAAACAGTGGCCGGCACACGCTCGTGTGCCCCAGCAATGGGCGACAAGGGAGGAGTTCGATGCACATGCGAAGTGTAGGTATCGCCGTGTTCACGGCGCTTTTGCTGTCCAGCACAGCGTTCGCGCAGGAGAAGATCAAGGTCGGCGTCACCGCGACGCTGGAGGGCACCTATACCGTGCTCGGCGAGGACGGAATGCGCGGACATGTCACCGCGCTGAACGTGTTGGGTAAGAAGGTCGGCGACAAGGAGCTGGAATTCGTCGTCGCGTCGACCGACGCCACGCCGGACTCGGCCGTCCGTGCCGTGCGCAAGCTGATCGAGCAGGACAAGGTGCAGATCCTGCTGTCGCCGCTGTCGGGCGACGAGGGCATCGCCGTCAAGAACTTCGCCAAGACGCACCCCGAGCTGACCTTCGTCAACGCCGCGTCCGGTGCGCAGGAGACCACCTATGTCGATCCTGCGCCGAACTTCTTCCGCTTCAACATGGATGGTGCCCAATGGCAGGTCGGCCTCGGCAAATACGCCTATGAGACCAAGGGCTACCGCAAGATCGCGACCGTCGGCGAGGACTATTCCTTCATCTACACCCAGGTGTTCGGCCTGGCGCTGGAGTTCTGCGGCCTGGGCGGCAAGATCACCAGCCGGCAATGGGTCCCGCTCGGCACCAAGGATTTCGCGTCGGTGATCGCGGCGCTGCCCGATGATGTCGATGCGATCTATCTCGGCCTCGGCGGCGCCGATGCCGTCAACTTCCTCAACCAGTATCAACAGGCCGGCGGCAAGGCGCACCTGATGGGCGGCTCGATCATGATCGACCAGACCATCCTGTCGTCCAAGGGAAATGCCAAAAACGCCCTGATCGGTACGATTGCAGCATCGGGTCAGGCCGATACCTGGGAGGATCCGCGCTGGCAGAAGTTCGTGAAGGCCTATCAGGACTCGTTCCCGCCGGAGAAGCGCTTCCCGAGTCCGTCGCTGCTGGCGACCAACTATTATGGCTCGACCATGGCGTTGATCCTGGCGCTGCGCGAGGTCAATGGCGATCTGTCGAACAACCAGGCCAAGCTCAAGGCGGCGCTGGCGAAGATCGAGATCGATGCCCCCAACGGCAAGATCAAGCTCGACGCCAACCGCCAGGCCATCGGCACCAACTTCGTCACCGAGGTGGTCGACGACGGCAAGGGCGCGCTGTTCAGCAAGGTCGTGAAGGTGATCCCCGACGTCAACCAGACGCTGGGATACGACGCCGCGACCTTCGCCAAGATCGGCCTGCCGAGCCGCACCGTGCCTGAATGTAAGAAGTACTGACCTTTCGACAGGGAGCGGCGCGGCTCGAGCAGGCTCGGGCCGCGTCGTCGCGTCGCTTGCTTTCTGACATGCAATGATCGACGCTGACGAATAATAAAAGCCATTTCGGTGAGGAAGTGATGAGTAGGGCGCTCGCCGTCTTTCATGCTCGCTTCGGCCGTGCGACGGTTTATCAGCTCAATCGGCCATTCAATGTGCATGCCCATCGCGAGGGACATCTGATCTTTCACGTTGGTGGGACGCCGGCCGACATCGACGTCTGCGACCAGCACTATCAGATCGGCGAGGACTGGATCGTCGCGGTCAATCCGTGGGAACCGCACAATTTCCTGCCGAACGACATCGACAACGGCGCCATCTTTTTTGTGCTCTACGTCAATGCGGAGTGGTTCACGCCCTCGGCTGCGCGCGAGCAGGGCCTGCGGTTTGGCCGTACCTGCTTCCGGCGGACTGCCGCGCTCGATCGCTGTATTCGCCGCACCGCAGCGTTGGTATGTGGCGCGCCATCGCTCGGCTGTCTCGACGGCGAGCTGAGGCAGCTCATCGACAGTTGCTACGAGGAAAGCTGGCGCGTCTCGGAGCAGATGCCCGAACGGCCATGCGCGGAAGTGACGGACTTTCGTGTTCGCAAGTGCATCAAGCTGATGTCGGACAGTCCGTGCGCCGAGATCGAGCTCGATCACATCGCCCGCGAATCAGGACTGTCACGGCCTCATTTCTATCGGCTGTTCCGCAGCCAGACCGGTGTGACGCCCAATCTCTATCTGAATACGCTGCTGATGGAGCGAGCGCTCGATGCCGTCGTGGCAACGGAAGCGCCGATCGCCGATATCGGCTTCGATCTCGGATTCACCTCGCAGAGCGGCTTCACGCGCTTCTTCGCCGGCAATGTCGGCATGGCGCCGACCGACTATCGCCGCGCTGCAAAAGTGCTGCGCGCCTGACCTGCTGCTGCGCGTCGCGCGAAAAGAGACTGTCGATCAAGTGCGCACTCTCGTCTGCCGCTACACTCTGGGCAACGTGATCCGCAGAAGGATCCGACGAGGGAGGACGAGCGATGGCCGGCAGACCCGGCGATCTTCGGCTGAATGCGCCTTTCCGCTGTGACGACGGATCCGTCCCTCGTATCCTGAGGGAGGGGTGATGAGCCGCTTCATCGAGCGTCACCCGATCTGGTCCCTCATCATTCTCCTCGCCTTGGCGCTGCTGGCGTGGCTGATCTTCGCCGTGTGGCCGCCGGGGCTCGAGGAGGCGATCGGCCGCAAGAAGGTGTTCCTGAGTGCGGTTTTCAACGGCATCACGCTGGGCGGACTGTATTTCCTTGTCGCGAGCGGATTCACGTTGATCTTCGGCCTGATGCGCAACGTCAATCTTGCGCACGGCTCGCTCTATCTGCTTGGCGGCTATGTGGGCTACGGCGTGTCCGCCGCGACGGGGTCGTGGATCCTCGCCTTCGTCGCCGCCTTCATCGTCGTCGCGGCCATCGGTGTTCTCCTGCAACTGCTCGTCTTCCGCCGCATGGAGGGGCAGGACCTGCGCCAGACCATGGTGACGATCGGCCTCTCGATTGTGTTCGCCGATCTGATGCTGTGGGCGTTCGGCGGCGACTTCTATCAGATCCAGACGCCGGCCTGGCTGATCGGGCCGGTGCAGCTGCCGCTGATGACGGCGATGAAATCGTCGGGCGAGGCGGTGTTCCTGCAATATCCGCTGGTGCGGCTGGTGATCTTCTGCGGCTCGGTCGTGATCGGCATTGCGATGTGGCTCGCGCTCAACCGCACCCGCGTCGGCATGATCGTGCGGGCCGGCGTGGATGATCGCGAGATCCTGGCGGCAACCGGCGTGCAGATCCAGCTCGTCTTCGTGCTGGTGTTCGCACTGGGCGCGGGGCTGGCCGGCATTGCCGGCGTGGTCGGCGGAACCTTCCAGTCCATCTCACCCGGCGAGGACACGCGCTTTCTGCTGGCCTCGCTGGTCGTCGTCATCGTCGGCGGCATGGGATCGATCCCGGGAGCCGCGCTCGGCGCGCTGGTCATTGGGCTCGCCGAGCAGCTCGGCTCGGTCTACATCCCAACCTATGCGATCGTCGTGACCTTCCTGATCATGGTGCTGGTGCTCGCGCTGCGGCCCCAGGGCCTGCTGGCGAGGCGATGAGATGTCGCTGATCCAGGAGGCACGTGCGCGGGAAAGCATGCTGGCAGGCGGCGCCGCAATGCAGCCGGTCGCGTGGTCGGCCACCGAGCAGCCCTGGGCCTGGGCGGTCGCCGCGCTGCTGCTGATCATGCCGCTAATCGCCAACGGCTTCTTCCTGATCGAGATCTTCGGCACGACCCTGATCCTCGGCACCATCGCGCTGAGCCTGATGTTCCTCGCCGGCTATGGCGGCATGGTCAGTCTGATGCAGCTGACGATCGCGGGCTTTGCCGGCTACATGGTTGCCGTTTTCGGCGTCAGCGGCAACGCCAATATCAGCCTCGGCTGGCCGTGGTGGTTGGCGACGCCGGTGGCGCTGGTGCTCGCGGTGCTGTTCGGCACGCTGGGTGGTGCGCTGGCGGTGCGCACCGAGGGCATCTACACCATCATGATCACGCTCGCGATCGGCGCGGCGTTCTATTATTTCACCAACCAGAACTGGGCGATCTTCAACGGCCACACCGGCATCAACACGATCGCCACGCCGCATGTTCTCGGCGTCGATTGGCGCACGGATATCGCGTTCTATTACCTGACGCTGGCGGTGGCCGCGCCGTGCTATTTCGCTGTGCTCTATCTGTCGCGCGCGCCGTTCGGCCTGGCGCTGCAGGGCGTGCGCGACAATCCCAGGCGCATGGCCGCGCTCGGCTTCAACGTCAATGCGCATCGCATCGCCGCCTATGCGTTCGCGGCCCTGATCGCCGGCATGGGTGGCGTGCTGCAGGTCTGGAACTATCGGCAGATCTCGCCCGGATCGGTCGCGGTCGAGCGCTGCATCGACATTCTCATCGTCGCCGTCGTCGGCGGCATCACCCGGCCGGTCGGGCCCTATATCGGCGCGTTCATCTTCGTCATCCTGCGCACCTTCGCGCTCGACTTCCTGGTCAAGGTCGGGCTCGACGGCAACCGGTTCCGGCTGCTGATCGGGCTCGGCTTCCTCGCCATCGTGTTCTGGTCCTCCGACGGCGTCATCGGTCTCTATGAGCGGTGGCGCAAACGCGGCCAGCGCACGGAGGAGCGGCCCCGTCCGGGAGGTCACGGCCATGAATAGGGTCGCGGACCGGCTCTCAGCGCTCGGCTCGACCTCAGCCCTCGAATTGCGCGGCGTGACGCGGATGTTCGGTGCGCTCGCCGCGCTGACCGACATCACGATCACGGTGCGGCCTGGCGAGCGGCGCGCGGTGCTCGGTTCGAACGGCGCCGGCAAGACCACCTTGTTCAACTGCGTGACCGGCGACTTCCTGCCGACGTCAGGCACGATCCGTTTCTTCGGCGAGGACATCACCGCCTTTCCGCCCTACGAGCGGATCCGCCGCGGGCTGCGCCGCACCTACCAGATCTCGGCACTGTTCCTCGGCCTGTCGGTTCGCGACAATGTCTATCTGGCATGCCGTGGCGTCTCGCGCGCGCGCTTCTCGATGCTGCGTCCCAGCGCCAATGACGCCCTGATGCAGGCGGCCGAGCGCCTGATCGAGGCCGTGCATCTGACGTCGGTGCGTGATCAACTGGTTTCGGAGCTCGCCCATGGCCAGCAGCGGCAGCTCGAGATCGCGCTGGCGCTGGCCGGCGCGCCCCGATTCATCCTGTTCGACGAGCCGGCGGCGGGTCTGTCGCCGACCGAGCGGCGCGAGCTGGTCGAGATCCTGACGTCGCTGCCGCCGCACATCGGTTACATCATCATCGAGCACGACATGGACGTGGCGCTGCGCGTCGTCGAGAGCGTGACGATGATGCACAACGGCCGCATCTTCAAGGAGGGCGCACCGCAGGAGATCGAATCCGATCCGGAGGTGCAGGAGCTCTATCTCGGAGGCGGCCATGAATGATATCCGCCGCTCCGCGCCTGCGCTCGAGGTCCGCGGCCTCGACGTCTACTACGGCCATTCGCATGCGCTGCAGGGCGTCGACCTCCGGCTCGACAGCGGAGTGTTCTCGCTGGTCGGCCGCAACGGCATGGGCAAGACGACGCTGTGCAAGGCCATCATGGGCCTGCTGCGGCCGTCCGGAGGGACGGTGCGGCTGCGGGGAGAGGATATCACGGGCCTCAATCCCGCGCGCATCGCGCGGCTCGGCGTCGGCTACGTGCCGCAGGGGCGGCGTCTGTGGCGCTCGCTCAGCGTCGACGAGCATCTGCGGCTCGCGGCCGGCCAGCGCCGCGGCGCCTGGACTGTCGAGCGCGTCTACGAGACGTTTCCACGGCTCGCCGAGCGCCGCAACAATGGCGGCGGGCAGTTGTCCGGCGGCGAGCAGCAGATGCTGGCGATTTCGCGCGCGCTGCTGACCAATCCGCAGCTGCTGATCATGGATGAGCCGACGGAGGGCTTGGCGCCGGTGATCGTCGCCCAGGTCGAGGAGATGCTGATCCGGCTCGGCCAGGACGGCGACATGGCGGTGCTCGTGATCGAGCAGAACATCGGCGTTGCAACCGCAATCTCGGCCCGCGTCGCGATCATGGTCAATGGCCGCATCAACCGCATCATCGACTCGGCCCGGCTCGCCGCCGACCGCGAGCTGCAGCAGCGCCTGCTCGGCGTCGGCCAGCATGCCGGCGACGAGACGGATCTCGGCACGGGGCAGGACGGCGACGCGCCCGCCGCACGTGCGGCGGTGCCAACGACGCCGAAGGCTGCGCCCGTCAAGGTTTACGTCTCCAATCCCGTGCTGCCGACGCGCTGGTCGCAGCCGGTGCCGATCGCGCAGATCGAGGCCAAGGCGCGCACGCTCTCCACCAGCGTCAGCCGGCTTGACGAGGCCGCGCGCCAGGGCCGTGAGCGCGCCGTGCCGATCGCGTCAGGTCCGCCCGCGGTGATCGTCGCCGGCACGCTCGACACCAAGGGTGACGAACTGCGCTTCATTCGCGATCTCGTCGCGAGCCACGGGCTGCGCACCCGGCTGGTCGACGTCTCCACCAGCGGACGCCATACGAGCTGCGACGTCTCGGCCCAGGAGATCGCGCTCAATCATCCGCGCGGCGGCTCCGCCGTGTTCGGCACCGATCGCGGTGCATCCGTCACCGCGATGGCCGACGCGTTCGCGCGCTGGCTGCGCCGGCAGGACAATGTCGCAGGTATCATCTCGGCGGGCGGCTCCGGTGGAACGTCGCTGGTCGCACCTGGCATGCGCGAGCTCCCCGTCGGCGTGCCCAAGCTGATCATCTCCTCGGTCGCCTCGGGAGACGTCGGCGCCTATGTCGGGCCGGCCGACATCGCGATGATGTACTCGGTCACCGACGTCCAAGGACTCAATTCGATTTCGCTGATGGTGCTGAGCAATGGCGCGCATGCGCTTGCCGGCATGGTGATGGCGCGCGAGCAACGGTCCGCTGTCGCTGATCGCACCCGACCGCAACGTCCCGCGATCGGCATCACCATGTTCGGCGTGACCACGCCGGCGGTGCAGAAGCTCACCGCCGAGCTGCGCGACGACTACGAGTGCCTCGTCTTCCACGCCACCGGCGTCGGCGGCCGCTCGATGGAGAAGCTGGTCGATTCCGGCATGCTCGCCGGCGTCATCGATCTCACCACGACTGAGGTCTGCGACCTGCTGATGGGCGGCGTGTTTCCGGCAACCGAGGATCGCTTCGGCGCGGTCATCCGCACCCGCGTGCCCTATGTCGGCTCGGTCGGCGCGCTCGACATGGTCAATTTCGGCGCGCCCGAGACCATTCCGGAGCGCTATCGCGGCCGCAAGTTTCACGTCCACAACCCGCAGGTCACGCTGATGCGGACGACGGCGGCGGAGAACGCGCAGATGGGGCGCTGGATCGGCGAGCGGCTCAACCGCATGGACGGGCCGGTCCGGTTCTTCCTGCCCGAGAAGGGCGTGTCGGCCCTCGATGCACAGGGACAGCCGTTCTTCGATCGCGAGGCGGACGAGGCGCTGTTTCGCAGCCTCGAACAGACGGTGCGGCAGACGTCGAGCCGGCGCCTGATCCGCGTGCCGCATCACATCAACGACAATGAGTTCGCAGCAGCGATCGTCGGTGCCGTCAGGCCGTTGCTCGGGCGGCTGCCGGCGCGGCGCAGACAGGCGAGGTGATGGTGATGCCGAGATATGAGCGCGCACCGCTGCTGAAGAAGTTTCGCGACATGGTACGCCGTGGCGTGCCGATCATCGGCGGCGGCGCCGGCACCGGCCTGTCTGCCAAATGCGAGGAGGCCGGCGGCATCGACCTGATCGTGATCTACAATTCCGGCCGCTATCGCATGGCCGGCCGCGGCTCGCTCGCCGGCCTGATGGCCTATGGCGACGCCAATGCCATCGTGGTCGAGATGGCCAGCGAGGTGCTGCCGGTGGTGAAGTCGACCCCGGTGCTCGCGGGCGTCAACGGCACCGACCCGTTCCGCGACATGGATGTGTTCCTCGACGAGCTGAAGTCGCTCGGCTTCTCCGGTGTGCAGAACTTCCCAACCGTCGGCCTGATCGACGGCACTTTCCGCGCCAACCTCGAGGAGACGGGCATTTCCTACGCGCTGGAGATCGACATGATCGGGCGCGCGCACGACAAGGACCTGCTGACGACGCCTTACGTCTTCAATGAAGCCCAGGCCGCGGGCATGGCGATCGCGGGCGCGGACATCATCGTCTGCCATCTCGGTCTGACAACCGGCGGCTCGATCGGCGCGCAGACCGCGCCCAAGCTCGAAGACTGCCCCGGCCTGATCGACAGCTGGGCCTCGGCCGCGCTCAGCGTCAACCCGGAGATTCTGGTTCTGGCCCATGGCGGCCCGATCGCGGAGCCGTCCGACGCCGACTTCATCATGAAGCACACCAAGAACTGCCACGGCTTCTACGGCGCCTCCTCAATGGAGCGGCTGCCGGTGGAGCGCGCGCTGACGGAGCAGGTACGACATTTCAAGGCAATCAGCGCGCGGCCACGCCGCGTCTGAGGTGACAACACGAGATCCGGCACCCCTGGCGCCTGGCGCCACGCTGGCCGGACGGAGACTGAGGGAGGAATGAGATGTCCGGGGTTCTGATCGGTGAGCTGATCCTTTGGCTGATCATCGCGATCATCGTCATCGTGGTCGCAGTCTACATCGTCAACTGGCTGTATCATCGTTCGTCGAAGGAGGTCTCCTTCGTCCGAACCGGTTTCATGGGTGAGCGCGTCGTCATCAATGGCGGCGCCTTCGTGATGCCGTTCATTCACGACTATACGCCGGTCAACATGAACGTGCTGCCGATGGGAATCACGCGCGCGAAGCAGGACGCTGTGATCACGCGTGACCGCATGCGGGTCGACGTCGAAGCCGACTTCTACGTGCGTGTGCAGCCGACCAGGGAAGCGGTGTCGATTGCGGCCGCGACGCTCGGCCGGCGCACGCTCGAACCGGAAAAACTGCACGCGTTGCTCTCCGGCAAGTTCATCTCCGCCCTGCGCGCGGTCGCGGCCGAGATGACGATGGAGCAGATGCACGAGGAGCGCGGCGACTACGTGTCCCGCGTGAAGGCGGCTGCCTCCGAGGCGCTGGCGCAGAATGGCCTGGAGCTGGAATCGGTCGCGATCACCGATCTCGACCAGACCGACCTCGAATTCTTCAACCCCTCGAACCGGTTCGATGCCGAGGGCCTGACGCGGCTGATGGAGGACATCGAGAGCAAGCGCAAGCTGCGCAACGACATCGAGCAGGACTCGATGATCAAGATTCGCACCCGCAACCTCGAAGCCGAGCGCGAGGCGCTCGATATCGAGCGCGAGAGCGAGACGGCGCGGCTGGAGCAGGAGCGCGACATCGAGATGCGCCGCGCCCTGCAGCGGACGGAAGTGGCGCGCGAGCGGGCGCTGCGCGAGACCGAGGCCGAGCAGGCACAGATCATGGCGCGCGAGGCGATCGAGAAGGCGCGGATCGCGAACGAGCTGACGATTGCCGAGGCCCGAATCGCGGCCGAGCGCGACACGCGGCAGCGCGAGATCGAGCGGACGCGTGCCGTCGAAGAGAGGGAGCTGCTGGCGCGCGAGGATATCGAGAAGGCTCGTATCGCCAATCAGCGGGCCATCGATGCCGCGCGGATCGAATCCGAGCGCGAGGTGCGCCAACGCGATATCGAGCGGACCCGCACCATCGAGGAAGCAGAGATCGCGGCGCGCGAGGCGGTCGAGAAGGCGCGGATCCAGCAGGATCGCGTCGTCTCCGATGCGCGCATCGCCAATGACGAGGAGACACGCCGCCGCGAGATCGAACGCACCCGCGCGGTCGAGCAGGCGGAGATCGCCGCGCGCGAGGCGACCGAGAAGGCGCGCATCGCGCAGACCATGATCGTCAATCTGGAGCGCATCAGCTCCGACGAGCGCACCCGCGCCACCGAGATTGCCCAGGTGCGCAACATCCAGGAGGCCGAGATCGAAGCGCAGAAGGCGGTCGAGGCCGCCCGGATCGCGCGCGAGCAGGCATTGTCGGCGGAACGGATCGCTGCCGAGCACGCCACGCGCAAGCTGGAGATCGAGCGCAACCAGGGCATCGAGATCGCCGGCATCGCCGCGCGCGAGGCGACGGAAGCCAGCCGCATCGCGCAGGAGGAGCGGGTGCGAGCGCTGGAGATCGCGCGCATCCGGACCATCGAGGAGGCCGACATCGCCTCGCGCGAGGCGATCGAAGCGGCCCGCATCGCCCAGGAGCTAGCTGTAACAGCCAAGCGGATCCAGTCGGAGAAGGAGACGCGCAGCCTGGAGATCGAGCGCACGGAGGCCGTTGAGGCCGCCGATCTGAAGCGTCGGGAGGCGGTCGAGCGGCGTCGCATCGAGGTCGAGCTGGCGCTGGAGGCCGAGCGCATCGCCTCGTCGCGGACGCGCGAGGTGCTCAACATCGACCAGAAGAAGGCGATCGAGCTCGCCGACGAAACCCGCGTGATCGAGCTCGCTGCCAAGCGCGCCGAGCGCATCGATGCGGATCGCCAGGTCAAGGAAGCCGAGATCGTTGCGCGCAAGCAGGTCGAGACCGCCGATGTCTCGCGCGAGCAGGCGCTGGAGGCTGTCCGGCTGGAGCGTCGCCGGGCGATCGAGCAGCTCGAGGTCGCGCGCGTCCAGTCGCTGCAGGAGGCCGAGATCGCGGCCCGTGAGGAGGTCGAACGCGCCCGCATCGCCTCCGATCGTGGTCTCGACGAGGCCCGTATCGGCCGTGAGCGCGAGCTGCGCAAGCTCGAAGTGAACCGCGAGAAGGACGTCGAGACGGCGCTGATGGAGAAGGCCATCGCGCTGTATCAAAAATCGCTGGAGGAATCCGCGGCCAAGGTCGCCGCCGAGGAGGCGCGCTCGCGCGCTACGGAAGCGGCGGAGAAGGTCGTCACCGCGCGCGAGAGCGAGATTGCCCGCCGCCGTAAGACGGTCGAGGTGCTGCTGGCCGAGAAGCAGGCCGAGGAGACGCGGATCGGCGCAGAGGCCGAGCGGATTCGTGCCGCGGTTGAAGCGGAGGCGCAGAAGCTGCTCAACGAGGCCGAGAACGTCCTGACCGATCAGGCGCGCTACTCGCTGTTCCGGCGCAAGCTCCTCGACCGCATCGAGGGCATCGTGCGCGAGAGCGTCAAGCCGATGGAGAAGATCGAGGGCATCCGCATCCTGCAGGTCGACGGCTTGAACGGAAATGGCGGCAACGGCAATGGCGGCCGCAGTGCGACCGACGAGGTGATCGACTCCGCGCTGCGTTACCGCGTCCAGGCGCCGCTGATCGACTCCATCCTCTCTGACATCGGAGTCGAGGGCGGCAGCCTCGCCAAGATGCCGGGCCTGATCCGCGAAGCGAGGGACATGCAGGGCATCCGGAAAGAGACGTCGGCGCGCAAGGACGCGGGCGGCGGAGGTGGAGCAAATGATGCCAGCGCATCCGAGCCGCCAGCGGACCGCGGTCCGCGCAAGAAGGGTTGATGCACCATGGCGAGAGTCTACGTCTCCACCGTCGTCAATGCCCGCAACGACCGGGTGTGGGCGCGCGTGCGCGACTTCAACGGCCTGCCGAACTGGCATCCGGCGATCGCCGAGAGCCGGATCGAGGGCGGCGAGCCCGCCGACAAGATCGGCTGTGTCAGGGATTTCCGCTTACGCAATGGCGACCGCATCCGCGAGAAGCTGCTCGGCCTGTCCGACTACGACATGTTCTGCACCTATTCGATTCTGGAATCGCCGATGGGGGTGTCGAACTATGTCGCGACCCTGCGGCTGACGCCCGTGACGGATGGCGACAAGACCTTCCTGGAATGGACCGCCGAGTTCGACTGCGCCCCGGAGCGCGAGGCCGACCTTGTCGGCTCGATCGGCGGCGGCGTGTTCCAGGGCGGCTTCGATGCGCTCAAGCGGGCGTTCGGAGGCTAGGCCGTGCCGCACGTCGTCAAGAGCACCATCATCGACGCGCCGACTGACCGGGTGTGGGAGGTGCTGCGCGACTTCAACGGTCATGATCGCTGGCACCCGGCGGTGGCGACCTCGGCGATCGAGCGCTCGCAGACGTCCGACAAGATCGGCTGCGTCAGGCGCTTCCGGCTCAAGGACGGGTCGGAGTTGCGCGAGCAACTGCTGGCGCTGTCCGATCTCGAGCAGAGCTTCAGCTACTGCCTGCTCGACACGCCGATCCAGCTGTTCAACTACGTCGCCCATGTCCGGCTGCTGCCGGTCACCGATGGTGATCGCACCTTCTGGCACTGGGAGAGCCGCTTCACGACGCGGCCCGAGCAGGCCGAGGCTCTGACGCGCATGGTGGCGGAAGACATCTACCAGGCCGGCTTCGAGGCGATCCGATCGCATCTGAAGCAGGCGGCATGAGCAAGAGGTGAACCGATGCCGGTCACGGTGAAGACGTTTCAGGCCGCGAGCGACGCGGCGTCGGCGCTGTCGTCCGATCGCGCAGCCCGCTATCTCGGCGGCGGCACGCTGGTGATGCGCGATCTGAACGAGGGCGACGTCTCGATTGCGACCGTGGTCCGCGCCACCGACCGCGCGCTGCAGAGCATCGATACGGCCGGCGCGCGCATCCGCATCGGTGCCGCGGTCACTTTTGCCCGCGTGCTGGCCGAGCGCGAGCTTGCGCTCCTGCATCCGGCGGCGCGCTCGATCGGCGGGCCGGCGGTCCGCAACATGGGCACCGTCGGCGGCAATTTGTTCGCGCCGGCGCCGTTCGGCGATTTCACCGTCGCGCTGCTGGCGCTGGACGGCATGGTCTCGGTGCAGGGCGGCTTCGGCGTCAGGGACATGCCGCTGGAAGAGTTTCTGCAGTCGCGCGATCGCCAGGCTGGTGCGCTGGTCGTTGCGGTCTCCTGCATTCGGCCGGCATCGGTGGATGCGTTCCGGTATCGCAAGATCGCCCGCATCAAGCCGAAGGGCGGATCTGTGATCACGATCGCGGCGCATGTTCCCCTCGGCGGCGGTCGCGTGACGGGGGCCCGGATCGCGTTGGGATCGATGGCCCCGACCGCCATCCGCGCCAAGGCGGCCGAGCGCGCGCTCGAAGGCCGTCCGCTCGATGCCACCGCGATCAGCGCGGCGGCTGCGGCGGCGGGCGAGGGGACGGCTCCCACGGACAATTCGCTGGCCAGCGCGTGGTACCGCCGCGAGGTCGTGGGCGTGCATCTGCGGCGGCTGTTGTCGGGGCAGGAGAGCTAGGCCATGACAAAGACTCCCCTTCAATTCCGGCACAACGGCCGCGACGTCGCGCTGTTCGTCGAAGGTGGTACCAACCTCCTGGTCGTGCTGCGCGAGATGATCGGCGACGTCACGCCGAAATTCGGCTGCGGCCAGGGCGGATGCGGCGCCTGCACGGTGCTGATCGATGGCGATGCTCATCTCGCGTGCCTGACCCTGGCGGAGTCCGTCGAGGGCCGTGCGGTCGAAACGCTCGACGGCATCAAGGCCGGGCCGAACCTGCATCCACTGCAGCGGGCGTTCGCCGACGGCTTCGCCGCGCAATGCGGCTATTGCACGCCGGGCATGATCATGGCGGCCAAGGCCCTGCTCGACAAGGCCCCGCAGCCGAGCCGCGAGCAGGTCGTCGAGGCCATCTCCGGCAATGTCTGCCGCTGCACCGGCTACGAGCCGATCATCAATGCGGTGTTGGCGGCGGCCGCGTCGCTGCGCGCGAACGCGTGAGGAGGTATCGCCATGCTGGAATTGCGCAAGGACATCTTCGCCGACGAGCGCGACGACAATCTCAACGAGGTCGGCAAGGGCACCCAGCGCCAGGACATGCTGGGCCATGTCACGGGAACCTCGACCTATTTCAACGATCACAAGCTGCAGGGCATGCTGCATCTGAAGGTCGTCAGATCCACGCAGCCGCATGCGCGGCTGCGCCGCATCGACACCAGCGAGGCCGAGCGGAGCGAGGGCGTGCGGCGGATCATCCGCGGCGCCGACGTGCCGCGCAATCTCAACACGCTGCTCAGCCTGATCAATTTCGGCAAGGACGACGAACCGACGCTCGCCGTCGACAAGGTGCGGTACCGCGGCGAGCCGATCGTCGCCGTGGTCGCCGAGACGCCGCGCGCGGCGGCCGAGGCGGCGGCCAGGGTACGCGTCGACTATGAGACCTTGCCGGCGGTGTTCGACGTCGAGGAGGCGCTAAAGCCGGGGGCGCCCGTCGTCAACGAGACCTATCCGAAGAACACATTCACCTATCACGAGCGCTACGATCATCAGAAGCTGCGCTTCGGCGACGTCGAGCGTGGCTTCTCCGGCGCCGATCATGTCTTGGAACAGCGCTACCAGATGTCTCCGATCGAGCATGCGCCGGTCGAGACCAACGGCTCGATCGCCGCGCCCGACACCAACGGCCGCTACGTGGTCTATACCTCGACCCAGGCGCTGTTCTTCTCGCTCGACACCTGCGCCAAGATCCTCGATCTGCCGTCGAACACATTCCACTTCATCGGCGGCACGGTCGGTGGCGGCTTTGGTGGCAAGGTCGACACGCTGACCGAGCCGCTCGCCATTCTCGCTGCGATGTTGACGGGGCGCCCGGTGCGCTACGTGCTCGGGCGAGAGGAGGAGATGCAGTTCGGGCCGCCCCGCGGCGCCGAGCGCATCTACATCAAGGACGGGGTCATGCGCGACGGCCGCATCGTGGCGCGCCAGATCCGCGGCTATTTCGACTCTGGCGCCTATACGCGGCTGTCGAGCTACGCGGTCGTCAAATGTGCCGCGCACCTGCCGGGGCCCTACACGATCCCGAACGTCCATGGCGACATCTACTGTATCTTCACCAACCGCACGCCGGCCACCGCGATGCGGGGCTTCGGCATCACCGGTATGGACTTCGCGCTCGAATGCCAGATGGACAAGCTCGCGCATCTGATCGGCATGAACCCGATGGAGTTTCGTATCCTCAACGCCTATCGCGACGGCGATATGAAGGCGCATCGCCGCGAGGCCAAGAACACCGCCCTGATCGAATGCGTCCAGGTTGCGGCCGAGAAGGCCAAATGGCCGATCCGCGAGGAATTCCGCCGCATGTCGTCGCGCAAGGACGGCGGCGGCGCGCGGGCCGCCGTTCCCTCCACGCCGCGTGAGCCGGTGAGCGCGCGGCCTGCGCCGGCGCAGCAGCGCACGAGCTATGACCGGGGGCTCCCGGTTTCTCCACCTCCTGAGCCGCCGTCACCACCCCCACAGAGCCCGGCACCGGCTCCCGCACACGGCGCGACGCGGTTCTCGTCGGTATTCGGCACGAGGAGGCGCTGACATGACCAGGCACCGCGGCCGCGGCATGGCGGCGATCAACTATCCCATCGGCATGAATCTCGGCGGCGATCCGAGCCAGGCGCTGGTGCACTCCAATCCCAGCGGCAAGTTCACCGTGGCGCTGTCTTCGATCGATCTCGGACAGGGCATGAAGTCGGTGACGCGGCAGATCTGCGCCGAGACGCTCGGCGTGCCGGTCGAGGACGTCTATGTCGACACCGCCGATTCCGACACCGGCCCGCATTGCATGGGCTCGTTCGCCTCGCGCGGCACGCATCGCGTCGGCAATGCCGTGATGGCTGCCGCCAAGGAGGCGCGCGGCGTCATGATGGAGGCGGCGGCCGAGGAGCTCGAGGTCAACGCCAGCGATCTCGAGACCGATGGCCGCGGCAACATTCACGTCAAGGGCGCGCCGCATCGCTCGATCTCGGTGAAGGACGTCGCCATCGCCGCGCAGTTCCGTCAGGGCAAGACGATCTCCGGCCGTGGCATCTTCCTGGTGCCGCTGTCGGAGGTGGATCCCGAGACCGGCGAAATGTCCCCGGCGACCTGCTACGCGCATGCGTGTCTGGTTGCCGAGGTCGAGGTCGATGACGAGACCGGCGAGGTCGGTGTGGTCAGGATGGACAGTGCCTATGAGCTGGGACGCGCGCTCAATCCCCGCCTCGTCGAGCAGCAGCTGGTCGGCGGCGCCTGGATGGGCATGAGCCACGCGCTCTACGAGACGACGGAGCCGTATTACCCGGACCCGAAGCAAGGACCGCGCGACTTCGTCGAATACCTGATGCCGGGACCTGGCGACATCTGTCCGCACGACATCGCCGTGCTGGAGCGGCCGGCGCCCGACGGGCCGTTCGGCGGCAAGGGCCCTGGCGAAATGTGTGCCAATCCGGTGCTCCCTGCCATCGCGAATGCGATCTTCAACGCCGTCGGCGTGCGCATCGACGAGCTGCCGATCACGCCGGAGAAGGTGCTGCGCGCGATCAGGGCCCAGGGCGGCGCCCGGCCACAGACGCGGCGGTGACGCAGCATGGTGGTCCGCAGCAACATCGTCGGCATCGACTCGCCGCAGGCGCTGGAAAAGGCACTGCGGGCGGCCTACTATCTCGCCGATGACGGGCTCTCGACCGCGGCCTATCTCGCCCTCGCGCTGGGCAAGCCGCTGCTCTTGGAAGGCGCACCCGGCGTCGGAAAAACCGAGGCGGCGAAGGCGATCGCTGCAGTGCTCGGCCGCAAGCTGATCCGGCTGCAATGCTACGAAGGCATCGACGCCGCGGCGGCGCTCTACGAGTGGAACTATCCGCGCCAGATGCTCGCGATCCGCCAGGCCGGCGAGGAGAGCATCGACATCTATGGTGAGACGTTCCTGATCGAGCGGCCGATGCTGGCCTGCCTGCGTGCGCCCGACTCGACGGTGCTGCTGATCGATGAGATCGATCGCGCCGACCAGGAGTTCGAGGCCTTCTTGCTCGAATTCCTCTCCGACTTCCAGATCTCGATTCCAGAGCGCGGCACAATCCGTGCCGCGGAGCGGCCGATCGTGGTGCTGACATCGAATCGGACCCGTGACCTGCACGAAGCGCTGCGCCGCCGCTGTGTCTATCATTGGATCGACTATCCCGATGCGGAGCGCGAGGCGCGGATCGTGATGATGCGCGCCTCCAGTGTGGCCGAGGCGACCGCGCGGGCCGTGGTGGCTGCAGTGGCGAAGCTCAGGCGCGAGCCGCTGAGCAAGGCGCCGGGGATCGCCGAGGCCGTCGACTGGGCCGAGGCCGCGACCTTGCTCAACCAGACCGGCGCGCGCTGGCCGGATGCGTTCAGGCGATCGATCGGCGTGGCGCTGAAGGACGAGGAGGATCTGTCCTTCATCGCGCCGCGGCTCGACGCGCTGCTCGCGGAGGCGATGACATGAGCGAGCTCCGGCTGCCACGGGCCACCGAGATTTTTGTCTCATTCGCTGCGCTGTTGCGGCGAAACGGCTTCGCGATCGCACCCGAGCAGACCACCGCCTTTCTCGCTGCGATCGAACTGCTGGGGCCGACCAGCCTCGACGATATCCGGCGGGCCGGGACGGCGACCCTGGCGCCGCCGCCCGAGCGGCTTGCGACCTACAATCTGCTGTTCGACATCCATTTCGGCGTTGCCGAGGCGACGGCCTTCGGCGAGAGCGACAGGCAGGATGATGTCGTGCGTCTCCAGGAGGAAGGGAGCGGCGCTGTCGATCCCGATATCGCCGAGGAGCAGAACGAGTCCGGTCTGGCGGCCACGCGTGCCGAGGCGCTGGTCGCGCGCCGCTTGGCTGCGACCACAGGCGGCAACGTCCTGCAGCGTCTCGCGCGCCAGGCGCGTGCCAAGCTGCCGAAGCGGCGCGGCCATCGGCGCATGCGCGTGCGGCGCGGCAGTTTCGTCGACCTGCGACGGACCCTGCGTGAGAGCGTAAGGCGCGACGGTGAGGTGCTGTCGCTGCGGCGGCTGAAGCGACGACCTCGATTGCGACGATTGCTGCTGCTGATCGACGTCTCCGGCTCGATGAAGGCGCGGACCGAGGACAACATGCGGCTCGCCCACGTGATGGTGCAGGCCGTACCCCAGGCCGAGGTGTTCACGCTTGGGACACGGCTGACACGCGTGACGCGGCCCTTGCGGCTCAAGCGGCGCGAGCAGGCGCTGCTCGCTGCCTCTCATCTCGTCAGCGACTGGGACGGCGGCACGCGTATCGGCGAGGCGCTGCAGGCCTTCCTCGCGGTGCCGCGGTTCTCGACCTACGCGCGGGGCGCCGCCGTGCTGGTCATCTCGGATGGGCTCGAGCGTGGTGACCATCACGTGCTCCGTGACGCAGTGTGGAAGCTGTCGCTGCGCGCCTGGCGCCTGAGCTGGCTGACGCCGCTCGCGACGGGGCCCGGATTCAAGCCTCAAACCGAGGCGCTGCAGGCGATCGCGCCATTCGTCGACGACATCGCAGCCGGCGGGTCGGACGAGGCCATCGTCGCGCATGTGCTGTCGCTGGCACAGAGGAGGGCGGCATGACCGGATACGTCGATGCACATCATCACATCTGGCGGCAGGCCGATCTGCCCTGGCTGGTCGGGCCGATGCAGCCGCGGATTTTTGGCCCCTACGAGCCGATCCGGCGCGACTACGCGATCGGGGAATATCTCGACGACATCGCCGGCAGCGGCGTCAGGAAGTCGGTCTATGTGCAGACCAACTGGGCGAAGGACGGCTTCGAGGACGAGGCCGCCTGGGTGCAGCGAACTTCTGAGCAGCATGGCTTTCCGCATGCGATCGTCGCCTATGCCGATCTGAGCGTCGACGATGCGCGGCCGCAGTTCGACCGGTTGGCGCGCTACCCGCTGCTGCGCGGGGTCCGGATGCAGCTCCACTGGCATGAGAACCCGCTCTATCGTTTCGCTTCGTCACCAGACCTTTGCAGCGATAACCATATCCGCTCCAACATCGCGCGGCTCGCCGACTACGGCTGGTCCTTCGACCTGCAGGTTTTCGCGCCGCAGATGGCTGGCGCCGCGGCGCTTGCCGAGAGCTGTCCGTCCGTGACTTTCATCCTTCAGCACGCCGGCATGCCGGAGGACCTGTCCGCACATGGTCGCGATCAATGGCGAGCCGGAATGCAGCGGCTGGCGAACTGCAGCAACGTCGTCAGCAAGCTCTCGGGCCTCGGCACCTTCATTCGCCGCAACGATCCGGCGCATGTTGTCGAGGTGGTGCGGGAGACGATCGGAATGTTCGGGCCCGAGCGCTGCCTGTTCGGTTCGAATTTTCCGATCGAGAAGCTCTGGACCGACTATCGCGCACTGGTGGGAGCCTATGAGGCTGCCATCCAAGACCTCGACGAGCATGCACGCGCGCAGGTCATGGGAGGGACGGCGCAGCGCGTCTATCGGCTGGGATGATACCGCCTGCAACGACAACAAAAGCAACAGGGAACGCTCATGGCGCTGGAAATCAAGATTCTCGACTATGGTGACATCGAGCTCGAATCGAGCTTCCTCGTGCTCGGTCGTGATTGCGGCCGCACCCGCCGGGTGCTGACGCTCGGCTTCCTGATCCTGGGCGGCCCGTATCCGGTCGTGGTCGATACCGGCTACCGCTCCAACCAGATCATGGAGACGCTGGGCATGCGCGGGCTGCAGTACCATGAGAACATGATCGAGAACCAATTGGCGCGCCACGGCGTCCGCATGGGCGACGTCCGCTATGTCTGCCACACCCATCTGCACATCGATCATGCCGGCAAGGACGACCTGTTCCCGATGAACACGACGGTCGTGCTCAACCGCCGCGAGCTCGAATACTCCGTCTCCGGCCTGATGCATCCGCAATATCCGGCGCCGGACATCAAGCATCTCATCGACCGGCTGCACACCAAGAGCGCGCTGCGCTTCCTCGACCTCGAGCTCACCGGGCCGGTCGAGCTGATGCCGGGCGTCTATTGCGATGCTGCGAACGCCCATACCGAGGGCTCGATGAACATCCACGTCCACACCGCCGACGGCATCGCCACCATCTGCGGCGACGTCATCTACGATTTCAACGACCAGATCGTGACGCCGTTCAACGAGATCCAGGATGGCGAGCCGCGCACCACCGGCAATCACGGCACCACCAAGCGTGCCGAGAAGGCGGCGATCAAGAAGCTGTTGTCGAGCTCGCGCTATCTGCTGCCGGTGCATGATCGTCCCGCCAAGATCGAAGGCGGCGTCGTAACGGGGCGGCTGCACGACCAGGTGCCGGGCCCGATCGTGCAGTCGCTGCCGCAGCGGCACTGGTTCCCGGCGTGATCCGCACGAGGCACAACGATGACACACGTGACCTTGCGCCCTGAGTTCGAGACCCTGGTCGACCCCTACGCGCCGGTGGCGCAGGTGGCGACCGGCTTCGAGTTCACGGAGGGGCCGATCTGGCATCCCGTCGAGCAGTTCCTGCTGTTCTCCGACATGCCGGCTGATGTCCGCCGCCGCTGGGATGCGAAGCGCGGCGTGGTCGAGATGCGGCGGCCCTCGAACAAGTGCAACGGCATGACCTATGATGCCGAGCTCAACCTGATCGTCTGCGAACACGCGACGTCGTCGCTGGTGCGCGAGCGTCCCGACGGCCGCCGCGAGATCCTGGCGTCGCATTTCGAGAACCAGGAACTCAACAGCCCCAACGACGTGTGCGTCCACTCGAGCGGGGCGATCTACTTCTCCGATCCGTGGTATGGCCGCATGCCGGTCTATGGCGTGGAACGGCCGCGCCAGCTCGGCTTCCAGGGCGTGTACCGGGTGGCGCCGGGCGGCGGGCCACCGCGGCTGCTCGTTGACCGCCATCTGTTCGACCAGCCCAACGGGCTGTGCTTTTCGCCGGACGAGAAACTGCTTTACGTCAACGACACGGTGCAGGCGGTGATCCGCGTGTTCGACGTCGGCGGCGATGGTGCGCTGTCGAACGGACGCATCTTTGCAAGCGGCATCCGTTCCGAGCTCGAGCCCGGCGTGCCCGACGGTATGAAATGCGATCAGCGCGGCAATGTCTGGGTCACCGCTCCCGGCGGCGTCTGGGTCTACGCGCCCGGCGGCGAGCTGCTCGGCAAGGTCCGCGTGCCGGAGCTCGTCGCCAACCTCGCCTGGGGCGGGGCTGATTTCCGCACGCTCTATCTGACCGCGACGCATTCGGTCTACGCGATCGCAACCAAGATCGGTCCGCGCCACGAGACGTATATGAGCGGGCGGACTGGCAGCAACGCCGCGCCGGCCACCGCGTCTTCGGCCCCGCAGCTCGCTGCTGGCGACATGCAGCTCGACCCGCGCCGCTGCGCCATGATCATCCAGGACCTGCAGAACGACGTCATCATGGACGGCGGCGCCTTTGCCGAGTCCGGAGCGCCGGGGCACGCCAGGCAGCAGCGTGTTATCGACAATGTCCGGCGGCTCGCTGAGGCCGCCCGCGCGCGCGGCGTCGTCATCATTCACGTCTGGTTCGTGGTCGAGCCCGGCGCCCCCGGCGTGACCCTGAACGCGCCGTTGTTCGAGGGTTTGGTCGACAGCAGGGCGATGGTGCGCGGCAGCTGGGGGGCCGCGCCGGTCGCGGGGCTGGAGCCGCGGAGCGGGGACTTCGTCGTCGAGAAGATGCGGATGAGCGCCTGGGAGGGCACGCGGCTCGAGACCATTCTCAAGGCCACCGGGCGCGACGTCATCATCAACACCGGCGCCTGGACCAACATGTCGGTCGAGCACACCGCGCGGACCGGGGCGGACAAGGGCTACTTCATGGTGGTGCCGGAGGATTGCTGCTCGACCATGAACGCGGACTGGCACAATGCGTCGATCAACTTCGCCATGCAGAATGTTGCTGTCGTGACCACGGCCGACGCGGTGATCAGGGCACTTGGGTGAGGCATGCCAAAGCTGCTGCATCTCGTCGCCTCGCCGCGGGCGGATTCGGAATCCAGCGCCGGCGCGCGCGCCTTCCTGGACCGCTTCAGGCAGGCGCGGCCGGGATGGGACGTCGACGAGATGAATCTGTGGCGCGAGAATCTGCCGGAGTTCGACGGTGAGATTTTGCAGGCGAAGTATGCCCGCATGGGCGGCCGCGCCTTCACCGACGGCCAGCGCGAGGCGTTCGCGGCGGCCGAACGCATGGCGGTGCGGCTCGATCTGGCCGAGCGCGTCGTGATCTCGACGCCGATGTGGAATTTCGGCATTCCCTACAAACTCAAGCACTGGCTCGACATCATCAATCAGCCGGGCCTCACCTTTCGCTTCGATCCGTCGCGTGGCTACCTGCCGCTTCTGAAGGATCGTCCGACGCTGGTGATCCTCGCCAGCGGCGGCGACTTCACCACCGGCATCAGCCGGGGGCGTACCGACCTCGCGACGCCCTATCTGCGCGAGGCGCTGCGCTTCATGGGCCTTCGCGACCTGCACTTCGTGGCGATCGGGCCGACCAGCGGGCCGGCGGCGCACACCGGCGTGGCGCGTGAGCGGGCGCACAGGCGGCTCGTCGAGATGGCCGCGCGATTTTGACGAGGCAGCCGCGCGGCGCGCATCAGGTCCTAGCAGCAAGCGGTGCAGCCTTCGACCGGCGACCGTCGTCCTCTAGCCGCGCTCTCGACCGATTCGACCGCGAATTCAACCGACAAGCTCGACTGTCGCTCCGGTCGCGTCGATCAGGTGGACACGTTCGATCTCGGTGCGGGGCAGCAGGGCGCGAATCTCAGGCTCCGACATCAGGCTAAAGGCGGTCGAGAGCGCGTCTGCCGCCGTTGCATTGCCGGCGACCGTGGTCACGCTGCGATAGCGCTGCGCACAGCCGCCGTCGTGCGGATCGAACAGATGATTGAAGCGGCCTCGCGGATCGAAGCGGAAGCCATAGGCGCCCGATGTCGATACGGCGCGATCGATGATCGGAAGCAGTGCAGCGGTCCGGTCGGGAATGTCCGGATCGGCGATTGCGATCTCCCAGGGCTGAGCGTCCGGCCGTGCGCCGATGGCGCGGGCTTCCCCCATGTCGACCAGGCTGTGCTGCACGCCCTCGCTGCGCAGGAGCTCGACGATCCGGTCCGTGACATAGCCCTGTGCGATGCCGTTAAGGGTGAGCGCCATGCCGCGCGGCATGACGATGCGATCGCGGCTGACGCTCAGCCGCTGATGGCCGACCCGCGCCAGCGCCTCTTGCACGGCCGCTTGCCGCGGCCCGTCGGGATTGGCATCCGGGCGCGAAAAATGATCGGCATAGAGCGTCCACAGCGGTTGCACCGTCGGGTCGAAGCGGCCGTCGGTCATCGCGGCGTAGCGCTGCGAGCGTGTGAGGATATCGACCAGCTCGGGCGCGGGGTCCACCAGCACGCCGGTGCGGTTCAGCGTCACCAGCGCCGATTGCTCCAGATACAGGCTGAACAGGCGCTCGAGCCGCCGGGCTTCGCCGATCGACGCCGTGATCAGCCGCTCGGCTTCGCGCCGGTCGTGGTGATGAAGCTTGATCGTTGCGACGGCGCCGAGCAGCGTGCCGCGCCATTCGACCGTTCCGCTTGTGCCGTCGGCCGCGTGCGCCCTGGAAGGAGCGACCGCGAGGCCCGCCAATGCGGCGCTGATGCGGATGAAGCGCCGGCGCGAGAGCTGATTTGTCATCGTTGCACCTCAGGCGTGTCCTTGTGGCCCGGCTCGATCGTGCCGGCGTTGTCGTCGGGCGAGCTCAGCACATAGTCGCGCGGCACCTCGGTGAAGCCGACGATGCGGCCGCCGTGCTCGGCAGCGAACCGCTCGGCCGTGGTCCGATCCGAGAACGGCACCGCCTCGTCGCTGCCCATGCCGCTCCTGACCCGGCTGCCGATCACGAACACCGCCTTGCGCGCCTCGACCCAATTGTCGGCGCCCGGATTGTCCCAGCTCGCGGCTTTGCCCATGTCGGAAACGTAGATCGCCTGGATGTCCTTGGGCTCGTCGGGCAGCATCGTGAAGGCGATGGCGTCGCGCACGGAGGAGAACCACACCGGCTCGATCAGGCTGGCGGCGAAGATCTGTCCCTTGGGGCCGGAATGCTCGAGCAGGTTCATTCCGCAATAATGCCCGATCGCCTCCGCCGTCAGCTTGACCGGCGGCGGCGGCGCGGCGGCCTGCTTGTCGTTGCAGGCGGCGAGCGCAAAGGCGACGATGAGCGCGCCGGCGTAAGCGAGGCGTTTCATAGCTCTCTCCGGGAGAAGGCCAGCGCGGCGCCTGCGAGCGGCACCAACGTCCACAGCACCAACGCGGTGAGCAGCACCCCAACCGACAGCGTACTGCTGCCGGCGAGCCCGGCCATGCCGGAGAACAGGCTGACATTGGCGAAGCCGGTCAGGTTGAGCAGCCGGTAGGCGTCGGTCGGGTTGAGCAGCAGCAGCGCGCTGAGCAGGCCGCCGGAGACGTTGCGGCCCTGGTCGATGACCAGAAGGCCGAGCAGCGCCATGTCGTAGATCAGGACGAGCGCGAGCCACAGGCCAATGCAGACACCCGCTGCGGTGCCGCGGTCGCGCACGACTGCGCTGACCAGATAGCCGATCGCGACGAACACCGCGCCAAGCAGAACGGAGGAGCCGATCATCGCGGCGAAGGCCGTGAGCCCGTCGCTGTCGAAGTGGCTGCCGGCGATCAGCAGCGCCACCGCAGCGGCGCCATAGCCGAGGCAGGTCGCGAAGGCGAGCACCGCGAGATGACCGAGGAACTTGCCGAGCAGCACCTGCCAGCGCGCCACCGGATAGCTCAGCAGCAGCAGCATGGTGCCGCGCTCCATGTCTCCAACGATGGCGTCGTGCGAGATCAGAAGCGCGATCAGCGGGATCAGGAAGATGGTCAGGCTCGACAGGCTGACGATGACGACGTCGAGCGCGCGCGCGCCCACGGTGCCGGTCGGCGCGCTGCCGAGAAAGGTCAGCGACAGCGCGAGCCCTGCCAGCAGCAGGGTCGACGCCAGCACCCAGCGGTTGCGGATCGCCTGCTGGATTTCCTTCGCGGCGATGGTGATCACGGCATTCATTGCGAACGCTCCGCGTGGCGCAGGAAATGCGCGTAGAGCTCGTCGAGGCTGGGCGGGATGAGCTCGAGATCCTGCACGGCGGCGCCCTCGGCCGTCGCACGGCGCAGCAGAGCGATCTTCTCGTCCGGCGCCGCGTCGATCTCGACAATGTGGCCGTTGATCCGACGATAGGAGGTCGCCTCCGGCAGCCACGAGGGCCGGCCGGATAGCGGCAGGTCAGCGACCTTGACCCGGATCCGAGTCGGCAGTCGCGCGAGGCGGCGCAGTTCGTCGAGCGTGCCGTCGGCGACCTTGAGGCCCTTGTTCATGATGATGACACGGCCGGCCCTCTCCTCCAGCTCGGTCAGCGCATGCGATGACAGCAGCACCGTCGTGCCCTCGGCGGCGAGCTTCTGGATCACCTCGTAGAACGTCTGGCGCAGCTCGGGATCGAGACCGGTGGTCGGCTCGTCCAGCAGCAACACGCGTGGCCGGCCGATCAGCGCCTGCGCCAGGCCAAGCCGCTGGCGCATGCCCTTCGAGTAGGTATTGACGCGGCGCCCGGCAGCGTCGCCCAGCCCGACGACATCGAGCAGCGCCAGTGCGCCGCTCACCGGCTCGCGTTTGAGGCGGGCGTAGAAGGTTTGCGTCTCGCGGCCGGTGAGCGCGGCATCGAAGGCGACGTTCTCCGGCAGATAGCCGAGCCGACGCCGCGAGGAGAACTCGCCGGCGGCCGGGTTTTCGCCGAGCAGCGCGATCGTGCCCTTGGTCGGCCGGATCAGGCCGAGCATCATCTTCATCAGCGTGGTCTTGCCGGCTCCGTTGTGGCCGATCAGGGCCACCATCTCTCCGGCCGCGAGATCGAACGACACGCCCTTGACGGCTTCGACCTTGCCGTAATGCTTGATCACGTCGGCGATATGGACGGTCGCGCTCATCGGGCGCTGCTCCCGGCGGCAGTGCGGCGCGCCGGCGGTGGCGACATCAGCGGATGGCTATCGACCACCCCGCCGGGCAGGATCGCCGGAAACTGCGCCTGCGCCCAGCGGATGACCTGCACGGCCGGGCTGTTGATCAGGACTTTGGCGGCCGGCGCCGTCCACAGCACGCGGTCGATCAGATCGTTCGGCCGGTAGGCGGTGTCGGCAACGCCGTCGCCGTTGAGGTCGAAGCCGGGATTGTCGCTCCAGTAATTGCCGCGGCCGTTCTTCGACCAGTCGAGATGGCGGGTGCCGACATATTTGATCTGGCTGGCGTTGTTGACGAAGGCATTGCCCCGGATGTCGTTGCCTTCGGAGCCGGCGGTGAAGTGCACGCCGATCTCGCAGCCCTCGAACCAGTTATTGGTGATACGATTATTGTTCGTGTTGTAGATGAACACGCATTTCTCGGGGCCGGGACGGACGCCGCCGCTCGGCGTGAACACGCTCTTGTCGGTCAGCGGCACGCCTTCGTCGGTGCCGCGGTTCTCGGCGGTCGCCCAGCGCTCCGCCGGCTGCAAGCCGCCGATCACGCTGTTGCCGGAGATTTGCGAGCCGTTGGTCGCGTTGAACAGCATGCCGCGATCGCGGTCGTGGTCTGAGACGTTGTCCTTCACGACCAGGTTCTTCGAGAACATCATCGCATAGCCGATGATGTTGCCGACCGAGACGTTGCCGGTGATCTCGCCGTCATTGGCGTACATGTAGTGGACGGCAAAGCGCAGCTCGCTGAAGCGGTTGTGGCTGAACGTGTTGTTGCGGCTGGTAATGGCGAACACGCCATCGCGGCCATAGCGGATGTCGTTGTCGATCACCTTGGCGCCCGGCGCGTTCCAGACCGAAACGCCATTGCCGGTGCCGCCGGGCAGCGTCGCGCGCAGGCCGATGATGCTGTTGTGGCGGACCATGGCATTGGCTGATCCGTGCAGATAGACGCCGAACAGATTGCCTTCGATCCGGTTGTTCTCGATCAGCGTGTCGTGCGCGCCCTGGTCGACGAAGATGCCGGAATCCATCTTCTCGAGCGAGCGGCCGGATCCTTTGAGGACGAAGCCTCGAATGACGGTACCCGGTGCCGTGACGGTAATGACGCTCCCATGCCCATCGCCGGTGATCACCGCGCCGTGCGCGCCTGTCAGTGTCAGGCGATGGGTGATCCGCAGCGGCCCACGATAGGTGCCTGCGGCCAGCGCGATCTCATCGCCGTCGGCGGCGCGATCGAGGACGCCCTGCAAGTCGGCAATATCGGCCGCGATCTGTCGTGTCGCCGCTGTTGCGCGGAAGGGCAGGCCGGCGACGACGAGCGCCGCCAGCCCCAGAGTCTTGATATGGCGCATGCGCCGCATCGCTCACGCGTTCTGCGGCGAGACCAGCATGCGTCCGCGCATTTCCATGTGCATGGCGTGACAGAACCATGTGCAGAAATACCAGTACACGCCGGGCTTGTCGGCGATGAACGTCACCGATGAGGTCTGCTGCGGATCGATCTCCATGTTGACGCCGTAGTTCACGATGCAGAAGCCGTGCACCAGATCCTCGACGTCGTCGATGTTGGTGACATAGACGGTCACCTCGTCACCCTGCTTGACCTCGAACTTCTCGAGCGCATAGGCGGGCGCGCTGGACCACATATAGACGCGCACCTTGTTGCCGTCGCGGATCACCTTGGCGTCGCTCTCCAGTGTGACGCCGTCGGCTGCGGCCTGCTTGCGGGCGTCGGCGAAGAACGGGTCGTCGCGCTTCCAGATCGAGGTCACGCGGCCCTCGAGCTTGGAGCGGTGCACGATGACGGCGTCGTGCGGCTCGGCGAAGCTCGGGCCGTCGTGCACCAGCTCCATCTTGTCGCCGGTGATGTCGATCAGCTGGTCGTTTTCCGGCTTCAGCGGCCCGACATTCAGGAAGCGGTCCTTGGAGAACTTGTTCAAGGACAGCAGCCATTTGCCGTCGGCTTCGTTGGTCTCGCCCATCGAGGCGTGGTTGTGGCCCGGCTGATAGTGGACGTCGAGCTTCTGGATGATGGGGTTGACCTTCTCGCCCTTGAAGGCTCGTTTGGCGAGATCGATGCTCCATTTGCAGACCTGGCTGTCGAGGAACAGCGTAGTGTAGGCATTGCCCCGGCCGTCGAAGGCGGTGTGCAGCGGCCCGAGGCCGAGCTCCGGCTCGGCCACGACGACGTCGCGCGGCTTGATCTTGTCGTCGAACAGGTTGTCGATCAGGCGGACGTCGATCACCGTGACCGTCGGCGCCAGCTTGCCATTGGCGACGACATGGATGCCGTCGGGGGCGGTGTTGAGGCCGTGCGGGCTGTTCGAGACCGGAACGTAGCGCGTGTAGGGCGAGCCCTTGCGGCCGTCGATGACGGGAACGCCGTTCATCTCCTTGAAGTCGCCCTTCTTGACGGCTTCCTCTATGCGCTTGATGTTGAAGATCGTCACCCAGTCCTGCTCGCTTGCCGTCATCTCGGCCAAGGTAACGCCCTTTTCCGAGTTGTAGCAGGTGGAGAAGGCATATTTGCCCTGGTAGTCGCAATCGGTGTTGTCGAGATTGCCGTCGACGATCACCTGCCAGGCAACCTTCATGGTATCGCCGTCGACGGCCGAGAACATCGACCAGTATTTAGACTTGTCGTCGAGCACCTTGCCGTCATTCGGTAGCGGCACCTCATATTCGCCGTTGCAGAACACGTAGCCGGTGCGCGGGAACTTCTGCGGCCGCATGCCGTGGATGGTGTACTGGTTCGGCAGCTCGATGATCTTGTCGCATTTCATCACGTCGGTGCGAATGCGCGCGAGGCGGGTGTTGGCCTTGTCGTTGATAAAGATGTAGCGGCCGTCATATGTGCCATTGGTGAACGACATGTGCGGATGGTGGCAGTCGCCGTTCATCCAGATGCCGAGCCTGTCCTTGAGCCGCTCGCGCGTCTCCGGCAGCAGCCCCTCGGTCATGATCTTGCGGCTCTCGTTGGTCTGGCCCCAGCCGGTGGCGCTGCACCGGTTGAAGACGGGGATGCGCATCAGCTCGCGCATCGACGGCATGCCGATGATCCGCAGCTCGCCGGTCTGGCCGCTGGAGAAGAACACGTAGTATTCGTCGAGCTCGCCGGGGGCGACCTCCGCCTTGCCGGCGCCCTGGGCCGAACGTGGTTGCGCGGCGGCCGGCGCGGTCTCGACGCTCTTGCCAAGTCCAATGCTGCCGGCTACGCCGGCCGCGCCCAGTGCGGCGGTGCCGACGATCTGCCGGCGGCTGATTTTTGTCTGGTCGTCGTCTTGCGCCATCGTCGTCTCCTTATGATGGATGGGTGAGATCGTTGGAGGGGGCCGTCGCCGCCATCGGCTGGCCGGCATGGGTGATCACGGTCTTCGGACCGGATTTCGCGGCGCGCATCGACGGCGATGACATCGCCTCGAATTTCTCGCGCTTGAGCCGGACCTGGATCATGTGCGGGCAGCGCTGATCGTCGTAGTAGAGCTCCTGGCAATGCATGCAGTAGATGCATTCATTGACGTTGATGTGTCCCTCGGGATGGATCGACTGCACCGGGCATTCCTTGGCGCAGCGCTGGCAGGGCGAGCCGCACTCCTTCCAGCGACGCAGCCATTCGAAGGTGCGGATGCGTCCGGGAATCGCCAGTGCCGCGCCCAGCGGGCAGAGATAGCGGCAGAAGAAGCGTTCGATGAACAGGCCGATGCCGAGCAGCGCCGCGGCATACAGCACGAACGGCCAGCTGCGCGAGAATTTCAGGATGATCGCGGTCTTGAACGGCTCGACCTCCGCGACCTGTTCGGCGAGCGCGACCGAATAAAGCGACAGGCCGAACAGGCCGAGGAAGATGATGTATTTGATCGGCCAGAGACGCTCATGCAGACCCCAGGGTACCGTGATCTGCGGCACCTTGAGCCATTTTGCCACTGTGTTGGTGAGCTCCTGCAGCGCGCCGAACGGACAGAGCCAGCCGCAGAACGGCCCGCGGCCCCAGAACAGCAGTCCAGCCGCCGTTGCCGCCCACAGGATGAAGATCAAGGGCGCCGCGAGGAAGAACTCCCAATGGAAGCCGGTCAGCAGCGCGTTGACGAAGGTGACGACGTTGACGACCGAGAGCTGGGCGTTGGCGTACCAGCCGAGCCAGACCAGCACGAACAGGAGATAGGCGCGGCGGACCCAGGTGTAGAGCCGGGGACGGCGCACCAGAACGTTCTGGAAGAAGAAGATCCCCGTGAGCACGGCCAGCGCCAGCGCGGTGATGCCGATGGCGACCATCTGCGAGCGCCAGATGCGCATCCATAACGGCTCTTCGGTGTCGTCGGCGACCGGTTGCGCCGTGGCCGGGGCGGGACGTGCGGTCGTCGCCTTCGCTGCCGGCACAGCGGGGCGCGTCTGCTGCTTCAAGTAGGCGTCGGGCACCGTGTAGTCGATATCGAAAGTCAGGAACGCCTTGTCGTGGCTGCCTGTGCTTCGTTGCACCAGGAGCTGGAGCTGCCATGGCTCGGTCGGGTCGAGCGTGAATTCGGGCGGCGTGACGAACAGTCCGATCTCGCGCAGGGCAGGGGCGCCGGCCGCGGCCAGCGCACCGAGGCGCATGTGGTTCTTGTCGCGGAACCGTGTGCTTCCGCCCTCCTGCAGCACCTCGATGCGGTCGAAGATGCCGCCTCGGACATAAGCGGAGCCCTTGAACGAGTAGATGCCGTCGCCGGCGACGACGATCGCCTGCTGTCCGGGCTGCAATCGCTGCTTGAGTCGCTGATAGCCCTCGTCGCCGAGCAGGCTGCGGCCGATGGTGGGCACGCTGACCATGGCCACATACAGATCAACGAAGGTGTCGCCGGCATCGCCGGGCTCCGGATTTTGCGCGGCCGCCGCATTGCCCGACTTGGCGAACGCATCGTTGACGTCGCCGATGCTGAGGTGCAGGCGCCGCACCGAGCCGTCGCCGAGCAGGCTGCTCCAGTCGCGGATCTCGCTCTTGTCGGGATCGACCGTCTTGGTCACGCCCGGCTTTGCCGCGGCGGCGCTCGCCGCAGCGCCGGCACCGATGCGGCCGCTGCGGATCAGGCGCGTGGCCGCGCGCACGATGCTGTCGTGCATCACCAGCACGGTGACCGTTGCACCTGAGACGATGTCGGCCTGCGGCGCGTGTTCTGCGCCTTGCGCAATCGGCATCATGTCCTTGCCGAGCAGGCCGTTGAGTGCGGCAACGATGCGTGGCTCGGGAATGCCGATCAGCACGATCGGCTCCTTGTGATCGACCAGCTTCAGCCCGGTGATGACGCCCTTGGGATCGATGCCGACGAGGATGTGGATCGGCTTGCCCGAATAGCCGACGGAATTGGCGAAATCGGAGTTGAGATAGACGTAACCCTTGAGCTGATCGCCGCGATACACCGGGATGATCGGCGGCTCGCCTTGCGGCACGCCGAAACGGTCCGCATTGGGGAAGAGATCGCCCGGCGTGATCTTCGAGAGGTAGGTTGCGAGATCGCCGGCCGCATGTGCTGCGCGCGGGGCCGCGATGGCGCAGAGCCCGATGAGGATTGCTACCAAGATAGCAGGCATGCGCCACCGATTGGTGGCGACATCACTCGCAACCATGATCACCTCAAGCGGAACGGCCGGCCCACGAAGGAGCCGTATTCCAGTCAGGACTGTTTCGGGAAGGAAGGATCGTCGCCATTGACAATCCCTGAAATAGAGTCAGGCTAAATTGACTCCTTATCGTGCCGGTTGTCTAGTGGGTCGCAATCCGACGGACGTTGCGCTGGATCAAACAGGCCCGGACAATCAGGCGGACTATTATATGTTGTTGTCACGCACGCTCTCGCTCAAGTCGGAACCGGCCGGGAACCTGCATTCGATCGACGAGCTGTTCGCGCTCGCGAATGCGATGGAGCAGGAGGCGGCCGATCGCTACGACGAGCTGTCCGGAGAGATGCAGCGTCAAGGCCGGCTCGATCTGGCCGACGTCTTCGCGAGGCTGGCTGCGGCCGAGCGCGAGCATGTCGACAGTGTCGCGCAATGGTCGCAAGCGCGTACGGGGCGTGCCCCCGATGCGTCGCTGGTGCGCTGGCGGCCGCCGGAGACCTTTGAGCCCGGCGCCGCGCGCGAAATTCAGGATTCGCGGTTGATGACTCCTTACCGCGCGCTGTCGATGGCGGTGCGCAACGAGGAACGGGCCTTTGCGTTCTGGTCCTATCTCGCCGCATTTAACGATGTTCCCGAGGTCAAGAGGGCGTCCGAGGCCATGGCGCGGGAGGAGCTCGGTCATGTCGCGACGCTGCGCAAGGAGCGGCGCCGTGCCTATCATCTTGAGACCGACGCCAGGCGCGCGGCGTCAGTGGCGTCGGACGCCGGCACGATCGACGCCGGCCGGCTGGAGCGTCGACTCGCCGAGCTGCTCGACGCGATGGCGGCGCGCGCCGCAGGCCGCCCGGCAGATCGCGTGGGCGAGCTTGCGCGCGAAGCCGCGGCAATGGCATCGGACGTTGCGGGCCTGTTGCGCCTGCCGGCTGGGCTCGCGCAAGCCGATGCAGCCGTGCTGGCGGAAGCGCTGGCGGACGCGTATCTGGAGCATGGGGAGCGAGCGACCGAATCGGACCGGCTCGGTCTCATGCAGCGGCTGGCGTCGCAGGCGATCGCGCGGCTGGCCTGGCTGCGGTCGCTCGGTTGAGTCCGACTGCAGCGCTGCTCGGCGAAAGACAAGGGTCGCCCAGCCAGGCTGGACGACCCGGTCATCATGAGGCTCAGTTGCGGGTCGGCGCCGGCACGGCGGTGCGGTTCGCCGGCACCGTGACGGGCTGGAAGGAGAACACGTCGCGACTGCGCGGATCGACGGTCACCTTGAGCCAGCGCACGTCGTTGTTGCCATTGCCCTGATTGTCGCCGAACGTTTCGACGCGAACGAAGTTCTCAAGCCGCTGGCCGGCAGCGTTGAGGAACGGCTGGTCGATCCGGAAGTAGTGGGAATCGCCGTGGACGTAGGCGACCGGCTTGCGGAACGCCTCGACCTCGGTACGCAGCGCAGTCAGGAAGCTGACGAAGCCATCGGGCTGCCCGTCGGTTTCGGCGAGCGTCTTGGGATCGCGCAGCGGCGCACGCGTCGGGTCGGCCTGGTCCCAGCCCGGGTTGCCCTGGGTGATGAACATCACCGCAGCGGAATTGCGCCTCTTGGCTTCAGCGAAGGTCTGCTGCATCCACAGAATCACGGCCGTATTGCGTGCATTGTATTCGTCCGGATCGGGGTTGGTGTCGCAGAGATTGTTGCAGGATCCCTGGATGTTGAGCGTCGCATAGGTCACGCGGCCGAGGGTCCAGCGGCGATTCTCGACGCAACCGACCCTGGTGCCATTGGCGCTGAGGCACAGCGGATCGGTCTGCACCTCCTGGCGCAGCTTGCGCTGGCCGAGCGAGAACGGTGTCGAGAAGAATATCTTGCGCTCGTAGTCGAGCCGGTCGCGCGAGTTGAAGCCGCCGTTCGACGGGCGATCGCAATCGACCCAGTCGTTGTCGCCCGGCGTGAACATGGCCGGTGCCTCCAGGCTGTTGAAGAAGGCGAGCGCCTGGGCGTAGAGGCCGGCATCGCAGGCGGAATTGGAGCCCTGCTTCAGGTCGCCGTCATGCGCCGTGAACTTCAGCCGGTGGGCGTTCATGTCCGCGATCAGGTTCGGGACGCCGACGGTGGCCTGCAAGGTGGAGTAGGGTAGGTCGCCCCAAAGGCCGATGGCGTAGCTGTCGTCATCGTCGTCGAAGCCGTGGTCGTGCGCGAGGCTTGGCGCGGCAGCGGCGAACGCGAGCAACGACACCGTGACCGACAATGTGAGCAGTTCGTGAAAGGCAGATTTGAATGATGATCGAAGTGACATTCTGCAAGATCCCCCAAGACCTCGGTTGTATCGCGCCGCTTCACTCAAGCGGCGGCGGGACGATGCGGAGGGTCGATAACGGGGGCGTGACGATCAGCTTACAATCCGCTGACGGATTCACGATGTTGCGGATCGGTGCGTCACTGAGAGATTGTCGCAGCTGGCGACGCAAAAAGGCCCGCCGCATCGTCTGCGGCGGGCTGTTTTTCACGGCAATGATGTCAGCCGTGGACGCTCGGTCGATCAGCGATCGTCGCCGGAGTGTCCGTCGTGGTCGTGGTGGTGCCAGCCGCCGTCATGATCGTGGTCACCATCGTCGTCGCTGAAGGCGAACAGGTTCATCAGGTCGCCGATCGCCGGACGGTTCTTCGGCACATAGCGGTGGTCATCCCGGTCATGGATCGGGTTGGGCAGCCGGTCGCGGCTGACGGCGGAGATCGTGGGCAGCCGCCAGTTGCGCTCGATGAATTTCAGCAGCGACACGTGATCGTAATAGGTGTGGTCGACATGGCCCTTCTTGGCCAGCGGCGAGACCAGGATGAAGGGGATCCGGGTGCCGTCGCCGAGAAAGTCGACCGGCTGGACATAGCCGGAGTCGTAGTAGCCGCCGCCTTCGTCGGTCGTGATGAAGATCGCAGTCTTGGCCCAGAGCTGAGGATTGGCCTTGACCCGATTGATCAGCGCCTCGAGGAATTTCTCGTAGAGATCCGTGGTCGAATCGGCGGGATGACCGGCGAGCGCCTCGAACGGACGCACGAACGACACCGCCGGCAGCGTGTTGTTCTGCACGTCCTTCACGAAGGCGCCGTAGTTCTGCAGCTTGGCTTCCTCCGCCGGGGTCTTCATGATCTTGTTGAAGCCGGTGAGCGGGTCGCAGATGCCGCAATAGGAGTGGAACAGCAGCGGCACGCCGTCGACGCTGCTGGCGAAGGTGGTGGTGTCGTCACCGCGGTCGGCGCTGTAGTACTTCCAAGAGACGCCTTTCGCCGTCATCACGTCGGCGATGGTCGGCGCGCTCTGCGGCGGCAGCACGAACTTGTCCGAGCCGAGCGCGTTCGGCTTGGCGCTGGTCTGGTTCCAGAACATGCTATAGTTGTTGACGAGGTAATAGTGGTTCGGCGCGCAGTTGTTGCTGGTGACGCCGTTCTTGAACAGCTGCTCGTTGACGGCGGCGACGCCGGGCGCGCTTGGGTCGGAGCAGTTGACGTAGGATCCGCCGCTGTAGCCGTCCTGCTTGTAGTAGTTGTTGGTGCCGGGGACGGGATCGGGATTCTCGATCTGGTTGGCGTAGGGCACGGCGGGGGTGCCGTTCAGCGTCTCGGGATTGGTGAAGAACGCAGCGTGGCCGGTGACGAGGGCCTGGAAGTTGGCCCCGGTGCCGCCCATGATCGCTTGGTGATAGTTGTCGCTGATTGCGTACTCGTCGGCGAGCTGCTTGAAGAACGGCGCGTCACCCGGCTGGGCCTTGCCGGAGGCGTCGGTGAACGGGTTCATGTTGTAGAAGCCCATCGAGATGGCGCCTTCCATCGGGTTGAACCCGCCGGACGGATAAGGCTGCCCGTTCGACCCGGTGCCGATGGTCTGCTCGACCCACACGAACTTGTCGTGCCTGCCGCCGTCGATGTCCTGCCACATCTGGAAGAAGCGGTGTACCGGATCTCCAGTATAAGAGGCGTATGAGACATATTTCGAAATCTGGTACGGCCCATTGGGAAGATTGGCCGGGAAGCGGGTGTCGAGGACGTTCTGCGGCAGGCCGATTCCATAGGTGGTGTAGGGTTGCGGCAGCGTCGCATAGGCGCCCGTGGACGCGGTCTCGGCCGTGTAGCGAACCTCGTCGCGGCCGATCCGCTGCTCCGCCTTCTTGAAATGCCGGCCCGGCGTGCCGTCTTCGTTGACGATTCCCTTGCTGAGCAGATTGTCGATCGTCTGCCCCGGCATTGGCTTGTACGTGCCGAACAGATTGTCGAACGTGTGGTTCTCGCCGACGATGATGATGACGTGCTCGATCGGTGTGCTCGTCGCCGCTCCGGCGAAGGCTGGCGCGACGCTGGTCGCGGTGAATACGGCGGTGGTCGCAAGGGCGAGCGCCTTGGATCGTGTGACTGTTCTGGTCATGAGATCTCCAGACGGAGGAGGGTGGTGGCGCGCGCATGCTGATGGACGCTTGCCTGCGACGATCTATCGCGGCAACAAATTGCAACGTGGTGTCGGTCTTGCTTCGGTTTTGTGAAATGCGCCGAGTAGTGCGGATACTGGACACGCACATCACAGCGCCAGCTTGGCAGCGCGTGTGCCGCCGGAGCTTGACTCCATTGCTATCGGGAGCCAGCTCTCGCCGAGCTATGGACCGGTGATACTGGTCAGAGCTGGCCGGGCACCCAGCTCAGCGCGAGGGCTTGGCCTTGCGCGATCTGGCTGGCCGACATTTTGGATGCGACGGCGTTGCGAAGCCGCAGGAAGTAGCTTCGCTGGGTCGACTTGGCATGTCCGGCAGCAAGGTTCAGCCATTTGTAGGCGAGCACGACGTCCTGCGGAACGCCATGTCCCTTGTCATACATCAAGCCGAGCATCGCCTGGCCGAACGGATTGCCGGCTGCCGCGGCCTGGCAATAGAGATCGCTGGCGACATCATAGGCCTGCGGCGTCCCGAAGCCGTTTTCATACATGAAGCCTAGCATCGCCTGGGCGCGCGGATCGCCGCGCAGCGCTGGCGCTGTCAGCACGCGGACGGCGCGGACGAAATCGCCGCGCGCATAGGCGATCCGTGCGGTGCTGACCGAATCTGCGCGAACCGGCGAGGCCAGTGCACCCAGCAGCAGGCTGGCTACGGTGCAGACGACGCCGACGCGCCGTATCGTCGACCGAATCACTTGGTTGGGGTTAGCGGGTGGTGCGGACACGCAAATCATCCGTGATGCTCGCTCCGACCGATCCGCGGAGCTTGGAACGGAGTTCTTCGGCCACCTGATGCGCATCGCTGCCGTCGCGAATGATTTGCGGCCGGATGAAGATGATGAGCTCGGTGCGCGTGCCCTTCTTGCCCTGATGCGAGAACGCGTCGCCAAGCACGGGGATCTCGTCGAGGCCCGGAATGCCGTTGCGATTGCCGTTCTGCTGCTCGCTGATCAGGCCGGCCAGCAGCACGGTCTGGCCGTTGGCGACGGAGATCGCGCTCTTGACCTTGCGCTGCGACACCGTCGGCGTGAGACTCGTGGCGGTCTGGGTCGCGACGTTGCTGATCTCCTGCTCGACCTCGAGCCGCACATTGCCGTTGGCGGCGATGCGCGGCACGACGCGCAGGATGATGCCGGTGTTGCGATAGTCGATGGTGTTGACGACAGTATTGCTCGACGACAGCACGGTCGCGCTGCCGGTCGAGACCGGCACGACGTCGCCGACCTGCAGGGTGGCGGTCTGGTTGTTGATCACGACCAGCGAGGGATTGGAGAGCACCTTGACGCTGGTGACAGTATGGAGTGCGTCGAGGATCATGTTGGGCGAGGCTTCGTGCCCGATCAGGAAGTTGAAGCCAGGCAGAGCGCGGTTGATCAAGGCCGTCGTCGCCGCGGATGTCGTGGCCGTGGCCACCGACGTGGCTTGCGTATTGGTGATCGACCCCTTGTCGGTCCCGAGGCCGAGCACCTTGCTCGAAAGATAGGCCTGCACGCCGTAGGACAGCTCGTTGGTCAGCGTCACTTCGGCAATCGTCGCGTCGATGCCGACCTGCAGCACCGGCTGGTCGAGCTGCTGCAGCGTGCTGGAGATGATGCGGTAGTTCTCGCGGTCGGCATAGATGAGCAGCGAGTTGTTCACCGTGTCCGGGGTGATCCGGACATTCGGCATGATGGCTTGGCCTCCGCCAGCACCACTGCTGCGAGGCTCCAGCCCGGTCGAGGACGTCGTGCTGCTGGAGGACGTCGTGCTCGAAGATGACATGCCCGAGAGACCACTGCCTTGGGATCTGCTCGTCGGATTGGCGCTCGAACTTGGTGAGCCGGCTGCATTGGTGTTGAAGGACAGCCGGTCCGCGACGGACGTCGTGGTGCCGTCGGACCCTGGCGCGGTCTGGCCGTCGGCGCTGTCGGTGGAGGACGAGCCGGCACCGCCGAACATGTCGGTGAGCACCTTGGCGAGCTGGCGCGCGTCGCCGTAGCGTACCCGGTAGACGTGGACGCTGGTGCGCCCGGAGTCGGCCTGATCAAGCCGGCGGATCCAGGTTGCCGCGCTCTGCAGCAGCGCCGGCTTGCGCGTCACGACCATGATCGCGTTCAGGCGATTGACGACCTGCAGCTTGACGAGATTCTGGCTCAATCCGTTCTCACCGGAGTCCATGATCTTCTCCAGCTCCGCTATCAACGGCTCTGGCGCCGAATTGCTGACCGGGAAGATGCCGACGGACTGACCGCGCATCCAGTCGACGTCGAAGCTCATCACCGTTTCGATCGCGGAGCGTCGCTCGGCTCCGGTGCCCTGGATCAGAAGCAGGTTCCGGGTGGTGTCGGCGCGCACGCTGCCGGCGCGGGTCGCGAAGCTGTCCATCAGCTTGAGGATCGTCTGCGCACCGACATATTGCAGCGGCACGACTGAGATGCCGTAGCCGGGCTCGGCGCGGCCGGCCTCGCCGTCGACGCGTCCGGCGCCGATGGCGTCGCCGAGCGGGGTCAGCTTGTAGCCGCCGCCTTCGCGGACCAGTACGACGCCAGACAGGCGCAGCGCGCTCTCCAACACGAACAGGATGTCCGATTTTGGCACCGGCCGCGCCGACACCAGGCTGACGCTGCCCTGCACGCGGGGATCGATCGCGTAGCCCGCGCCGAGGATGTCGCCGATCACGACCTTCGCGACCACCGCGATCGGCGTGTTCTCGAAATTGAGGTCATAGCCCTTGCCATCGGCCGCCGGAAGCGGCCTGACCTCGGCGACTTCCTGAACCGTGGTCCCCTGATAGGTCCGCGCGTTCGCGCGCTCGACCTCAGGGCGCCCCTGGATCGATGCGACCGGTGCGTTGTCGCGCGGCAGGATATCGAGCGAACGCACCTTGTCGATGACGTCGACATCGGCCGGCGCGCTGGCCTGGGAATTGAGCGTTGCCATGTTGCAGGAGGCGAGCAGCACCGCAATCGCCAGCAACGAGGCATGTCTGACAACCGCAGCGGACTGGCTTCGATTGCCGATACCAAACATGGACTTACCGATCTACTCGTGTTGACCGGCCGAAACGGGGCAGCGCCTCGGTTTGACCGCGCAGCCTGCATAACGGTCCAATATGACACTTATGTATAATTGGCGGCTGCCGTCCGACCTTTGCGCCGCGTGTGTGTCGGAAATGTCGGCGCCTCCGGCATTCGTACGGCCGTCATGTTCGCGATCAATAACGTGGGTCACCAGTAGCGGCGTGCCGAGACGATGGGCCGGCACGGGCGCCACCCGGATCACGCCATGAGCGGTACACTGTCGACCCAATTCCATGCCTATCTTCGCGAGCGCCATCCCCAGGCGGCGGGCGAAGGCGGAGCTGCGGCCGAAACGCAGATCGCGCTCTGGGACAGGTTCGGCCTGACCGCCGACGTTTTCGCGGAGGAGGTCGCCGGCTTCACCGGATTGGAGCGCGTCGCACTGCGCGAACTGCTGGCGGCACTGCCCGCGGTGAGCGAGTTCTCCGACCGCTTCCTCCGCGAGGTGCTCGGCTATCCCTACAAGGATTCTGACGGCGCCGCCGTGTTCGCGATGGCCGATCCGACCGATCAGGCCGTGCGCCGGGCCGCGGAGCTGGTGCTCGGCCCGCAGACTCTCTTCAAGGTCGCCTCGCATGAGGATATCGCCGTTGTCCTGGACCAGCGGTTAGAGGATTCCGGCGAGCCCGACATCTCGCCGGCGCAGGAGCTGCGCGACGACGACATCGAGAGTCTCCGCGATCTCGCCAGCGGCGCGCCGGTCGTCCGCGCGGTGAACGATCTGATCGAGAAGGCCGTAGAGATGCGCGCCAGCGACATCCACATCGAGCCGTTCTCGACCGGGCTCGTGGTCAGGCTGCGCGTCGACGGCCTGTTGCGTCCGATCGCGGCGCCCGCGGGCGTGTTGCCGCAGGCGGTGATCTCGCGCATCAAGATCGTTGCCGGCCTCAACATTGCCGAGCGGCGGCTGCCGCAGGACGGCGCCGCGCGCATCCGCGCCGGCCGCGCCGAGATCGACGTTCGCGTTGCGATCATGCCGACCCAGCACGGCGAATCGGCGGTGCTGCGCATCCTGCCGAAGGATCGCTCGCAGCTCGTCGCGAGCCGTCTCGGTCTCGCCACCCAGGACGACGCCGCACTCCGGCGCCTGATCACGCTACCCCACGGCATGATCGTGATCACGGGGCCGACCGGCAGCGGCAAGACCACGACCCTGGCGACGATCCTGTCGCTGCTCAACACGCCGGAGCGCAAGATCCTCACCGTCGAGGATCCGGTGGAGTACGAGATTCCCGGCATCAACCAGTCGCAGATCAAGCCGGCGATCGGGCTGACTTTCGCGAGCGCGCTGCGTTCCTTCGTGCGTCAGGACCCCGACGTCATCATGGTCGGCGAGATCAGAGACAGCGAGACGGCGCATGTCGCGGTCCATGCCGCGCTGACCGGCCATCTCGTGTTGACCACGCTGCACACCGAAACCGCGGCCGCGGCGGTGCCGCGCCTGCTCGATCTTGGTGTCGAAGGCTTCTTGTTGCGCTCCACCTTGCGCGCGGTGATCGCGCAGCGGCTGGTGCGTCAGCTCTGCGATCATTGCAAGGCGCCGGAGGCGCTCGATGAAGAGACATGCCGCCAGGATCCTCGTCTTGGTCATCTCGGCCTCGTCCCCGGCGACATCACCTGGCACCCGAGGGGATGCGAGCGATGCGGCCAGAGCGGCTATCGCGGCCGGGTCGGCGTGTTCGAGCTGCTCGAGCTGACCAACAGCCTGCGCGAGCTGATCGCGGACAGTGCCGACGGCCTCGCGATCGATCGGCTGGCGATCCGGGAAGGCATGACGACGATGCTCGACGACGGCGTCTCCAAGTGCCGCGCCGGCGTCACCTCGGCCTCCGAGCTGCTTCGTGTCCTCGTGGCGCGGTGAGGTGGATCGTGCCGAGCTACCGCTATCGCGCTCTGACGCAGTCCGGTGAAATCGTCGTCGGATCTCTCGTCGCGCCGTCGCGCAGCGAGGTCGAACGGCGCATCTCGTATCTGCAACTTCTGCCGATCGAAACCGTGGAGGAGAAAAAGGAGCGGACCGGCGCTGCGTCCGGGCTCTCGTTCGGCGCTCCGTCCGCGACTGAAGTGACCACGTTCACGCGCGACCTGGCCCTGCTTCTCAAGGCCGGCGCGCGGCTCGACGACGCGCTCGATCTGTTGTCCGGCGATTCCGATATCGGCCGCCTCCGTCCCGTGGTGGCGCGGCTGCGTGCGGCGATCATGGCCGGTGAAAGCTTCGCCGATGCGGCGGCCGCCCAGCCGCAGTTGTTCTCGCCGATGTATGTCGCGCTGATGCGCGTCGGCGAATCGTCGGGAACACTCGATCACGTGCTGACCGCGCTGGCCGGCGAACGCGAGCGGTCGGAGGCGACGCGCCGCAAATTGACCGACGCGATGCAATATCCTGCCTTCGTGTTCCTCGCGGCGATCGGCGTGATGCTGTTCTTTCTCGTGGCCGTGCTGCCGAATTTCTCGGCCGTGCTGCGTGACTTCGGTGGCCGTACCGATACGGCGCTCGGCTTCTTCATGACGCTGTCGGATCTGCTGCGCGCCAATGCAGCCGCGATCTCACTCGGCTGTGCGGCGCTGCTCGCGGCAGGCTGGTGGCTGTTGCGTCAGCCCGCGGTTCGCGCCGGCCTGGCCAGCGTCGTGGCCGTCATGCCCGGCATCGGCAGCCTGCTGCTGTTCTATCGGACCAGCCTGTTCTGTCGCAATCTCGGCCTGCTGCTCGGCTGCGGCGTCAATTTGAGCACTGCACTGCGCATCCTCGTTGACGTGATGTCCGTGACGTCTTCGCGCGCACCATGGTCGGCGGCGGCGGATCGCGTCCGTCACGGTGGCAAGCTTTCCCAGGCGCTGTCGGCCGACAACATGCTGCCGCCGATGGCGCTGCGCATGCTGCGGCTTGGTGAGGAGACCGGCCAGTTGCCGACGCTGTCGACACGGATCGCCGAGTTCTACGAAGCCAAGCTGCAGCGCGGGCTCGACCGCGTCGTCGGCATCGTCGGCCCCGCCGCCATTCTGCTCATCAGCGTGGTCGTCGGCGGACTGATCGTCTCGATCATGACGGCTTTGCTTTCTGTGACGCAACTGGTCGGCTGACCGACATCAAGGAGAATGACATGAGATCGGACATGCAGATCGGGTCCGCCAAGCGGGCGGGGCGCGAGCACGAGCGCGGCTTCACGCTGGTGGAAATGCTGGTCGTGATCACGATCATCGGACTGATCATGGGGCTGATCGGTCCGCGCGTGCTGAATTATCTCAGCGAATCCAAGACCAAGGCGGCGCGGATCCAGTTGCAGAGCTTCTCGGCGGCGCTCGATCTGTTTTATCTCGATGCCGGCCGCTATCCCTCGACCTCGGAAGGTCTCGGTGCGCTGGCGCAACGGCCGGCCGGATTGAGCGCCTGGAACGGTCCCTATCTCAAGGGCGGAGCAGTGCCGAAAGATCCGTGGAATACGGCCTATGTGTATCGGGCGCCAGGCGATCACGGCCCGTACGACATCCTGTCCTATGGCGCCGACGGCCAGGAGGGCGGCAGCGGGACGGCGGCGGACATCGTGCTGGGAACGCCGACGCAGACGAGCGCGCGCAGTGAGTGACGGCGGCCAGCGCGGCTTCACGCTGCTCGAGATGGTTTGCGTGCTCGCGATCGTCGCGCTGCTGGCGTCGGTCTCGCTGCCTTATTTGCCGCGGCAGACGTCGCGGCCGCGGCTGCAGGCCTACGCGTTGCAGGCGGCGACACTGTTGAAGTCGGACCGTGCCTCATCGATCCGGAGCGGCACACGCATCGACACGGAGATCGACACGTCGCGCCGATTGATCCGCTCCGGCAGCGGCGCGGCTGCGCTGAGGTTGCCCGACGACGTCGCCTTCCTGGCGACGCTGCCGCGCAGTTGCCAGCATCGACCGGTGCTGGCGACCATCACTTTCTTTCCCGACGGGCTGTCCTGTGGCGGAGCCATCACCTTGTCGCGCGCCGATCTGAGCCTGGAGATCAGGGTGAATTGGCTGACGGGGAGAATCGACATTGTCTCGCGCGCGCTCGCCAATGGTTGAGATCGACGGCCGGAGTGAAGCCGGTTTCACGCTGATCGAGGTGCTGGTCGCGCTTGCCATCGTCAGTGTGTCGATCATTGCCATCGGCGCCGTGGTGTCGCGCAATGCCGCCAGCGTTCGCAAGCTCGAACAGCATGTCACCCTGGTCACCGACATGAGGCTGGCACTGGCCACACTGCTGGCCGATCGCGGCCGGCTGCAGCCGGGCAGCATCGATCAACGCTCCGGCTCCGGATCGGTGGTGCTGCAGGTCAGGCCGCTCGGCGGCGATTGGAATGAGCCGGCCGGACAGACCGGCTGGATTCCGGAGGCGGTGACCTTGCGCGTCAAGACCGGCTCGGGCGCGGTCGCCGATGTGCAGACGGTTCGCCTGGCGCGAGGAGCGCGATGATGACCGCCCGATCCGATCGATCCCGAGAGCAGGGCTTCGCACTGATCGAGGCACTCGGCGCGCTCGCGATCGCCGGCATCGTGTTGTCGGCGCTTGCCGCGGTGACGTCGCAATGGCTGCCGGCGTGGAAGCGCGGATTGGATCGCGTCCAGCGCGCCGAGATGGTGGCCGCTGCGCTGCGGCGGGTCGGCGATGATCTCGCTGCCGTGCAGTTCGTCTCGGCCAATCGCGAGCAGAAGGGACCGTTGTTCGTGGGCGACGAGGTCTCGGCGATGTTCGTGCGCGCCGAACTCGGCCCCAATGCCGGACATGGTCTCGACATCGTGCGCATCGGCGAGGAAGGGAGCAGGGGCGAACGCGCTCTGCGGCGATCGCGTGCCATGTTCGAGCCCGTGCCGGTCGGCCAGCCCGTGACCGAGCATTTCCGGTTCCGCGATCCCGTGGTGCTGCTGTCGGCGCCGTTCCGGATGTCGTTCGCCTATGCCGACGGGACGATGGCGTGGACGTCGGAGTGGCGCGATGCGACCAAGCTACCATCCGCCGTGCGCATGACGGTTTATGACGACAGCCGTGGCGGTGCCGCCGTTCTCGTCAGCGCAGTCCGTATTCACGTCGATGCGCCGGGCGGCGGCTTTGCGGATCCCGGAGCGGCAGGCACCGCGAATCCGTCGGCGGGTGCGGGCGAGCCGCCGCAGCTGAACAAGAGCGAGCCGATCGACTAATGCTGGTTCGCTCCTTTACCAGAGGTTCTGCCCAGAGGCGCGGCGCGCAGGATGGCTTCATCCTGATCGCGGCGCTGTGGATGCTTGCGGCGTTGGCGGCCCTGGTCGTTGTCGTCTCGCAGCAACTCGGCAGCTCGGCGCGGTTGCTGCGGCTCGAGGACGAGGCGGTCGAGGCCGATGCGCTGGTCTCGGCGGCCATCGAACTGTCGGCGTATCGTCTGCTGCTGTCCAAGGACGAGGAGCGGCCGAGGCAGGGCGGTTTCCGCCTGGCGCTTGCAGGCAACGACATTGCGGTCTCGTTCGTCAACGAAGCGGCGCGGATTGATCTCAATACCGCGTCCAAGGACATGCTCGAAAATCTCTTCGTCACGCTGGGCGTCGAGCGCGATGCTGCCAAGGATCATGCCGAGCGGATCGTTGCGTGGCGCTCCAAGCCGTCCGACACCGCCAAGGCGCAGGCGGAGGAGGCGCGCTATGCGGCGGCCGGTCTCAAGCGGGTGCCGCGCCTGGCGCCATTCGCGCATGTCGGCGAGCTGTCGCTCGTCCTCGGCCTTCCCGCATCGCTGGTTGATCGGGTGCTTCCGCTGGTCACCGTCTTCAACGGTTCTCCGGGAATCGATCCGACGATCGCGGCGCCGGAGGTCGTTGCCGCATTGCCGGGAATGACGCCGCTGATCCTGAAGGATTTCCTCAACGCACGGGCGTCGTTGTCACAGGATGCCGATACGCTCGCCAAGATGTTGGGGCCTGCTGCGAAGGACGCCGCCAAGGGCAAAAGCAAGGCTTATCGGCTGCGCATCGTCGTCGGTCCGGCGGGCGGGCTTCGTCACACTGCGACGGCGGTGATCGTTCCCGGCGAAGGCGAGGAGCCCTATCGGCTGCTGGCGCGCCAGGACGAGGGACCGCAGCCGAGGGGAGCGCTTCAGGCGCGGAGGATGCCATGAAGCTGACCGAAGCGATCGAGCGCGGACTGACGGTGTGGACGGAAAGCGTCGCTACAGCGATCGAGGCCGTCGCCGATCGGCAGCTCAGACGCCCGCGAGTCGTGATCCGCTACGATCAGCCAGAAGCGATCGTCATGACGGTACAGACGCCGCCGAAGGCGAGACCGATGCTGGCGGCGGCACGGCTGAATCCGGCTTTGGGAGCGGCGCAGGTCGGGCTCTCGCCGGAGTGGCTGCGAACCTTGCGCGGTGCTGTCCTGGACATCCATCTGGCCGCCGAGAACGTTCTGATCCGGCCTCTCGACTTTCCCAAGCAGGCGGAGCCTTTTCTGGACGGCATGATCCGGACCCAGATCGGCAGGTTGACGCCGTGGAATCTCGGACAGGTCCTCTACGGCTACAGCGCCCCGCGCGCAGCCAGTGATCGGATCGCGTTGACGCTCGCGGCAACGCCGCGCGCTCTGGTCCAGCCCTTGCTCGCCTTTGCCGATCAGGTCGGCATTGCCAAGCTCGTCATCACCGCCGACGTCGGCCCAACCGATGGCGGTCCGATCCAGATCTTCAAGACGTCGCTGCGTTCGTCGCTTGCCGGCGGCCGTGATCTCGGGCGCGTGCTCAAGCTCAGCTGGCTGTCGGTCGCTGCGACCACGGCGGTGCTGCTGATCGCGACGACGCTGATCGGTGGATATCTCGATGGCGAGATCGAGGACGCACAGGCGCAGGTCACGCGGCTGCGTGCGGCGCTGCGGCCCGCGATGGGCGCCACCGCCGCCGACGGGCTGCTCGCCAAGCGCAAGCAGACCAGCCCCGCCAGCGTGATCGTGCTCGACACGTTGTCGAAGATCCTCCCCGACGGGACGTATGTCGTCGAGATGCATGTCGAGAACGATCGGCTGCAGATATCCGGCCTGACCCAGGATGCACCCGCGCTGATCCGGCTGATCGAGCAGTCGCCGCAGTTCAGCCGCGCCACCTTCTACGCGCCGACGACGCGCACCGCCGGCGAAGCGGGCGAGCGCTTCCACATCGAGGCGCGCATCAACGCCTATTTCGGAGACCGGGCATGAACTGGTCGAAATCGCTGCGCCGCATGTTCGTGAACTCACCGGCCGTTTCTGCGATCCTCTATGCGGCGACCATTGTCGCACTGCTCTGGCTTGGTGCCGCTGGGGTCGTCGATCTCGTCGCCAGGCGCGACCAGCTCAATGACACCAACGCGCAACTGGCGCAGTTTTCCGGACGCAAACGGCCAGCCGGCAATTCCGCCGCAGGCAGCGCGACGGCTCCGGGTGGATCGGTGTTCGTGGAGGGACGAACGGTCACCATCGCGGGCGCGACGCTGGTCCAGCGCCTCACGGAGGCGATCAGCAAGGTCGGCGGCAGCGTGCTGTCGACCCAGGTCGAGCTGCCGGCGGCACGCGCCAACACCAACCTGATCAGCGTGGTGGCAAGCTGCGAGCTCGAACAGCCGGCGTTGCAGCAGCTGCTCTATGATCTCGAGGCCGGATTGCCGTTTCTCTTCGTCGATCAACTGCATGTGCAGCAGCCGCTGGCCGCCGCGGCCGGCGGCGTGGGACGATTGACCGTGCTGGTCACCGTGTCGGGTCAATGGCAAGGAAAATCGTGATGCGATCGTTCGTAGGCTCGGGCCTCGTCACCTTTGCCACCGTGTGCGTGCTTGCAGCTTCGCTCAGCCGTGCCTGGAGCGAGACGGCGGATGGTCTCGAGCCGGCCACGCCCGTCCAGGCCGCGCCCGGCGCCTCCGAACCGCCGGCCGCCATGTCAGAAGCTCCCAGCGCAGAAGCTCCGGGGGGCAGGAGTGCCAACCCGCTGTGGGATGTTCCGATCAGTACCCTTTCGGCGACACGTGATCGTCCGATCTTCTCGGCGTCGCGGCGGCCGCCGCCGGTTGCCGCACCCGTCACGGTGATGCGGGCGCCGCCGCCTGCGCCGCCGAGGGAGCCGGAACGGCCAAACCTGCAGCTCGTCGGCACGGTGATCGGCGACGAGGAGAGCTTCGGCATCTTCGTCGACGCGGCGTCGCAGGCATCGCTGCGCTTGCGGGTCGGCGCTTCGCATGAGGGATGGGTGCTGCAGTCGCTGCGACCGCGTGAAGCCTCGCTGCTGAAGGCGCCGGAGACCGTCACTCTGCAAATGCCGCAGCTCGGCACAGCCGGCAGCGGCGACGTGCAGGCGGGACCGATGACCCCGCCGGCGCCGCAGGCCGGACGCGAGCGGATGGCGCGGCGGGCGCGCTGAGGTCAGTGGCTTACGGCAATCAGAAGGTCACGAGCAATTCGCGGCCGGTGGCCTGCAGGGCGAGTACGGCCAGCAGGCCGAGGACGAGGAACGGGCCGAACGGCAGCGCCGTCTGGCCCGTCAGCCGTCGTCCCATGACGAAGAGAGCGAGCGCCGCAGCGAGTGCCGTCGTCGTGGCGATGAGCAGCAGGATCGGCAGATTTGGCAGGCCGGCCCAAAGCGTTGCAGCCATCAGAAACTTGACGTCGCCGAGGCCCAGTCCCTGGCGGCCGCGGGCCATTGCGTAGAGCAGCCGCAGCAGCAGCAGCGCCAAGCCGATCGCGAGGGCTGCGGCGCAATTCCACAGCGCCTCGGGCAGGTCGACGAGCGTCGCCAGTCTTGCGAAGCCGCTGGCGGCGACCAGCGCATTCATCCAGTCGGGCAGCAGCCCGCTGCGCAGATCCGTCCAGATCAGGCCGGCGCAGGTCAGGAGCAGCACGGCAATGGCTGCGATATTGATGGCGTCGGTCACGCGAGGTGGGGATTGGCGGTGTCGGATCGCCCGAGCATAGGCCTGCTCAGGACGCGAGCGATAGTCCCGCCATCATCAGGCCGATCGCGGCGACCCAGCCACCGACCGCGCGCACGGCGATTCCGCGCCAGCTCGATACCGGCTCGGTTTCAGGACGCCGGAAGGTGAGCGCGAGCGCCATCACGAGGGTGATGGCGACATAGCCTGCACTGGCGAGCCCGGCGGCGTACAGGAGACGGTCGGTCTGCGGCACGAGCTCGCCGGCATTCGCTGCGCCGCGCATCAGCCCGAGCATGAATGCGATCGCGCTCAGCAATGTCACGGGAATGCGCAAGGCCGCGGCCAGCAGCAGCCCGAGAATGAGAATGGTCGCGGCGTCGACGAGCGGGGAAGCCGGGGCGAGCCCCGACCCGGCGGCGAGCGCCAGCCCCGCGCACAGGCCGAGCGGAAACACCACGACCAGCCAGCGTCCGCTCGCCGCACCGAGCGAGCCGGCCAGCAATCCCAGCGCGGCCCAGACCACGACGTCTTGCAGGGTGAGCAGCGGATGCAGGGCGCCGGCGTAGAAGTCACCGAGCCGGGCCGATACGATATGCGCATCGGCGAGCTGCGCTTGCGCCAGCAGCAGCACGGATGCGAGAAGGGCGGTCCGGTGGTACGTCCTCATGCCGCGACTCCGAGGCTCGCGATCAGGAAGTAGCCGCCGAGCGCGGCGATGGCTGCGCCGACGCCCTGGATGATACGCTCGCCGCCGGGCCAGCGCGCGAGCGCGCCGATGGTGATGCCGCAGGCGTGGAGAAGACCGGTCGCGACCACGAAGCCGCAGCCATAGGCCAGGGGATTCGCCGCCGTCGGGAGCTCGATGCCGTGCGCGTGGCCATGAAAGATGGCGAAGATCGCAACAATGATAGCCGCAATCGCGAACGGGACACGGGCGCGCAGGGCGACAGCGAGGCCAAGGACCAGCGCTGACAGCGCGATGATGAGCTCCGGGACGGGCAGACCGATCTTGAGGATTCCCAGGACGGCTCCGAACGCCATCACCAACGGGAAGACGACCGGCAGGATCCAGATCGCCGCGCCGCCGAGCTGCGCGCCCCAGATGCCGACTGCGACCATTGCGACCAGATGATCCAGCCCGGTCAAGGGATGCAGCAGACCACTGGCGAGGCCGCCGCCGACGCCGGTCTGCTCATGGGCAAAGCCAGGATTCGCAGTCAGCAGCGAGAGCAAAGCCGCACCCGACACGGCGTGCAGGAGTTTGCGCGCGATCATGTTCGTCCCATTCATCATCATGCGGCCGCCAGAACCCGCACCAGGCGGCCCAGGAACCAGAACATCGAGACCGAGCCGATCGCATAGGCCGGCAGCTCGGCGCCCCAGCGCGGCAGCGCCGCGCCGAGCCGGCGATGCGCCCAGATCAGTGCCAGCACCAGCAGCACGAACAGGATCTGCCCGACTTCGACGCCGACATTGAAGAAGAGCAGCGCCGCGGGCAGGATTCGCCGCTCCAGGCCGAGGCCCGCGAGCGCGCTGGCGAAGCCGATGCCGTGGACGAGACCGAAGCTGAAGGCGACGGCCCAGGGGTAGCGGGCGGTCAGCCCGATCTCGCCGCGCTGCTGCTTGATGATCTCGACGCCGACGAACACGATGCTGAGCGCGATGCAGGCGTTGAGCGGGCCTTCGGGAACGCCGATCAAGCCGAACGCCGTTGCAGCCAGCGAGGCGCTGTGGCCGATCGTGAAGGCCGTGATCGTCTTGAGCAGGCGCCAGCCGCCCTGGACGATCCAGATCAGCCCGAGCACGAACAGCAGGTGATCGGCGCCGAGCAGGATGTGGTCGATGCCGAGGTTGACGTAGGTCTTGGCAAGCTCGAGCCAGGTCTCGAGCGTCGGCGCATCGGTGCCCAGCACCGTCACGACCGGATTGGCCGCTGAGATCGTGTAGCTGCGCGTCTCTCCAGCGAGCGACGTCACGCGGATGATGGCAGCCGACATGTCCTCGCCGAGATTGCCGATCGTCATCTGTCCGACGAGGCCCTTGTCGCCGCAATTGAGTTCCGGCAGGCGCAGGTAGCAATGCGGCGGCATCTTGAGCTCGATGCGGTTGACGCCATCCTTCGGCAAGGTCGTCCATCGCCCGATATACGCGCCGGGCCGCATCTCGCGAAATTCGAGCACGGCGATCGTCGCCTGATGCGCAGCCGCCGGCAGCCCAGGCAGCAGCGCTGCGAGCGCGAGCACGATGGCGATCAGGGCGCGCGCGCCGGTCACGGCTCGTACCTGATCGTGTAGTTGGCCTTGAGCCGGCTCACCGCCTCCCAGGCCCGTTTCCGTGTCTCTTCAGTGTGCCAGATCTTGGCTGCCTCGGCGCGGATGTCCTCGAGTTTCGCAGGCGCGCCCGGCGTCCGGGCGTCGAGACGAACCACGTGCCACCCGTCTTTCGACTGCAGCAGGATCCATTCCTGGAGGGGCGCCTTGAGCAGGCCTTCGCTGAAGCCGTCGCCGAAGCCGGCGGCCAGGCTCGGCACCGGCCGGTCGAGAACCGCGCGAGTCTGATCGCGCAGCTCCTCCGATTCGCGCTGCTCGCGAATGTCGTCCAGATAGCGCCGCGCCGTCGGTTCGTCGCTGGGTGGCGTCATGAAGAAGCTGACACGCTCGGGCTCGTCGAACCGCGCATGATTGTCGGCGAACCAGGCGCGCAACTGCTCGTCGCTTGGCTGCGGCACGCGCACCTGATCGAAGATCAGATATTGCAGCTTGAACGCGACACGGTCGCGGATCATCTCGTCGCCGCGGTCGACGCCGAGCGTCTTGCCTTCCCGATAGAGGATTTCGCTGGCGACCCAGGCCTCGACCATCTTCTGCAGCTCGGCCTCGCTCGGGGTGCGCTGCTTGTCCTCGTCGAACGTGTCGATGAAGGACTGGCGCAGCGCCTTGGTCACGGTGATGACCTTCTCGTCCTTCGCTGGCGGATGGATGATGGCGTCGGCCGCGAAGATCAGTCCGCCCAGAACAAGGAAATGCAGGAGCGGCTCCCTGCCGAGCCCACGCAGGGCGGTCACGAATGATATTCGCGCTGGGGAAGAGCTGTTGCCATCTTGCTGATTGGAGCGTGCAGAGGCGCTCTCGAAGGTCTGCGCCGCATTCGACATGGCAGGGGCTGACATACGTTCTTTACAACTCGGGCTGCGCTCGTTGCGCGGCGCGTATATGCAACGGCACAGTTGCCGTTGTCACCGGGCAAACGTCAGTGTCACAAAAATTTCGCAACGATTGCGGATCGCGATGGCCGTGGAGATGGCACCAGCAAAAATAAATCCTTCAACAAACTGTCTCCGAGTTTTGGTTTGGTCGCGCCGCGAATGACGACGGCGCATCGGTCGCGTTGTCATCTCGGTTTGGAGATCGATCGAATTCTTTAGGGGCGACGATAATGGTTCCATCTACCAAGAAAATCCTGCTGACAGCGGCCTCGGTCTCGCTGGCTCTGTCACAAAGCGCCGACGCCGGGGAACGTTGGGGGGAAACGAGCAAGAACAATCCGTATGTCGCGGGCGACATGCACAACCACAACACCTGCACCGACGGCTCGGTCGCAGCCGGCTATGCGATCGATCGCTCGGTCGGCAAGGGCACCGCGGCTGCTGGCGGCAATAATTTCGATCTCGACTGGTTCACCCTGGGAAACCACGGCGGTTCGGGCAACCGCGATTGCCGCTTCAGCGATGCGAGCGCCAACATCCCGGGCGACAACACCACGACGTATTGGAGCCAGACGCTCGGCAAGACCATCGACGGCATCACGATCACCAGCCTGAAGGGCACGCCGAACGGCACCGACACCAACGCCAAGATGTGGCGCTGGCAGTCGATCAAGGAAGTCGAGTATCCGACCATCGTCAATCGCACCGCGACCTACAACAAGGTGCTGGTCGAAGGCCTCGAGTGGATCCTGCCCGGTCACGAGCATGGCGACGTCGCCGTGATCGCCGGCCAGAACCCGCGTGGCTACGGCAATGCCGACAAGATGGCCGAGTTCGAATATCGTTTCGACCGCGGGGACACTGACGCGATCGGTCCGGTCGATGCCAGCAACAACCCGGTCTGGGCCGGCAAGGACAATGTCAACAATTCCGGCACGGCCGGTCACCAGAAGGCCGTTGCCGGCATCGCCTGGCTGCAGGCGAACCATCCGCTGCAATCCTACGCGGTGCCGACCCATACCGAGCGGCAGGGACCGTTCAACCCGAACGGCTCGGCCGGCTACAACATCGAGCACTTCCGTGACTTCAACAATGCCGGCCCGACGGTCGCGTTCGGTATCGAAGCCCCGGGTCACATGGCCGAGGGCGGCGTGAACGGCGGCTCGGGCTCCTATGGCTCGGGCGCGGTCGGCGGCGGCACCTACGGCATGCAGGGCGTCTACACCGCCAAGGTTGGCGGGCTCTGGGACGGTCTGCTCGGCGAAGGCCGCAACTTCTTCCTGTTCCAGAGTTCGGACTGGCACAGCCGCGGCGTCTATGGCGCGCGCGATCCGGGTACGACGGCGGACTTCATCCCCGGCGAGTACACCAGGCTGTACGTGCCGAACGAGCGGCGCTTCTCCCAGCAGTCCATCATCGACGGCATGCGCTCGGGCAACTCCTATTCGGTCAACGCCGACATCATCGACTCCGACATGGAGTTTCGTGCGAAGGGTGAATGGGACTACGACTGGAAGACGATGGGCGAGACGCTGGTCGTGCGTCCCGGCGAGAAGGTCACGCTCGAGATGGAGATGACCGTTCCGGCGTCCAACAACAGCCCGTACAGCTTCAACAATCCGCTGCTGCTGCCGGTCGGCATCAAGCAGCCGTTGAACAAGCCCTCGCTCGACCACGTCGATCTGATCACCGGTGACATCACCGGCCCGATCGCGCCGGGCGCCCCGGGCTATGCCGTGGCCAATGCGAGCGGCGTCGCCGGTGCGGCCATCGTCTACAACCCCTCGGTCAAGATCGCGAAGCAGATCCAGGCGACCAAGATGCAGAGCCGCAAGCTGCGCGACGGTTCGGTCCGGCTCAGCTTCAGGACCACCTTCATCGCGGGCAAGACTCCCTTCTACATCCGCGCCCGCGGCACCAACATCCCGCCGGCCACGCCGAACGTGTCCGACAGCGCCGGCAATCCGCTGCTCGATGCCAACAACGCCACCGTCAGCTGCACGGATCCGGCATGTCCGTCGCACCTCGGCACGGTCGGCGGCGTGAAGAAGGTGACCAACGACGTGCAGGCCTGGTCGAACGTCTGGTTCTATGCGAACCCGATCTTCGTCCGTCCGTACGGTGCGCCCGAACTGCTGGTCGAGAAGAACAAGGAGCTGGCACGCAAGCTGGCTCACGATCATCACCACTGGCACGACTGGGATCATTGGGGCCATTGGGGCCACTGGGGTCGCTGGGCCTTCAACCGCGACTGATTGATCGGCATCGATCCGGCGGGACGATAGCGTCCCGCCGGATCCAGCTTACTCGGAGCGCCGGTTTGCGAACCGGCGCTTCGTCTTTGCAACCTGCTTTGCCCTGGGGTTCCTCGACGTGATGCCTCGCTTGTCCGCTGTGATTCTCGCCATCCTGGCTCTCACGACCGTTGTCGCATCGGCGCATGACGAGGAACCGACGCAGGAGGCATGCGATGCCGCGGTGGCCGAGGCACGCGCACAGGCGGCGACCTTGCCGGCGGACGACGTGTCGCGCTATTTCGCCGAGCGGGACATTCAGCAGGCGCTGGTCGAGGCCGGCAATGGCGAGTTCGATGACTGCGTCGAGAAGGCCGAGCGGGCCGTGCTGGAAGTACGCGACCGGCCCCACAGCCTGAGGCCCGGCGAGCGGCTCAATATTCTTCGTGCCGACGAAATGCCGACGCGCTGACGGGCGCGCACCGCGTCTCGCCTCTCGTCATCCGGCTGTCATGCAAGTCGGCAATTTGTCGGTCCTGTTGCGGCGCATGCAAGGCCTTGAGACATGGACCAGATCGAAGCTCTTTTTCCAATACCGTTGTTGCGTTCGCCTGGGCTCTTGAGCGCCGAGCTCAAGGACGCGGCGGTAGCAGCGATACGCAATTCGAAGATCGAGAACAATCTGCGGTCCGGACAGTTGTTTCACACCGAGGTCGCCGATCCCCGCGCCAACAACCTGTTTCAGACCATCGCCGAGCTCGCCGTGCCCAAGCTGGTCGATTTCGGCGAGCTGCTGTTCGGCGAGAAGCTGCGCTGGACGGTCAAGGAGATGTGGACGAACATGCTGGAGACCGGCGGCAACCAGACCCTGCACGCCCACGCCAACAGCTTCATCTCCGGCATCTTCTATCTGACGCCGTCGCATCCTGGTAGCCGCACCGTGTTCGTGCGGCCGCCGGGCGGCAGCGACTTCTCGTTCCGCCACCATACCCGCAGTGCCGCCGTCGGCCCGTTCAATGCCGGCAAATATGTGCTGCCCGAGGCGGAGCCCGGCGATCTCGTGCTGTTCCCGAGCTATCTCTACCATGAGGTGCCGCGCAATCAGGGCGACCAGCGCATCACGATCGCCTTCAACGCGATTCCTGATCATCTGGATTGCTGGGGCTACCGCGTCAGCTTCGCGTCCTGACGCGCTATTGTTCGAACTCGCGCGACCGCAGGTCGCGCGCCTCGTGTCGCGACGGCGCGGCGGCATCGATCGCCCGAAGCAGGCGTTCTGCAGCCGCGCGATCCGATCCGAGCAGCGCTTTCACCATGCTCATCAGCGGCGCATAGGCCGGCTCGAACTCGGCGCTGGCGCGAATGGAATCCAGGAGGCCGGGCGCGGCGGCTGCAATGAGCGCCGGTCCGCGCGGTTCGCCGGTCAGCGCCGCGCCGGCCTGGATGAATCGGTTGCGAGCCTGCCAATAAGCGCCGAGCCGCTGCTCCCAGCTTCCACGCTTCGAGTCGCCCAGCAGTTCGCCCGCGTCCGTCTTTGTCTGATTGAGGACCGTCAGCAGCAACTGCCATGGGGCCGCGGAGAGAGCGTGGACGTTGCTGCGCGCGTCGAACGTGACGAACGGGAAATCGTCGGTGTTGTGCGGTCCCGGACCGGCGAAGCTCGCGAGTGCTTTCGCGCCGGCGACATACTGGCCGAGAAGGTCGATCGGCTGATCGAAGCCGAGCGGTTGAATGATCGGGTGAAGCTTCCGGTCGGAAAACCGTGCGGCGAGGAGCTCGGGATCGATCGGGTCCGGGGCCGCCGATCCGATCAGGGCCAGCATCGGCGTGCGCACGCTGTAATGGTTCAGCCAGGCTGACCCGTGTGGGAAGACCGCGAGAAAGCTTCTGATGATCGCCCGCAGCGACGGTGCATCGAGCTGATAGAGCGGCAGCCACTGGCAGAACACGCCCTCGGCCGCCAGCCTCCGCTTGACGGCCGCGAAATGTTCGACCGTGTACAGCGCGCCGCTGCCATCCAGCGCCGGGTGGAACAGGTCGGCCACGATCACGTCGTAGCGTCCGTCGTCGGCGACGATGAAGCGCCGGGCGTCGGCAACGGCGATCGGCGGTCTTTCCTTCTCGGCCGCGGGGTTGTCGAACCAGGACAGCAGCGCGACGACCTCGGAGGAGAGTTCGACCGCGCGCACGTCGAGATCCGGCATCTGCGCTGCGCCGAGCACGGTCGCGCCGGTGCCGACACCGAGGAAGAGCGCGCTGCGCGGCGCCGGATGCAAGAGCAGCGGCAGCATGGCCTGGCGGAAATCGGACCGCACAGAGCTGGTACCGCCCATGCGGAAGTGGCCGTTCACTTCGAGATAGCGTGCCCCCGAGGCGTCGTCGACGACGCTTGCCGTCGCCATCGATCCCTCGCGCACGGCGAGAAGCTTGCCGCCCGGCGGGACCTTGATGAGCAGGGGGGCGGGAAGGCACAACAGCGCGAGCGCAAGCAGAGCGGGCGCCGCGGCCCACCGCAGCACGACGCGTTGCGGCTGCAGCAACAGCAGATATCCGACGGCAACGAGGATCAATGCCCTCCAGATACCGAAAGCGGGAATCAGCAGCTGTGCTGCGGCCAGCGGTGCAATGGCTGCGCCGACGCTGTTGATGCCGACGGCCCAGCCGACCGATCCCCGGCCGTCACGGACCTCCTGCATGAGCTGGCCGAACAAGGCACCCATCGCCATCGCGGGCAGTAGCAGCAGCGCCAGCGCGATGCCGAGCTCGCCGGCGACGCCGAGGCTCGCCGCGCTATCGGCGAAGCCGCCAAGCAAGGGCGTCATGATCGCCGTGCCGAGGCCAACGAGTGCGGTGAGGCTGATCAGAACGGTTCTGCCGCGTGCAACCGTGGGCCCCAAACGCTGCCAGATCATGCCGCCGATCGCGGTGCCCAGCAGGTAGGCCGCGAGCAGACAGGCGAAGCTATAGACCGTATCCTGCATCATCTGCGCGGCCAGGCGCACGACCAGCACTTCGAACACGATCCCGAGCAGGCCGGTGACGAACAGAGTTGCCGTCAGGCGGAGGCCGGTGACAGCATGCCTGCTATCGTCACGCGCGCGAGCGTCGGCCTGCACGGCTCGGCCGAGGCGAAGCGCTGCGAGCGCGCAGGCCGCGTTGACGGCTGCCAGGCAAAGCAGCGTCGTCGACAATCCAAGCGCGGGGATCAGCACGAAGGTGGACAGCAGCGTGCCGGCGACGGCGCCGGCGGTGTTCGCGCCATAGACGCCAGCGCTGACGGACCGCGTGCCGTGCGCTGCGGACGTCATGCGTTCCAGCGCGGTCAGCGTGCCGCCCATTGCCACCGTGGCCGGCAACAGCACCAGCGTCGGCAGCAGGAAGCTCGCGCTCCACAACAGGAGGGGGGAGGGAGCCGTGCCGAGCAGCGGCGCCAGGGCGCGCGCGCTCGCCGGAAGCAACCAGATCGCACATAGCCCCCACAGGCCGATGACCGCTTCGAGGACGGCATAGAGCCGGTGCGGATTGGCGACGCGGCGGATCCGGCCATCGAGGACGAAGGCGCCCACCGCGAGCCCAGCAAAAAATCCGGCGATGGCGCCGAGCACGGCCATCATCTCCGTGCCCAGGGCGAGGGCGAGCTGGCGCGTCCAGACGATCTCATAGCCGAGCCCGGCGAGGCCGGATGCCGCAATCAGCAGCTTCAGCGCCCCCAGCCGGGCCGTGCTCTGGCGGGCGACGAGATCGACGCCGGATGACCTGGCACCTTGCTTCTCCGCGACCAGATCATTGTCGCGCGGGTCTGCGTGGCGTGCCTCGGTCAAGGTTTGGTACCTGCAATTCCCGTGATCGGTCTTCGGATGCAGCGCGCCGTGCGGAGTACTGGTCCGAGCGCTGGATCAAGCTCGGCGGCACGGGCCGCCAAGGTCGAGATCGTTTCCTTGTGTTCGTGTTTCGTGACGGTGGTTTGACAGAGGCCGCGGGAGCACTAGCGTCGTCTGAACGATTCCAGGGGCAATGATTTTTGGTGAGACTGCCACGCGTGCGGATCGTGGATCGGGCTGGTCGCCCTATTGGGCCGGCAGGCCCGCGTCGACCATGAGCTGAACGATCCTGGCCGCGGCCTCGCGATACACCGGACTGGTGTTCTTCATCGGCGGCGCAACGTTGAGCGCGGTCGTGCCGGGCCGCAGCTTCAGTCCCTTCTGGATCGCGGCTCTCGCTTCATCGATCTGTCCGGCCCTCTGATAGGCGGCCGCCAGCAGCATATAAGGACGCCCGGACGCGGCCGTGATGGCGATCGAGCGCCGCAGCCACGGCAGGGCTTCCTCCGCGCGATCCATCATCATGTGCGCCCACCCGACGCCCAGGAGCCATGTCCAGCGTGAGACCGCCGGCGTGTCATAGCGGTCGGCCTGCTGGAAGGTCGCCAGCGCATCCTCGAAGCGGCCGAGATGGAGCTGCCCGAGGCCGACCAGATACAGCGCGAGGCCGTCCCATGGATCGAGACTCAGCGTTCTGGCGCAGATGACCAGGCTTTCGACGAAATGATTGGTTGCGCTGAGGGAAGCGGCAATAGGTCTCGAGCACCGCCCCGACAACCATGACGATCTCGCCGGCCCGGTCGTCGCCTCAGCGGCGGAGGCGGCGGCGACGTCGAGCACGGTGGTCGGGGCGGGGGAGGGAAGGTCCACCTCGGGCGAAGAGACCTTGATCTCTGCCTCCGACGCGATGTCCGCGGTAAAGACGTATCCCCCCATTGGCCGCGCAGGACACGCTGCCCGAACAGTTGATCAAACGACGGCCGAGTAATGATCTGAAAGATCAACCTGGGCTGCTTGGCCTGCCTCAAGGTGAGCGTTTCAGCCTCGGGACGCAATGCGTTCCGAGAGCCCCAATCAGCGAGCTCGGTCGAAAGAAAGCAGGGACGGCGCGAGATCAATCGAACGATCGTCGCCCTCCGCGTTCCGGACTGAGCTCGGATGTGATCCAGTCGGCAAAGGCGCGGACAGCCGTGCGTTGGTGAGCATTGCGGGGAAATACCAGGCGATGGCCGACGTAGCGGACGTCGGTCGCGCGGCCGGCTAGCGGCGCCACCAGCCGGCCGGATGCCAGCTCACGCTCGGCCAGCAGGGTGGATTCAAGGGCAACGCCGAGACCTTCGGTCGCGGTCGCAAGCGCCAGGAAGCTGCGGTCGAAGCGCATGCCATGAAGAGCGGGAGGCTCGAGACCGTTGGCGGCGAACCATTGATGCCACTGGATCTGCTTGACATCGGAGCGGATCAGCGTTCGTTCCAGCAGGTCGGCAGGCCGCTTGATCGTGGCCGCCAGTGCCGGCGAGCAGAGCGGCGTCACCGTTTCCTCGGCCAGCGGAACGATTTCGACACCTTCCGCATGCGGCTGGCCATAGACGATATCGATGTCGAAATCGTCGTTCTTGAATCGCGCATAGTCGGTGTTCGCCGCAAGCCGCACCTCGAGCTTGGGGTGGGCGGCGAGAAATCGCGCCAATCGCGGCGTCAGCCACTGCGCAGCGAAGCTCGGCGCCGAATGGACGCGGACCAATTGGGGACCGCGCGCGGCGACCTCCTCCAGGCCGCGGCGCAACTGGTCGAAGGCGGCGCCGGCATGGCGCATCAGGTTCTCGCCGGCAGGTGTCAGCCGCACCGAGCGGGCGGTGCGCTCGAACAGCACCGTGCGCAGGGTCGTCTCCAGCTTGCGGATGGCGTGGCTGACTGCGCTCGGGGTCAGGTGAAGCTCATTCGCTGCATCGCGAAACGAGCCAGTCCGTGCAGCGGCCTCAAACGCTTTGATTGACGAAATCGGGACGTTGGATAGCATCGGATGAGTGAACCAGATTCATCTATCCGTGACAACTGCGCGTTTGTCCCCGCCGGTCAGGCCCGCCATGGTCAAGCCCAACACAACGACACTTTGGGAGGACCAAGGATGCTGCTCAGCGGCAAGACGGCGATCATCTCGGGCGCAGCTTCCAGGCGCGGTATTGGGCTGGCCACTGCGCGACGGTTCGCCGCCGAAGGGGCGCGCGTCGCCATCCTCGACCTCGATGCGGCGGCGGCCGCCGACGCGGCGGCCACGCTCGGCCACCAGCATCTCGGGATCGGCTGCAACGTCGCCGACAACAACTCCTGCAACGACGCCGTCGCGCAAGTCATCGCCACATTCGGCGTCATCGACATCCTCATCAACAACGCCGGCATCACCCAGCCGGTCAAGCTGCTCGACATCACGCCCAACGACTGGGATCGCATCCAGGACGTCAATCTCAAGGGCGTGCTGTTCCTGTCGCAAGCGGTGATCCCCCACATGCGCGCGCGCAAGCAGGGCTCTATCGCCTGCATGTCGTCGGTTTCGGCGCAGCGCGGCGGCGGCATCTTCGGCGGGCCGCATTATTCCGCGGCCAAGGCCGGCGTTCTCGGTCTCGCCAAGGCGATGGCGCGCGAATTCGGCATCGACGGCATTCGCGTCAACTGCGTCACGCCGGGCTTGATCGGCACCGACATCACGGCCGGCAAGCTGACCGACGAGATGAAGGCCAAGATCCTCGAGGGCATTCCGCTCAACCGGCTCGGCACCGCCGACGACGTCGCCGGCATCTACACCTTTCTGGCGTCGGACCTCTCCGCCTATGTCACGGGCGCGGTCATCGACGTCAATGGCGGCATGCTGATCCACTAACCAAGGTCTCAAGAGATGGACACCGCAACCAGCCGGCTCGCCAACGCGCCGACATTGGCGCAGCGCGCCTACGACATCCGGCGCAACGCGCTTCGCATGGGCGAGGTGCAAGGGCAGGGCTACATCGCCCAGGCTCTCGACATCTCCGACGTGCTGGCAGTCGCCTACTTCCACGCCATGCGCTACCGGCCCGAGGATCCCAACTGGGAGGAGCGCGACCGTTTCCTGCTGTCGAACGGACACTATGCGATCGCCCTGTACGCCGCGCTGATCGAGGCCGGCATCGTTCCCGAGGCCGAGCTGGAAACCTATGGCAGCGACGACAGCCGGTTGCCGATGTCCGGCATGGCGTCCTACACGCCGGGCATGGAGATGTCGGGCGGCTCGCTCGGCCTCGGCCTCAGCATCGCCGTCGGCATGGGCCTCGGACTGAAGCGCAAGACGTCGAGCTCTCGCGTCTACACGCTGTTCTCCGACGGCGAGCTCGACGAGGGCTCGGTGTGGGAGGCGATCTCGTCCGCCAGCCACCACAAGCTCGACAACCTCATCGGCATCGTCGACGTCAACAATCAGCAGGCCGATGGCCCTTCGACCCAGGTCATGGGCTTCGAGCCTTTGGTGGATCGGCTGGAAGCGTTCGGCTGGTTCGTGCAGCGCGTCGACGGCAACGACCTCGACGCCGTGGTCGCCGCCTTCGATGCCGCCAAGACCCACGCGGCGCCGAAGCCGCGCATGATCGTGGCGGACACGCTGATGGGCAAGGGCGTGCCCTTCCTCGAACAGCGCGAGAAGAACCACTTCATTCGCGTCGAGCCGCACGAGTGGCAGCTCGCGATTGCCGCACTCGACGCCGGGAGGCCGTGATGAAATCGACGAGACCCGCACCGGATCTGAGCAAGCCGCGCCTGACGACCTCGGCGATGATCGCCTCGATCGCTTCCGAGGGCCAGCGCACCAGGCCGGCGCCGTTCGGCCACGCGCTGGTCGCGCTGGCGCGCAGCCGGCCGGAGGTGGTCGGCATGACCGCCGATCTCGGCAAGTACACCGACCTGCACATCTTCGCGAAGGAATTCCCCGAGCGCACCTACCAGATGGGCATGGCCGAGCAGCTGCTATTCGGCGCCGCATCCGGCATGGCGGCCGAAGGCTTCATGCCGTTCACCACGACCTATGCCGTGTTCGCCTCGCGCCGCGCCTACGACTTCATCCACCAGACCATCGCCGAGGAAGATCGCAACGTGAAGATCGCCTGCGCGCTGCCCGGCCTGACCTCCGGCTACGGCCCGAGCCACCAGGCGGCCGAGGATCTCGCGCTGATGCGCGCGATGCCGAACTTGACGGTGATCGACCCCTGCGATGCGCATGAGATCGAGCAGGTCGTGCCGGCGATGGCCGCCCATCAAGGCCCGGTCTACATGCGGCTGCTGCGCGGTCAGGTGCCGCTGGTGCTCGACGAGTACGACTACACATTCGAGCTCGGCAAGGCCAAGCTGCTGCGCGACGGCCGGGACGTGCTGATGATCTCGTCCGGGCTGATGACGATGCGCGCGCTCGAGGCCGCCAAGGCGCTGTCCGATGATCGCGTCGACGTCGGCGTGCTGCACGTGCCGACGATCAAGCCGCTCGATGCCGAGACCATCGTGCGCGAATCCGGCCGCTCCGGCCGTCTCGTCGTCGTCGCCGAGAACCATACGGTGATCGGCGGACTGGGGGAGGCGGTCGCCGGGGTGCTGATGCGCGCAGGCGTGCACGTACCGTTCCGGCAGATCGGCTTGCCCGACGAATTCCTCGACGCCGGCGCGCTGCCGACCTTGCACGATCGCTACGGCATCTCGTTGTCGGAAGTCGTCAAGCAGGTCAAGGGCTGGCTCAAATAGCGGACCAGCCGCTGACATGACCCGCCGGCGCGCGGACGCGCCGGACCATAACAACAATTTCATACTGGAGGGACGGGAATGCGCAAGGCAATGACGCGTCGGCGATTCATGGCAGGAGCAATGGTGGGGGCTGCGGTGCTGCCGTTCACCGGGCGATTCGCCAAGGCAGCGGAGTTCACGATGAAGCTCGCGACCGGACAGGATCCGTCGCATCCGGTCAACAAGCGGGCGCAGCAGGCGGCCGATCGCATCAAGGAGGCGAGCGGCGGCCGGCTCGATATCAATCTCTACCCGGCCAACCAGCTCGGCTCCGACACCGATCTGATCTCGCAGGTCCGCGTCGGCGCCGTCGATGCGATCAACATCGCGAGCTCCGTGCTTGCCACCCGCGTGCCGCTCGCCGGCATCGTCAACACCGGCTTCGCCTTCACGTCCTACGACCAGGTCTGGAAGGCGATGGACGGCAGCCTTGGTGATCACATCCGCAAGGACATCGAGAAGACCGGCGTCATCGCGCTCTCCAAGCCCTGGGACAACGGATTTCGCCAGGTCACGTCCTCGACCCGCGAGATCAAGACGCCGGACGATCTCAAGAGCTTCAAGATCCGCGTGCCGGCGGCGCCGATCCTGACCAGCCTGTTTCAGGCGCTCGGTGCCGGTCCGACACCGATCAACTTCAATGAGGTCTATACGTCGCTGCAGACCAAGGTGGTCGAGGGCCAGGAGAACCCGCTGCCGATCATCGCCACCGCCAAGCTCTACGAGGTCCAGAAATACTGCTCGCTGACCAGCCACGTCTGGGATGCCTACTGGATTCTTGGCAACCGCGCTGCCTTCGGCAAACTGCCGTCCGACCTGCAGACGCTGGTCACGAAGGAATTCAACAAGTCGGCGGATGACGAGCGATCCGACATTGCCGCGCTCAGCCAGAGCCTGCGCGCCGATCTCGCCGCCAAGGGCTTCACCTTCGTGGATGTCGACAAGGAGGCATTCCGTGGCGCGCTCGGCAAGAGCAGCTTCTACAAGGACTGGCGCGGCAAGTTCGGCGAGGAGGCCTGGAAGATCCTGCAGTCGAATGTGGGAGAGCTCGGATGAACTCGGTCGACGCGTCTCTGGCAGCCTCCACGAAGCACGGCGTCGTCGAAAGCCTCGAGCGGGCGCTGACGAAGCTGATCGAGATTCCCGCGATCGTCGCGCTGGTCGCGGAAGTCGGAATCCTCTTCACCGGTGTGACGGCGCGCTTCGCCTTCAACCGGCCGCTGACCTGGGCTGACGAGCTCGCGTCGATCACCTTTCTCTGGCTCGCGATGCTGGGCGCCGTGCTCGCGCTCAGCCGCGGCGAGCACATGCGGATGACCGCGCTGATCGACCGCGTCGCACCGCGCACCCGCGCGGTGCTGGAGAGCGCGGCGCTGATGGCGCCGGCGCTGTTCCTGGCGATCCTGCTGCATCCTGCGATCGACTATGCGAGCGGACAGGCGTTCGCGGAGACGCCGGCGCTCGGCCTGCCCGACAGCGTGCGGGCCGGCGCGGTGCCGGTCGGCATCGGCCTCATGCTGGCCACCGCCCTGCTGCGCATGGCGCGCCACGGCTCGCGCGACATCGCGATCACGCTGGTGATCCTGGCGGCCACGGCGCTCGTGTTGTGGGGCGCGGCGCCGGCGCTCAAGGCGCTCGGCAACTGGAATCTGATCGTCTTCTTCGCGATCCTGCTTGGCGCGGCCGTGCTCGCCGGCGTCCCGATCGCATTCTGCTTCGGGCTCGCCACGGTGGCTTATCTCCTCACGGTCACCTCGGCGCCGCTCGAAGTCGTCACCAGCCGCATTGACGAGGGCGTCTCATCCCTCGTTTTGCTCGCGATTCCCTTGTTCATTCTGCTCGGCCATCTCATCGTCATGACCGGCATGGCGGCAGCGATGGTCGGCTTCCTGGTGTCGCTGGTTGGCCATGTCCGGGGCGGCCTGTCCTACGTGCTGCTCGGCGCGATCCTGCTGGTCTCGGGCATTTCCGGCGCCAAGACGGCCGACATGGCGGCGGTCGCGCCGGTGCTGTTTCCGGACATGAAGCGCCGCGGCATTCATGACGGCGAGCTGTTGTCGCTGCTCGCAGCCTCGGGCGCGATGGCCGAGACCATTCCGCCCTCGATCGTGCTGATCATTATCGGCTCCGTCGCCGGCGTCTCGATTTCGGCCTTGTTCACCGGCGGCATCCTGCCCGGCCTGGTGCTGGCCGCCGCGCTGGCGGTGGTCGCCAAGCGCCGCATGGTCGAGCCGGAGGGCGTGATCCGACCGCGGCCGACCTGGGCCACCATTCGCTCGGCGCTCATCACGGCGCTGCCGGCACTGCTGCTGCCGGTGCTGATCCGCACCGCGGTCACCGAGGGCGTCGCCACCGCGACCGAAGTCTCGACCGTCGGCATCGCCTACACGATCCTGGTCGGACTGCTCGTCTATCGCCGCTTCGACTGGCGCAGGCTCTATCCGGCGCTGGTGCATACTGCCGCTTTGTCGGGGGCGATCCTGTTCATCATCGGTGCGGCCACCGCGATGGCCTGGGCGCTGACGCAGTCGAACTTCTCGCATGCGCTCGCGGCGATGATGGTTTCGGTGCCCGGTGGCAAATACGGCTTCCTGCTGATCTCGATCGCCGTGTTCATCCTGCTCGGCAGCATCCTCGAAGGCCTGCCGGCCATGGTGCTGTTCGGCCCGCTGCTGTTTCCGGCGGCCAAGCTGCTCGGCGTGCACGAGGTGCACTACGCGATGGTGATCATCCTCGCGATGGGCATCGGCCTGTTCGCGCCGCCCTTCGGCCTTGGGTACTACGCGGCGTGCTCGATCGGACAGATCCATCCCAACGCCGGACTGACCCGCATCTGGCCCTATCTCGGCGCGCTCGTGCTCGGCCTGCTGCTGGTTGCCTTCGTGCCGTGGCTGTCGATCGGCCTTCTCTGACCCCCCGGGTCGGCTGAAAACGTGAGGACCGAGATGCCAGTCGCGAGCTCGAGGCCCAGGACATCGAAAAGAGCTTCGGTGCACCCACGTCCTGCGCGGCGCCAACCTGCGGATTCGTTCCGGCGAGATCCACGCTCTGCTGGGCGGCAATGGATCTCCCGCAGCGGCACCAATCGACGGCTGCCTGATCGATCTCCGGTACAACATTGTTTTACCGGGAGACCAAAAATGGGTCGAAATCAGCGGAAATCGGCGTAAATGGACGCTGATGGGATGCTTCCGGCGCGACTTCTGAATGACTGATATCTCAAATAAAATTGCAAAATCAAACGCTTGGCGTTTCTCCGTCGCCCCCATGATGGACTGGACCGATCGGCACTGCCGGGTGTTCCATCGGCTGCTGTCGCGCCGGGCGTTGCTCTATACCGAGATGGTCACGACCGGCGCCGTCATTCATGGCGACCGGCAGCGGCTGCTCGGCTTCGATGCCAGCGAGCATCCGGTGGCGCTGCAGCTCGGCGGCTCCGACCCCGGCGATCTCGCGACGTCGGCCAGGATCGGCGAGGATTTCGGCTACGATGAGATCAACCTCAATGTCGGCTGTCCGTCGGACCGGGTGAAGGACGGCCGCTTCGGCGCCTGTTTGATGGCCGAGCCCGCGCTCGTGGCCGCCTGCGTCGCCGCGATGAAGCACGCCGTTCGCATTCCCGTCACCGTGAAGTGCCGCATCGGCATCGACGATCAGGATCCGGAGGTCGCGCTCGATGCGCTGGCGGACGCGGTCGTCGATAGCGGCGCCGACGCGTTGATCGTGCACGCGCGCAAGGCGTGGCTGAACGGCTTGTCGCCAAAGGAGAACCGTGACGTTCCGCCGCTCGACTACGACAGGGTGTACCGGTTGAAGGCGAGGCTGCCGCACGTGCCCGTCATCATCAATGGCGGCATCGGCAGCATCGAAGCTGCGCAAGGTCATCTCGCGCATGTCGATGGCGTGATGCTTGGGCGAGCGGCCTATCAGGAGCCGTGGCGGCTGCTCGATGTCGATCCCGTCCTGTTCGGCGAGGTCGCGCCGCATCGGACCATGAAGGATGCGTTGGCGGCGCTCGAGCCCTACATCGTGCGCCAGCTCGGGCAGGGCGCGCGGCTGCACGCGATCACGCGGCATCTCGTCGGCGCCTATCACGCGGTGCCCGGCGCACGCGCATTCCGCCGCCATCTCGCCGAGCGTGGCGTCAAGCCAGACGCCGGCATCGAGGTACTGCGCGAGGCGGTCGCGATGGTCGAGGAGCGCCCAGCGGTTGCTGCGCTGGCCTGAGCGGCTCAGGCCAGCGGCAGTTCGGCGACGGCCTGGCGCGCGATCTCTCTGCTGGCTGCGACGAGGCCCAGCTCCTCAGCTGCGGTCGGGAAAGCCGTGCAGCATCAGCCGGTCGGAGCGCACTTCCCAGCGCTCCAGCCGGTCGAGGAAGCTCATGCCGAGCAGGTTGGTCTTCATCTGGCCGTGCGGCACCACCAGCGCCGGCACCGAGCGCTCCACCAGCTTGCCGATCGCGAGCCGGTCCAACGTCAGCCGCGCCGCCTTGGTATGGCCACCGGCAGTTTCGACGTCGACGTCGTAGGCGAGCAGTTCGAGCGGCAGGCCTGCGGCCTTGGCGGTCTCGTAGGTCAGCACCACCGATGTGGCGCCGGTGTCGACCACCATCGGCGCGGTGACGCCGTTGATCTTGGCGCGCAATGCGAACTCGCCGCCTCTGGTGCGCTCGATCTCGACCGCGTTGGTCGGAGGGCTCGCCTTGGCGCGGAGCGCGCGGCTGCGCAGAACCTCCGACACGGTGTCGCTTGCGAGCGCTGCCTGCTCGGGGTCCTTGTAGACGATCACGGCGCCCGCGGTGAGCACCATGGTGACGAAAACGAGCACGACCTTGTTCATGCCGCGCCTCCCGTCGGCACCGAGGCGCTCAGTCGCGCCGACGCGCCAGCGCGGGCAGGCCGGCGTCGTGCATGCGGGACGGCAGCCCGTCCATCAGCGCCAGCCGCTCGTCGGTCGACATGCGGCCCCAGCGGGCGATCTCCGGCAGCGTGCGTCCGCAGCCGAAGCAGAGCTTCGTCTTCGGGTCGATCATGCAGACGGCGATGCAGGGCGTCTCCTGGCTCATGGCGCGAGTTTGAAAGGTTCTGCCACTGTCGTGCAAGTGCAATCATCTCACAGTCCCGTTCCGGCATTCATGATCGGCTTGCGGACCCGACGCTTCTCCTGAGCGGGGGCGATCGCGTGTTCCGGCTGCAATGGCGGTGCCTCGTCCGACAGCGGAGCGAGCGCCGACATCACCCGCTCCGGCGGGAAGGTGACGATCACCTCGGTGCCGATGCGGACCTTCGATTTCAGCGTGAACGTGCCGCCATGCATCTCGATCAGGTTCTTGGCGATGGGCAGACCTAATCCTGCGCCCTGTTCGGCCGACTTGATCGAGTTGGAGCCCTGGCCGAATGAGGCGAGCACGATCGGAATCTCGTTCTCGGGGATGCCCGAGCCGGTGTCCTTGACGCTGAGATATTGTCCGCCCGAGGCCGTCCAGCCGGCCTTCAGCCAGATGTCGCCGCCCTGCGGCGTGAACTTGATGGCGTTGGACAGCAGGTTGAGCACCACCTGCCGGATCGCGCGCTCGTCGGCCCACAGCCGCGGCATCTTCTGCTCGAACACCTCGCGAATGGTGATGCCGCGGCTCGTGGCGCGCAGCTTCAGCAAATGGTGGCAGTCGGCGATCACGTGCACCAGCGCCACGGCTTCCTCGTTCAGCTCGTAGCGGCCGGCCTCGATGCGCGAGAGATCGAGGATCTCGTTGATGAGGTTGAGCAGGTGGACGCCCGAATTGTGGATGTCGGCCGAATATTCCTTGTAGACCGGCACCGCATGCACGCCGAAGATCTCGCTCTTCATCACCTCGGAAAAGCCGAGGATGGCGTTCAGCGGCGTTCGCAGCTCGTGGCTCATCTGCGCGAGGAATCGCGACTTCGCGACGTTGGCGGCCTCCGCACGGTAGCGCGCCTCGTCGGAGATCGCCTTCGCCTGCTCGAGCTCGCCGATCAGGGCGTCCTTCTCGGCGCGTGCTTCGAGCGTGGCGAGCGTCGTCGCGTGCAGCTGATGGGCGAGCAGCACGAAATAGCCTTCGGCCGCGACGGCGAACCCGGCGAGCAGGTAGTTGTCGAACGTGCCCGACAGCGCGAGGCTCAGCGTGATCGCGACCGTCACCGGCGCGGTGACGGCGACGGCTGCGATCGGCAGGTTGGCGGCGAGCATGCTGGAGACCGCGATCACCAGCAGCATCAGGAACATCATCAGCGTGCCCGACACCGCCGCGAGCGCCGGATGGATCAGGATCGCCATCCAGCACACGCCGTAGAGCAGGTCGAGCAGCACGAAGCGCGTGCGCCAACGCCGCGTCGCCGCCAGCGACGGCTGGTCGGCGAGGAAGTTCGAGCAGTTGCGCACGATCGCCGCATGAATGCAGAGCACGCCGAGCGTCCAGGCGCCGGCCGCGATCGTATGCAGCCACACGCTGAGCATCAGGCCGGTTGCCACCACCAGCAGCACGACGATGTAGGAGGCGGAGATGCGGGTCTGCGCGTATTGGCGCAGCAGCTCGCGGTCGAAGGCCGGACGCGTTCCCGATGTCGACGTTAACCGGTCGCGCGCCTCGCGCACCCGCTGCTGCGCGGCCCGGCGCTGGCTTGCTGGTGCAAGCGCCGGCGGATCTGCCGGAAGCTCGACGACCTCAGGCTTTTCAGCGGGTTTACTCATCAAACAACACAAATCCTGCCCGCGAGGTACGGGCTGCTTTCTGCATTGTCTATAACTGGGCCCAAATCCTTAAGACGGATTATAGACAACGAAAAATTTGCGTTAACCGCGCGTTAAATTAACCATTGTGGCGAGGCTCAGCGGAGCTGCATGCGCAGGCGGCGCCAGCCGATCACCACGCCCGTGATGCTGAAGACGAGGCCGATCGCGCAGAGGCCGACGATGAGAAACGTACGCAGCGCCGCCTGCGCAAGCAGGGCCGGAAAGTCGAGCGTGTGCAGCGCCTGATAGAGCCACCGATAGGCGCGCCGGGATGGGTCGAGCTTCTCGAGCACCGCGCCGGAGGCGGCGTCGACCTGATACCAGGTGTCGCCGCAGATCACGCGATGGACCGGCGCGCCCGGCACATCGGAAACAAACGGATAGTCGTCGCCCGGCTCGACTTCGGACGAGCGCGCGCAGTCGCCGCGCAGGCGGGACGCCGCGGCATTGACGTCGGCCGGCTGCAGGAAGCGGCCGACGATGCGTGCCGATGCGCCGTCCAGCAGCGAAATCTGCTGCTGACTCGGCGCGCGCCGGATGCGCTGATAGAGGCGGCCGCCGAAGGCGAACCACTCGATCTCGCGGACCCCGCCATGCACCGCCGCGAGCGCGCCCGCGGTCGCGTCGGTCCAATCCGGCGCGCCGACGAGAATGGCTTGCTCGAACGGCGTCAGACGGCCGGTCGCAAACAGCCTGCCATGGTCCATCGACAGCCAGCCGCTGACCATCCACGTCAGCACGAACTGCATGCAGATCAGGCCGCCCCAATGATGCCACAGGTGCCAGCCGCGGTAGCGCGAGCACAGCCGCGCCTCATGATATCTCAGCCGCATCGGGCCGAGCAGGGCGCCGCTCACGGCGGCGACGACCGCCGCGAGCGACAGCCACCACACGACAGCGTTCCAGGCCGCCCAGTCCTTGCGCAGGATGGTCGGATAGATCCAATGAACGACGCTGCCGACGTAGTTCCAGGCGCGTTCGAACCGAGTCGTGTCGAGCACGACCTCGCCGGTGCGCGAGGAGACATAGAGCTCGGTGCCACCGGGATCGTTGAGCGCGATCCGGTGCAACGGACGATGCACGTCGAACCGGTTCGGCACCGTCCATTGGTCGTAGTCGTCCAGAGCTGCAACGGCGGCGCCGTCGGCTTCGAGCCCGCGCCGCTGCGCTGCTGCGCGTGCGATCGACAGGGCGATGTCGGGGGCGCTCACCTCGGCTGTGGCCAGCGTGTCGGCATGAATGGCCGTGCTGCGGCCGGCGGTCGAGATGACATAGACCGGGCCATCCATGCGCTGCACCAGGCGGACGCGGTCTGGATGGTCGATTCCAGCCTTGGCGAGGGCCTCCGCGGGACCGTGCAGCGACATGGCGACGTCGAGCACGGGCAGCGCGGCGAAGCGCTCGCTCTCGGTCTGCGCCGGGAATGGCACGTAGTGCATCACGATCCCAGTCGCGAACCACAGCACGAGCAGCGGACCGAGCGGGATGCTCAGCCAGCGGTGCGTGAGGATCAGCGCCCGGATCATGCGGCCATCAGAACTTGAACGAGGCTTCGACCTCGTAGGTGCGGGGCGCGCCGAGGAAGATCTGGTCGGGATAGAACGGATCGCTCCAGGCCGCGTAGCGCCGGTCGGTGACGTTGCGGACCCGGAAGGCGAGCCGCGTGCTGGTCGCGGTGGCGAACAGCGGCACCTTCGGCAGGTCGATGAAGGCGAACAGGTCGGCCGTGGTGTAGGCGAGCAGTTTCACCGTGTTGGCATCGGTGCTCCAGCGGTCGCCCACGTGGCGGACGGAGAAACCGAGCTCGACCGGCCACCAGCCGGGATTGAGGAAGCGGTAGGAGCCGCCGCCATTGACGATGACGGCGGGGATGTTGGGCGGCGTGTTGCCCGAGAACGAGCCGCCGCCGGCGAGATCATAATCGGCATAGCGGGCGCGGACATAGGCGAAATTGCCCCAGAGCCTGCTCTCCGGCGTCGGCCGCACCGCAGCCGACAGCTCGATGCCTTGCGATTTGACCTTGCCGGCAAGGTTGAGCTGCTGGCCGGCCTGGGCGCTGTAGACGTTGTTGCGCTCGATGTCGAAGGCCGAGAAGGTCCATTCCGCGCGGCCGTTCCATGCGAGCTGCTTGACGCCGGTCTCGTAGCTGCGCGAATCCGACAGCGTCAGGTTTTGCGTCGGAGTGAGGATGAAGATGCTGTCGGCCGAGATGTCGGTTGCCGTCGCATATTGGCTGTAGAACATCGTGCCCGGCAGCGCCTCCCAGGTATAGCCGATGCGTCCCGTGACCGGTTGCCAGCTCTTGGAATAGGGGAAGCCGGGCCGCTCGGCGCCATTGCGGATCCAATTGCGGTCGAGCGTGAACGGGTTGTAGCGCAGCCCTCCGACCAGCGCGAAGCTGTTGGTCAGCCTCAAGCGGTCTTCGAGATTGAGCGCGACGCTGTCGATCGTGGCGGTCTGAAGCTGTGTCCTCAGCTTACCATAGGTGCCGCGATCGAAGCCGATCAGCGGGACTGAATCGCCGGGAAAATTGGCCGCGCCGGGTCGCGTGAAGTCGGTATGCGAGCTCTCGACCGAGGTGACGAGCCGGTTGGCGAGACCGAAGATGCTGCCGTTCCATATCACGTCGGTGATGTTGCCGACCATGTTGTGGTTGTGATGGACGAAGAAGCGCTCGCGATCGACCAGATTGGTGTTCGCGTTGAAGGCCGAGACCTCGTTATTGTACCAGTCGCGGCTGGCATTGTAGTTGTAGATCTGGCTCCGCAGCGTGACTGCGTTGTTCAGGTCCCATTCGAAGCCGCTGCGGACCCAGGATTCCTTGATGGTCTTGTGGCCGTCGACCACGTTGTAGTTGGTCGACAGCGTGCGGCCGTCGATCGTGACGGCGCCGAGATCGCTGCCGTTGTAGGCGGAGATCTTGGAGCCCGAGACGATGCCGCTGGTTGCGTTCGCGCCGCTATAGGCCACCGGCACCAGCGGCGTGCCCTCATAGGGCTTGGCCTTGTAGTCCTTGAACTCGGCGGCAAAGAAGGTCTTGAAGCTCTCGGACAGCCGGTAGTCGAGCTGGCCGGAGACATGGACATTCTTGAACTCGGTGTCGTCGATGAAGCCGACCTCCTTGGTCCGGCTGATGTCGAAACGATAGTCCAGGCCCTTGACCGTCGTGCTGCCGCCGGAGCCGAAGCCGCTGCGGAATGTGCCGCGCTGGTCGAAGCCGACGAAGGCCTCGCTCTCGACCGGGCCGCTGTGCGGGGTCTTGGTGACGAAATTGATGGTGCCGCCGACCGCCCCCTGGCCTGAGATCAGCGAGGAGGGGCCCTTGAGAAACTCGACGCGGTCGAGGTTGAAGGTCTCCATCGTCAGCGCGCTGAATCCGGTCGGCCCGATGTTGATGCCGTTATAGAGGACGTTGACCTGGTTGCCCTGGAAGCCGCGCATCGCAAAGCCGACGTCGTTCGGCGCATCGCCGGCGCTGACGCCGGTGGCACCTTTCACCGCGTCGACGGTCGTGTAGTAGCCCTGCTCGCGCAGCGTCTCGGCGCCGATCACCTCGACCGTCGCCGGCACCTCGCGCGCGGCCAGGCCGAGCCGGCTGCCGGCTGCCGGGATGGCGTTGCCGTTGAGCGGGGTCGCGGTCGCGTTGGTGGCCTGTGAGGGAACGGATGGCGCTGCCTGCGCTGGCGCGGTCCCGCGTTGCTGGACGGGACGGGTGGTCCGGTCCGCCGTTCGGCCGCGCGATTGCGTCCGGTCGGACACTGGCCGCTGCCGCGGCGCGTCGACCGTTACATCCGGAAGCAACGTGTTGGCCGCCGGTGTTACGGCGGGGCTTGCCGTTTGCTGCGCGTGAGCCATGTGGCCGGCTGACCACCCGGCCACAAGTCCCGCCAACGATATCGACCCCCAGATCGTCCGCACGCTCATTCTGATCCCCACCGCAGGTCCGGACTGAGCCGGCGCCTGCGCCCGTAACGTTCACGATGCCCGGACGAGAGTTAGCTTAAACCTCCGGAAATGAAATGTTATAACATTTCAAACGGGCGATTCCGGCTGAAGGGCGTCTCGATCTGGCAACACATGCGAACGATTAGCGATTGCAACGGGTATCAGCGAGTCGCAGGGGGCGCAATGGAGCGTTCCGATGCCATTCAGAGCATCTGGCGTCGACGACAGGGCGGGTCCGGCTCGCATACCGAGTCCAATGCAAAACGGCCGCCCGTCGAACCGAGGGCGGCCGCTTGATGGTGTCGACAAGCCCCGGGACTACTTCTCCAGACGGGCCAGCAGGCTCGACGTGTCCCAGCGCTTGCCGCCGAGCTTCTCGACCTCGGAATAGAACTGGTCGACCAGCGCGGTCACCGGCAGATGGGCGCCGTTGCGGCGCGCTTCGCTGAGGCAGATCGACAGGTCCTTGCGCATCCATTCCACCGCAAAACCAAAGTCATATTTGCCATCGTTCATGGTCTTGTAGCGGTTCTCCATCTGCCACGACTGCGCGGCGCCCTTGGAGATGGTCTCGATGACAGCGGGAACGTCGAGGCCGGACTTCTTCGCGAAATGGATACCCTCGGACAGGCCCTGCACGAGGCCGGCGATGCAGATCTGGTTGACCATCTTGGTCAGCTGGCCGGAGCCCGCCGGCCCGAGCAGCTTGCACATCCGGGCATAGGCCGCGATCACCGGCTCGGCGCCGGCATAGGCGTCGGCGGTGCCGCCGCACATCACCGTCAGCACGCCGTTCTCGGCGCCGGCCTGGCCGCCGGACACCGGCGCATCGATGAATTTGAAGCCGGCCTTGGTGGCTGCGGCGTCGAGCTCACGTGCCACTTCAGCCGAGGCGGTGGTGTGGTCGACGAAGGTCGCGCCCTTGGCCATGCCGGCGAAGGCGCCGTCCGGGCCGATCGTGACCGAGCGCAGGTCGTTATCATTGCCGACGCAGCACATCACGAACTCCTGGCCTTCGGCGGCCTGCTTCGGCGTCGGTGCTGCCTTGCCGCCGAACCTGTCGGCCCATTCCTTCGCCTTGGCCGCGGTGCGGTTGTAGACCGTGACCTCGTGACCGCCCTTCTTCACGAGGTGTCCTGCCATGGGGAAACCCATGACGCCGAGACCGATGAAAGCGACTTTAGCCATATGAGCTACCTTGACCTTGGGGTTCTGCCGGCGGCCTTGAGAGGGCCGGGCTGTTCTTGAAAGGAACACATCAGCACCCGGCGCGGTCGCGGCGGTGCTGGACGCCGCACCATACCGGCTTGCGAGGCGGGGGCAACGGCTTCGTGACGGATGCGAAAGCGCCGCCGCGTGCTAAAGAGGCATCATCATGACGGCTTGCAAAGCCGCCATCCGGCAACGAAATCCAGTCAACCAACGAACCAGCCAGGGAGTGTCTCGCATGGGCGTCAGCGTCGGCGTGCTCGATCATTTCAACATCCGGACCCGCAACCTCGCCGAGACCGTGCGCTTCTATGAAGACGTGCTCGGGCTCGAGAACGGCGCCCGTCCGGACTTCGCCTTTCCCGGCGCCTGGATGTACAGCGAGGGCCGCCCGGTGGTGCATCTGGTCGACATCTCGCCGACCTCCGAGGCACAGAAGCCGGACTCCGGCGTCGTCCACCATGTCGCCTTCGTCAGCCGCGGCTTCGCCGGCATGAAGGCCCGGCTCGCCGAGAAGGGCATGCCGTTCGAAGCGCGGCAGGTGCCGGGCGGGGAGCTGTGGCAGATCTTCGTGCGCGACCCCAACGGCGTGATGATCGAGCTCAATTACGAGGCAGCGAAAGAGCGGGCTGAGGATGCGCCGGTGGAGACCGCCTCCGACATCGGAACCATGGTGGCGTTTTGAGCCGGTCGGCTTTATGAAGCGGCGCAACGCAGGGCCGGAGCGGTGCCGTCGCAGACGACGGAAGATCATGTCCGGCCAACAGGATAGGGCGCGACGATGTGGCGCGTTCTGAGCTATTTCAGGAGACGCGCCGTGAGCGTGACGCAGCAGCAGGTTATCGAGGCACTCAAGCGGGTCCGCTCGCCACGTGGCGTGGCGCTGCCGGACGCCGGCGTGCTGTCGCCGATCACGGCCAATGACGGCAAGGTGTTCTTCTCGATCAATGTCGAGGCCAGCGAGGCTCGCGCCTGGGAAGACACCCGGGCGCAAGCCGAAGCCGCCGTGCGCGCCATTCCCGGCGTGACCATGGCGATGATCGCGCTGACCGCCGAGCGCAAGGCGGGCGCTGCCGCCCCGCCGCCGCGGCAAGGCGGGGTGCAGCCGGTCTCGGCGCATCGTCCGCACCAGCATCCGGCGGACTCGCCGATGTCCCGGCAGGCCGCGATTCCGGGTATCGCGGCCGTCATCGCCGTGGCCTCGGGCAAGGGCGGTGTCGGCAAGTCGACCACCGCGATCAATCTCGCGCTGGGCTTGCGCGATCTCGGCCTCAAGGTCGGGCTGCTCGACGCCGACATCTACGGCCCGTCGGTGCCGCGGCTGACCGGGCTGCAGGAAAAGCCCAAGCTCACCGACGACAAGAAGATGATTCCGCTTTCGCGCTTCGGCCTGTCGATCATGTCCATCGGCTTTCTCGTCGACGAGGACAGCCCGATGATCTGGCGCGGCCCGATGGTGATGTCGGCGATCAACCAGATGCTGCGCGACGTCGCGTGGGGCACGCTCGACGTGCTCGTCGTCGACATGCCGCCGGGCACCGGCGATGCCCAGCTGACGCTGGCGCAGAACGTGCCGCTGAAGGGCGCGGTGATCGTGTCGACGCCGCAGGACCTGTCGCTGATCGACGCCCGCCGCGGGCTTGCGATGTTCCGCAAGGTCAACGTGCCCGTGCTCGGCATCATCGAGAACATGAGCTACTTCCAGTGCCCGCAATGCGGCACCCGGTCCGACATCTTCGGTCATGGCGGCGCGCGCCACGAGGCCGAGCGGCTCGGCGTGCCGTTCCTCGGCGAAATCCCGCTGCACATGGACATCCGCTCGACGTCGGACGCCGGCAACCCGGTGGTCGAGAGCGAGCCGAAGGGTCCGCATGCCGCGATCTACAGGACCATCGCCGCGTCGGTGCGGGATCAGCTCAAGGACGCCATCGCCGCTGCTTGATGCACTGCAGCGAAGCGCGTGCGACTATTGGACCGTTTGTCATTCCAACGTCGCGTTTTCGCTTAACCGGTTCCGTGCTAAAGCCCGGCCCGGATCGCCTTCGACCGTGTGCGGCCAATCGCATCGGCGGATAAATGCTTTTTCAACGGGAAACGCCCCCAACAAGGAGATGCCTTAATATGAAGCGTCGTGATTTTCTGAAGGTTTCGGCCGCCGGTGCCGCGGCGACGGCTGCGGTGGCCTCGCCGGCGATCGCGCAGTCGATGCCGGAAATCAAGTGGCGGTTGACCTCGAGCTTCCCGAAGTCGCTCGACACGATCTATGGCGGCGCCGAGTACCTGGCGAAGCAGGTCGCCGAGATGACCGACAACAAGTTCCAGATCCAGGTCTTCCAGGCCGGTGAGCTGGTTCCGGGTCTGCAGGCGCTCGACGCGACCTCCAAGAACACCGTCGAGATGTGCCATACGGTGTCGTATTATTACGTCGGCAAGGACCCGACCTTCGCGATCTTCGCGTCGGTGCCGTTCGGCCTCAACGCCCGGCAGCAGAACTCCTGGCTGTATCAGGGCGGCGGCAACGAGCTCGCCAACGAGTTCTTCAAGAAGTCGGCCAACGTGATCGGCTTCCCCTGCGGCAATACCGGCACCCAGATGGGCGGCTGGTTCCGCAAGGAGATCAAGACCGTCGCCGACCTCTCGGGCCTGAAGTTCCGCATCGGCGGCATCGCCGGCCAGGTGCTGCAGAAGCTCGGCGTCGTGCCGCAGCAGCTCGCGGGTGGCGACATCTACCCGTCACTGGAGAAGGGCACCATCGACGCGGCCGAGTGGGTCGGTCCGTATGACGACGAGAAGCTCGGCTTCCAGAAGGTTGCCAAGTACTACTACTATCCGGGCTTCTGGGAAGGCGGTCCGACCGTCCACGCCTTCGCCAACCTCGACAAGTATAACGAGCTGCCGAAGCACTATCAGTCGATCCTCGCCAACGCGACGGTCAACGCCAATACCTGGATGGCCGCGCGCTACGACCAGGTGAACCCGGCGGCGCTGAAGCGCCTGGTTGCCGGGGGCACGCAGCTGCGTCCGTTCACCAACGAGGTGCTCGAAGCCTGTCTCAAGGCGACCAACGAGCTGTGGGGCGAGATCTCGGCCAAGAACGCCGACTTCAAGAAGGTCATCGACGCGATGCAGGCCTACCGCTCGGATGAGTATCTGTGGTGGCAGGTCGCCGAGTACACCTATGACAGCTTCATGATCCGCTCGCGTACCCGCGGCTGATCGTAGCTTCAATCGGCGGATCGACTTGAGCCCGGCCTCGCAAGAGGCCGGGCTTTTGCGTTGCGGCAACGTTTCGCAATGGCACTCCGACGCACTTTGATCCACACTGGAACTGAAGCCTCACAAAGAAGGCTGCTCAGGAAACGAACACAATAACCCCCAGGGAGGGAAGAACTATGAAGCGGAGAGACTTCATCAAGGTGACCGGGCTTGGCGCCGCTGGCGCGGCCGCGATCGCAGCGCCGGCCATCGCACAATCGATGCCGGAGCTGAAATGGCGCATGCCGACGAGCTGGCCGAAATCGCTCGACACCTTGTATGGCGGCGCCGAGATCATGGCCAAGGTGGTCGGCGAAGCCACCGACAACAAATTCCAGATCCAGCCGTTCGCGGCCGGCGAAATCGTGCCCGGCCTGCAGGTCCTCGACGCCGTGCAGAACGGCACCGTCGAAATTGGCCACACCGCGTCGTACTACTACTTCGGCAAGGACCCGACGTTCACCTTCGGCTCGTCGGTCCCGTTCGGGCCGAACATGCGCATCAACCAGGCCTGGTACATGCTCGGCGGAGGACGTGAGATCCTCAACGAGTTCTACACGAAGTACAATGTCGTCTCGCTGCTTGCCGGCAACACCGGTTGTCAGATGGGCGGCTGGTTCCGCAAGGAGCTCACCGGCGTCAACGATCTCAAGGGACTGAAATTCCGCATCGGTGGCTTTGCCGGCCGCGTGCTGCAGAAGCTTGGCGCGGTGCCGCAGCAGATCGCCGGCGGCGACATCTATCCTGCGCTGGAGAAGGGCACGATCGATGCGGCCGAGTGGGTCGGTCCGTACGACGACGAGAAGCTCGGCTTCGTCAAGGTCGCGCCGCATTACTACTATCCGGGCTGGTGGGAAGGCGGGCCGATGCTGCTCTCCTTCGTCAACCAGGATCGTTGGAATGCGCTGCCCAAGAACTATCAGAAGATCCTCGAGCATGCCGGCCATTATGCCAACAACTGGATGATGGCGAAGTACGACCAGAGCAATCCGGCGGCGCTGCGCCGGCTGCTCGCCGCCGGTGCCAAGCTGCATGCGTTCTCGCCGGAGATCATGCAGGCATGCCTGAAGGCCGCCCGCGAACTGCACAGCGAGGTCGCGGCCACCAACCCCGACTTCAAGAAGACCTATGAGTCGTTGTCGGCCTTCTCCGGCAATGGCTACTCCTGGTTCCAGGTCGCCGAGATCGGCTACGACGCCTTCATGGCGCGCAACTCGCAGAGCTGAGGCCGGCGCCGTATCGCGTCAGGAGGCAGCGACAAAACAAAACCCCGGCGCATTGCGCCGGGGTTTTTCGTTGTCGGGAGCGATCGAGCGCCCCAGGCATCACTGCTTCGGCGGTCCGACATCGATCTGCGGCGGGCCGAAGTCGAGCGGCGGCGCATCGATCTGCGGAATCTCGATCTTGATCGAGTTCGGATCGACGGTAGAGGCCGCGCCCTTGTAGTGCATGACCATCGAGGGGAACAGGATCACCAGCATCACCATGACCAACTGAATCACGACGAACGGCACGGCGCCCCAGTAGATCTGGCCGGTCGTCACCGGCTCCATCCGCTTGCCGGTGACGCGGTCGAGATAGGACTCCTTCGGCGCCACCGAGCGCAGATAGAACAGCGCGAAACCGAACGGCGGATGCATGAACGAGGTCTGCATGTTGACGCCGAGGATGACGCCGAACCAGATCAGGTCGATGCCGAGCTTTTCGGCTGCGGGCCCCAGCAGCGGGATGATGATGAAGGCCAGCTCGAAGAAGTCGAGGAAGAACGCCAGCACGAACACGAAGGCGTTGACGAAGATCAGGAAGCCGATCTGGCCGCCGGGTAGGGAAGTCAAGAGGTGCTCGACCCAGACATGGCCGTTGACGCCGTAGAAGGTCAGTGAGAACACGCGCGCACCGACCAGGATGAAGACCACGAAGGCCGACAGTTTTGCGGTGGACTCGACGGCCTGGCGGACCAGGTCGAAGCTGAGCCGCCGCTTGATCGCGCCGAGGATGATCGCGCCGGCTGCACCCATCGCGCCGCCTTCGGTCGGCGTCGCGAGCCCGATGAAGATCGTGCCGAGCACCAGGAAGATCAGGAACAGCGGCGGCACCATCACGAAGGTGGTCTGCTGCGCCATGCGGGACAGGAAGCGGTATCCGGTGGTGCGCTCCAGCACCCAGTTCACGACTGCGACGGCGAAGGCAAACACGATGCCGTAGAACATGCTCAGCACGACGAAGTCGGCGCCGTGATATTCCGATCCGCGCATCATGAACCAGCCGAACACGCAGCTCGCCAGAAACAGCACGCCCAGCGATTTCAGGCCGCGGTCGCCCGAGTCCTCGCGAAAGCCGATCGCATCGGCCGGCAGGCCGGGCGCCGATTTCGGAAAGATCATGCTGGTCAGGAAGGCGTAGCCGGCATAGATCGCCGACAGCACGAGGCCGGGGATGAAGGCGCCCTCGTACATGTCGCCGACGGACTTGCCGAGCTGGTCGGCCATCACGATCAGGACCAGCGACGGCGGGATGATCTGCGCGAGCGTGCCGGAGGCGGCGATGATGCCCGAGGCAAGCCGGCGGTCGTAGCCGTAGCGCAGCATGATCGGCAGCGAGATCAAGCCCATCGAGATCACCGAGGCGGCGACCACGCCGGTGGTGGCCGCGAGCAGCGCGCCGACGAACACGACCGCATAAGCAAGGCCGCCACGGATGGTGCCGAACAGCTGGCCGATGGTATCCAACAGGTCCTCGGCCATGCCGGATCTTTCCAGCACCAGGCCCATGAAGGTGAAGAACGGAATCGCCAGCAGCGTGTCGTTGTTCATCACGCCGTAGACGCGTTCCGGTAGCGCCTGCAGGAAGTCCGGCCGGAATTCGCCGAGCTCGATACCGACGAGGGCGTAGAACAGGCCGACGGCGCCGAGCGAGAAGGCTGCCGGATAGCCGAGCAGCAGCATCACGACCAGCGAGCCGAACATGATCGGCGCCATGTTGGCGATCAGAAAAGCTGTCATTGAAGTATCCCCCAGCCCGCCGCTTACTTCTTTTCGATCGCTTCGACGAGGTGCTCGACCTCGGCCTCGATCCCGTGGGATTTCGCAGCGTGGGGATCAGGGATGAGCCCGCGCATCACGGCGATGCGCTTGATCAGCTCGGAGATGGCCTGCGCCAGCAGGAACACGAAGCCGATCATGATGAGCGATTTCGCCGGCCATTGCGGCAGGCCGCCGGCATTGCTCGACTGTTCGTTGATTTCGAACGAGCGCAGGAAGAACGGCACGCTGGTGATGATCATCACGACGCAGAGCGGAATCAGGAAGAGCACGTGGCCGACGACGTCGATGGTGTCACGCAGCCATTTGGGCATCATGGCGTTGACGATGTCGATGCGGATGTGCTCGTTGTCGAGCAGCGTCCACGGCGAGCACAGCAGGAAGACCGCTGAGAACAGCACCCACTGTAGCTCGAGCCAGGAGTTCGACGAGGTGTCGAGCGTCTTGCGGACGATGGCGTTGATCGTGGAAATGATGACGGCCAGCAGGATCAGCCACGCCAGCCGCTTGCCGGTCCAGGTCGTGAACGCATCGATCCCACGGCTCAATTTCAGCAACGCTTGCAACGCAATCCTCCCCCAAATGTCTTGCGACGTCCCATGGCCCGTTCTGGCTGCGCAGCACATGGCGCAACGGCCTATCCGGCCCGGCAGGCTCAAAAAACGAGGGCACCATTTCAGCGCCTCGTGTTGCCGTCAATCGGAAAAATGGGCAAAAAGGGGCGTTGCCGCAACATGTTGCGGGAGTGGCGACGCCGCGCCACAGCCGTCTCCGGTTGCCGGAGCCGGGCGATCGGCGGCCGGTGCCGGGAGCTGAACGGGCGGCGTCCGAGGGCGGAGGGCGCGCGAATGCGGCCGACCGAGCGCGTCCTGCGCGAGGCGGTCTTACAGCACCACCACGCCGGAATGCTTGGCTTTGTTTTCGGGTTCGACGTGGATGGTGATCCAGCTGTGCTCGTCGTCCTCGCGCAAGGCCGCCTCGATCCGGTCGCAGATCTCGTGCGCCTGGTTGACTGACATCTCTCCGGGCACCACGAGGTGGAACTCGATGAAGGTCAGCTTGCCGGCATGGCGGGTCCGGACGTCGTGCGCCTCCAGCGCCCCGTCGGCATGCGCGCTGATGATCTGGCGGATGCGCGCAAGCGTGGTGTCGGAGACCGCCTCATCCATCAGCCCGCTGGTGGATTCCTTCAGCACCTGCCATCCCGACCACAGGATGTTCACCGCGACCAGCACCGCCAGCGCCGGATCGAGGATCGGCAGCTGCAACATCACCGCGAGGCCGAGGCCGACCACGACGCCGCCCGAGGACACGACGTCCGTCAGCAGGTGCCGGCCGTCCGCCACCAGCGCCGGCGATCGCAGCCGCTTGCCGCGCGTGATCAACAGCCAGCACCAGACCGCATTGATCGCGCTCGCCAGCGCGTTCACCGCGAGGCCTTCCGCAGGCGCCGAAAACGCGCGCGCATTGAAGAAATTCCCGTAGGCCTCATGGATGATGAGCAGCGCCGCCACGACGATCATGACGCCCTCGATCACCGCGCTGAAGTACTCGACCTTGTGGTGGCCGAACGGATGGTTGGCATCCGCGGGCTTGGCGGCGATGCGCACCGCGCCGAGCGCGACCACGGCGGTGACGACGTTGACGATGCTCTCGACGGCATCGGAGTAGAGCGCGACCGAGCCGGTGATCCAATAGGCAAGATATTTCAGGCCGAGCACGATCGTTCCGACCATGAGGCTGCCGATGGCGAGCTTGAGCGATTGCGAGGCCATGATGTCCTGATCCGATCCCGCGCTGGGGTACTCAACGCTGCGGCGGAACGCAACCAGGGTGGAAGCGGTTCGGTGTCGGGAAGGAGCTGATGCCCCCGGTTTTTATGGCCGTCGAGACCGCCTATAGCGGCGGTGTCGCTCCGATGGAGAAGTGATCTGTGGAAAACAGAAAGGTCGCGCCCACGGACATGGGCGCGACCTTGTCGGCAAACGCCAACAGGAATGACGCCGCCGACTACTTCTCTTTGATGACCGTGGTGGTGCTGGTGGAGCTGCCGACCGTGCCCTCGTCCTCGCAGACCTTGGTCTGGCGGATGCGGTCCTCGGCTTCCACGCGGCTGGTGAACGCCATCGGTCCGATCTGCGTGACGACCTCGCGGTCGGCGGGGCGTGTGGTGGTGATGGTGCAGCGATGGCTCGGTCCCTGCACGATGTAGTATTCGTCAGCAAGCGCCGGAGCGACCGATCCGATGATCACTGCGCCGGCAAGAAGAAGGGGTGCTTTCATCGTCGCCTCTCTTTTCCAAGAACAGCCAAAAGGGGAGCGAGGGGGCGATGAGGAGATCTTGTCCTCATCGTTCGACGCTCTCCGCGTTTGCAACTCGGTCGACTGGTCGGGGTTCCGGCACGCCAGACGCAGCCTGTGTTGATGCGATGCAGTGTCGGCAACGATGGACGCGAGATTTCGTCAGGGCGCAGCGACGCGGGCGCATGCGGGCGGGGACGCGCTAGCCGCCGATGATGACGTTATCCCTGCATCGGCATCCCTGCATCGGCGAAGTGCGTGATGGACATCGCGATTTCGACGAGCCGGTCCGCGCCGATGGCGATCGTGATTCAGAGCAGCCTGACGCTCACCTTCGCCTTGCCGGCGTTGTTCGGATAGAATGCACCGTACATCCAGGGCAGCCCGATCACCGCGTCGTTGACATAGAGGAACAGCTCGCCGCCGCGGTCGGCCTTGAACCTCGCCTTGTAGGCTTGAGGTGTCGTGTTGGGGGCGGGAACGGGGTCGAGGAAATATTCGTCGACGCCGGTCTCGCCGACCCTGGCGATCAGCCGATACCAGGGCCGGAACAGAACGCGGCGCAGCAGGATGCCTGCGTAGAACTTGAAGCGGGCGTAACCCTGGACCGTCGAGGTGCGATAGCCGGCCGGCGTGACCGGCCGCCCGGCGTCCTCCCACGGATCGGTCATGGTGACGACGATCTCGTAGGAGAAGCCGGGACGGACGCTCAAGCCGGTGGGCGCGCAGACCGCGTCGGTCGAGAAATCCCGGGCATCCTGCGGAATGCCCTTGTCGACCGCGACGAGCTCGCGGGCAGGGGTACCATGGCAGAAGGCGCCCATCGAGTCCGCGGCGTTGAACAGGAAGTGACTGATCAGCGTGGCCGCAAGCCAGACGGTGCCGACAGCGAGGAAGAACGGGCCGACATGCCGCTTGCCGTTCCTGATGACGAACTGATAGGCGCGATTGGTCCGGAGCGCGTAGATGGTCCGATGCACCAGGCCGGACGGCATCGGGGGCGATGCGCGTTCGCGCCAGATCACGCGCATCCGGTCGCCGATGCGGTCGCTGAGGCCTGTCCCGAGCGCGGTCAGCACGACCAGGATGATGATCCCGAGGGCGAACCATTCGGGATTGGCGGCGTACCAGTCCGTCCACCAGTGCAGGGAATTCGGCAGGAACGATTCGACCAGCCGGACCGCTTCGGAGACCATCCTGATGGGAGAGTCGTATTCGTGCGTGCGATCGAGGTCGTGGAACAGCCAGAAGGCCGCGAGGTGGAGGGAGGCCGCCAGCGTTGCGAAATAGGCGAGGCGCCTGAACCACACCAGATTCCACAGCTTCTCCTGGGCTGCGAACCGGGCGGCCGCGCCGGCCGGCGTCTCGAACGTGGTCGGCCCGAGCGGCGTCAGCGTGCCGTCGTAGCGGACGATCAGGTAGTTGTCGGGCAGCCCGATGGGCGCGTAGGCGTTGCAGCCGCTGTCGATGCGGTCGAAGACGCTTTCGTGGATCTTCGGCATCGGCACCTGCACGCCCGCGGCCGGGTCGTTGCAGAGATCCGACACCTTGCGCGGGCCGTAGCGATAGTAGGAGCCGAGCCCGGAGCGCGAGTTGTACAGGCGTCCGTCCTTGTCCTGGGACGTGACGATCGACCTGATCGCATCCGGATCGGCCTCGGGCGCGGTCTTGAAGATCAGGCCGCGCTTGATGGCCTCGCCGACCAGCCAGGTCAGCGGGACGTAGGAGACGGAATCGTCCGGATAGCCGCCGCCGACATTGCCGTGCATGCCGACGAACCAGACCTGAACCAGCCGTTCGTCATCGATCGTCCTGGCATCCTTCGGCTTGGTCTCGCCCGCCTCGGTCCAGAGCACCGGATGGAAGGTCGTCCTCTCGTCGTCGAGCGCGAGCGCGTGGCGCGCGCAGGTCACCCGCGGGTTGAGCACGCGGTTGGGAAGCTCGAGCGGCCACACCCAGTTGGAGATGCCCCGCGTCATCTCGTCGATCGGCAGTCCGTAGGCGGCGACGGTGTCCCACAGCCCGATGAACTCGATCGCCGGGAGGCGTTTTCGCTCGAGGAGGTCGAGAGATTTGCGGCCCATGATGCGGTCGATCACCGGCACCAGCACATGATCGCGAAGCCAGCGGAACGGCACCTCGATCCGCCAGATCGAATGGTAGCCCTTGGCGCGATAGGCGCGATAGGCCTTCACGGCGCCATCGTGCAGCTCGGCCTCGGTGCCGGCAACGATCAGGCCCTGGTCGAGCATCAGCGCGGCCAGCACCCGCACGGTGAAGGCGCCGCGGCTGAAGCCGAACAGATAGATCTTCGAGCCATGCTCGTGGTCGTAGTTGCGACAGACGAACTTGTAGGCGTCGAGGATGTTGCGCTTGAGACCGAATCCGAACGCGCCGCCGAGCAGGGCGAGAGGGATGAACGACGATGTGCCGACGCCGTCGTCGTACTTGGCCGCCTGGGCATTGCTCTGCAGGTCGAGCGCCTGGAACATGCGCCAGACGTTGGTCCGCCACACGCTCGACGCGGCGTTGCCGGTCCCGTCGGACAGGATGATGATCTTGGGACTCGCCATGCAAAGGACCCCGCTCGACATTCCCCCGGTCGAGAGCCGGGAGCGTAATACGGACGATCGAGAAAGCAACCTGAGATGGTGTGGGGCTTTCGGCGGCGTGGCCGGAGGATGCAGGGCGCCGCTGCAGCGACGCGGCGACCCGAGGACGAAAATGCACTGCGCTGCTACCGAAATGCCGACGTCACCGAAATGCGGTTGCCGTCGCCGTTCATCACCCTTCAGGCGGGGTTGATGTGCTCGACGAGATGCGCGCGTGAGGGCGCTCGGTCGAAGGGATCGCTGAAATATTGCGTCTCATGCACCACTTTGCCGTCGCGGAATTCCATGATGCTCACCACGTAGGAGGGCACGCCGTCATAGGTCAGGACCAGTTCAGTGACCCAGAGATCGCCGCCGCCGATGATCCGCTGCACTGTGAAGCGCTTGTGGTTGGGCTGGACGAAGCGGCTTTCCTGAATGTTGCGCCGGCTGCGGATACGCTCGCCCGATTGCGGATAATCGAGCACGGCATCGTCGCGATAGATGGCGTGCTCGGCGTCGAAATCGTTGGCGTCCGATGCATCCCAATGGTGCTGCAGGGCAGCGCGCGTGGCGCGGTCGTCCATGGCAATCTCCCATTCAGGCACGCGCTCTCGTTGCAGAGCGTCCGTCGACACGCCAGAGAACGGCGCATCCTCGCGGCGTTCGCGCGTTGATGCGGGCATCCGCCGGCTTCGCAGCCGTGATGCATCATAGGACGATGGCTGGCGCCTCACCACTCCGATGCGAACGGCGGGAGATGCGAAGGAACGAGCTCTCCGCCTGAGTGGCTCCCCGCAACAACGCTGCCGCCGTCACGCCGGCCGCGTCGCGATCCAGATCACGTGGCGGGCGCCGCCGCCGCGGCCGGTGGCGCGGATGTTGATCTCCTCGGCGGCAAAGCCTGCTTTGCGCAGCCGCGGCGTAAAGCGCTCGTCCGGGTGTGACGACCACACCGCCAGCACGCCGCCGCGGCGCAGGGCGGTGAAGGCGGTGCGCAAGCCCGAGGAATCATACAGCGCGTCGTTGGATTGCCGCGTCAGGCCCTGGGGGCCGTTGTCGACATCGAGCAGGATCGCATCATAGGCGCTGCGCCCCGCGGTGATCAGCTTCACGACGTCGCCCTCGTGGATGTCGACGCGCGGATCGGCGAGGCTCGCGCCGGACAAGTCGGCCATCGGGCCGCGGGCCCAGGCGATCACCGCGGGCACCAGCTCGGCGACGGTGACGCGGGCCTGCGGACCCAGCACCTTCAGCGCGGCCCGCAAGGTGAAGCCCATGCCGAGGCCGCCGATCAAAAGCCGCGGAGCGGGCTCGGCCTTGATGCGGGCGCAGCTCAGGGTCGCCAGCGCCTCTTCGGATCCGTGCAGCCGGCTGTTCATCAGCTCGTTCGCGCCGAGCTTGATCGAGAACTCCTTGCCGCGCTGCATCAGCCGCAGCGGCTCGCCGCCGCCGGGGACGTCCGCGGTGTCTATCAGCTTCCAGGGAATCACGGGCGTCTCGCGTCAGTTGGATTACGCTATGTCAGGCGGCAGAGTCGTCGCGCTGGGCCGCTGCTTACCACATTGCCTGCATCCAGCACCAAGGGCGACGCCACTGTTGCGACGGCCTGCATGGCGCCGTCGCGCATCATTGCGGTGGCGACACCAGCATCCAGACGCCCGCGGCACTGAAGGCGATCCCGGCCGCGCGCGCGACCCATCGTCCGAACGGAGCGACTTTCTCAAACAGCACGAGCAGGGTCAGGAGGGCGATCCACGTTACGTTCATGACGCCACCGACGAACAGCAGCGCCATCAGAGCCCAGCAGCAGCCGACGCAATAGCCGCCGTGCCGGAGGCCCAATAGCAGGCACCCGCGCAGGTCGCCGCGAAAGCCGCCGTGGCGCATCAGGAACAGGAGCGGCGACTGGCATTGGACGAGGCAGGCGCCCTTCAGCGGTGTCCACTGATAGACGCCCGCGGCGATCAGCACGGTGGCGCCGAGCACGTGGCTGTCGATCGCCATCCGCGAATCCAGCAGGGCCGTCCGCTCCACACCCCATTGCAGCACGGTCGCCAGCAGCGAAAAGCCGCTCCAGGCGAGCAGATAGCCGGCCGCAAACCAGCCGGTCGCAGCGAACGGCTGGCCCTGCGCGCGGCCCTGTCGACCGACACGGGCGTACATCAGGATCATCGGCGCGGCCGACGGCGCCATCATCCCGACCATCATCACCACCCACATCAGGAACACATAGGCAAACTCGATTGCGCGCCACGACTCGCTGGCCGGCAACATGATGCCGATGCCGGCCGGGATCATGCGGAAGCCGGTCATGTCCATGCCGCCCATGTCCATGTCGTTGGCGAGCCAGACAACATAGGCCCATGACAGGGCGACCATGATTGCGATCGCGCCGCCGACGATCCAGCGATCGCGCCGCAGCACGGCTTCGAGGGCGCTGCCAGTCATCTGCAAGGCGGGTTGCCGGCCTTGCGTCACGTCGAATTAGGCCTGGTTGGACCAGCTGATCGACGCGTACAGGCCGTTCTTGCCGGAATTGTCCCAGCGCATGCCGTGATCATTGTAGGTGTTGCCCGCCGCGCCGACGGCCAGCGCCATCCTGTCCGGGCTGACGGGATGGCCGATGTTCACCCACATCTCGCCGCTCGGATGCATGGTCGGCAGCGGTTCGACGGACATGTGCAGGATGTCGGCGATCTCGGCGGATCGCGTCTTGCCGTCGATCCGGAAGGTGATGGCGGCTTTGCGCACGCCGAGATTGGTGCTGATCAGCGGCGTGAACGCAGCCATCGGGCCGCCGGCGGCGCCGGTGAAGATCGCGGCCATCGCCTCGGTCTGCGGATCGTCGGCGCGCTGATCGACGTATGCGGCGATCGACCAGTCTCCCTCCGCCATCACGCCGGGCGCATGGAGCATCACCGCCGCGTTGAGGCCGTCAAGCGCGACATCGCCATAGCGGCCGGTGTCGATGTGGAACAGCAGCGGCACGTTGCAGAACCCCTCGGTCGGCTGCGCGGTCAGGGGAGGCGCGGCCGACATCAGGCACGGACACAGCAGGCTGCAGCTGCAATTCTCGAAATAGTCACCGGACAGGTGCCAAGCGACTGGGTCTGCCATCGCCGCCTCCCGCTAGGTCTCACCGACAACGTGCTCTGGAACGCACGATCTCAGGTTGAAAGCTACGCCGCGTCGGGACGTGCCGCAAGCCGGTCGTTTGTTCCTCTCCACGTCAGGGGGGCCGGCCCACTGGCTGGCTCCGGCCGCGATCGGTCGCAGGCCGCGGTGGTCGAGGACTCCGGTCAGCCGCCCGTCACGCTCATGTGCCGGCTGACGCTCGGGCGGTTGTGGCGGCGGTCGATGATGAAGTCGTGGCCCTTCGGCTTCAGGCCGATGGCGCGGTCGATCGCGTCGCTGAGCTGCTCGTCGCTGGCCGAGGCGCGCAGCGGCTTGCGCAGGTCGGAGGCGTCCTCGTGGCCGAGGCAGGTGTGCAATGTGCCGGTGCAGGTGACGCGGACGCGGTTGCAGCTCTCGCAGAAATTATGCGTCATCGGCGTGATAAAGCCGATCGTGCCGCCGGTCTCCGCGACGCGGACGTAGCGGGCGGGGCCGCCGGTGGTCTCGTCGAGATCGGTCATGGTGTAGGTCTGGGCGAGACGGCCGCGCAGCAGCGACAGCGGCAGATACTGGTCGATGCGGCCTTCGCCGATCTCGCCCATCGGCATCACCTCGATCAAGGTCAGCGCCATGCCCTTGCCATGCGCCCAGTCGATCAGCGCGGGGATCTCGTCCTCGTTCATGTTCTTCAGCGCGACCGCGTTGATCTTCACGGCGAGACCCGCAGCGCGCGCCGCCTCGATGCCGGCCAGCACGCGGTCGAGGTCGCCCCAGCGGGTAATGGCGCGGAATTTGTCCGGGTCCAGCGTGTCGAGCGAGACGTTGATGCGGCGGACGCCGCAATCGGCGAGCTCGGCGGCGTATTTGGCGAGCTGCGTCGCATTGGTCGTCATCGTCAGCTCGCTGAGCGCGCCGCTCTTCAGGTGCCGCGACAGCGAGCGGACCAGGCCCATCACGTTGCGCCGGACCAGCGGCTCGCCGCCGGTGAGCCTGAGCTTCTTGACGCCCTTGTGAATGAACGCCGAGCACAGCCGGTCGAGCTCTTCGAGCGTCAGCAGGTCGGCCTTCGGCAGGAAGGTCATGTCCTCGGACATGCAGTAGAAGCAGCGCAGGTCGCAGCGGTCGGTCACCGAGACGCGCAGATAGCTGATGCGGCGGCCGAACGGGTCGGTCATCGGGCGCGTCAGGGCGGTGTCACTCAACGTCTCTGCGGTCATGGAAAGCCTTGATGGAAAGCCTTGATGCAAGCCTTGGCTGGTGGCGGCCCAGGTGGCGGCGATGCCACGCGGCGGCCGCGCAAGCGCGGCCGGATGTCGGTCTCACGATAATCTAATCATGATCGCCGCGCCTCACAATCATCGACGTTGAAACGTCGATGCTGCAATGCAGCTTCGCCTTGGCAAGGGGACGCGCGGGACGATGGCCCGTTATTGCCGTCCCGGCGCGGGGGCGGGGAAGGCGGACCCGGTGGTCGCCGGTGCTTCCGGCGCAGCGGCGGATTTCGGCGGCTTCGGCTTCTTCGGCCGCATGTGCTTGACGGCCTTGGGCGGCGCACCCGGCATCGGCTGCAGCTCGGCGACGACCGGGCTCGGATCCATCACCACCGGCGGCGAGGTGTTGAAATCGCCAGAGTTGCGGATCACCTGCACCGGGATGGTCGCGGGCTGGTACTTGTCCATCGTGAAGGTGACGCTGAAGCCCGCATCGGGCGCCGGCACCGAGACGGTGCAGGGCGTCTTGCAGCCCGGTCCGAGCGAGGTCTTGGCGTCGGCGCCCGGCGGCACGGAGTCGAGCTGCACGGGTACCTCGGGCGCGGCCATCTTGAAGCTGTCCATGGAGAAGGACGAGCAACCGGCCAAGCCGGCTCCCGCAACCGCAATTGCGATGACACGCCGCATCATGATGTCCGCCCCACAACCCTGCGGCCATCGGCCGCAATCCCAAGGCGACCATAGGAGCGTCAGAACAGCGGCGCAACTGCGGTCAACCCTATTCTCAACAGAACGTTAACGCACCCGAAGGTGCCGATTCAGGTCGATCGGGCAGGGAGTTAGGGCGCGATGCGGCAGTCGAATCGCAAGTCCGCTCAGGTGATCCGGAGCGATGAGCTGAGGGCCGTGACGGCTGCCGGCAGCTCGCGCATGTGGTCAATCAGGTGGTCCGGATTGAGCTCCGCGATCGGTACGTCGGTATAGCCGAAGGTGCAGCCGATCACCGGCACGCCGGCGCGGCGGGCGGCGCCGACGTCGGTGCCGGCATCGCCGACCATGATCGCAGCCCTGACCTCGCCGCCGGCCTGCGCGATGGTCTGGCGCAGGATCGTCGGATCCGGCTTGGCAACGCCGAACGTGTCGGCGCCGCAGATCGCGGCGAAGCGGGAGGACAGGCCGAGCTGGTCGAGCAGCCGCCTGGACAGCCATTCCAGCTTGTTGGTGCACACCGCGAACTGGCAGCCGCGGCCGGCGAGCTCGTCGAGCGCCGCCTCCAGCCCCTCGAAGGGGCGCGATTCGATGGCGATGTTCTCGGCGTAGAAATCGATGAAGTCGACCGTGAGCCGCTCCATGTCGGAGGGACTGGCGAAGCGGCCTTCCGCCTCCAGCCCGCGCTCGAGCAGCTTGCGCGCGCCGTGCCCGATCATCTTGCGGGCCGAGGCCAATGGCACCGGCCGCAGCCCTTCGCGCTGCAAGATGTGGTTCAGTGCGTTGATGAGGTCCGGCGCCGTGTCGACCAGAGTGCCGTCGAGATCGAAGACGATAGTGCTGGAGATGGCCATCGGTATCCGCTAGCGGCCGGCTCGCGTCCGTGCAAGGGCCTCGCAATGGCTTTTTGTCCGATTTCGTGGCCGGCGAGAGCTAGGCCCCGCGTCAAAACATCGCTAGATATGCGCCGGCTTTCGGCCCCGGCTTGTGGGGGCCCTGGGTGCGAAGGGCGGGTTCCTTGGTCGACATGGATGCATTGAAGCGGCAGGCGGCGGCGCGTGCGCTGGAGGAGGTCGAGAGCGGCATGAAGCTCGGTCTCGGCACCGGTTCGACCGCGAAGCATTTCGTCGATCTGCTCGGGGAAAAGGTGCGCGCCGGCCTCAAGATCGTGGGCGTGCCGACCTCGGAGGCGACGCGCGCGCAGGCGCAGGCGTGCGGCGTGCCGCTGACCACGCTCGACGAGATCGACCGGCTGGACATCACCATCGACGGCGCCGACGAGATCGATCCGGCGCTCGATATGATCAAGGGCGGCGGCGGCGCGCTGCTGCGCGAGAAGATCGTCGCCAGCGCCTCGGATCGCATGATCGTGATCGCCGACGACAGCAAGTGGGTGGCGCAACTCGGCCGCTACCCGCTGCCGGTCGAGGTGGTTCCGTTCGGCCTCGCCGCGACCCAGCGCGAGATGCGTGACGCCTTCGCCACGGCCGGCGTGTCCGGGCCGATGAGCCTGCGCAAGTCCGCAGACGGCCACGTTTTCGTCACCGATGGCGGCCACTGGATTATCGACGTCCGCCTTGGGGAGATCGTGGATCCCCCGCGTCTGGCGGACCTTTTGAGCGCAATTCCGGGCGTGGTCGAGCATGGGCTGTTCATCGGCCTCGGCAGCACGGCGATCCTGGCAGGCGCACAGGGAATTCGCGTTATCCAGCGGCCCTGAGCGCGGCACGAGGCTGCGCTCAGGGCGGCAACTCACAGGAGACTTGGAATGAAGAGCGTGTTCAGAATCTTGCCGGCCGCCGGACTCGTGCTGGCCCTGGCCTCGGCAGGCCCGGTTGCGGCGCAGGGCCAGGCGCCGGCGCTGAAGCCGGCTTCGCCCGCCTGCATGGCCGGCGCGCGCGAGATTCTGGGGATGAAGAACGCGGCTGCGATGTACGCCAATGCCGTCCCCGGCATCGTGCAGCAGACCAAGCAGGCGCTGCTGCAGTCCAATCTCAACTACCAGAAGGACCTCGACGAGGTCGCCGTGGTGGTCGCGCAGACCTATGCCGGCAAGGAGAAGGAGATCGGCGAGAAGATGGCGCAGATCTACTGCAACGAGTTCTCCGACCAGGAGATCGCCAACCTCGTCGCTTTCTACAAGTCAGCCATCGGCCAGAAGCTGCTTGCGGCGGAGCCGAAGGCGATCCAGATGAGCATGCAGGCGATGAACCTGTGGGCGGCGGAGTTCTCCGACACCGTCACCGCACAGTTCCGCGCCGAGATGCGCAAGCGCAACAAGCCGATCTGAGGCTTGCGGCCGAAAGGCCAGGTCGGGGGAGAGATGGCTGAATTCGACGTCGACCTGTTCGTGATCGGTGGCGGCTCGGGCGGCGTGCGCGCCGCCCGCATCGCGAGCGGCTATGGCGCTCGCGTTGTTGTCGCCGAGGAATACCGCATGGGCGGCACCTGCGTGATCCGCGGCTGCGTGCCCAAGAAGCTGTTCGTGATCGGCTCGCATGTCCGCCAGGAGATCGCCGACGCCGCGGGCTTCGGCTGGACGATCCCGACCGCGACCTTCGACTGGCCGACGCTGATCAGGAACAAGGACAAGGAGATCGCGCGGCTCGAGGCGGCCTACACCAGCAACGTCGAGAAGTCCGGCGCCAGGATCGTCAAGACCCGCGCGGTGCTCGAGGACGCCCACACCGTGCGGCTGACGACCGGCGAGACCATCCGCGCCAAGTACATTCTCATCGCGACCGGCGGCGCGCCCAACCACGGCACGCCGATTCCCGGCATCGAGCACGTCATCTCGTCCAACGAGGCGTTTCATCTCGACGAGCTGCCGCGCCGGATCGTGATCCAGGGCGGCGGCTACATCGCGCTCGAGTTCGCCTGCATCTTCGCCAATTTCGGCTCCGACGTGACCGTGGTCTATCGCGGCGACAACATCCTGCGCGGCTTCGACGAGGACGTCCGCAAGCATGTCCGCTCGGAGATGGAGAAGGAAGGCATCACCATCCTTACCGGATGCACCGTCACCAGCGTCGACAAGCACGGCCAGGACTACACCACCCATCTGTCGAACGGCTCCAGCATCGCCTCCGACAAGGTGATGTTCGCGATCGGCCGCCATCCCGCGGTGGCCAATCTCGGCCTGGAGAAGGCCGGCGTCGCCATCAATCCCCGCAACGGCGGCATCGCGGTCGACGCGTTCTCGCAGAGCTCGGTGCCGAGCATCTACGCGATCGGCGACGTCACCCATCGCTTCAACCTGACGCCGGTCGCGATCCGCGAGGGCCACGCCTTTGCCGACACCGTGTTCGGCGGCAAGACCGTGCGCGTCGATCACGCGGACATTCCGACCGCCGTGTTCTGCCAGCCCGAGGTCGGCACCGTCGGCCTGACGGAAACCCAGGCGCGCGAGCTGTACGACCGCGTCGACATCTACAAGACGAATTTCCGCCCGATCAAGGCGACGATGTCCGGCCGAGACACCCGCGTGCTGATGAAGCTCGTCGTCGACGGCACCAGCGACCGCGTGCTCGGCTGCCACATCGTCGGCGACATGGCTGCGGAGATCACCCAGGCCGTCGCCATCGCCATCAAGATGAAGGCGACCAAGGCCGATTTCGACGCCACCATCGCGCTGCATCCCTCGGCTGCCGAGGAGCTGGTGACGATGCGCACGGTGACCGAGCGCCACGTGCGGCAGGCGGCGGAGTAGGACGCCGTCTGCTTCTTGGCGCTCGTGCGCAGCCGGCCTCCGTAGCGACTGCGGTGGCCAGTGCTCACGGTCTGACGACGGTCCACACCATGGCCGATCGGGCTTGCCATCTTGGAGCCGTTCAGTGAACGGGCGGTTGGAGAGCGACCAGCATGTCCCAGGATGATTGCCTTGCGACCTATCCGCCGCTCAACACCCTGAAGCCCGTTGCCGAGAACATCTGGATCGTCGACGGGCCCGTGATCCGCTTCGGCATTCCCGGGCTGAAATTTCCGTTTCCCACCCGCATGACCGTGGTGCGCTGCGCCTCCGGCGATCTGTTCATCCACTCGCCCACGCCGTTGACGCCGGCGCTGCGGGCTGAGATCGACCGGGAAGGCCGCGTGCGCGACATCATCGGTCCGAATCGCATCCACTATTGGTGGATCCCCGACTGGCAGGCGGCCTTTCCCGACGCGGCGATCTATCTGGCACCTGGCATTCGCGCGCAGGCGAAGGGCCGCATCGACTTCGAGGGCAGGCCGCTGGATCGCAGCACTGGCTATCCTTGGGATGATGAGATCGCGACCTTGCCCGTCCTCGGCAGCTATATGACGGAGGTCGTGTTCTTCCATCGGCCGTCGCGCAAGCTGATCCTGACCGATCTGATGGAGAATTTCGAGCCGGCCAAGATCGGCGCCGGCCTGGCGCGCTACCTGAGCTGGATCGGGGGCGTCGGTCCGCCGCATGGCGGCCTGCCGCGCGATCTCCGGCTGACATTTACCTGGCGGCACCGACGCGAGTTGCGGGCGGCGGTCGAGACCATGCTGGCGTGGCACCCCGAGCGGATCGTGATCGCCCATGGCGCCTGCCACCCCGGCTGACGGCACCGAGATCCTGCGCGAGGCATTCTGCTGGTTGCTGCGGCCTCGAACGGCCGGCATGGCCTCACGAGACCGGCCGTCGTGAAGCCGTGCTTTTCTCCTCCCGCCACGGACGTATAAGCTCGTGCCATCGAGGTTGGCGAGGGCGGACGGATGCGGCAATGGATGAGGCTGGTGCTGGCCGGATGCAGCGTGCTGTTCCTATGCAGCCCGGCGCTCGCCGACACCCGCATCGCGCTCGTCATCGGCAATTCGGCCTATCGCGCCGTCAGCCGGCTCGACAATCCCAGACATGATGCCGCGCTGATGGCGCAGACGCTGGCCGGGCTCGGCTTCACCCTGGTCGGCGGCGGCGCCCAGCTCGATCTCGACGAAACCGCGATGCGCAGGGCCGTGCAGGAGTTCGGCGCCAACGCGCGCGGCGCCGACGTCGCGCTGGTGTACTACGCCGGTCACGGCGTGCAGGTGCGCGGCGCCAACTATCTGGTCCCGGTCGACGCCAATCCGACCCGCGAGGCCGACGTCGATTTCCAGATGCTCGACGTCAATGTCGTGCTGCGCCAGATGGAGAGCGCGGGCACCAAGCTGAACCTCGTCATCCTCGATGCCTGCCGCAACAATCCGTTCGGCGGCCGCGGCCTGCGCGACGCCGGCAGCGGGCTTGCGCAGATGCGCGCGCCGGAGGGCACGCTGATCTCGTTCGCGACCCAGCCCGGCAACGTCGCGCTCGACGGCCGCGACGGCAACAGCCCGTTCACGAAGGCCCTGGCCGAGACGATCAAGCAGCCGGGTCTCGACATCTTCAAGACCTTCAACCAGGTCGGCCTGGAGGTGAAGCGGGCGACCGCTGGAAGCCAGCAGCCCTGGGTGTCGAGCTCGCCGGTCGACGGCGACTTCTACTTCGCGGGCCAAGCGTTCGCGCCGGCCTCGACCGCGCAGCCGGCGCCGTCGTCATCCGATCCGGCCGAGCGCGCCTGGGCGGTGACGCAGAACACCAGCAGCATCGCCGTGCTCGAGGATTTCGTGCGCCAGTTCGGCAGCACGCCATACGGCTCGATGGCGCGCGCCCGCATCGAGGAGCTGAAGAAGACCCAGACCGCGGCGCGTCCGGCGGAGACTCCGACCGAGCGTGCGCAGGCGATCCTGCCCAACCCACACCTTATGCCGCGCGTGGTCAAGCGCAACGTCTCGCAGGGCTATCTCAACCTGCGCAGCGAGCCCGGGCAGAAATCCAGCATCCTGACCCGCATTCCGGCCGGCGAGACCGCGATGGTCGGCGGCTGCGTGATGCCGGGCGACGGCATCAGCCGGTTTCCGTCGTGCCGGGCGGTGTGGAACGGCGTCGTCGGCTGGGTGTCGTCGAACGGGCTGGAGTGAGCAGTCCCGCACCCTCAGCGCATCGCCGCTCAGATCGCGCTTGTACACCACCCGGCTCGCAATGACGGGCCAAGCTGCTGTCTCGTCAACCGGCCTGCCGCGCGTTGCGCGGTCGTGCGAGATAGGGCAGCGCGAACATGTAAAGCCCCGTGCAGAGCAGCACGATCAGCGGGACAAGCGCGAGCAGGCCGATCCAGAAGGCCGGCTGCGTCTGCGTCATCGCCGCGATGTTGACGATGACGCCGAGCGTGAAGGCGATGGACACCCAGCGATGCACCTGCCGGATCGTGTTGCTCCAATTCATCTGTTTCTTTCCTTGATGATGAGTTTTCGTCCGGTTCGGCTCAGTCGAGCCGCGCCAGAGTCTGCTCCAGGCCGTCGAAGAACTTCGGCCAGCCGTAGCTTGCGCCCTGATAGGCGCGGGTCTGATCCGGTCCGAAGCCGGTCTGCTCCATGCGCAGATGCGTGCCCGCCGCTGTCGGCGTCAGCGTCCAGGTCACGACGCTGTCGAGGCCGAGCGCCGCCCAGCTGTAGGACAGCGTCCTGTGCGGCTCGACAGCCGTGACCTGGCAGTCGACCACGCCCCAGTCGGCCTTCAGCTTGAAGCGATGACCGGCCGCCGGCACGAAATCATTAGCCATCAGCCACTCCGCGATCAGATGCGGCTGCGTCAGCGCGCGCCAGAGCTTTTCCGGTGGATGCGCGAACTCGCGTTCGACGACGACGGTGCGGGTTTCCGGCGCGGCTTTCGTCATTGATCCATCCTGTTGAGAAGATTTTCCAGGTCATCGAACCGGCTCTCCCAGAACACGGCCATGCGGCTGGTCCAGTCGAGCAGGGGGGCGAGCGCCTTCGGCTGCGCGCGATAATGCGTCTGGCGGCCTTCGTGGCGCTCGCGCACGAGGCCGGCTTGCTTGAGCACGCCGAGATGTTTCGACACGGCTGGTTGCGACACGCCGGCCTTGGCCGTCAGCGCGCCGACGGTCTGCTCGCCATGCCGGCACAGGCCCTCGAAAATGGCCCGCCGGGTCGGGTCGGCAAGTGATTTGAACAGGAGGTCGGGCGATCGCGCCATTTTATCCATAACCCGTTGGTTATGGATAAACCCATAACCGCAAAGTTATGAATAGGTCAAGCATGAATTCTCGTTGGAGCGATCGGTCCGCAAGTTCGACGGGTGGGGCGCGGACGGCTTCGGTGGACTTCCGGGACCACCGCAGCATGATCCGGCCGGCGCGACCGCCCGGATCATCTGCGTTCATGGTCGGCTCAAGGCGCCAACGTCCATTGCTGCGATCCCGCCGCCGAGGCCGAGGTGGTCAGCAGCTGGTTGCCCACGGAGGTGCCGTTCTGGCTCATGACCTCGACCGGATAGCTGCGCACCGCGATCGTGCCGGCCGCGGCGTCGTAGCGGAAACGCTGGTTGTTGTTGCCGGTGCAGGTCCAGATGACGAGTTGCGCGCCGTCGCCATAGCTGCCGTTGTTGTCGAGGCAGTAGTGCGGGTCCTGCATGCTGCGGATCATGCCGCTGGCATCGTCGTAGCTCCAGGTCTGGTTGGCGGCGCCGGTGCAGTACCACTGGATCACGGCGGTGCCGTCGGCCATCGCGCCGCCGCTGGCGTCCATGCACAGCGCCGACGTGCGATTGACGATGCGGACCGGCTGGCGCGCTGGCGCTGTGGCGGTGGGGACCGGCGCGTAGACGACGCCGAGCTTGTCGATCTCGTCGCCGGACCGGCCGTGGAAGCCGGTGATCTGCCAGCCGCTCGGTGCGGTGTAGCTGGTGCAGCTCGACGTCGTCGTGCCGCCCGACAAAGTGCGGCCCGCGCTGGTGCCGAACGCGACCCGGAAGATGCGCGTGTGGCCCTCATACTGATCACTGCACAGATTGACCGAGGTGAGATATTCGCCGCTGCCGAGCGCCAGGCTCTGCGCCGTGCCGCCGGTGCCGCCATGGCTGTAGACATAGCCGTTGGACAGCGTCAGCTCGACCTGGTCGACCCGGGCTCCGGTGCGGATGGTCAGCTTGCTGACCACCGGATTGGCCGGCAGCGCGGAGACGTCGTTGTAGCTCGTGCCGTGCGGGCCGCCGAACTGGTCGCTGAGCCTGCGGCTCGCGGCCGTGGCGAAGCTCCAGTCGACCTCGATCGGATGATGATCGGAGAGCTGCGCGCCGTTTGAATCCAGCGCGTCCTGGCGGTCGGCATAGTTGGACGCCTGCAGGTTCAGGAAGCCGTTGTTCCGCCACAGCACCTTGTCGACGATCTCGCAATCCGGCCGCGCCGTCTGGGTATCGCCGCAGACCAGCGCATCGCCGATCGGCGGCACGCTGCCGCCGCGCACCGTCTCGATCCAGGCGTCGCTGAAACCGTGATGCAGGAATTCCCACATGTTCTGGCCGGCCCGGGTATAGCGCGTGTTGGTGTCGCCCATCACCATGACGGCGTTGCCGGCCGAGTTCGCCTCGATGTAGCTCAGAATCTGCGCCACGTCGGACTCGCTGTAGGCGAGATCGGTGGAGGACGTGCCGGACTGGGCGTGCAGGTTGTAGAAGTCGAGATAGACGCCTTCGGCCAGCCGTGTGCGGATCAGCGAGAAGCCCTTCGGAGTCAGCGCGTCCGAATCGGCGCGCTTGGTCCAGGTCACGCGATCGAGATCGTCGAACGAATAGGCGCTGAGCGTATTCATGCCGTCGCCGATGCCGGCCGTGCCCGAGGTCGGCGTGCGATAGGGATGGTTGTCGCAGGTGTCGTAGAGCGCGGCGTGCCAGAGAAAATCTTCCTGCACGTTGACGATGCCGAACTGGCGCAGATAGCAGCTGATCACGCGCGAATGCGCGTCGCTGCCGCCATTGTAGGCGGTCGGCGTTTCCGCCACGTTGTAGGTCAGCGTGCTGAACGTTCCGTCGGCGGCGTGCAGCGCGCTGCCGAGCAGGCTGGTGCATCCAAGCGCGATTGCGCCCGCCCATAGGCGAAGTGTCATTGGTCGATTCCCCTCGATGATGCCGGATAGCGGGGCGCGCGATATCACCTGCCGCGTGTCGGCCTGATGACGGATCGATGCATGTTCTGCGCGCGGCGTGTCGGGATGGCAGATGCGAGCGGGGGTTGCGTCGTGTGCGCACGACCGATCCGCCTGCGCTCTGCGATCGACCGCGGCCATGGCAGCGGTTGCGAATGACGAGCGCCGAGGAACTGACCGACGCCGACTCCTCCTCGCCCTGCACGGAAACACGCCGCACGCCATACTCTGCTCGGGGGACGCTGAGGGGACGCTGAACTGCTAGCAAGCCCGGCATCAGGTGATGGAGATGACGGACATGCAGTCCAACGAGGCTCGGCCGCGGCGCAAGCTGCCGATGATCCCCCGCGCGGTGTTGGCCGCTAGCGTCCTCGCCGTCTTCCTGTTCCTGCACGTCGTCGCAGCCACGATGCTGCGGGGCGATGCCACGCGAAGCGGAGCGCAGGCCGATGGGACTGCAACGCTCCAGCCCTACGATTGACGATCCCCGCTCATTTTCAACTTCATCAGCCGGAGCTATTTCATGGCCGGATCAGGATCATTTCTGCTGCTCAGCGCCGCCGTTTTCTTTGGTGCCTTCGTTTCCGGCCTGGCCGGGTTCGCCTTTTCCGCCGTGGCCGGCGCGATCCTGCTGCACAGTCTGCAGCCTTTGGAGGCCGTGCCGTTGATGATGGCGTGCAGCGTCGGCGTGCAGGCGACGAACCTCTGGGCGCTTCGCAGCAGCATCCGCTGGAAGGACAGTTTCGTCCTGATCCTGGGCGGCCTGCTGGGCGTCCCCCTCGCGCTTTGGCTGCTGCACAATGCGGACGCGCGCGTGTTTCAGCAGGTGTTTGGCGCGACGATCTCGATCTACGCCGGCTACATGCTGTTCAAGCCGGCGCTGGGCAGTCTTCAACCGATGAACCGAGGCCGCACCGCCATCGTCGGCTTCGGCGGCGGTCTCATCGGCGGCCTCACGGCGATGCCGGGTGCGCTACCGACGATCTGGTGCGAGATGCACGGCCTGCCGAAGACCGAGCAGCGCGGCGTCGTCCAGCCGTTCATTGCCGCGATTCAGCTCGCCTCGCTGGCGGCGATGCTGGCCCGGCATGATCTGTCGTCCAAGGTGATCATCGATCTCGCCTTGAGCATCCCGGCGCTGTTCGCCGGCACTGCGCTCGGCATCCTCGCCTTCCGCAGGATCAACGACGCGCTGTTCAGGAAGATGATCCTGGGCATCCTGCTGCTGTCGGGTCTGTTGCTGGTCGTATGACGGAGAGGCGTCGTCCCCTTCGCGCGCAGCCAAGCTATCGTTGCTGCATTCCGGGACGTGCCGCGAAGCGGTGCGGGTCCGGACTACTCCCGATCGCGGTCATGGACGAAAGATTTCTCTTTACGAATATCAGAAATCATGCTTTAGTGTCGCCATCCCGCCTCACTCGGAAGGGGCGTTGCGCGCGATCGTCACGACACGCGGGGCGGGGAGCGATGGCCGCGAGGGAGCCGCAGCATGTCTTCGGGCGTGCGGACGAACGGCTCGGCGCGGACGTGAAGTCGCAGCGTGCTGACACCCCGACGCTGGTGTCACGTTACGCGGAGCCTCGCTTCGCGTGGCAATGGTGGCCAACAAGCCCGGCGCACCAGGCAGACTGCGTATAAGCGTGAAGACCGTCGCGCAGGGAATGCCGGTTGACCGGCTGAACCTGTGGTACCTGCCGCCTGCACTTTCTTCCGCAGGCGGGCCATGGGCGAGGCCATCGTCCGGCATTCCCTGCGCCCTCCGACTATTGGAGGGTGAGCAAGACCAGTCCAGCTCGGGCACCATGGCGCCGCGAGAACGTTTGCTCATGGGCAACGGCGAGCCGACCCCTGACTCAGCTTTCGAGCAGCCACTCCGTCGCGCTGCGCCACAGCGTGTCGCGATGCGCGGCGCGGAAGAAGCCCATATGGCCGATCGCGGAGGCGCCGACGTCCTGTGGCGCGATGCTGAGCAGCTCTGGCGTCGTGCCCGTATAACCGGCGCACAGCTTCTCGACCGCGGGCCGTGTCGCCCAGGGATCGTCGGCCAGGCACAGCGCCCGCAGCGGGGCGTTGAAGCTGGCGTAGTTCGCGAGGCCCGGCAGCGATGCGTCATCGAACAGATAGCGCGGGCTCATGATCCAGCGCACCCATTGCAGGAACACCCCCTTCGGCAGGTCCTCGCCGACGCCGCTCCATCCCGGCGTGTAGCCGAGCGCATGCGTCAGCGGAACACCGATGCCGTTCAGCATCGCCGCCACGCGCCAGCGTTCACCCGGGGCCATCAGCTTCCAATAGCCGGCCTGCGAGGCGATGAAGAGCGCGCGCGACACCTCGGTGTTGTTGGCGAGCAGGCCGAGCGTCTGGCCGCCGAAGGAGTGACCGACATAGCGCAGCGGCAGCTCACCGAAGCTCTCGCGCATCCAACCGACCGCGCCGGTGATGTCGAGTGCGGCCCAGTCGGCCATCGAGGCCGCAAAGCCCTTCAGGGAGCGGGGACGGCTGCCGCCGATCCCGCGATAGTCGTAGGTGAGGACCGCGCAACCCTGCTGGGCGAGATGGGCTGCGAAGCCACGATAGATCCGGCGTGGGATTGCCGCCCCGGAATTGATCAGCACGGCATGCGCCGGCCTGCCGCGCGGCATGAACAGGCTGCCGGCGAGCGCAAAGCCATCGACGGCCGGAACGGTCAGATCCTCGCTCGAAACGCCGTCGGATTCCGTCTCGCCCACGCCTCGTTCTCCCGTCCCTTGCCCTTCCGCAGCAAAGTCAAATTCCGGTTGCGGTGCAAGCCCTTGTGTCCGCGCTTTAAATTCCAAGTGGCGGCACGGGGACAGGCTGTGTATAAGGCGCGCGCCGCCGTGCGGGGAACAAGTGTGCGGCCGTCCAGAGGGAGTAGAAAGCCATGACGGAGCGCTGGAGCCCGGAGAGCTGGCGGTCCAAGCCGGTGCAGCAGGTGCCCGACTATCCCGACCAGAAGGCGCTGGCCGAGGTCGAGGCGCAGCTTGCGACCTTTCCGCCGCTGGTGTTCGCCGGCGAGGCGCGCAACCTGAAGAAGGCGCTGGCGCGGGTGGCGGCCGGCGATGCGTTCCTGCTTCAGGGCGGCGACTGCGCCGAGAGCTTTGCCGAGCACGGCGCCAACAACATCCGCGACTTCTTCCGCGTGCTGCTGCAGATGGCGGTGGTCATGACCTATGCCGGCGCGGTGCCGGTGGTGAAGGTCGGCCGCATCGCCGGCCAGTTCGCCAAGCCGCGCTCCTCGCCCACCGAAAAGATCGATGGCGTCGAGCTGCCGAGCTATCGCGGCGACATCGTCAACGACACCGCCTTCACCGCCGAGGCGCGCATCCCCAATCCGCAGCGCCAGCTCGATGCCTACCGGCAGTCGGCGGCGACCTTGAACCTGCTGCGAGCGTTCGCCACCGGCGGCTTCGCCAATCTCGGCAGCGTGCATCAGTGGATGCTCGGCTTCGTCAAGGATTCACCGCAGTCGCGCCGCTACAAGGAGCTCGCCGACCGCATCTCGGAGGCGCTCAACTTCATGCGCGCCTGCGGCCTCGACCTCGAAAGCCATCCGGAGCTGCGCGCCACCGACTTCTACACCAGCCACGAGGCGCTGCTGCTCGGCTACGAGCAGGCCTTCACCCGTGTCGATTCCACCACCGGCGACTGGTACGCGACCTCTGGCCATTTCATCTGGATCGGCGACCGCACCCGCCAGCTCGATCACGGCCATGTCGAATATTTCCGCGGCATCAAGAACCCGATCGGCCTGAAATGCGGCCCATCGCTGAAGCCGGACGAACTGCTCAAGCTGATCGACATCCTCAACCCCGACAACGAGCCGGGACGGCTGACGCTGATCAACCGCTTCGGCGCCGACAAGGTCGGCGATCATCTGCCGGGACTGATCCGCGCGGTCCAGCGGGAAGGGCGCAAGGTGGTGTGGTCGTGCGATCCGATGCACGGCAACACCATCACCTCGACCTCGGGCTACAAGACGCGGCCGTTCGACCGCATCGTGTCCGAGGTGCGCGCGTTCTTCGCGGTGCATGCCGCGGAGGGCACCCATGCCGGCGGCATCCATCTTGAGATGACCGGCAAGGATGTCACCGAGTGCATCGGCGGTGCGCGCGCGATCACCGACGAGGATCTCAACGACCGCTATCACACGGTGTGCGATCCCCGGCTGAACGCCGAGCAGTCGATCGACATGGCGTTCCTGATCGCCGAGCTGTTGAAGCAGCAGCGCGGCGGCAAGTCCGCACCGATGCCGGCGGTCGCGGGCTTCTGATGCTGCGTTTGTGGCGCGCGACGGTCAACTCGCGCAACGGCCTGGCCTTCGCGCTGCGCTCCGAGCAGGCGGTGCGCGAGGAGGTCGTCGCATTCCTGCTGGCGCTGCCGCTCGCCTATGTGATCGGCGCGACGCCGATGCGCAGCGTCGAGCTGGTCTGCGCGGTGGTGCTGGTGCTGGTCGTCGAGCTGCTGAACACCGCGATCGAGAAGCTCGCCGACCGCCTGACCACCGAGCACGATCTGCAGATCGGCCGGGTCAAGGATCTCGGCTCGGCCGCAGTCGGCGTCGCGCTGCTGATGTCGGGCTGCTTCTGGCTGTTCGCGATCGCCGAGCGGCTCGGGCTGCTGTGAATGAGTTGAGCGATGGCCGCTGACTTCTTCAGGATCACGCTGGCCCAGCTCAACCCGACGGCCGGCGACATCGCGGGAAATGCCGCGAAGGCGCGCGAGGCGCGGGCGAGGGCGGCGGCCGACGGCGCCGATCTCGTGGTGCTGCCGGAGCTGTTCCTGGCGGGGCATCCATCCCGGGACCCGGTGCTGAAGCCGGCATTTCAGGCCGCGTGCCGGGCCGCGATCGAGGCGCTCGCGCGCGAGACCGCCGATGGCGGGCCGGCGGTGCTGATCGGCACGCCCTGGACCGAGGACGGCAAGCTCTACAATGCCTGCGTGCTGCTCGACGCCGGCCGCATCGCCGCGACGCGCTTCAAGGCCAACCTGGCCGATGGTGATCAGAAGCGCGTGTTCACGCGCGGCCCGGCGGCCGGCCCGCTCAGCGTGCGGGGCGTCCGCATCGGGGTCGCGATCGGCGAAGACATCTCGCTCGAAGACTCCTCGAACTACGAAAACGTCGTCGAGACGCTGGCGGAAACCGGGGCCGAGCTCATCGTCGTGCCGAGCCGCTCATGCTACGTGCGCAGCGGCGGCGACCGGCGCCTGTCGGCCGCCGTGGCCCGCGTCACCGAAAGCGATCTGCCGCTCGTCTGGCTCAACCAGGTCGGCGGTCAGGACGGCGAGGTGTTCGACGGCGCGTCCTTCGCGCTGAACGCCGATCTCTCGGTGGCGGCACAGCTCCCGGGCTTCGTCGCTGAAGTCGCGACCTTGGCATGGAGCAGGGGAGACGATGGCTGGCAGTGCCGGGGACCGGTCACCACGCTGATCGAGGGCGAAGAGGCGGACTACGCGGCCCGCATGCTCGGCCTGCGCGACCACGTCGAGAAGCACGGCTTCACCGGCATCGTGCTCGGCCTGACCGGAGCCATCGAGTCGGCGCTGGCCGCAGCCCTGGCGGTCGATGCGCTCGGGTCCGGCAAAGTCCGCGGCGTGATGCTGTCCGGACCCGGCACGTCGCAGGCGTCGCTGGATCAGGCCATGGCGGTCGCGGCGCGACTCGGCTTCGCCGCCGAGCGGGTACCGATCGCGGCCGCCGTCGAAGGCTTCGAGCGCGCGCTGCCCGGGCCGCTTGCGGGAAGCGGCCGTCATCAATTGCTGGCCCGCGTCCGCGCGACGCTGCTGATGGCACTGGCGAGCCTGTCCGGCGCGCTGGCCGTTGTCGTCGGCGCCACGGCCGAGATCGGCGACGTGGCTGGCGGGTTTGCGCCGCTCGAAGGCATCGGCCCGGCACAGTTGCGTCGTCTCGCAGCATTGCGAAACCGCTGGCGGTTCGCTGACGCGCTGGGACCGTCGGGCGAGGTCATCTCGCCCGCTCTGATCACGAGTCCGCTGGAGGCGCGCGACGACCGGGCGCTTGCCGACCGCGCGTCATCAGACGCGTTCGAGGGATGACGCCCATGGCCCGGCGACTGACTCGATCAGCGCTGCGGGATGAAAGTCGGTCCGACCGTGCGGATCTGCTTGTCGCCGCCAGCGCTGGTCGTGATGTCCGCGGTCGCTGGCGCTGCGGCCTCGGCCGGCGCGGCACCCTTCCTGGCGGCGTTCGCCGGCGCCCTGCCGGTCTGGCGCTGCTGCATGCGCTTGGCGCTCTCCTCGGTGACGATGATGTCGCCCTGCTCGGCGGCGGTGGCTCGGTCGTCGATCGACTTCAGTGCCTCCGCCCAGGTCTGGCCCGGCGCCTTGCAGGAACAGCTCGGGTTGAACTCGGTGCGGAACTTGAAGGCGTTCGGCAGCGCGGTATAGGGCTGACCGTTGACCGAGACCGCCTGGTTCATGTCTTCGCCGGGATTGCGATAGGTGAACAGCGTCGCGTCGGCGGCAGGGCATTGCGCCTTGCAGGCGCGCTCGTCGTCGGCGAAGCGGCCGGGAACGGTGGCAAACGAGATCGGGAAATAGGCGCCGTCGCAGCTGCGCACGCACACGGTCCGAAAGGTGCCCTGCGGCGCCGCGAGATCGGCGCTCGGCGGCGGCAGCGATGCGGCGGGATTGCTGTCGGCCCCGCCGCCGAACAGGCTGGTCAGGAAGTTGCCGCCGCCGCTGCGATTGGCGTTTGCATTGGCATATTGCTGGTACTGCGGGCCGCAATTGTTCTGGCCGAGGGCAACCAGCACCGAGCGGCGCTGGTTGTCGCGCTCACCGCCGAACCCACCGCTGCGCAGACGCTCCAGGCTGCCCATGATCTGGTCGAGGTTGGAGCGCATCTGCTGGATCTGGTTGTTCACCGGCTGGCATTCGGCCGCGCGGCCGTTGAAGATCGAAAAGAAGCCGGGGCTGTCGCAACCCATGCGCTTGGCCTGCATGCTGACGCGGTCGAGCTCGCCTTGCTGCTTGGCGGCCGCGTCCTGATAACGCCGGATCTGGTCCTCACGCGCGGGATCGCCGCCACCGCCGCGATCGATCGAGGCGAGCTGCGCTTCCAGACGTGGGCAGATCGGATTGACGCCGGCCTGCGGCCCGGGCGGGCCCGGCGGCATCTGCGCATAGGAATCGGAGCTGGATTGCGCCAGGGCGTGCGAGCCGGTCAGGGTCAGTCCGAGCAGCGCAGAGAGGGCCAACAGGCGCGGAGACAGGGATGCGATCAAGATGCGGTATTCCGGTCCATGGGTGCAGCCGCGGGACTAGCACAGAATTCGGAAAAATCGCGGCAGCGGCGGGCATCCCATAGCCGCTTTGTCGGGCATCGTCACGTCGTTTCCGGGGCGCCGGGGTGGCGGGAACAGCCGTTCCCGGCCGTCTCAGCGCTGGCAGGTGATCGCGACAAAGTCTCTGCAGCCGCCATGGGCGCAGTTTGCCCCGGCTTTCGGCACCGATCCGGTGATTTCATCGGGGTCGACGCGGCGATAGGAGGAGGCCTGTGCAAAATCCCGTGATTGGCAGTACGAGCGCGCAGCCGAGGCGCCGCAGCGGTCGCCCTTGGCGAGGCACTGGTCGACGCCGTAGCCGTCGGCTTCGTTGGCGATGATGAAGATGCGGCTCTCCGCCGTGGCGGTGGTCGCGGCGGCGAGGAGAACACAGCAGGCGAGCAGCGCCGGGGAGATTCGCATGGTGCACCGGTGGGTGTAGGAGACAACTCATGGTTAGGCCCAAAAGGTTAAAAATGATTAACCATGAGGCGGGGCGCGAGCATTTGGGCAGTGAAAGCGGCCGTTTTGCGGCTCTTGACGGAGACAGCCTGCTGCATCATGGTGAGTTTCATGAACGGTTTCCTCGCCATCTGCTGCATTTGCCGCGAGATTACGCGCTAGCGATTCGCTGGCTGAGGCCGTCTTTTCTCAACAGAGATGATCAGGACGCCCGGCCGGCAGGTCGGAAGCGTGATTCGTGCCGTAACGGCCGCGCTAGCGGGCGTCGTTCGGCGTAGGACACCCGTTGCGCCTCGTCATGGACCTGTCGGTCCGGCGAGGCGGTGAGCACAGGGCATTCGGGGACGGACCATGGACTTGCGTTTGTACGACACCGCATCGCGGGAGAAGCGCCGCTTCGTGCCGCTCGATCCCAACAACGTCCGCATGTATGTCTGCGGACCGACGGTCTACGACTTCGCCCATATCGGCAATGCGCGCCCGGTCATCGTCTTCGACGTGCTGTTCCGGCTGCTGCGGCATCTCTATGGCGAGAAGCACGTCACCTATGTCCGCAACATCACGGATGTCGACGACAAGATCAACGCCCGCGCCGCGCGTGACTTTCCCGGGCTGCCGCTGAACGAGGCGATCCGGAAGGTTACCGAGGTGACGGCCAATCAGTTCCGCAGCGACGCGGCTGCGCTCGGCAGCCTGCCTCCGACCTTCGAGCCACGCGCCACCGAGTTCGTGCTGCCGCGCCCCGATGGCAAGGCGGATATGGTGACCCTGATCAAGCAACTGATCGCGCGTGGCCACGCCTATGAGGCGGGCGGCGAGGTGTTGTTCGACACCCGATCAATGCCGGACTATGGCGCGCTGTCGGGTCGCAAGCTCGACGAGCAGCTTGCCGGCGCGCGCGTGGCCGTCGATGCACATAAGAAGAATCCCGCCGACTTCGTGCTGTGGAAGCAGTCGTCGGAGGACGAGCCGGGCTGGGACAGCCCGTGGGGCCGCGGCCGCCCGGGCTGGCACATCGAGTGCTCGGCGATGAGCGCGGCCTATCTCGGTGAGGTCTTCGACATCCATGGCGGCGGGCTCGACCTGATCTTCCCGCATCATGAGAACGAGATCGCGCAGTCGCGTTGCGCCCATGGCACCTCAGTGATGGCGAACTACTGGCTGCACAACGAGTTCGTCCAGGTCGAGGGCGCGAAGATGTCGAAGAGCCTCGGCAATTTCGTCACCATTCGCGACCTGCTGGCGGACTGGCCCGGCGAGGTGCTGCGCCTCAACATGCTCAAGATGCATTATCGTTCGCCGGCGGACTGGACGGTCAAGGGCCTGGAGGAGAGCGCCAAGACGCTCGACGACTGGTATCGCGTTGCGGCCGATGCGCCGGGCGAGCAGCCGGAGCCTGAGATCATCGCGGCGCTCGTTGACGATCTCAACACGCCGCTGATGATCGCAGAGCTGCACGCGTTGCGGAGCCATGCGGCGTCCGGCGGCGAGTTGGATCGCGCTTCCTTTGCCGGCTCGCTTCGCTTTGCGGGTTTCCTGTCGGAGACCGCCGTGCAATGGGAAGCGCGAAAGCAGCAGGCCAAGGGCGTGGACGCCGCCGAGGTCGAAGGACTGATCGCCGAGCGTACCGCGGCCCGCGCGCGGAAGGACTTCAAGGAGTCCGATCGCCTGCGCGACGCGCTCGCGGCGATGGGCGTTGTATTGAAGGATGGCAAAGGCGCCGACGGCAAGCCGGTCACGACCTGGGAGATTGCGCGATGAGCAAGCCCGACACCCCGTTTCCGCGGCACTGGCTGTACTACATCCTGCTCAAACTGGTGCTGATCGCGGGCGCAGTGGCGCTGGTCACGAAACTCTACGGCATGTGGTGACACATGGGACAGGCTCTCCCGAGGCCCGCACTGCGGCCGTTTCTTCCGGCTGATACGCCGCTGCTCGCCGCGATCTTCGTCGCCAGCATCCAGGGGCTGACAGGTGACGACTACAGCGAGGAGCAGCAGGAGGCCTGGGCGTCCGCTGCGGAGGATGAGACGGGCTTCGGCAAGAGGCTGGCATCCGAGCTCACCTTGATTGCGACCCTGCAGGGCTCGCCGGTCGGCTTCGCCGCGCTGAAGGGAAACGATCACATCGACATGCTCTACGTTCATCCGAACGCGGCGGGGCAGGGCGTCGGCGCCCTGCTATGCGACGCACTGGAAAAGCTGGCGGGCGCGCGCGGCACGACCGGTCTGTCGGTCGACGCCAGCGACACGGCGGTCGAATTCTTCCGCAAGCGCGGCTATGTCGCGCAGCAGCGCAACAGCGTCTCCATCAATGGCGAGTGGCTCGCCAACACCACGATGAAGAAGACGCTCGGCTCCGGGGGAGCGCAGGCATGAGCAGGGCAGGCACAAGCAGAGAACGACTTTATCTGTTCGACACCACCTTGCGCGACGGTGCGCAGACCAACGGTGTCGATTTCACGCTGGCCGACAAGCAGGCGATCGCGCGCATGCTCGACGATCTCGGCATCGACTATGTCGAGGGCGGCTATCCCGGCGCCAACCCGCTCGACACCGAGTTCTTCGCCGCCAAGCCCAAGCTCGGCCATGCCCGCTTCACTGCCTTCGGGATGACGCGCCGGGCAGGACGCTCGGTGTCCAACGATCCGGGCGTCGCCGCACTGCTGGACGCCAAGGCGGACGCGATCTGCTTCGTCGCGAAGTCATCCGCCTATCAGGTGCGCGTCGCGCTGGAGACCACCAACGAGGAGAACCTCGCCTCGATCCGCGACAGCGTGACGGCCGCAAAGGCCGCGGGACGCGAGGTGATGCTCGACTGCGAGCATTTCTTCGACGGCTACAAGGAGAATGCGGCGTTCGCCCTGGCCTGCGCACGCGCGGCCTATGAGGCCGGCGCACGCTGGGTCGTGTTGTGCGACACCAATGGCGGCACCATGCCGCACGAGATCGAAGCGATCGTCGGCGAGGTCGCCAAGCAGGTGCCGGGCGATCACCTCGGCATCCACGCCCATAACGACACCGAGCAGGCAGTCGCGAATTCGCTGGCCGCGGTCCGCGCCGGCGCGCGCCAGATCCAGGGCACCTTGAACGGGCTCGGCGAGCGCTGCGGCAACGCCAATCTGTGCTCGCTGATCCCGACATTGAAGCTGAAGACCGAGTTCTCTGAGCGCTTCGAGATCGCCGTCTCCGACGAGCAGCTCAGCGGCCTCGTGAAGGTCTCTCGGACGCTCGACGACATGCTGAACCGCGCCCCGAACCGGCACGCGCCTTATGTCGGCGAGAGCGCCTTCGTGACCAAGACCGGCATCCATGCCTCGGCCGTGCTGAAGGATCCGCAGACCTATGAGCATGTTCTGCCCGAGAGCGTCGGCAATCGCCGCAAGGTGCTGGTGTCGGACCAGGCCGGCCGCTCCAACGTGATCGCAGCGCTGGAGCGCGGCGGCATTCCTTTCAGCAAGAGCGATCCGAAGCTGACGCGCCTGGTCGAGGAGCTGAAGGAGCGCGAGGCTGCGGGCTATGCCTATGAGTCCGCGAATGCCTCGTTCGAGCTGCTGGCCCGGCGCACGCTGGGCTCGGTGCCCGAGTATTTCCGGGTCGAGCAGTTCGACGTCAATGTCGAGCAGCGCTACAACGCGGTCGGCGAGCGCGTCACGGTGGCGCTGGCCGTTGTCAAGGTCGACGTCGCCGGCGAGCGGCTGATCTCCGCGGCCGAAGGCAACGGTCCGGTCAATGCGCTCGACGTCGCGCTGCGCAAGGATCTTGGAAAATACCAAGGCTACATCGACGGCCTCAAGCTGATCGACTATCGCGTCCGCATCCTCAATGGCGGCACCGAGGCGGTCACGCGCGTGCTGATCGAGAGCGAGGACGAAAAGGGCGAGCGCTGGACCACGGTCGGCGTGTCGCCCAACATCATCGACGCCTCGTTCCAGGCGCTGATGGATTCGGTGTTCTACAAGCTGGTGAAGTCGGGCGCGCCGGGGTGAGGTGATGCATCCATCATGGCGAGCGAAGCGAAGCAATCCGTGGCTGAATGCACGACTCTGGATTGCTTCGTCGCCTCGCTCCTCGCAATGACGTGGAGAGGGTAGGAGCAAACGCATGATCGACCACGTCTCAGTCGGCGTCAGCGATCTCGCCCGCAGCGCGCGGTTCTACGAGCGCACGTTGGCGCCGCTTGGTTTGACGCGCTTGGTCGAACGTCCCAGCACGATCGGCTTCGGCAAGAGTTATCCGGAATTCTGGATCAATCTGCGCGCCGGCATGGCGCGGGTATCCGCCGAGACGGGCTCGCACCTTTGCTTCCGTGCCAGGAGCTCCGACGACGTCGATGCATTCCACGCCGCGGCGCTGGAGGCAGGCGGTGTCTCGGACGGCGCACCGGGGCTGCGGCCGCATGACCGCGTGCGCTATTACGCGGCGTTCGTGCTCGATCCCGACGGCAATCGGATTGAGGCGGTGACGTTTCCGGCCGAATAGGGATCAGAGCCGCTTGGCGATCTCTGGCGCCATCTCGGTCTCTTCCTTGGCGACGCGGGCGGCGGCCTCGCGCAGGCGCGGCAGGATGTCCTCGACGCGTTCGGCCTTGAGCAGCTCGATTTGGAAGCCGGGGCGGATGAACTCGGTCTCGCGCATGTGGGCCAGCAGCGCGAACAGCGGTTCCCAGAAGCCGTCGATATTGGCCATCAGCACCGGCTTGGCGTGGCGTCCGAGCTGCTTCCAGGTCAACTGCTCGACCAGCTCTTCGAGCGTGCCGATGCCGCCGGGCAGGGCCACGAACGCGTCGGAGTGCTCGAACATCAGCCGTTTGCGCTCGTGCATGTCCGGCGTGATGATGAGATCCTTGAGCGGCATCATGACCTCCTTCTTCACCAGGAAGTCCGGAATGATGCCGGTGACGTCGCCGCCATGGTCGAGCACCGCCTTGGCGACCGCGCCCATCATGCCGATGGAGCCGCCGCCATAAACGAGCCTGACGCCGTTCTCGGCAAGCGCCTTGCCGAGTGCCTTCGCCGATTCGATGAAGCTGGGATTCGTCCCCGGGCCGGAGCCGCAATAGACGCAAACGGTGCGGATTTCAGTCATTGGAGCGGTGTGACACTGCAGTTGAAAGGCGTCAAGACGAGGGCGGAGGACGTGGATTCGCGGGCTTTCACGGGATGATGCAGGCTGAATGGGTCCATTTGTCCGAAAACGAGTATGCAAATACTGCGCCGCGGTAACGGATTCCGTCGACGTACCGGTGCATCCGGCGCCCGGACACTCTATATGACGCAGGCAACGCCCCGGCATCACAACATGCCAAAACACTCGCTGTTCCAGAACGTTTGATGCCGCCCGATTCCTCCTCCGAAGCAGCCGCCAACCAGCCGCCATCGTCCCTCGAGCAGGGAACGCTGGCCGGTACGCTGCGCCATTTGTGGCCCTTCATCTGGCCGAGCGATCGCGCCGATCTGAAGATGCGCGTGCTGTGGTCCGTGGTGCTGCTGCTCGCGGCCAAGGTGGCGACGCTGGTTCTGCCTTTCACCTTCAAGTGGGCGACCGACGCGTTGACCGGCGCCAACACCGCGCCGATCGCGCCCGATAACTGGGCGTTCTGGCTGGTGGCCTCGCCGATCGTCATGACGGCAAGCTACGGCGGGATTCGGGTGCTGATGGCGGTGCTGACGCAGTGGCGCGACGGTATTTTTGCCCGTGTCGCCATGCATGCGGTGCGCAAGCTCGCGACCATCACCTTCGTCCACATGCACGAATTGTCGCTGCGCTTCCATCTGGAGCGCAAGACCGGCGGCCTGACCCGCGTGCTCGAGCGCGGCCGCAACGCGATCGAGACCATCGTGCGCATGGTGATCCTGCAGCTGATCCCGACCATCGTCGAGGTCTCGCTGCTGACGGCGGTGCTGCTGTGGCAGTTCGACTGGCGCTACGTGCTGGTCACGCTGACCATGGTCGCGGCGTATCTCTATTACACCTACATCGCGACCGAGTGGCGCATCGAGATCCGGCGCCGCATGAACGACTCGGATACGGACGCCAACACCAAGGCGATCGACTCGCTGCTCAACTACGAGACGGTGAAATATTTCGGCGCCGAGGCGCGCGAGGCGGAGCGCTACGACCGTTCGATGGAGCGCTACGAGCGGGCCAGCGTGAAGACCTATACCTCGCTGGCGGTGCTCAACGCCGGGCAGGCCGTGATCTTCACGGTCGGGTTGACGGTGGCCATGCTGATGTGCGCCCAGGGCGTGCGCCAGGGACGCAACACCGTCGGCGACTTCGTCATGATCAACAGCATGATGATCCAGCTCTATCAGCCGCTGAACTTCATGGGCATGGTCTATCGCGAGATCAAGCAGGCCATCATCGATATCGAGAAGATGTTCGGCGTGCTCACGCGCGATGCCGAGGTGAACGACGCGCCCGGAGCGGCGCCTTTGCTGGTCACCTCCGGCAACGTCCGCTTCGAGGACGTCCGCTTTGCCTATGAGCCGGAGCGGCCGATCCTGCAGGGGCTCAGCTTCGAGGTGCCGGCGGGCAAGACGGTCGCGATCGTGGGGCCGTCCGGTGCTGGCAAGTCGACCATCTCGCGGCTGCTGTTTCGGCTCTACGACGTCTCCGGCGGCCGCATTCTGATCGATGGCCAGGACATCCGCGATGTTACCCAGATGTCGCTGCGCGCCCAGATCGGGATGGTGCCGCAGGATACCGTGCTGTTCAATGACACCATCCGCTACAACATCCGCTACGGACGCTGGGATGCGGACGACGCCGCTGTTGAGGAGGCGGCGAGGCTGGCCCAGATCGACGGTCTGATCCGGATGGCGCCGAAGGGCTACGAGACCCAGGTGGGAGAGCGCGGCCTCAAGCTCTCCGGTGGCGAGAAGCAGCGCGTCGCGATTGCCCGCACCATCCTGAAGGGGCCGCCGATCCTCGTGCTGGACGAGGCGACCTCGGCGCTGGACAGCCATACCGAGCACGAGATCCAGGAGGCGCTCGATGGCGTGTCGCGCAACCGCACGTCGCTCGTGATCGCGCACCGGCTTTCGACCATCGTAGCGGCCGATGAGATCATCGTGCTCGACCGGGGTCGCATCGCCGAGCGCGGCACCCACGCCGAGCTGCTGGCCAAAAGCGGGCTGTATGCCGGCATGTGGAACCGGCAGCGCGAGGCCGAGGAGGCGCGCGAAAAACTGGCGCAGATTGGCGATGAGGCCACGGCGCCGAACCGCAATCCGCCTGATCGGGGCGAACCGGATGTCGCCGGGCCGGATCTGGCGGGACGGGTAGCCAGCGCCGCCGAATGATGCTGCGGACCGCCCTGATCTGAACTCAAGACTGCATTAAGGATTCATTTTGACCTTCGCCGGCCATCGACCTAGTCAAGGCGGCGGTCCGCTCTGAGGGTCAGAGCGACAACACTCAACGAAGCAGGCCATGTCGATCAGCAATTCCATCCGCGCTCAGATCCCGCCGATCCACCCGGAAGGCTACCCCTTCATCGGGGGATTTGCCCTCGTCAGCCTGATCCTGTTCTGGATATTCACCCCGCTCGGCTGGATCGGCACGCTGCTCACCGTCTGGTGCGCGCTGTTCTTCCGCGACCCGATCCGGGTCACGCCGCAGCGGGAAGGGCTGGTGGTGGCGCCGGCCGACGGACGCATCTCCATGATCACGCGCGCCCTGCCGCCGGCCGAGCTCGGCCTCGGCGACCGGCCGCTGCTGCGGGTCTCGATCTTCATGAGCGTGTTCAACGTGCATGTGAACCGCAGCCCGGTGGCCGGCCGGATCGAGAAGATCTCCTACCGTCCGGGTGCCTTCATCAATGCCGAGCTCGACAAGGCGAGCGAGGACAACGAGCGCAACTCGCTCGCGATCTCGACGCCGCATGGCCGGATCGGCGTGGTCCAGATAGCCGGCCTCGTGGCGCGCCGGATCGTGTCGTTCGTGCGCGAGGGGCAGACCATTGGCGCGGGCGAGCGCTTCGGCCTGATCCGCTTCGGCTCGCGGCTCGACGTCTATCTTCCTGACGGCACTGAGGTTCTGGTCTCGGAGGGGCAGACCGCCATCGCCGGCGAGACGATCCTGGCCGATTTCGACGTGCCTGTGCCCGGCCTGACGTTCCGGAGCCAGTGAACCGTCGCTGCCCGCTGGTGACCCATTAAGGAGACCTTGAGCCGTGTTCAGGCACAAGGTCCCGGACAAACCACACGTGGTGTGATCATGAGCTTCGATCTGAACTCTCCCGAACTGCGCCGCCGCCGTTTCCGCCCGATCCCGGTGCGGCTGCTGGTGCCGAACATGATCACCTTGCTGGCGATCTGCGCCGGCCTCACCGCAATCCGGCTGTCGACCGAGGGGCGGATGGAGCTCGCCGTCGGCGCCATCGTCTTCGCCGCCTTTCTGGACGGCATCGACGGCCGCATCGCCCGCATGATCAAGGGCCAGTCGAAGTTCGGCGCCGAGCTCGACAGCCTGGCCGACTTCGTCAATTTCGGCGTGGCGCCCGGCCTGATCCTGTACTTCTGGCAGCTCCATGAGCTGCACGACGGCGGCTGGATCGCCGCCATGATGTACGCCATCAGCGGCGGGCTGCGGCTGGCGCGCTTCAACGCCAGCATCGACGATCCCAACAAGCCGCCCTTCGCCGCCAATTTCTTCACCGGCGTGCCGGCCCCGCTCGGCGCCATCACCGTGCTGCTGCCCGTCTATCTGGCTTTCCTGGACCTGCCGAGGCCGCCGGCGCTGCTGACGGCGTTCTACACGCTGCTGATCGCCTTCCTGATGGTATCGCGGCTGCCGGTGTTCTCCGGCAAGACCGCGCGGATGCGCGTCTCGCCCGAACTCGTGCTGCCGGTGTTCGCCGCGGTGGTGTTCTTCGTCGCGCTGCTGGTGGTCTATCCCTGGCACATCCTGTCGGCCGGATCGATCCTCTACATCCTGAGCCTTCCGTTCGGCTGGCGGCTGTATCGGCAGCAGGCGGCGCGGCACGCCGCGGTCCTTGGTGCCGCGGCTGCAGCGTCGCACGCCTCGTCTTCATCCACGACGGCTTTTGCGCCGACCGGCGTGCCGGCGGCGGAGCAGGGGCAGCGGCCGCCGGAACGGCTGCACTGAGCGCAGGGCGCCCCGACCGAGCCCGCGCTTTGCCGGCTTCGGCGCCTCAGTTATACCGGATGGCCAAGGACGGCCCGCGAATGCCGTCCGCATCATCCGGAGAAACGCCCGTGACAAGCACTGCCGCCGCGCCCCTCGCTGCTTCCGTCCTCGAGGCGCTCGCGCGTTATGACACGCCGACCATCTGCAACGCGATGGAGATCGTGGCGCCCGAGCGCCGCCTGATCGGCTACACGACCAAGCCGCTGGTGTGCCCGTTCCCGGACCTGCCGCCCATGGTCGGCTACGCGCGGACGGCGACGATCCGGTCCGTCGTCAAGTCGGGCCTGCCGGCGGACGAGCAGGCGAGGCGGCGCACCGACTACTACGAATATGTCGGCACCGGTCATGGTCCGCGCATCGTCGTGATCCAGGATATCGATGGCCCCGACATCGGCTACGGCGCGTTCTGGGGCGAGGTGCAGAGCAATGTCCACAAGGCGCTCGGCTGCCTCGGCGTGATCACGGATGGATCGATCCGCGACATCCCGCAATGGGCTGCTGGCTTCCAGGCTCTGGCGGGCTCGATCGGTCCGTCGCACGCGTGGGTGCATGCCGAGAGCTTCGGCGGCGAGGTCCGCGTCGCCGGGATGACCGTGCGCTCGGACGACCTGATCCACTCCGATCGCCATGGTGCGATCGTCATCCCCGCCGACATCGCCGCGAAGCTTCCCGAGGCGGCCGAGCTGTGCGCGCGCCGTGAAACGCCGATCCTGGACATCGCGCGGTCTGCGGATTTCTCGCTCGAGAAGCTCAAGGCCGCCTTGAAGCGGTCGGCGGAGATTCATTGAGCGTCGCTTCGCTCCGGTCCAAATGAGCGAGCCGTGCCGCTCGACGGTGCGGCTCGCCGCCCTTGCGCGGGGCGCTCGCCGAACTGCGACGCTGCAACCGCATCCGGATGACTACGGGGTGACGACTGAGCTTCGGCCGAAAATGTCGAACGCGGTGACGAATTACCCGCAAACAGGCCGGGACTCGCCGAAGGTTAAGCGGCCGTCGCTCGTTGAGAAGATTTTATCCATCAAGCTTTACCTGATGGCTAGCCCGTCCCGATAGGCATGTCGCCCGAGGGCGAAGGACATGCGCAGGCTGATATCGAAATCGAGGCCGTTGTTCGGGCGGGTCGACCGGACCGTCGACAGGATGGTTCGGCTGATCGGACATTTCGGCAGTGCCGCGATCGGCCTCTCGGCGATCGCGCTGGTGTGGGCCGGCATCTTCTACACGATCTCCGAAGAGTATACGCGCACCGAGCAGTCGGCGCTGAAGAACGGCGCCAATCTGGCCCGCGCGTTCGAGGAGCAGATCATCCGCTCGATCCGCGCGGCAGATCAGACCTTGCTCTACGTCCGCGACTCCTATGCCAGGGACCCGCACAACTTCGACATGTCGCTATGGTCGAAGAACAGCCAGTTCCTGTCCGACTTCTCGTTTCAGGTCGTCGTGATCGGCAAGGACGGCATCATGCTGTCTAGCAACATCGATCCGAAGATGCGCGGCCTCGACCTGCGCGACCGCGAGCACTTCCGCGTTCATGCCGACGGCAAGGATGATTTTCTCTTCATCAGCAAGCCGATCTTCGGCCGTGTCTCCAACAAATGGTCGATCCAGTTGACCCGCCGCATCATCATGCCGGACGGTTCGTTCGGCGGCGTGGTGGTGGTCTCGCTCGACCCCGAATATCTGTCGAGCTTCTACAATTCGGTCGATCTCGGCAAGAAGGGCAATGTCACACTCCTCGGTCTCGACGGCATCGTGCGCGCACGGGCCTCGGCCGGTCCGGGGGGCGTGGGATCCTCGCTCGCCGGCAGCCCGGTGATGAGCGCCATTCAGCACAGAAGCAGCGGCTTCTACACCTTCAAAAGTCTGATCGACGGCATCACGCGCATCTACTCGTTCCAGCGCATCAAGGATCTGCCGCTGGTGGTCATCGTCGGTCAGGCCTCCGAGGAGATCTTCAGCGCCTTCAAGCTCAACCGCGATCGTGATCTGCTGGTCGGGGCGTTGCTGACGGTGGTGATCGGCATCATCACGATCCTGATTGCGCGCTATCAGGCGGGACTTGCCGCCTCACGCGATGCCGCCGAGGCAGGTACGCGGGCGCGCTCCGAATTCCTGGCGATGATGAGTCATGAGATCCGCACGCCGATGAACGGCGTCATCGGCCTTGCCGATCTCTTGCTGTCGGCGGACCTCGCGCCGGAGCAGCGCAAGATCGCGACCACCTTGCGCGAGTCGGCCGATTACCTGCTGCAACTGCTCAACGATGTCCTCGATTTCTCCAAGCTCGATGCCGATCGTCTGGAGATCGAGCACATCGAGTTCGACCTGCACCGGTCGGTGACGGCGACCGCCGAGTTGCTGGTGTCCCGCGCCAGGGAAAAGGGCCTGCAACTGACGACGTCGATCGCGCCGGACGTGCCGAACTACGTGGTCGGCGATCCCGCGCGGCTGCGCCAGGTGCTGTTCAACCTGGTCGGCAATGCGCTCAAATTCACCGAATCGGGCGGCGTCCATATCGATGTGCGTGCCGAGAACCTTGCCGGGCCGAACCTGACGCTGGTGTTCTCGGTCGCCGATACCGGCGTCGGCATTCCCGCAGACGCCGTCAGCCGGCTGTTCAAGCAGTTCTCGCAGGTCGACAATTCCATCTCGCGCCGCTTCGGCGGCACCGGTCTGGGGCTCGCGATCTGCAAGCGCCTCGTCACCTGCATGGGCGGCGACATCAAGGTGCAGAGCAAGGTGGGCGAGGGCAGCACTTTCACCTTCTCGATCCAGGTCCAGCCGCAGCCGGACGTCGAGCAGGTGAGCGCGCCCGAGGCGACCATCGTGCCGGTCGGCGAGACGATCGCCGAGGAACGTCCGGGCAGCCTCGCGCCGCTGAAGATCCTCGTTGCCGAGGACAATCTGACCAATCAGTTCGTCATCAAAAAGCTCCTGGACAAGCTTGGTCACGGCTACGACATCGTCGAGAACGGCACGCAGGCGATCGCAGCCGTGCAGAAGCAGCCTTACGACCTCGTGCTCATGGACATGATGATGCCCGAGATGGACGGGCTCACGGCGACGCGGATGATCCGTTCGCTGCCGCCGCCCGCGCAGGACATCTACATCGTCGCTCTGACGGCCAACGCCACCAGCCAGGATCATCTGGCGTGCACCGACGCCGGCATGAACGACTTCGTGACCAAGCCGGTCACGCGCGATCGACTGAATGCCGCTCTGCTTCGCGCGGCCGCTGCTACACACAAGGAAAGGCTTGTCGCATGACCGACTGGGTGCAATTCGACGAATCCGTCTATCAAATCCTGGTCTCCGAGCTCGGCGAGGAGGATGCGCTGGAGGTCCTGCGCACGTTCCTCGACGACACGTCCGGAAAGTTCGGCACGCTTGCGGCCAAGTTCGAGGATCGCCTCGAACTCAGGCGCGAGGCGCATTCGATCAAGAGCTCGTCGGCGACGTTCGGTTTCTCGGCGCTGTCGCGCCTGTCGCGCGAGCTCGAGGTGGGATCGGCGACGATGGAGCCGGCGCAGATGCTGGAGATGGTCCACAAGATGCAGCGATCATTCGATCAGTCAGCCGTCTTCGCCGCGGCGAACCTGCTCAAGTCCGGATCGTCGGTCGCTTGAGCGAGGTCGGCGTCGTCTGCGGCGCTGCTGTTTACCTTTCATTATGCCTACCGAATTCAGTAACTCGTCCTTAATGGCGGACATTTAGTGTCGTGACATGCGGTCCAGAAGCACCGCGTCGGTCCGGCAGGGTCCGTGGTTTGCGTACGCGGTGGAGTTGACTCATGGATATTATGACGAGTGCGGGGCTCGTGGCTGGCGTGATCGTCATCGCGACGATGATGCTTCTGGGCGGCGATCTCGAGATGTTCGTCAGCGAGCACGCCGCAATCATCATCTTCGGCGGTTCGATCGCAGCCACCATGATTCGCTTCCCGCTGGGCGTCATGCTGCACGGCGTTCCGCTTGGAATGAAGTACGCCTTCACCATGAGCCGCCTGTCGGCCCGCGAGCTCGTCGACGAGCTCGCCCGCATCGCCGAGATCGCGCGCAAGCAGGGCCCGGTCGGCCTGGAAAAGGTCGAGACCGACGAGCCGTTCCTCGCCAAGGGAATCCGATACGTGGCCGACGGCTACGACCTCGAATTCATCCGCGACAATCTCGAGCGTGACCGCGACAATTTCCTGATGCATCTGGACGAAGGCAGCAAGATCTATCGCGCCATCGGCGACTGCGCCCCGGCGTTCGGCATGGTCGGCACGCTGATCGGCATGGTGCAGATGTTCGCCAACATGACCGACCCCTCGAAGCTCGGCCCGTTCATGGCGACCGCGCTGCTCGCGACCCTGTACGGCGCGCTGGTGTCGAACCTGATCTGTCTGCCGATCGCCGACAAGCTGCATGGCAAGCTGCTGGACGAGGAAACCAACCGGACGCTGATCATCGACGGAATCCTGATGATCCGCGACTCCAAGAGTCCCGCCCTGGTCCGCGAAATGCTCCTGGCCTATCTGCCGGAGAAGCATCGCCACGCCGAAGGCGAGCCCGTGCCGGCCTGATCGGCTGCGGCGGGGCGATCCGGGGTGGGGTAGGCAATGGCCAAGAAGAAGAGGGGCGATGCGCATGGCGGCGGTCACGGCTGGTTCGTGACCTTTGCCGACCTGATGGGACTTCTGGTCAGCTTCTTCGTGATGCTGGTCGCGTTCTCGACCATGGACAACGCCAAGCTGAAGGTCGTCGCAGGCTCGATGCGCGACGCCTTCGGCGTGCAGACCGAGTCGCGCTATTCGGGCATCGTGGAATCCGACGGCCTGCCGACCCGGCCGAAGCTCAAGAACGCCGCCCACATCTCGCCGGAGGAGACCGCGCGCGAGCCGAGCCCCGAGCAGGAGGAGCGCCAGCATACCAATGGCGCCAAGCTAAAGATCGATCGCCAGTTCGCGCTGGCGTCCGCCTCGCTGCGCCAGGCGCTGCAGGACATGCCGGAGATGACCGAGATCTCCAAGCACATCATGTTCGAAGAGACCAAGCAGGGTCTCAACTTGGAGATCGTCGACCAGGACGGGCGGTCGATGTTCGCTGATGGCTCGAAGGTGCCGTTCGACCGCACGCGACGCCTGATAGAGAAGCTGGCTGCCCCGCTCAAGGCGACCCCGCTTCGGGTCCAGATCACCGGGCACACGGCCGCCGGCTTCGTTCCCGCCCGCAGCGACTATGGCGGCTTCGACCTGTCGGCGGACCGCGCCAATGCGGTGCGCCAGATCCTGGAGCGGGAAGGGCTGCCGGCGAGCCACATCTATGCCGTCTCCGGCAAGGCGGACACCCAGCCGCTGTTTCCCGACGACCCGTCGCTGGCAGCCAACCGCCGCGTGACGATCACCCTGATGCGGGAAGACCCGCCATTGCCGCCCGATCTGAAGCCGTAGCCGGGATGCTTCGCTTGCCGCATCATAATGCCGCATGGCGGCTTGCGAACGGCAACGAAGAGCATCAGCGGGCACTTGATTCGCCGGGGGTAGATCCGACATCTGCCTCAGGATGCCTAGGCTAAAGGCACTTGCCGCGATGCGGCATGCGACATCCGTGTCAGCCATGCCGTTTGGTTGCGACCTGGGAACAGCGGTCTGCTTACGCTAGAGACTTGACCTGCGAACGGTCTACGTTCACACGCGCCGGGCCAAACAGGGAAGATGCGTTCCGAGCAACATGACGGCCAGCGCGACATCGACCGAAGGACAGGACACCGCGAGCACGTCGGGGTTCTGGGGGCTGACGCTAGGCAGCATCGGCGTGGTGTTCGGAGACATCGGCACCTCGCCCCTCTACGCCTTTCGCGAGGCCGCGCACGGCGCCGCTCAGGGGCAGCCGGTGTCGCGGATCATCGTGCTCGGGGTGCTCTCGCTGATCCTCTGGTCGCTGTTCATCGTGGTGACGGCCAAATACGTCCTGCTGCTGCTCCGCGCCGACAACAACGGCGAGGGCGGAACGCTGTCGCTGATGGCGCTCGGACAGCGGGCCTTGGGTCGGCGCAGCCTGTTCCTGATGTCGCTGGGCGTGATCGGCGCTTCGATGTTCATCGGAGACTCGATGATTACGCCGGCGATTTCGGTGTTGTCGGCGGTCGAAGGCCTCAAGCTCGCGGCGCCCGCGCTCGAGCACTACGTCGTGCCGCTGACCGTGTTCATCCTGGTCGTACTGTTCGCGGTCCAGAGCAAGGGGACGGCGCGCGTCGCCTCCGCCTTCGGCCCGGTCATGGTCACATGGTTCACCACCCTCGCCGTGATGGGACTCGTCCACATCCGCGACGACCCCTCCGTGCTCGCGGCGATCAATCCCTATTATGCGGTGCAGTTCCTGCTCTCGCACGGCACGATCGGCCTGGTCACCCTGGGCGCGGTGTTCCTCGCGGTCACCGGCGGCGAGGCACTCTATGCGGATCTCGGTCATTTCGGCCGCAAGCCGATCCAGTCGGCCTGGCTGTTCTTCGTGCTTCCGGCGCTGCTGATCAACTATTTCGGGCAGGGCGCACTGGTGCTGTCCGATCCCGCCGCGATCGAGAATTCGTTCTACCGGATGGTGCCCGAACTGCTGCTGCTGCCGCTGGTGGTGCTGGCCACCGCCGCGACCGTCATCGCGAGCCAGGCCGTGATCACGGGCGCCTATTCGCTGGTCAGCCAGGCGGTCCAGCTCGGCCTGCTGCCGCGTTTCGAGGTGCGCTATACGTCCGAGAGCCATGCCGGCCAGATCTATCTGCCGCGGGTCAACCGGTTGCTGCTGATCGGCGTGCTGCTGCTGGTGCTGCTGTTCCGGACCTCGAGCAATCTCGCCTCCGCCTATGGCATCGCAGTGTCCACCACCATGGTCGCCGACGGCATCATGGGCTTCGTGGTGATCTGGAAGCTGTGGAACTTGCGCGCGGCCGTGGCGGCCGCCGTGATCGCTCCCTTCGTCATCGTCGACATGACCTTCTTCAGCGCCAACCTGCTGAAGCTGCTCGAAGGAGCCTGGGTTCCGCTGCTGTTCGGTGCCGCGATGGTCGTGACGATCTGGACCTGGCGGCGTGGTTCGGCGATCCTGGTGCTCAAGACGCGCAAGATCGAGGTTCCGCTGGATGACCTGATCACCAGCCTGGAGAAGAGGCCTCCTCACATCGTCAAGGGCACGGCGGTGTTTCTCACCAGCGACCCGACCTCGGTGCCGACCGCATTGCTGCACAATCTCAAGCACAACAAGGTGCTGCACGAGCATAACGTGATCCTGACCATCGAGACCGCGCAGACGCCGCGGGTCGATGTCTCGGAGCGCGTGCGCATGGAGAAGATCAGCGAGAAGTTTTCCAAGGTGCGGCTGCGCTTCGGATTCATGGAATCCCCGAACGTGCCGCGCGCGCTCGCGGTGGCGCGCAAGCTCGGCTGGCAGTTCGACATCATGTCGACGTCGTTCTTCGTCTCGCGCCGCTCGTTGAAGCCATCGTCCCAGTCGGGCATGCCGACCTGGCAGGACCATCTCTTCATCGGTCTGAGCCGGTCGGCCAACGACGCCACGGACTATTTCCAGATTCCCACGGGCAGGGTCGTCGAAGTGGGTACCCAGGTAACGATTTGATCGGCTGGACTTCCCTGACGGCTCGTGCATGCTTAAATGCATGGCTGAGGCGCATTCCCGACGGGTCCGTCGTAACGCGCTGCCGCTATAAGCCGCGCGCTCTGCCGCGTTGTGCAGTGAAGCATTAACGAGTCCTCGAGGGGGCTACCTCATGACAGTCGACGTCGCAGCTACGCCCGCGGAAGCGCCGGCGACCAACGGGCATGGCAACGCCCATTCCACGGCGAGCTTCGCGGCGCTGACACTGGGAAGCATCGGTGTCGTCTATGGCGACATCGGCACCAGCCCGCTGTACGCGCTGCGTGAAGCAGTCTTGGCTGCGAGCAGCAGCGGCGAGCCTGCGCCTCACGCCGTGATGGGGGTGATCTCGCTCATCCTGTGGGCTCTCATCGTCGTCGTGACCCTCAAATACGTCGTGATCCTGCTGCGCGCCGACAACCACGGCGAGGGCGGCACCCTGGCGCTGATGGCGCTCGCCCAGCGCGGAGTCGCGCGCGGCGCCAGCATCATCGTGCTGCTCGGCATCATCTCGGGCGCGCTGTTCTATGGCGATGCGGTGATCACGCCGGCTCTGTCCGTGCTGTCGGCGATCGAGGGCATCAAGCTGGTCACGGCGGCGTTCGAGCCCTACGTCGTGCCGTTGACCGTCGTGATTCTGGTCGCGCTGTTCGCTGTCCAGGCGCGCGGAACGGCCAAGGTTGCTGCGTTCTTCGGCCCGATCATGCTGATCTGGTTCCTGGTGATCGGCATCGCGGCGCTGCCGCCGATCCTGCGCCATCCCGAGGTGCTGTGGGCGATCAACCCGCTGAATGCCGTGACCTTCATGCTGCATCACGGCATCATCGGCTTCATCACGCTCGGCGCGGTGTTTCTGGCCGTCACCGGCGCGGAGGCGCTGTATGCCGACCTCGGCCATTTCGGCAAGCGGCCGATCCAAACCGCCTGGCTGTTCATCGTGCTGCCGTCGCTGGCGCTGAACTATCTGGGGCAGGGCGCGCTGGTGATCGCCGACGCGAAGGCGATCGAGAACCCCTTCTTCCTGATGTTTCCGGACTGGGCGCTGATCCCAATGGTCGCGCTCGCCACCATGGCGACCGTCATCGCGAGCCAGGCCGTCATTACCGGTGCCTATTCGCTGACGCGTCAGGCGATTCAGCTCGGCCTGCTGCCACGCTTCGAGATCCGCCACACCTCCGAGGCGCATTCGGGCCAGATCTACATTCCGCGCATCAACAAGCTGCTGCTGATCTCGGTCATGCTGCTGGTGCTGATGTTCAAGTCATCGAGCGCGCTCGCCTCGGCCTACGGCATCTCGGTCACCGGCACCATGGTCGTCACCGCCATGATGGGCTTCGTCGTGATCTGGAAGGTCTGGCGATGGTCGCCGATTGCGGCGGCCGCCCTGATCGCGCCGTTCCTGTTCCTGGATCTGACCTTCCTGGCGGCGAACCTCCTGAAGGTGTTCGAAGGCGGCTGGGTGCCGCTGGCGCTGGGCGGCTTCGTGATGACGCTGATGTACACGTGGCGGCGCGGCAGCCGGCTCTTGTTCGACAAGTCGCGCAAGCTCGAATTCCCGCTCGCCGATCTCGTGACCATGCTTGAGAAGCGTCCGCCGCAACGGGTGGCCGGCACCGCCGTGTTCCTGACCAGCGATCCCTTGAGCGCGCCGACCGCGCTGATGCACAGCCTCAAGCACTACAAGGTGCTGCACGAAAAGAACGTCATCCTGACGATCGAGACCGCGCCGACGCCGCGCATCGAGCCGTCCGAACGGGTTCGCCTCGAGCAGATCAGTCCGACGTTTTCCAAGGTGACGTTGCGCTTCGGCTTCATGGAATCGCCCAACGTGCCGCGCGCACTTGCGATCGCGCGCAAGCTCGGCTGGCAGTTCGACATCATGTCGACCTCGTTCTTCCTGTCGCGCCGTGCGCTGAAGCCGGCTGCGCATTCAGGCATGCCGCGCTGGCAGGATCACCTGTTCATCTCAATGAGCCGCTCCGCCAACGACGCGACCGACTATTTTCAGATCCCGAGCGGACGGGTGGTGGAGGTCGGCACCCAGGTTACGATCTGAGCTCGAGACCCGTCTCCTCAGCGTGCCGAAGCGCTTGATTTTCGGTGCGTCTGGGGTGAGTTTGGCGACCGGATTGGGGCCGATATGGCCCTGCTGAAGGCTTGGAGGATGGGCGTGGCTGTTGTGCACGATTTGACCCCGCAGGACGTGGCCCAGGGGATCGCGGAAGGGCGAATTCTTCTGGTTGACGTGCGCGAGCCGAATGAAGTTTCTGCGGAAGCCTATCCCGACGGCGTCGTCGTTCCGCTGTCGGGCTTCGACCCGAAGCTGATCCCGGATCCGCAAGGCAAGGACGTCGTGTTCGCCTGCCGCTCCGGCAAGCGCTCGGTCACGGCCTCGCTGGCCGCGCAGGCCGCCGGTCTGCCCTACGACAAGCATCTCCAGGGCGGTATGCTCGGCTGGAAGGCGGCTGGCCTGCCGACCAGGACTGGCGGCTGACAGGCGATCATGATCTCGCAGAACAAGGTCTTTGCCGACCTGCCCGTCACCATTTTCGAGCAGATGTCGCAGCTCGCGCGCGACAACGACGCGATCAATCTGGGGCAGGGCTTTCCCGACGATCCGGGTCCGGAGGATATCCGCCGTGCCGCGGCCGACGCGGTCCTCAACGGCTACAACCAGTATCCGTCGATGATGGGCCTGCCGGAGCTGCGCCAGGCCATTGCCGCGCACTACAAGCACTGGCACAAGCTCGATCTCGATCCGATGAGCGAGGTCATGGTCACCTCCGGCGGCACCGAGGCGCTGACGTCGGCGATCCTGTCGGTGGTGGAGCCGGGCGACGAGGTGATCTGCTTCCAGCCGGTCTATGATTCATACTTGCCGATCATCCGCCAGGCCGGCGGCATTCCGCGCCTCGTCCGTCTGGAGCCGCCGCACTGGCGGCTGTCGGAGGAGATGCTGCGGCAGGCGTTCTCGCCAAAGACCAAGGCGGTGCTGTTCAACAACCCGCTCAACCCGGCCGCGGTGGTCTACCCGCGCGAGGATCTCGAGCTGCTGGCGCGCTTCTGCCAGGAGTTCGACGCGGTCGCGATCTGCGACGAGGTCTGGGAGCACGTCGTGTTCGACGGCCGCGCCCACATCCCGCTGATCACCATTCCCGGCATGCGCGACCGCACCATCAAGGTCGGCTCGGCCGGCAAGATCTTCTCGCTGACGGGCTGGAAGATCGGCTTCGTCTGCGCCGCGCCGCATCTGCTGCGCGTCGCCGCCAAGGTGCATCAATTCCTGACCTTCACGACGGCACCGAATCTGCAGGTCGCGGTCGCCTACGGCCTCGGCAAGTCGGACGACTACTTCATCAACATGCGCAGCGAGCTCGCGCGCAGCCGCGACCGGCTCACGGCCGGTCTCGAAAGCCTGGGCTTTCCCGTGCTGAAGGCGCAGGGGACCTACTTCCTGACCGTCGACCTTTCGCCGCTCGGCCTCAACGAGACCGACGAGCAGTTCTGCCGCCGCATCGTCAACGACTACAAGGTGGCCGCCATCCCGGTGTCGGCGTTCTACGAGACGGATGCCGTGACGTCGGTGGTGCGGTTCTGCTTCGCCAAGAAGGACGCAACCCTGGATACGGCGCTGGAGCGCCTCTCGGACGCCATCCACCGGCGCTAGGAGACACGAGTGATGACGCGCGGCTGCATGGGTTCGGCTCTGGCGCTGGCTGTCGCGGCGCTGACGCTCACGGGGGCGGCCGGTCGCGCAGAGGAGCGCGTCGTCAACTTCTACAACTGGTCGAACTACATGGCGCCCGGTGTCCTTGACGACTTCACCAAGGAGACCGGCATCAAGGTGGTCTACGACACATTCGACGCCAACGAGACCCTGGAGACGCGGCTGCTCGCCGGCAAATCCGGCTACGACGTCGTGGTGCCGACCGCGTACTTCCTGCAGCGCCAGATCAAGGCCAAGATCTTCCAGCCGCTCGACAAGTCGAAGCTGCCCAATCTCGTCAATGCGTGGCCCGTCGTGACCGAGCGTCTGGCCACCTACGACCCCGGCAATCAGTTCGCCGCCAACTACATGTGGGGCACGACCGGGATCGGCTACAACGTCAAGGCGGTCGAGAAGATCCTGGGGCCCGGCGCGCGGATCGACAGCTGGGACATGGTGTTCAAGCCGGAGAACCTCGCCAAGTTCAAGGACTGCGGCGTCCACATGCTGGATTCCGCCGACGACATCTTTCCGGCGGCGCTGAACTATCTTGGCCTCGACCCGAACTCGACCAGGCAGGCCGATCTGGAGAAGGCGGCCGAGGTGGTCGGCAAGGTCGCACCATCCGTGCGCAAGTTTCATTCGTCGGAATACTTAAGCGCGCTCGCCACCGGCGAGATCTGCCTCGTCGTCGGCTGGTCCGGCGATATCATGCAGGCGCGCAGCCGCGCGGAAGAAGCAAAGAACGGCGTCGAGATCGGCTACGCAATCCCGAAAGAGGGCGCGCAGATGTTCTTCGACAATTTTGCGATTCCCACTGACGCTCCGCACGTGGCCGAAGCCTATGCGCTGATCAATTATCTCTACCGGCCCGAGGTCGCGGCCAAGAACTCCGACTTCCTGTCCTATGCCAACGGCAACCTGGCGAGCCAGAAGCTGATCGATCCAAAAATCTTTGGCGACAAGAACATCTATCCGGATGAGACGACGCTGAAGAAGCTGTTCGTCATCACCGCCCGCGAGCCCGCGACGCAGCGCGTCATCAACCGGCTCTGGACGAAGGTGAAGACCGGGCGGTAGCCAGCGCTGCTGCCGGCATTGCGAACGCTGCGAAGCAATCCAGGGCTGAGAAGAAGATCTGGATTGCTTCGTCGCGTTGCTCCTCGCAATGACTCCGCGGGATTACCCCAGCCGATGCATCGCGCAGAGCTTGTTGCCGTCGAGGTCGCGCAGATATGCCAGATAGAGTTTGCCGGCGGAGCCTTCACGAACGCCGGGCGGATTTTCGCAGCTGGTGCCGCCGGCTTCGAGCCCGGCTGCATGCCAGGCGTCTGCCTGCTCAGGTGAGTTGCAGGCAAAGCCGATCGTGCCGCCATTGGCGTGCGTGGCCGGCTCACCGTTGATCGGCTTCGACACCCCGAAAATGCCGGTCGGCGTGATGTAGAAGATGCGGTGGCCGTCGACCCGTGCCGGCCTCACGCCGAGCGTTCCCAGCAGCTTGTCGTAGAAGGCCTTGGCCTTGTCGAGGTCGTTGGTGCCGATCATCACATGCGAAAACATTCGCGCTTGTCCTCCCTGCAGCTTCCGAACAGCCGTCGGATACGCGACCAAGGTAGCGAGCGTCGATGGATGAGGTAAGCGTTTTCTTTCAAGGGCCCGTCAGCGGTAAGTGGTGCTGCAGCGCTGCTTCCCCGCAGCGGAATTTGTCCGGGCGCGGGCTACCGCCAGCGCCGATGCAGCCAGAGCCATTGCTCGGGATATTCGCGCACCCAACTCTCGACGACGTCGGTGATCGCCTGCGTCGTGCCCTGGATGTCGATCTGACCATCGGCCGTCCGGACCGGCTTCACCTCCTCCGAGACTTCGGCGCGGAAGCGATTGCCGGGGAGGCGGATGATGCGGACGCCGTGCACCGGGCATTCGACCTGGCGCAACAGGCGGGCGAGCATCGGATTGGCGCGGGTCTTGCGGCCGAAGAAGGTGACCTCGACGCCGCCGGTCAGGTACTGATCGACCAGCATGGCAACGTGCTGGCCGTTCTTGAGCGCCTGTGCCAGCCGCAGCGGTGCGTCGCGGCCGGCCGGGACCAGTGTGCCCATCTTGACCTGCCGCATCTCCTGGATGATGCGGTCGGCGGCGGCGATGTTGGGCCGGCGATAGAGGATCGCCGTATCGAGCTTATGGGCGACCGCCGCCAGCGCCGGCATCTCCCAATTGGCGAGGTGGCTGGCAAAGATCAGCGCCGGCTTGCCGTCGAGACGGAGCTGATGAAACAGCTCATGGGTGCGCGGCGACAGCTCGATCCGGCTGCGCTCCGGATGAGCCTCGTCGTAATCCCAGATCTTGTCGAGATGGGCGAACTCGGCGCCGACGCGGCCGAGATTGTCCCACACGCCGGCGAGGATTTTCTCGATCTCCTCGGGCGATTTCTCCGGAAAGGCCGCCGTGAGATTGTCGCGGCCGATGCGCTGCTCGCGCAGCCGCGGACCGATCCACTGCGCGAGGCGCGCGAAGCGGTCGGCCGTCTTCTGCGGATCGAAATAGCGTGTGGTCCTGAGCATGCCGACCGTCAGCGCGCCGACGGCGGACGCCCCGGCCGACTTCACGGCTCGGCGGATCACGAGCTTGGTCCGGAGGGGCAGGAGACTCATCGATGTGACAGGCGGATCAGGCCGGTTCGCGCGTCAGGATCAGCGAGGCGTTCTGGCCGCCGAAGCCGAACGAATTCGACATCACGGTGGTGACGCGCGCATCGCGGGCCTTGTTGCCGACGACGTCGAACAGGATCGCGGGATCCGGAATGTCGTAGTTGATGGTCGGCGGAATACGCTGATGCTCGAGCGTCTGCAGCGAGAAGATCGCCTCGACCGCGCCGGCCGCCGAGATGGTGTGGCCGACCATCGACTTGTTCGACGACACCGGGATCTTGCCGGTGTGCTCGCCGAACACGGCGGAGACGCCGACATATTCCATCTTGTCGTTCTCGGGCGTGGCGGTGCCGTGGGCATTGATATGGTCGATCTGCTCCGGCGCCATGCCGGCATCGGCGAGCGCCTTGCGGATGCAGCCGATGATCGGCTTGCCGTCCGGCGAGGAGCGGGTGCGGTGGAAGGAGTCGGTCAGCTCGCCGCAGCCGGCGACGACACCGAGGATCTTGGCGCCGCGCGCCACGGCCGCGTCGTAGCTTTCCAGCACCAGCGCTCCGGCGCCCTCGGCCATCACGAAACCATCGCGGTTCTTGGAGAACGGCTTGGAGGCGGCCTGCGGCGGGTCGTTCTGGGTCGACAGCGCCGACAGCAGCGAGAAGCGCACGAGCCCTTCCGGATTGACCGAGCCTTCGGTGGCGGCGCATAGCGCGACGTCAGTCTCACCGCGCCGGATGGCTTCGACGCCGAGCTGGATCGCGGTCGCGCCGGAGGCGCAGGCAGTCGACAGCGAGATCGGCGAGCCCTTGGTGCCGAAGGTGTCGGACAGCGAATCGGCGACGGAGCCGAACAGGAAGCGGTGGTGATAGTTGACGAACTTGCCGCCGCCGCAGACCTTCAGCAGGTCGTCATAGGTGAACTGAGTGCCGCCAACCTCATGCGCGAGCTCCAGGCGCTGCGGCCACTCGATCTCGACGGGCGCCACGGCGAGAAACAGCGGGCCCGGAAAGTCGCCCTTGCTGCCGATTCGAGCCTGCGCGATGGCTTCCTCGACGGCCATGTGACCGAGCCGCTCGGACAGTCCCGTGGACGTGAACGGCGCCACGGGGACGAAATCGACCGTGCCGGCCATGGTCGTCTTCAAGCCGTCGATCGGAAAGCGCGTGATGGTGCGGATGCCGGACTCGCCGGCCACGAGCTTGTTCCAATTATCGGATTTGCCGGCCCCAAGGGACGTGACGATGCCCATCCCGGTCACGACCACGATGGGGCGTCCAAACTTGTCGCGTACACTCATGATGTCCCCCGTCGCGTCTTCTTAAGGCCGTACCGTGTTCACTTGACTGCTTCGACCAAGGCCATGCCCTCGCCGCGGTAGTGGCCGGCGCCGACCACCACGATCTGGGTCGGAGCCTCCTTCATCTCTGCCTCCACGCCCGAGTCGTCGCCCGGTGCGAACAGGGCGCCGCGCGAGATCGAGAGTGCGGCAAGCGCCAGATCAAGAGCGAAATGCGCTTCCATCGTGTGGCCGAAACGGGTCCCGCTGGAGCGCACCGCGAACGCCTTGTGATGGTCGAGGAAGGCGCGCTCTTCCGAGGTCACCGGCTCCGCACCGGTCGCACCCGTGATGATGGCGCCGGGGGCCTCGTGGACGTCAAGCGCCGACCACAGCCGGTCCAGCGTTCCGGTCACCGCGCCAGCCTCCTTGCGGCGGGCACGGTCGGCGACGACCTTGCTCAGCCGCGCCAGCGGCTTGGCGCCGCGGGCCTCGGCATGCGGCTTGGATTCCAGCACCAGGAACGCGCCGGCCGATCCGAGCGCGAAGCCCGGATGGTCCTTGCGGGCCCAGACCGGCTTGAATTCGTTCTTCAGATTGTAGTCGCCGAACTCATACAGCACGAGCAGGTCCTTGCGCTCGCCATTGTGCGAGCCGCCGACCAGCGCGATGTCGCTCTGGCGGCCGGCGATGCGGGCCAGGGCGATCTTGAATGCGTCGACGCCCGCGACCTCCTCGCCCATGAAGGTGCGCGACGTGCCGCAGACGCCGTGCGAGATCGCGATGTTGCCGGCGAGCAGGTTGGACAACTGCGCCAGGAACAGGGTCGGGCGCAGGTCGCTCATCAGCCGGTCGTTCAGGAAGCCGGGCGTGCAATTGCCCTGGGCTTCCGCGTTGAGGATCGCGGTGTCGACGGAGATGTCGCGCTCGCCGCCGCCCGCGGCGACGATCATATCCATCCGGGACAGGATGTCCTTGTTGCCCTTGAGGCCGGCGGAATCCAGCGCAAGCCCGGCGGCATAGGTGCCGATGCGCTGCCACGCCTCCATCTGGCGCTGCTCCTTCTTGGGGATCTGCGCTTCCAGATTCACCTTGGCCCAGGGATGCACGATGTAGGGCGCGAAACCCTGCTCATCGACGTTGATCTGGCCGGCGTTGAGGGCCTCCCAGTTCGCATCGAGTCCCTCGCCGAGCGAGGTCGCAAGGCCGATACCGGTGATCCAGACTTCGACGGGCTCGGAGGTCACGGCTGTCGTCTCACTCATCGCTGTAGGACCTGTTGCGGAAAGCCGATGCGCTCGGCGACGGCGTCCATGTGTCCGCGCAGCTCCGGATTGGGGAAGGGGACGTGGCTGAAGGTGATCGTCGCGTTCGAGCGTAGCTTGCCGCCGACCTTCACGCGCGCTTCGGTCATGGCATAGCCGGAGCCCTCGTGCAGCACGTTGGCCTCGACGGTCAGCACCTCGCCCGGCGACACGAAGCCGCGCATCTTGGCCTCCTTGACCGCGGCGAGGAACGGCATCCGCTCGAACTTCATGAGCGCGAGCAGCAGCCAGCCCGATGTCTGCGCCATCGATTCGATCAGGAGAACGCCGGGCATGATCGGATAGCCCGGGAAATGTCCTTCGAAGATCGTGCTTTCGGTGGGGACCTTGGCTTCGACAGTGATGGCCTTCTCGTCCAGCCGAAGATCGAGAATGCGGTCGATGAGCAGGAAGTATTCGATCTGCATGGCAGGCGCTCACGCGCCCTTGGCGGCGACCAGCTCGTCGATGCGGGCGCACAGGTTCTTCAGCACGAAATACTGCTCGGTGCTGGCTTTGCCGTCGTTGACTTCCTGCGTCCACTTCTCGAGTGGCAGCTTGATCCCGAAGGCCTTGTCGATCGCAAACGCGATGTCGAGGAAATCGAGGCTGTCGATGCCCAGATCGTCGATGGCGTGGCTATCCGGCGTGATCGTGTCGCGCGGGATGTCGCAGGTTTCAGCGATGATCGTGGCGACCTGATCGAATGTTGAGGACATCACTAAGCCTTTGATATTTTGGAGCTAATCCGGTAGGTGGCGACGGGAGGACACCGCGCCCCCGGGGGCGTCTGATGCGAGCCCTTTTACCCCCGTCGCCCGGGGAGTCGTGTGCCCGTATATCGGAGCGACGCGGTGAGTTCAATGGAGCCGGACACGGCGGTTGTGGCGGGATTGTGATGCCCCGCCGGCCGCGGCAGCCGCGTCCAGCAGGGGATCAGGGCGTGTAGGTCTCGGTGATGATGCGGGCGCAGTCGCGCCGTCCGGTCAGCAGGCAGTCCTGGGTCTTGCGCAGGTCGGCAATGCTCATCGCCAGCCAGATGCCGATCGCGGTCAACGCGACCGTGAAGGCGATGGCGGCGATGTTGGCCAGGATGCGGTGGCGGAAGTCATCGGGCTCCTCACGCGGTTGCTCATACCGGGAGAGATCGAGTGTCGGCTGCTCGCGCCGGTGCAGCTGAATCGGCGGACTGCCGCCCTCGGCCGCGCGCCGCACCGGACTGCTGCGCGGCCGGAACGGCACCACGCGATGCTCTTCCTCCGCTGCAATGGGGCGCTGGGACTTCATGCCTCGACTCCGATGGTCCTTTTTAGCACGCGGGCCCAACCTCTCACAAAGAAACTTTGCCATAATTGAGCTGCATCAGCAAAACATCTCCCTCCTCGGATGCATCCAGTCGGCGCCTGCTCCGCGGGTGATTGGAACCTGCCGCGGTCGGTCCGAACGGCGTCGCAGCTCGGGGAAGATGCGCTGGAACGGCTCGGCAGGCGTGGCATAATGCTGATCATCCCCCTGGAAGCCCAGCCATGGCCAATACCCGCGAGCCGCTGCTTCATCCCGTGCCGATCCTGTCGCTGCGCCCGACCCAGATGACCGTCGGCATGCGCGAGGTGAAGGAGAAGCGCGAGCGCTGGCGCGAGCACAAGTCGAAGAAGAAGCAGGCCGAGCTGCTCGGCAAGCACATGATCCCGGTGGTGCTCGGTCCCGACGAGCGGCACTACGTCGTCGACCACCATCACCTCGCCCGCGCGCTCCATGACGAGGGCGTCAAGGATGTGCTGGTCACGGTGATCGGCGACCTCTCGATGGTCGATCGGGAGGCGTTCTGGGGCGTGATGGACAACAAACGCTGGGTCTATCCTTACGACGCCAAGGGCGTGCGGCGGCATTTCAAGGACCTGCCGAAGACCGTCGCGAATCTGAAGGACGATCCGTTCCGCAGCCTGGCCGGTGAGCTGCGCCGCGCCGGCGGCTTTGCCAAGGACACGACGCCGTTCAGCGAGTTCCTATGGGCCGACTTCCTGCGCCGCAAGGTCAAGCGCAAGACGGTCGAGACCCATTTCGCCGCCGCCATGGAGCACGCGCTGGCGGCCGCAAAGAGCCACGACGCGGTCTATCTGCCCGGCTGGTGCGGGCCGGCGTCGGACGACTGATCGTCTCACTTGGTCTTCGGCAGCCGCCCCATCAGGTAGAACTCGTCGTTGGGCCGCATGCCTGTGACATTCGCCATCCGGTTCGACAGCGCGAAGAATGCCGCGATTGCGGCGATGTCCCAGATGTCGTCGTCGCTGAAACCGTGGCCGGCCAGCGCCTTGAAATCGGCGTCCCCGACGGTCTGCGCCTCGAGCGCCACCTTCATCGCGAAATCGAGCATCGCCCGCTGCCGCGGCGTGATGTCGGCCTTGCGGTAGTTGATCGCGATCTGGTCGGCGATCAGGGGACTCTTGGCGCGGATGCGCAGGATCGCGCCATGCGCGATGACGCAATACTGGCACTGGTTGGCGCTCGAGGTCGCCACCACGATCATCTCGCGCTCGGCCTTGGTCAGCCCGCCGTCCTTCTCCATCAGCGCGTCGTGATACGCAAAGAACGCGCGGAACTCGTCCGGCCGGTGCGCGAGTGTCAGGAACACGTTGGGCACGAAGCCGCTCTTCTCCTGCACGCCGAGCAGCCGGGTGCGGATGTCGTCCGGCAAGGCGTCGATTGCGGGAACGGGAAAGCGGCTGATGGGAGCTTGCGTCATGGCAACGGGTCCGGCGTGCGTGGCAGGGGGCGAACCTTAGTCGATCGCCGCGCAGGCGCAACGGTCCAGCTCAGCCCATCACCTTGCTTTTGGCGACGTGCCCGCAACGCCTCCTCGGGGCGTCATCGACCGGGATTTGAGAGCGGCGGCCGCCGTGTTTAGCGCAGCGGCTTCTTCAACAGGGAGAAGCGGTCCGGATCGAGCCCCATCGACGGCTGCAGCATTGGCGCGTCCAGCGATGCGGACATACTTCCTCGATCCCCGAGGTTGCCGGCGCCGCCGTCGCCGCTCGAGGCGTCCCGGCTCGAGGTCGCTCCGCGCCAGCGCTCCAGCACGGCACTGACGAAATGCATGTCGTGTCCGGCATTCACCGAGCGGACGGTGGCGATCGTCGCCTCGCTGCGCGGCAATTGATGCAGCGGCACCTCCTTGAAGCGCAGCCGGGTCGGCAGCGCGACGCCTTCGCCGAACGCCAGCACCTCGCGGGTGCCGAGCGAGGGGACGAAGGAGAGCAGGTTGGCGGCGGCGTCCGACACCGCCGAGCGCAGCAGCGACTGGTCGCGCTCGTTGGCGAGGCGCATCGTGAACAGCGTGTTGCACTGGGAGATGATGGTGGCGTCGAGCTCGGCCGGCCGCTGGGTGATCAGGCCGAGATAGACGCCGTATTTCCGGCCTTCCTTGGCAATGCGCGAAATCGCCTTGCGGGTCGGGCCGAAGCCGATCGAGCGGTCGGCGGAGGCGTAGCGGTGGGCCTCCTCGCAGACGAACAGCAGCGGCGAGACGCCGTCGCTCCACAGCCCGAAATCGAACGCCATGCGGCACACCACCGACACGACGGAATCGACAACCTCGGCCGGGAAGCCGGCGAGCTGCATCACCGTCATCGGCCGGCCGTTGGCGGGCAGGCGGAACAGGTGGCTGATGACCTCGGCCATGGTGTCGCCGCCGACATTGGCGTTGTCGAACATGAAGGCGTAGCGCGGGTCGTTGCGTACGGTCTCGATGCGCGAGATCAGCTTGTGATAGATGATGCGCGAGGAGCGGTTCTCGAGCTTGCCCATCCGCTCGTCGATCAGGTTGATCAGGTCGACGAGGCGGTAGGGCACCGGCGTATCGACGGTGTAGCCGACCATCTTGGGGTCGACGCGCTTGAGCCCGATGCGGTCCGTGTTCTGGTACTGGGTGTAGATGCCCTTTGCCAGCGGGATCACTTCGGCCAGGATGTCGAGCTCTTCCGGCACGCCGGGCCGGCCGCCGAACAGGACGTCGACGATCTCCTCGAAATTGAACAGCCAGAACGGCAGCTTCAGGTTGCGCGGGTTCAGCACCAGCGCCTTTTCACCAAAGCAGCGGCCGTATTCGTTGTGGACGTCGAGCAGGAAGATGCGCAGGTTCGGCCGCGCCTTCAGGATCTCGTTGAGCAGCAGCGACACGCCGGTCGATTTGCCCACGCCGGTCGATCCAAGCACCGCGAAATGCTTCGACAGCATTTCCTCGACATTGACACAGGCGCGCACGGAGGTGTCCTGCTGCAGCGCGCCGATGTCGATGTGGTCGCCGGCGGTCGGCGTGTAGATCGTGCGCAGCTCCTCGCTCGTGATCATGTCGACGGCGTCGCCGATGGTCGGGTAGTGGGTGACGCCGCGTTGGAACTTGGGCCGTTCGGCCGGCCCGAGAATCTCGCCGAGCAGGTCTACCGACGCCGTCGCGACGTATTCGCTGGCATGCGAGAGGTCCTCGCTGGTCACCTCGGTGATGATCGCAATGATCGTGGCGCTCGGGCAGCGAATGCTGATGAAACGGCCGACTGTCGCGCGGATATCGGAGACGTTCATCTGCTGTTTCGACAGAATGCCGACGCGGGCCTGGGAGCCCCGCACCGAGATCACGCGTCCGAAGGATGTCACGGTCATGAAACCTGTGGTGAATTGTTGAGCTGACACCTTCTCTGCTGGGACTGGAAAATTTGTTAAGCGGGCAATGTTTGTGAACGCGCCGGCGCCCGGTCCGGCCGTCGGAGGGGCGCGCGGAGCGTTGCGATCGCGCCTCCTCAATGGGGCCTAACACTTTGGAGTGTAAGGATTTCTGCATCCTTCCCTAAAGCGTTGCGCGAGCCGTTCGGGTTAACGTCCGGTTCACCATCTCCAAGGCTCTTCCTTCAGGGCTCTTCGGCGCTGGACGCCCCGACCCCGAAAGCAACCTGGATGGGTTGCCGCACCGATCCGAAAGCCGTCCGGCCGCTCAGCGATTTGATCGCAATCAATCTGGAACCCGGGCGTGCCGGCTATATCTTTCCCGTCAAGCGCGAGGGAGCGGATGCCGGCCGATCTCGTCGGATGACATTGGTCGCGCCCATGCCGTTGCAGACCTGATCCTCGCGTGAAGCAGGAGGATGATGTTATGGCTGAACCTACCAAGCTGCCCGTCAACACCGAGAAGGCAGGTGCGCCCTCCATGCAGGGATGGCGGCCGTTCGAGAATCTGCGCCGCGAGATCGATCGCGTGTTCGAGGACTTCCATGGCGGGATCTGGCGCACACCGTCGCTGTTCGACCAACTGCCGGGTCTGGCCCGCGCACGGTCCTTTGCCGTGGCGCCGGCGGTCGACGTCGCCGAGCACGACAATGCCTATGAGGTCACGGCTGAGTTGCCCGGCCTCGACGAGAAGAACGTCGAGGTGAAGGTTGCGAGCGGCGTGCTCTCGATCAAGGGCGAGAAGCAGGAGGACAAGGAGGAGAAGAAGAAGGACTATTACGTCCGTGAGCGCAGCTTCGGCTCGTTCGAACGCTCCTTCCAGATCCCCGACGGCGTCGACACCGACAAGATCGAGGCCGTGTTCAAGCAGGGGGTGCTCAAGGTCACCCTGCCGAAGAAACCCGAGGTACAGAAGGCCGCCAAGACCATCGACATCAAGGCGGCGTGACCGCATCCTGTGGCTTTCTGTCCCATGATCATGGGACAGACGATGGATCGGACGCCGAGGAAGGGCCGCGCGCGCGGCCCTTTTTTTCGCGGAGCTGCAGGGGTAATCTGCCTCCCAAGCAAACGGTCGGCGATGCCGGACCGGGGAACGACCGGAAGGGAGACGAGAGGATGGGCAAGCTCGCACTGGCGGCCAAGATCACGCATGTGCCGTCGATGTATCTCAGCGAGCTGGATGGTCCGGCCAAGGGCAAGCGACAGTCGGCGATCGACGGTCATATCGAGATCGGCCGGCGCTGCCGCGAGGCCGGCGTCGACACCATCGTCGTGTTCGACACCCATTGGCTGGTCAATGCCGGCTACCACATCAATTGCGCGCCGCATTTCGAAGGGCTCTACACCTCGAACGAGCTGCCGCACTTCATCGCCAACATGACCTATGAATACGATGGCAACCCGGAGCTGGGCCACATCCTCGCCGAGGGCGCCAACGCCCATGGTGTTGCCACCATGGCCCACGATGCGACGTCGCTGGCGCTGGAATACGGCACCTTGGTGCCGATGCGCTACATGAACCCCGACCGCCACTTCAAGGTCGTCTCCGTCTCGGCGCTGTGCACCTCGCATTATCTCGCCGACAGCGCCAAGCTCGGCTGGGCGTTCCGCCGCGCGGTCGAGGATCATTACGACGGCACGGTCGCCTTCTTCGCCTCGGGCTCGCTGAGCCACCGCTTCGCCCAGAACGGCACCGCCGACGAGTATCGCGACCGGATGTTCAGCCCGTTCCTGGAGCGGCTCGACCACGAGGTGATCCAGATGTGGGAGCACGGCGAGTGGCCGGATTTCTGCGACATGCTGCCGGAATATGCCAGCAAGGGCCATGGCGAGGGCTTCATGCACGATACGGCCATGCTGCTGGGCGCGCTCGGCTGGAACCACTACGACCGCGGCGTCGAGGTGGTGACGCCGTTCTTCCCGTCATCAGGGACGGGCCAGATCAACGCGGTGTTTCCGGTCTCGCCGATGCCGCAGGCGCTGGACGACGTCGGCCGGCCGCGCGCCGCCGCGCTCGCGGGCGGTCGGCTGTAGCGCCGCTCACCAGACCTCCGGATGCCGGAGCATCTCGATGATGTCCTCCGGATAGACCTGATCGGCGGTCGCCGTGAGCCCGGCTGGTCGCCGCCATCTGCTCGGTGTTGAACCGCGGCGTCGGCGGCGCGACCAATGCGGGATGGACCGGAGGCCGGTGACCGCTCAATGCTGACGAGAATTCTGTTGCTGACCGCGATGCTCATCGTGCCGGGCATGGCGGCGGCGCAAGTGCCGCATCGCGAGGCCTGCAACGTCGAGGCCGACATCATCGACCGCGATCCGAACGGCGCCAATGTCCGCGCGGAGCCAGGCGGCGGCATCGTCAATGCCTTGAAGAACCCGACCAGCGACGGCTGGATCGTCGTGCATCTCACCGCGCAGCAGGGTGACTGGTTCGAGATCGACCGGGCCGTGCTGAACGACGTCGAGCAAGGCAAGGAGACCGTGATCTTTCAGGGCAGGGGCTTCCTGCATCGGAGCATCGTCGGCGCCGGCGGCCTGCAGAACGGCGCGGCGATCTACCGCGGTCACGCCACATCGAGCGCGAAGCTCGACCCGCATGCGAGCGGTGACCAGGCGGTCGAGCTGCTCGGCTGCTTCGGCGACTTCGCCAGGATCCGCGTCAAGAAAGGCGTCGGCTGGACGCGGCAGCTCTGCACCAACATGGTGACGACCTGCTCGTGAGCGGCTGCGCCCTCTGATGCGATCCTTCAGGCCGCGTGGCGTTGATGCGACAGCCGCTCGCGCTCGCACCGGCACTCGGCCGCGAACTGGCGCAGCCGCTCGATCGTCAGCGTGTCGGTGATGCTGCGCGCGAGTCGCTCGGCGCGTTCGATCTGGTCTTCGAGGTCCATCAGCTTGGTCATGTCCCGTCTCCCTGGCCAGACAATTTGAAGCAAATTGCATCGTTCCGGCCGGATGAGGATCGTGGTGAATGACGGGTTAATTCCGTGATCGGGCGCACCTTGGCGAGATCGTGAAGTCGAGGAGACGATGCGAGGCGGGGACCGGCAGGACAGCGTCGTCGACGCAGCGCAAGCGTCGCATTCAGCCTCGATCGCGGCGCCTCTGTTGTGATCGGGCGGGCCGTTCGCTAGCATGGACGCCTCACCGCGCCCAGGGAAGCGTTCCATGCCTCGCCGGAAAGTCGATTCCGACGAAACCATCGTCGTCGCTCCAGAGCTGCGCTCGCCCAAGGCTGTACAGCTCCTGACGAGGATGCTCTCCCTGGATCGCGAACTTGGCGCGAGGCAAGTGCTGGACGTCGATCAGTTGCTCGACCTGGCGCAAAGCCGCGTCGGCTCGGTGCCGCTGGGGACGCACAGCGAACTGCATCTCGAAGGGATCAGGCGCCTGGCAGGCTCGATCGCACGCGATACCCACTATGACGATCTCGGCCGCTACATGGCGAGCCACTACATCTATGGCTGGCTCGAGCGGTACCTTCAGTTCGAGCAGGATCTGGCCGACTTCCCCGACATCGTCGACGTGCCCGTTGCAAAGCCTCTGTTTCTCGTCGGTTTCGGCCGGACCGGAAGCACGTTTCTGCATCATCTGCTGGCCCTCGATCCCCAGGCGCGGGCACCGCGGCTCTGGGAGTTGCAGGAGCCGTCGCCACCGCCTCGTCGGGAGACGTATGAGACGGATCCGCGGATCGACCGGCTTCGCGTGCACGCCGATTTTAGGTCGGCCGTGATGCCGGATCTGCACAAGATCCATGAGTTCGCCCCCGCGGCCCCCGAGGAGTGCCAGCTCATGATGTGGCACGGCCCGCAGCACATGATCCTCGGGCTGAGGTCACCGGACTATTGGCAATGGTTCCGAGGGGTGAGTCCGTCAGAGTTGGACATGCTGTACGCCGGCTACAGACGTCAGGTTCAGCACCTGCAGCTGTTTCATCGCGGCGGGCACTGGGTCAGCAAGTCGCTGGCTCATGCGCAGTTCTTTCCGGTGCTGTTCAAGAGCTTTCCCGACGCACGGATCGTTCGGCTGCATCGGGATCCCTGCCAGATCATTCCGGCCCTCGCCAGCCTGATCGCGCAGATGCAGATCGCCTATACGCCGCGCCTCGATGCCCACGACCTCGGCCAGCGCATGCTCGAGCTGTTCGAGCAGTCGATGGCCCGGATGATGCAGGCCGACGAGGAGGCGAGATCCGGCCAATTCATCGATGTCCTGTTCGAGGATTTGACTCGCGACCCGATCGCGACCGTTCGCACCATCTATGCGAAGTTCGGCTACGATTTCACGGGCGAGTTCGAGACCCTCATGCGACGGCACTTGCAGGCGGAGTCCATCAGCCGCCGTTTCAAGCATGTCTACTCGCTCGAGCAATTCGGATTGTCGCGGGCGCAGGTGCTGGCCCGGTCGGAAGAGTATCTCGCATGGGTGGAACGGCGCACGGGCGCGAGGCTCTGCCGGCCCGGTCGGTCCTGATCCAATCAGAACAGGAAACGCTAGCGGATCGGCGCTTGCCGGCAATAGTCGCGCCAGAACGTCCGATATCCCTGTTCCACATGCTGCGTGTAGAGCGCGCCGTTTCCGGCCGCTGAATGCGAGATCATGGCCGGCAGCTCAGCGCGGAGCGCGGCAAGCTCGGCAGGCCGCGAGCAGAATTTCAGCGCGATCGCGAGATAGCCGTCGTCGTTTTCGGCGACCCACGCATCCAGGCCCACTGCCTTGGCGATCGCGCCGCCCGCGCGGGCGGCAGGGCCGCTGCCGAGCTTGGTGACCACAGGCACGCCCATCTGCAGCGATTCCCAGGTCGAGATGCCGCCATTCTGCGGGAACGGATCGAGCGAGATGTCGATCTCGGCGAACATCGCAAGATGCTCCTGGCGCGTCGTCTTTCCTGCACAACGGACGCGGTCCGCGGTAATGCCGTGAGCGACGAAGCGTGCAACCAATCGGTCGCGCAGCAGGGGATCGCCCATCGAGTGGTTTTTGACGACGATGATCGAGCCGGGCGTTGCAGCCATTAGCTGCGACCAGAGTCTGAGAGCAGGTTCGGACATCTTTTCGATGCGATTGAACACGCCGAAGGTGACGTGGCCGTTACGAAGCATCGGCAGCGGCGATGGCGGAATGGGAGGCGGGGGTTCGATCGTGATCAGCGACGGCAGGTCGTAGATCTTTTCGGCGAACAGATGCCGGACTGCGGGTGGAATCGTCACCGGATCGGCCAGCAGATAATCCATGACGGGCAGGCCCGTCCCAGTGACGCTGCCGACGGCCGAGACCTGGACCGGGGCGGGCTTGCGCGCAAACATCGTGAGCCGGTGGCCGGCGGAATGCCCCGAGAGGTCGACGAGGATGTCGACCTTGTCGGCCTGGATCTGATCGGCGAGCTTGTCGTCGCCCCACAGCGAGGCGTCGACAAAGCGATCGACCAGCGAGCGGCACAGGTCGGTCTTGGCATCCTTCATCGGCGAACAGGAATAGGCGACGATTTCGAACTTGTTGCGATCGTGGTGGCGCAGGAGGGGGAGGAAGGCAAAGGCCGCTGAATGGTCGCGGAAATCGGACGAGACGTAGCCGACGACAAGCCGCCGGTCGGGGTCGATGTTGCGCACGCCGAGCGAGCGGCGCTCCAATCGCGAGCCGATCGCATCCCACCAATATCTCCGCGCTTCCTGAAGACGTTCCACCCCGGTGTCGGGCAGGAAATCCAGCGCAAAGATCTTCTTGGTGATCGCGTCCTCATGGTTCGGTCGGATCGCGAGAGCCCGGTCGTAATGTTCGATTGCCGTGGCGGTGTCGCCCTGCGCCGCAGCGCAGACGCCGAGCAGGGTCCAGGCGATCTCCGAGTCCGGGTTCTGTGCCAGCACCTTGTTGATAACGGAGATCGCCAGCGCGATATTGCCATGGACGAGAGTGACCGCGGCCTTGCCGCAAAGTGCTTCTTCCAGCAGCGGCTCGAGCGCGAGCGCGGCGTCGAAATTGGCTTCCGCCTGGTCGAACTTGCCCAATTCCTGATACGCCCGGCCGCGCTGGGCGAGCACGGCGGCGGCCTTCGGATTGATCGCCAGCGCCGCATCCAGCGCGGCCAGCGCGGAATCGAACTCCCGCAGGTTCATGCTGGCCACGCCCTTGCCGAACAGGGCCGTCAGCAACCGCGGCTGCAGCGCCAGCGCGCGATCGAAGTTCTGACCGGCCTCGTCGTTGCGGCTCGTGAACAGCAGCGCCATGCCGCGATTAGCGTAGGCCTCGGCATAGTCGGGCTTCAGGGCAATGGCGCGGTCATGCGCTGAGATCGCCTCCTCGAAACGGAAGAGGCTCATCAGCGCGTTGCCCAGATGCGTGAGCGCGGCCGGGAAGTTCGGCCTGAGCGCGATGGCGCGCTCGAAGCGGGCGCGAGCGTCCTCGTGGCGGCCGAGCCGGGACAGCGACAGGCCGAGATCAGACTGGGCGTCGGCCGAGCGCGGGTCGATCTCGGTCGCGCGTGTCAGCACGCGCACCGACTGGTCGAAGCGGCCGCAGTCCCGTTCGGACACGCCGAGCAGATGCAGGGCTCCGAAATGGTGCGGCAGGTCCTGCAGGATCTGCTGGCACAGGGCCTGAGCCTCCGGATGCCGGCCCTCGCGGTAGGCCTTGACCGCCGCCGGCAGCAGCACGTCCGCCTGCTTCTTGGCCCGCTTTTGCAGCCTTGCGTTCTGGAAGGCGCGGGAGCCGACGCTGCTTTGCAAGTGCTTTCCTCCACGGAACCGGTCCATTGCTCGCAATGGTTGTTCCGTTCTCGCCGATTCGCAATGAGCAGACGTTAACGCGCGGGACCGCGTGCCGAAGGGGCGGACGCCGCAGCGTGTCCCGCATGGGCATGCAATCTCGGGCGTAGGGCAAAACCGAGCCGGATGCTTCTCAGATCACAAGGACGAGGCGGTGGAGCTTCAAGCCGTCGCGGCAATGATCAAGCTGGCTGGGGAACCTGGATTCGAACCAAGACAAACAGAGTCAGAGTCTGTTGTGCTACCGTTACACCATTCCCCAACGGAATGCCCTGCAGTTTCAAGCAATTGCCGGACTGTTTGGCACCGTTCTGCGCGCCGGCCGGCAAAGCTCGGGCGGCGGCGACGCGTCCTTCTACCCGCATGTATCAGGCTTTGGCAAGCCGCTGGATGACGGATTTCCAACGTGCTCTGCCGCCCGTCGCGCCACGGGCTGGCCGGGTCTAGCGCTCGGCTCTCGCGGCCCGCGGCTTTCGCGGCGCGCCGTCCGGGCCGCCGCGCACCAGCAGGACCAGACAGGCGCCGAGCCGTTCCGCGATCTCGTCGTCGTCGATCGACAGCGGGCCGGGATCGTTGAGGATGGCGTTCACCAGGGTGCCGAGCACGACCTGGACGCCGAACGCGACCGTCTTTCGCGCGTCCGCTGTTCCCGACCGCGTGCGCGACGCCGCGCCGGCGCGCCCGCCCCCAGGCAGCAGCAGCGCCGCACGCTCCGACAGTGCCTGTGCCAGCTCCTTGAAGCCGCTCCAGTGGTTCGCGCCGCGCTCGCTGCGCACCAGCGCGGCGCGCAGCACGCCCTTGTGACGGCGCATCCACAGCACGGTGCCGCGCACCAGCAGGTGGCATTGCCGGTTCAGGTCGCCCGCGCGGGCGGGATCGGGCGGCTGGAGTCTCAACAGCTGCTTCCGCCCGTCCGCCAGGGTGAGCGAGAGCAGGGCGTTGAAGTAGGCCTCCTTGCTGTCGAACCGGCTGTAGAAGGCGCCGACCGTTGCCCCGATATGCGCACAGAGGTCGCTGATCGACAGCTCCGCGAGGCCGCGCGTGTGCAGCAGCTCCGCGCCGGCCGTCAGCAGGGCAAGCGTCGTCTCGCGGCTGCGCTGCTGCCGCGACGGGGTGACGCCGGGCAGGTGGTCCGGCGCGATCCGCTGAGGCATGTCGCTGGCTCCCTCTAGAACAATAATCATAATTATGATTATGATCTGAGGCAAGCTTGGCCGTGCCGCCCCTGCCCGGGACGTCGCGGATCCCAGAGCCATCAGAACGATACAACTCGTGCGGGCTGCCAGGCGCGGCCGGGACGCGAGCAAGAGGGAGGACGAGGCATGAGCGAGCCCGCATTCGGTGGCACGATCGGCAGGACCATTGCAGGCTCCAGGCCGTGGTGGCCGGCACCGCAGCAGCCGCCGAAGGGCGCGCCCAACATCCTGGTGGTGCTGTTCGACGATGTCGGCTTTTCCGATTTCGGCTGCTACGGCTCGCCCATCCGCACCCCCGCGATCGACGCGCTGGCCGCGCAGGGCCTGCGCTATTCGGGCTTCCACACCACCGCGATGTGTTCGACCACGCGGGCGGCGCTCCTCACCGGCCGCAACCATCATTCGGTCGGCGTCGGCTGCCTTGCCAATTTCGACTCGGGCTATCCCGGCTATCGCGGCAAGATCGCGCGCGAGGCAGGGACGCTGGCGGAGATGCTGCGCACCCATGCCTATCGCAACTACATGGTCGGCAAGTGGCACGTGACGCCCTTGACCGAGAGCGGCGCGACCGGGCCGTTCGACGGCTGGCCGCTGGGGCGCGGCTTCGACCGCTTCTACGGCTTCCTCGACGCCGAAACCGATCAATATGCGCCGGAGCTCGTGCTCGACAACACCCATGTCAGTCCGCCCGGCAGCTACGCCGACGGCTATCACCTGACTGCCGATCTGGTCGATCAGACCATTCGCTTCATCGCCGACCACACCGCCGACCGACCGGAATTGCCGTGGCTGACCTGGCTCGCCCTCGGTGCCTGCCACGCGCCGCACCAGGCGCCCCGCGAGATCATCGAGAGCTACGACCCGGCCTTTGCTCATGGCTGGGACGCCGAGCGCGCGCAGCGGCTGGCACGGCAGAAGGCGATGGGGCTGGTGCCGGAAAATACCGATCTGCCTCCGCGCAATGACGGCGTGAAGGCCTGGGACGCGCATTCCGACGACGAACGGCGCGTCTTCACCCGGCTGCAATCGGCCTTCGCCGGCATGCTCGATCATGCCGACCAGCATCTGGCGCGGCTGCTCGCCTTTCTCGACAAGACCGGCCAGCGCGACAACACGCTCGTGATCGTCATGTCCGACAATGGCGCCAGCCAGGAGGGCGGGCCGCTCGGCTTCGTCAACGCGATGGGACCATTCAACTTCAAGCCGGAGCCGGTCGCCGAGAAGCTCGCGCGGATCGACGACATCGGCGGGCCGGATACGCACTCGAACTTCCCGCATGGCTGGGCGATGGCGTCGAACACGCCGCTGCGCCGCTACAAGCAGAACACCCATGGCGGCGGCATCCGCGATCCCTTCATCGTCTCCTGGCCGCAGCGCATCGCGGCGCGCGGCGAAGTCCGCCACCAGTTCGTCCATGCCTGCGACCTCGTGCCGACCCTGCTCGACCTGATCGGCATCGATGCGCCGGCCACGATCGCGGGTGTGCCGCAGATGCCGCTCGAGGGCGTGAGCTTCGCCGCCTCCATCACCGATCCGTCCGCGCCGTCGAAGCCCGTGCCGCAATATTTCGAGATGTTCGGCCATCGCGGCCTCTGGCACGACGGTTGGAAGGCGGTGGCCTTTCACCCGTCGGGCACGCCGTTCGACAACGATAAATGGGAGCTGTTTCATCTCACGCAGGATTTCTCCGAGACGCATGATCTCGCCGCCGCCGAGCCGGAGCGGCTCGCGGCACTGGTGAAGCTGTGGTGGGAGCAGGCGGAGGCGCACCAGGTACTGCCGCTCGACGATCGCTTCGGCCCGCGCTTTGCCGAGAACGCCGCGCGTTTCCACGGCGCGCGTACGCGCTTCACGTTCCACGCCGGCATGGGCCATGTGCCGACCGACGTCGCCCCCGACGTGCGCAGCCGCGACTATCTGATCGAGGCCCATGTCGAGATCGATGCAGAGGGCGCATCCGGCGTATTGATCGCCCATGGCGATGCCACGTCAGGCTACAGCCTCTACGTCAAGGACGGCCATCTCGTGCACGATCTCAACATCGGCGGCCGCCACGAGATCGTCAGCTCGGCCCGCCCGGTGCCGGCGGGATCGCATCGCCTGGGCGTGCGCGTCGAACGTCTGAGGCGGCAGACCGAGCCGGCCAAGGGCGCGCGCACCGGCATGAGCCAGTACACGTTGCTGATCGACGGCCAGGAGGCCGGCGCGCTGACGACGCAGCTGGCCTTTCACACGCTGATCTCATGGTCGGGGCTCGACATCGGCCACGACCGCGGCAGCCCGGTGTCGGACTACGCGGCGCCGTTCGCATTCACCGGACGGCTGTCGCACGTGACCGTGACGATGCAGAATGAGCAGAGCCTGGATGGCGAAAGCGTCGGCAACGCCGAGATGGCGCGACAATAGTCGACGACCAGGGAAGCGGCGGATCGTTATTCCGCCGCTTCCTTCACGGCGCCTCCGGGAGCGGCCGCGTCGGGCTCGTGGTCGATATGCGCGCGCCCCCAGCGCGCGAAGGCGTTGTTGACCTTGTCGAGATAGAGATAGATCACCGGCGTCGTGAACAGCGTCAGCATCTGGCTGACGATCAGGCCGCCGACCATCGCATAACCGAGTGGCTGGCGGATCTCCGAGCCGGTGCCGTTGCCGAGCATCAGAGGCACGCCGCCGAGCAGGGCTGCCATCGTCGTCATCATGATCGGACGGAAGCGCAGCAGGGCGGCTTGGCGGATCGACTGCTCGGGCGGCAGGTGCTGGTCGCGTTCGGCGGCAATGGCGAAGTCGACCATCATGATGCCGTTCTTCTTCACGATGCCGATCAGGAGAATGACGCCGATCAGCGCAATCAGGCTGAAATCGTAGCCGAAAGCCATCAGGATCGCGAGCGCGCCGACGCCGGCCGAGGGCAGCGTCGAGAGAATCGTGATCGGGTGGATGTAGCTCTCGTAGAGGATGCCGAGGATCAGATAGACCACGACGAGGGCGGCGAGGATCAAGAGCGGCACGGTCGACAGCGACTGCTGGAACGCCTGCGCGGTGCCCTGGAAGCTCGAGTTCAAGGTTGCGGGCGCGCCGAGCTCGACCATCGCGCGCTGCACCGCATCGGTGGCCTGGCCGAGCGCGACGCCCTGGGCGAGGTTGAAGCTGATCGTGATCGACGGGAACTGACCCTGGTGGCTGATCGACAGCGGCCTCACCGGCACGTTGGTCCAACTGGCGAAGGTCGAGAGCGGCACCTGGTCGCCGGTGGTCGGCGATTTCACGTAGAGCTTGTTGAGCGTGTCGATGTTGCCCTGCAGCTCAGGCAGGATCTCCAGGATCACGCGGTAGGAGTTGAGCTGGGTGAAGTACTGCGCGACCTGGCGCTGGCCGAAGGCGTCATACAGCGTGTCGTCGATCAGCTGCGGCGAGATGCCGTACCGCGAGGCGGTGTCGCGGTTGATCGTGAGCTGTACGGTGGTGCCGTCGGCCTGCTGGTCTGTGGCGACGTCGCGCAGCTGCGGCAGCGAGCGCATCTTCTCCAGGATCTTCGGCGCCCACTCGTTGAGCTCGGCGAGATTGGAGTCCTGCAGCGTGAACTCGAACTGGGTTCGGGACGGCCGGCCACCGAGGCGGACGTCCTGCGCGGCCTGCATGTAGAGCCGGGCTCCCTCGACCTTCTCCAGCTGCGGCCTCAGGCGTGTGATGATCTGCTGCGCCGATGCATCACGCTCGTCACGCGGCTTCAAGGTGATGAACAGATTGCCGGTATTGCCGGCGCGGCCGGAGCCGCCGATCGCCATTGCGACGCTGGCCACGCCCGGATCATCCTGCACGATCTTGGCCAGCGCCTCCTGGCGCGACTGCATCGCCTTGAAGGAGATGTCCTGCGACGCCTCCGACGCGGCGGTGATCAGGCCGTTGTCCTGCTGCGGGAAGAAACCCTTGGGGATCAGCACGAACAGGTAGATCGACAGGCCGAGCGTGGCGAAGAACACCATCAGCGTGGTGAAGCGCCAGCGCAGTGCGATGTCCAATCCCTTCTCGTAGGCCCTGAGCAGCGCCTCGAAGCCGCGCTCGCTCCATTGGTAGAATTTGCCATGAGCCTGGTGGCCGCCGCGCAGGAAACGCGAGGCCATCATCGGCGTCAACGTCAGCGAGACGAACATCGAGACGAAGATCGTCATCGCCAGCACGACCGCGAATTCGCGGAACAGGCGCCCGATGATGCCGCCCATCAGCAAGAGCGGGATCAGCACGGCGACCAGCGAGATCGAGATCGAGACAATGGTGAAGCCAATCTCCTTGGCCCCCTTGTAGGCGGCAGCCATCGGGGACTCGCCTTCCTCGACATAGCGAGAGATGTTCTCGAGCATGACGATGGCGTCGTCGACGACGAAGCCGACCGCGATCGTCAGCGCCATCAGCGAGAGGTTGTCGAGTGAATAGCCGACCCCCCACATCATCGCGCAGGCGCCGAGCAGGGCGAGCGGCACGGTGATCGTCGGGATCACCGTGGCCCAGAAGCTGCGCAGGAAGATGAAGATGACCATGACCACCAGAAAGATGGTCAGGAGCAGCGTGAACTGGACGTCTTCGACCGCGGCACGGATGGTCGTCGTGCGATCCGACATCAGCTCGACCTTGATGGCCGGCGGGATCGCCGCAACCAGGCGCGGCAGCGTCGCCTTGATCTTGTCGACGGTTTCGATGACGTTGGCGCCAGGCTGCTTGAAGACCACCAGGAACACGCCGCGCTTGCCGTTGGCCCAGGCGGCCTGCTTGGCATCCTCCGATCCGGTCACCGCCCGGCCAATGTCACGGATGCGCAACGGACCGCCATTGCGGTAGGCGATGATGACGTCGTTCCAGTCCTTCGACTCGGTGAGCTGGTCATTGGCGTAAATGGTGTAGGCCCGACGCTCGCCGTCGATGTTGCCCTTCGGGCTGTCCACCGTGGTGATCGCGATCTGGCTGCGCACGTCCTCCATCGAGAGGCCCTTGGCGACCAGCTTGGCCGGGTCGATCTGGATACGGATCGACGGCTTCTGCTGGCCGCCGATGATCACCTGGGCAACACCCGAGATCTGGCTGATCTGCTGCGCGAGCTGCGCATCGACGGAGTCGGAGACCGTCGTCAGCGGCAGCGTCTCGGACGTGGCGGACAAAATCAGGATCGGCGCGTCCGCCGGGTTGACCTTGCGGTAGGTCGGCGGCGACGGCAGGGTCTTGGGCAACTGGCCCGAGGCGGCGTTGATGGCGCCCTGGACGTCGTTGGCGGCGCCGTCGATGTTGCGATTCAGGTCGAACTGGATCGTGACCGATGCAGTGCCCAGGTAACTGGTCGACGTCATCTGGGCGATGCCGGGAATCTGTGCGAATTGCCGCTCCAGCGGCTGGGCGACCGAGGTCGCCATGGTCTCAGGGCTGGCGCCCGGCAGATTGGCGGTCACCTGGATGGTCGGGAAGTCGACCTGCGGCAGCGGTGCGACCGGCAGCAGCGGGTAGGCAACCAGGCCAATGAACAGGATACCTGCCATCAGCAGCGAGGTGCCGATGGGGTATTTGATGAAGGGTGCCGAGATGCCGCCGCCGTTCATTCCTGCCGGACCTTAGCTGGCGCCGGCTCCGAGCTGGCCACCGCGGTGGTCACGACCGAGCCTGGCTGCACTTTGAATTGACCGCCGGTAATCACCTGCTGGCCGGGCGTCAGCCCTTCTTCGACGACGGTCCGGCCATCGAGCGAAACGCCGACCTTCACCTTGCGCAGCTCGGCCTTGTTGTCCGGGCTCACCGTGTAGGAATACAGCCCGCTGGTCGAATGCTGGACCGCGTCGTCGGGAACCACCGTGGCGTCCTTCAGCGTCCGCACCAGGAGCCGCGTCGAGACCGACTGTCCGGGCCACAGCACGTGGTCCTTGTTGTCGAACACCGCTTTCAGCCGGATCGTTCCGCTGGACGTGTCGACCTGGTTGTTCACGACCATCAGCTTGCCCTCGGCGAGCTGCTTCCTGCCGTCGGTGGTGAACGCGATCACCTTCAACGGGGCGGTCTTCTGCGCCTCGTTGATGTAGGGCAACTGCTCTTCCGGCGCGGTGAAGATCACCGCGATCGGTTCGATCTGCGCGATCGAGACGATGCCGGTCTGGCTCGAGGCGTTGACGATGTTGCCGATGTCGACCTGGCGGAGGCCGGCGACCCCGGAGATCGGCGCCTTGACCTGGGTGTAGCTGAGCTGGGTCTGGGCATTGGCGATCGCGGCGTCGTCGGCGGCGATCTGCGCCGTGAGCTGTGCGACGGTGGCGCGCTGGGTGTCCTGCTGCTGCCGGGTCGCGAACTCGCCGAGCTTGGTGGTGCGCTGCAGGTCGAGATTGGCGTTGTTGAGATTGGCCTCGTCCTGCGCCCGCTTGGCCTTGGCCTGGTCGAGCGCGGCCTGGAACGGCCTCGGGTCGATCTCGACCAGCAGGTCGCCTTCCTTGACGAGTTGGCCTTCGGTGAAGGCGATCTTGTCGATCTGGCCGTCGACGCGGGTGCGGACCTGGACGGTGTTGAAGCCTTGCACGGTCCCCAGGCCGGTGAGGAAGACCGGAAAGTCCGTCTTCTCGACCGGCACGGTCGAGACCCGAACCGCCTGCGGTCGGGCCGATTTCTGCTCAGCGGTCTTCTTCGCTGCCTCGGCGCCCTGATGACGCTGCCAGCCATAATAGCCGGCGCCGCCGAGAGCCGCGACAAGCAGGATCCAACCGAGGGTTCGTGATGTCTTCATGCTGGCCCACATGCTGAGACGAACAGGATAACCGGTCTTTAAAACCATTCCCAGCATGCCAGATATAGTACGCACGCAATTAATGTGTAAACACACGAGCGCGTGGACAAACCTAAACAATCGGCAAGCTTCGAGGGATCGCAAGGGAGTTCACAGCCATGTCGCTGGATATGAGACGGCAGCTCGTTACGCAGCTTGTCGAAAGCTCGCGCATCCTGCGCAACTATATTGATCATCGTGCCAAACAGCGCGGCACGACCCGCGCCCAATGGGTGGTGCTGTTTCGGCTGCGCGCGCATGAGGGGATGTCACAGGTCGATCTCGCAGAAGTGCTGGAACTGCAGCCGATTTCACTGGTGCGTCTGCTCGACAGGCTGGTGGAGCAGGGGTTGCTGGAGCGCCGGCACGATCCGAGGGATCGCCGCGCGAACCGTCTCCATCTCACCGCCGCGGGACGAGAGCTCGTCGATGATCTCGACGAGCTGCGCGATGCGATCGCCGGCGACGTTCTGCACGACATTCCGGACGAGGCCGTCGCCACCAGCCTGTCGACGCTCAGGAACCTGAAGGATCGGATCAAGACGCTGTCCGATCCGAAAGCCGAGGTGGCGCTCAAATAGCCGAGGCGCAGCGCAGACCGGTCTCATCTTGAGTTGTGTCGTATCGTAAAACATCTTGAGTGCGAAAAGCCGCGGACAAGCTTGGCCTTGCCGCGCAGCGTGGCCTGCGCGAGAGCAGGGCGGTCTGTGGCGATCCTCTGCCGCCATCGTCGGGCAGCGCGCCGCTCCGGACCATTCGCGGGCCGCGCGGGTCTCTCGTGCGAACGCCGCACTCCGACCTATTCTCGCCGTCTTGTCGCGCCCGATGGGAGCTGATTAGAAGCCGATGAGTCCGGCCGCCGTCATGGCGCCGTCGGGCAGCGGCAGGATTCAACCGGAGCGAGGCCGCGTCGTCCGACGATGCGCCGTGCGACGATAGCGAATGGGGAGCTCACGATGGAAGAACTGAATGGAAAGATGCTCGCGTGCCAGATCCTGGTCACTGGCCTGATCGCGCGCGTCGCCAACGAGCAGCGCGATCCCTTGCGCTTCCTGAGCGATTTTCGCGATGAGATCAGGGCCGTCGTCAAGGGCGTGCGGATCGCGGGGATCGATGATTCCGACCGCGTGCGCCAGATCGCGGTGCAGACCGTAGACGAGCTGTTCTCGTTGATGAAGCCGCCGAGCAGCGACGAGCCGGCTGGCTCGTCGAACTGACCTGCGCCGGAGTTGGGCGCGACGCAGTGGTGATTCGACGACAGCGCGAGTCAAAATCGCGCTGTTTAGAACGATTTCAAGTTCCGTATGTTGTTAGTTGAGCATTTTTAGAATTGTTTTGATCTGGAACTATTCAAGGCCAAATTAGGGCTCCTCAAATTGACCCCCTGAAACGCGCCCGATACCAACGACCCATCGTCGCACTGCGAATGATCCGCGTGAGCGATGTGGAACGAAAATCTGGGGCGCGTGAAAATAAATGGGACAAGTGAGAGCACCGCTATCGCTGCGTGGGGTCGCAGCGATGAAGTTCAATGACGGACGAGGAGAGGGGCCTTCCGTCACCAAGGTGTCGGCGGTGGCCGGGCTGATGGCGGTGGCGTCGATGTCGTCGGCCGAGGCGCAGCCGGCGTCCGACCTGCCGCCCGTCAACGTCGATGCGCCGATCGCGCGGGCCAAGCCGACGTCCTCCAAGCCGACCGCCGAGCAGGTCCGCGCGCGCAATGCCCTGCGCCGCGCGGCGGCCCGCCAGCAGGCGGCGCAGCAGGCCGCGGTCGCGTTTCCGAACGCAGGCGGCCTGTCCGCGCCGGACGCCAACCCCTACGCGGACGCAGCCGAGCCCTACAAGGTCAACCGCGTGCAGGCATCGGGCAAGTTTCCCGAGCCGCTGCTGAACACGCCCAAGACCATCACGGTGATGAGCAAGGAGGTGCTTGCCGACAAGCACGTCACCGCGCTCAAGGAAATCGGCCGCTCGACCGCGGGCGTCACGCTCGGGTCGGGCGAGGGCGGCAATGCGTTCGGCGACCGCTTCTTCATCCGCGGATTCGACGCTCGCAACGACGTCTTCATCGACGGCATCCGCGATCCCGCGGTGTCGATCCGCGAGAACTTCTTCACCGAGCAGATCGAGATCCTGCGCGGTCCGGCGTCGTCCTATGCCGGGCGCGGCACCGCCGGCGGCGCCATCAACATCGTCACCAAGCAGGCTGGCGATACCAATTTCAAGCGGATGGATACCGAGTTCGGCACCGATCAGCAGAAGCGCGTCACGCTCGACGTCAACCAGGTGATCTCGCCGACCGTCTCGGTGCGCACCGGCGGTCTGTTCCAGGACTCCAACGTCGCCGGGCGCAATTTCGTCACCGACGACCGCTGGGGCGCCTTTCTCTCGACCAAGTGGACGCCGATCGACGATCTCAAGATCACGACCAACTACGTTCACACCGATCTGTCCGGCTATCCCGATTTCGGCGTGCCCTACTACAAACAGGGCAACGTGCCGGTGACTTCGGCCGGCATTCCGCGCGGCACCTGGTACGGGTTCCTCAACCGCGATTTCCAGACCGCGCGCCAGGATTTCGGCACCGCCGCGGCCGAGTACAAGGTCAACGAGGCCATCACGCTCAGCAGCAAGTTCCGCGGCGAGCACTCGCTTCTCAACTATATCGGCACGCTGCCGCAGGGTCCGAACACGACCAACGCGAATCCGCTGCTCTGGACCACGACGGCGAGTGCGCAGAGCCGCTACCAGACGGTGGACGTCTGGGCCAACCAGAACGATGCGACGTTCAAGCTCGACACCGGCGGCGTCAAGCACACTGCGGTGCTCGGCACCGAGTTCTCGAACGAGAACATCTCGATCGACCGCTACACCGGACTGTCATCGGAGCTGTTCGGCGGCGGCTCGACCAGCAACGGCGCCGTCACCGGCGTCAACGTTTACTCGCCGCAATATACCTACATTCCGTTCAGCAACACACCGTCGCTGTCCGGCAACCCGACGCGCTACGGCGTCAACACCAACAGCGTCTACGCGATGGATACCGCCAATTGGCGGGACATCATCATCCTGAACGGCGGGGTGCGCTATGACGGCTACAACATGAGCTCGTCGACCAATTCGCCGAAATACCTCAAGATGAACGCCGACCTGGTCAACTACAATGTCGGCCTGGTCTACAAGCCGATGCCGATCGGCAGCATCTACGCGGCCTATGCGACCTCGGCCAATCCGTTCGGCTCCGAGCTCGACGCCACCGGTACCGACTACGGTGGCGTGCCCGCCAACACCGCCGTCCTGCTCGGGCCGGAGCGCAACAAGGCGGCCGAGCTCGGCACCAAATGGGAGCTGGTCGATCGCCATCTGCTGGTCTCAGCCGCGCTATTCCAGACAACCAAGGACAATGCCCGCGAGACCGTCGGCGGCCTGCTCACCTCGGGCGCGGCCTACCGCATCCAGGGCATCGACATCGAGGCGGAAGGCAAGCTTACCGATCGCTGGAGCATCTTCGGCGGCCTGGTGCTGATGCAGTCGAAGGTCACGCAGAGCGGCGTCGCCTCCAACATCGGCTTACAGCTCGCCAATATCGCCCACCAGTCGTTCAGCATGCTGTCGAAGTACAAGCTCGACAATGGCTGGGAGATCGGCGGGCAGGCGGTCTACCGCTCCAAGGTGTATGGCGGCACCTTCGCGGCCAACACCGGCAACGAGCTGCCGAGCTACTGGCGCTTCGACGCCTTCGTCGAGAAGCAGCTCGACAAGAACTGGACGATGAAGCTCTACGCGCAGAACCTGACCAACAAGCTGTACTACGACACGCTGTATCGGAGCGCGGTGCCGTTCGTCGCCGTGGCCCCGGGGCGCGCCTTCTATATCGTCACCACTGCGAAGTTCTGATCATGCTGATCTGCATCCCGGACGTTCTGTCGAAAAACGAGGTGGCCGACTTCCGCCGCATCATGGATGCGGCGGAGTGGGAGGACGGCCGCTCGACGGCCGGGGCGCAGTCGGCCATGGTCAAGCGCAACGAGCAATTGCCGCCCGGCGGCGAGGCGGCGCGGGTGCTGGGCCAGCGCATCATCACGGCGCTGACGAAAAATCCGCGCTTCCTGTCGGCGGCGATCCCGCTGCAGATCTTTCCGCCCTTGTTCAACCGCTACACCGCCGCGCGGGGCGACCATTTCGGCATCCATGTCGACAATGCCGTGCGTGGCGATCCCTTGACAGGCCTGCGCATCCGCACCGATCTGTCGATGACCTTGTTCCTGGCCGAGCCCGACAGCTATGACGGTGGCGAGCTTGTGATCGAGGACACCTACGGCTCACACGAAGTCAAGTTGCCCGCGGGGCACGCGGTGCTGTATCCGTCATCGAGCCTTCACATGGTCACGCCGGTCACGCGCGGCGCCCGGGTCGCCTCTTTTTTCTGGATGCAGAGCATGATACGGGATGCCCACGTCCGGAGCATGATCTTCGATCTGGACACGGCGATTCAGAGCTTGGCGGAACGCCTCGGGAGGGACGATCCCGATGCTGTCAAGCTGACCGGCATCTATCACAATCTGATCCGGCAGTGGGCCGAGGTCTAATGGGCCGAGATATGATGACATCGTTCCTCGTTAGGTTTGCAATCGTCCTGTCATGTCTGTCTGTTGCTGCGGGGCTACCTGCACATGCGCAGCAGGAGCCGGCCAGGTCCGCGCCGGCGGTCTCGACCGATCTCTCCGCGCCGGCACCGGGCACAGCGCAGACGATGGCTCCTCCTGCGTCGGGCCAGACGGCCGCAACGACCGCTGCGCCGGCGGGCAGTGAGAGCGCCACCCGAGCTGGCAAGTCGGTGAGCACCGGGCTCGACGAGCTGTCACCGCTCGGCATGTTTCTCAAGGCCGACATCGTCGTCAAAGCGGTCATGATCATGCTGGCGCTGGCCTCGGTCGCGAGCTGGACGATCCTGATCGCCAAGAGCCTCGAATTTTCCGTCCTGCGTCGCCGGCTGGTCGGGGCGTTGCGCAAATTGTCCGCGGCGAAGTCGCTGGCCGAGGCCCAGCTCGCGCTCGGACAGAGCAAGAACGTCGCGACCGTGCTGCTGCAGGCTGCGATCGCCGAGGCGCGGCTCTCGGCCGGGCTCGGCAGTGACGAGGGCATCAAGGAGCGCGCGGCCTCGAGCTTCACCGAGATCGTCCGCGCCGAAGCGCGCCGCGTCCGCACTGGCATGGGCCTGCTCGCCACCGTCGGCGCGATCTCGCCGTTCGTCGGGCTGTTCGGCACCGTCTGGGGCATCATGAACAGCTTCATCGGCATTTCCAAATCGCAGACCACCAACCTCGCGGTGGTCGCGCCGGGCATCGCGGAAGCGCTGCTGGCGACCGCGATCGGTCTCGCTGCCGCGATCCCGGCGGTCATCATCTACAACCACTTCTCGCGGGTCACGAAGGGCTATCTCGAGCTCGTCAACCGCGCCTCCGGCACCACCGGACGATTGCTGTCGCGCGATCTCGATCGCGGCTCCCGCGATCTCGATCGCAGCCATGGCGGTCTTCACGTCCGGGCGGCGGAGTAGCAGGCGATGGCCGTCTCGCTCTCCGAAGGCGATCTCGACGACGATTTCGACGAGACCCACGACATCAACGTGACGCCGTTCATCGACGTCATCCTGGTGCTCTTGATCATCTTCATGGTGGCCGCGCCGCTCTCGACCGTCGACCTGCCGATCGACCTGCCGTCCTCGAGCGCCACGCCGCAGAAGAAGCCGGACAAGCCGACCTACGTCTCGATCAAGCCCGACCTCACGCTGGCGATCGGCGAGAGCCCCGTGAAGCGGGTCGACCTGCTGTCCGAGCTGAACAGGGTGATGGCCGATCACGCCGCGGACGACCGAACCGTGTTCCTGCGCGGCGACCGCGCGGCGCCCTATGGCGAGGTCATGGAGGTCCTGGAGCTGCTGCGCAGTGCCGGCTATAAATTCAAGCTGGTGGCGCTGGAGCGCGTGCCTAGCGCGGCGGGTGACGCCGCCGCGGCGCCGGCCCCACAACCCTGAGCGGCCGTTCTGAGATGAGTGACCTCGAGACCGGACTTTCGACTTCGCGGGTCGCCTGGTTCGCGGCCGCAATGGTGGCCGTCGCGCTCCATGTCGGGGGCGTCGCGGTGGCGCTGACCACGGCCCATGGCGACGATGACGGCGGCGGGCTCGGCACCGCCGCTGACGTCATCGATGTCGAGCTGGCCGCACCGAAGGTCGAGGAGAACGATCTGCCCAACGGCGTCGATTCCGTCGCGGAGACGGCTTCGGTCGCGACCCCGGAGCAGAAGGCCGAGACCGAGCAGGCGGATCTGCAGAAGGGTGTTCCAACCACCACGGAGGAGGCCGACCAGCGGGTCTCGCCCACCGAGGTCAAGAAGCCGACGGAGGAGGAGAAGGTCGCCGCCGTCGAGACCAACGCCTCCGAGGCGCATGACTCGGCCATCGACAGCTCGCGGAAGACGCTCGATGCGAAAGTGCCGGACGCCGAGCGGGTCAAGGCGCCCGATCCGACCGGCATGGGCAAGGACCGGGATCCGCAGACGACGAACTGGCAGCGCAAGCTCAGTCTGATCGTGAAGAAGAACCAGAAATATCCGGCCGGCAAGACGCAAGGCGGCAGCGTGCGGGTGTCGTTCAAGCTGAACCGCCGCGGCAACGTGATCTCTGTCGACGTGATCCAATCGTCAGGAGATCCGGACTACGACCGCGAAGCCGTGGCGATGGTCCGCCGCTCCGATCCGTTCCCCAAGCCACCGGCGCAGGTCTCCGACGACGAGATTCCCTTCAACATCGTCGTCAAGTTCCCGGCGACCAAGACCTGACGCCAGGACGAGCGGCCGACCTCTCACGGCCGGCCGCGAGCGTCACTGCCAATACAGCCTGATCCCGACATAGACCACGCAGAGCGCGGCGAAGATCAGCCCGACCGGCAGCTTGCGCGGAGCGGTCGTCCCGCTTTGCGCCGCCTTCGGCTTCGGCGGCAGCTTGCGGAAGGCGGTGACATTGTCGGTCACCGGCTCAGCTGTGACCGGCTTGACCTCGGGCGGGGCGCCGCCGCCGCCCATCTCGGCATAATAGGCCTTGTACATCTCGCGGATGGTGGCCTCGGTCGCCTCGTCCTCCGGCATGTCGCCAAGGCGGGCCTTGTAGCTGGCCAGGAATTCCTGCGCCGCCGGCGGCAGGCCGGAGGCGCCGTTCAGCTTGGCGATCATCTTCCAGGTCGCGAAATCGGCACGGGCGCGGGTGTCGGCGCGGCGTGCGATCATCATGTCAGCGGCTTTGACCAAGAGTGCCTCGGGGCTCGTTCGTTACCATCCCTGACGGGTAGATCTAGACATTACCCGTCAATAGCAGAAGCAGCTGCTTCAGAGAATCGGTCGTGGCGCGGAGCAGCCCCGACACAAGATCAAGATTGAGACCGAACTGGGAACCCGCCAGCGGCAGGAGGATCAGGCATCCGATCAGAATCAGCATGCCGTACGGCTCGAGCCGGGCCAGCGGCCGCGCCAGCACCGCCGGCAGGACACCGACCGCGACCCGGCCCCCGTCGAGCGGCGGTATCGGGAGCATGTTGAACACGGCGAGCAGAATGTTGAACGAGAAAATATTCCATAGATTGCTCGCCACCCACCGCGCGGCCTCAGGTGGAACCAGCGGAAGGGCGTGGAACGCCAGTCCCGCCGCCAGCGCGAGCGCGATGTTGGTGGCGGGTCCCGCCAGCGCCACCATCACCATGCCGGCGCGGAGCGGCTGCAGATTGCGAAAATCGACCGGCACCGGCTTGGCGTAGCCGAACAGGAACGGCGAGCCGGACAGCAGCAGCATGCCCGGCAGCAGAATCGTGCCGAACGGATCGATGTGCCGGACCGGGTTGAAGCTGACGCGACCGAGTCGCAATGCGGTCTCGTCGCCGAACCGCCAGGCGACGAAGGCGTGAGCAGCCTCATGAAAGGTGATGGCGATGATGATCGGCAGGATCCAGACGGAAATGCCGTAGAGCGAGATGTTCAAGGATCGGGTTTCCGGACGCGTTGTGCCCTACATAGGCACGATGGTTCCTTGATGCTACGCGGGATTTTCCGGAAATTGCGGCAGTCCGTCGCTGAGCTGCACCCAATCGATCTTTTCCGAGACCCAGATGTGCTCGGTCGGGGCAAAGGCGTTGCGGTCGTCGAAGCAGGCCAGGGCCACGCCGACCACCGGGCGCGTGGTGCGCCATGAGAACAGCCTGACTCCGCAGCGCGGGCAGAACATGCGGTCGAGCGCGTCGGAGGAGGGGAAGCGCGCGGTTTCGCCGGTGATCGTCAAAGCGTCGTGCGAGAACAGCGCGCGGGCGAAGAACGGCGCGCCCGTCGCCCGCTGGCAGTTGCGGCAATGGCAGACGCGCACATTGATCGGCTCGCCCGTGCATTGGAAGCGCACCGCGCCGCAGAAGCAGCCGCCGTGGTGGGTCATCAGGCAAGCTCCATGGATCGGGACATCCGTATCGCCAGCGAGACGAAGGTGGGCCCATCGCCGTCTGCGTTGGCACCTTTGCTCGCCCCGGCCGCAAACTAATAGGTCGCGCGGCCGCCGGAAATGTCGAACACGGCGCCGGTCGAGAACGAACACTCCTCCGAGGCCAGCCACGACACCAGCGCGGCGAGCTCTTCCACCAGCATGAAGCGGCCCTTCGGGATCTTCGACAGCATGAAGTTGATGTGCGCGTCCGTCATCTGGTCGAAGATCGCGGTCTTCGCCGCCGCCGGCGTCACCGCATTCACCGTGATGTTGTGCTGCGCCAGTTCCTTGCCGAGCGACTTGGTCAGCGCGATCAGGCCGGCTTTGGACGCCGAGTAGTGCGCGGCATTCGGGTTGCCCTCCTTGCCGGCGATCGAGGCGATGTTGACGACGCGGCCATAGCCCTGCTTCAGCATCACCGGCACGATCGCCTTGGCGCAGATGAAGGGACCGTCGAGATTGATGCGCAGCACCTTGCGCCACTCATCGAGATCGGTCTCCCACACCGTCTTGTTGATGCCGGCGATGCCGGCATTGTTGACCAGGATGTCGATGCTGCCGAACGCGGCCAGCGTCGCGTCGCGCGCGCCTTCGACCGCTTTGGTGTCGGTGACGTCGACCTGCAGCGCCAGCACCTCCGGACCGATCTCCTGCGCGGTCTTCTCCGCCAGCGCGATGTCGTGATCCCAGATCGCGACCTTGGCCCCGGAGGCCCTGAAGCGCTCGGTGATGGCGCGGCCAAAGCCCTGCGCGCCGCCGGTGACGACGGCGCAGCGATTGGCGAGATCGATGTGGTTCATGAAGAAAGACTCCTCTTTCGACCCTCATGGTTAGGAGCGCGCAGCGCGTCTCGAACCATGAGGCCCCTGACATCCGGGCCTCATCCTTCGAGACGCCGCTGCGCGGCGCCTCAGGATGAGGAGAAGCTACAGTGTCCAGCCGCCGTCGATGGTGTGCGCGACGCCGGTCGTGAACGCGCTCTCGTCGCTGGCGAGATAGACCGCGAGATGGGCGATCTCCTCCGCCGTGCCGAGCCGGCCCATCGGCTGGCGCGAGATGAACATCTCGAGCCCGTTCGGGCCGGCCGAGGCCGCGCGTCCGAGCATCGAGGGCGTTTCGATCGTGCCGGGGCAGATGCAGTTGCAGCGGATTTTCTTGCCGACGAAATCGGCTGCGACCGAGCGCGTCAGCGCCGCCACCGCCGCCTTGGTCGCGCCGTAGACGTAGCGGTTCGGTGCCGCCTTGAACACGCCGGCGGCGGAGGCGATGTTGACGATGGCGCCGCCGCCCTGATCGAGCATGTCAGGCAGGAAGGCGCGGATCGTGCGATGCATCGACTTGACGTTCAGGTCGAACGAGAAATCCCAGTCGTCGTCGGAGCAGTCGAGGATGGTGCCGTTGTGCACGAAGCCGGCAGCGTTGAGCAGGATCTCGACCTTGCCGACGCGATCGGCCATCGCGTTCACGGCCGCGGTGTTGCGCACGTCGAGCGTCGCGACCTCGGCAATGCCTTCGCTCTTCAGCGTGCTCAGGCCGTTCTCATCGATGTCGGTGGCGAACACGGTGGCGCCTTGACGCGCGAAGGCGACGGCACAGGCGCGGCCGATGCCGGCGGCGGCGGCGGTGACGAAGGCGCGCTTGCCCTTGAGGCGGTCGGACATGGGGTCTCCCTGGATGACGTTTCTATGCGTTGCCGTCATTCCGGGACATCGCGAGCAATGGGCCCGGAATCCATAACCACGATCGGGAGTATGGATTCCGGGCTCGCGCTCCGCGCGCCCCGGAATGACAGCGGAGTGCGTCTAGTGATTATGCCTGGCCACACCGACGGTGCCAGCGATGTTGTGATAGCGGGTGGCAAGCTCCATGCAGGCGCCGGTGGCCTGCTGGCCGACGGTGTTGCGATAGAGCTCCTGCCACGGCGTCTGGTTGGCGGGGTGTGGGAAGCCGCCCTTGGCCTTCAGCTCGGCGCGGCGCTTCGCAAGCTCCTCGTCCGAGATCAGGATGTTGGCGGAGCCCTTGTTGAGGTCGATGCGCACGCGATCGCCGGTCTTGAGGATCGCGAGCCCGCCATCGGCGGCGGCCTCTGGCGACGCGTTGAGAATTGACGGTGAGCCCGAGGTGCCGGATTGCCGGCCGTCGCCGATGCAGGGCAAGGACAGGATGCCGCGTTTGATCAGCGCTGCCGGCGGCTGCATGTTCACCACTTCGGCGCCGCCGGGATAGCCGATCGGGCCGGCGCCGCGGATGAACAGCACGCAGTGCTCGTCGATCTCGAGCGATGCATCGTCGATGCGGTCGTGATAGTCCTCCGGACCCTCGAACACGATGGCGCGGCCCTCGAAGGCGTTCGGGTCCTTCGGATTGACGAGATAGCGGTCGCGGAACTCCTTGGAGATCACGCTGGTCTTCATGATCGCGGAATCGAACAGGTTGCCGCGCAGCACCAGGAAGCCGGCATCCTTCACCAGCGGCTTGTCGTAGGACCAGATCACGTCGTTGTCCGGCTTCGGCGCCTCGCGGCAATTGTCGCCCATGCTGCGGCCGTTGACGGTGATGACGTCCTCGTGGATGCGCTTGTGCCGCATCAACTCGCCGATCACGGCCGGCACGCCGCCCGCGCGATGGAACTCCTCGCCGAGATAGAAGCCGGCCGGTTGCATGTTGACGAGCAGCGGTACGTCGTGGCCGACCTTCTGCCAGTCGTCGATGTCGAGCTCGACGCCGACATGGCGCGCCAGCGCGTTGATGTGGATCGGCGCGTTGGTCGAGCCGCCGATCGCGGAGTTGGCGACGATGCAGTTCTCGAATGCCTTGCGCGTCAGGATGTCCGACGGCTTCAGGTCTTCCCACACCATGTCGACGATGCGCGTTCCGGTCTCGTAGGCGATCTGGCCGCGCTCGCGATATGGAGCTGGAATCGCGGCGCAGCCGGGCAGGGACATGCCGAGCGCCTCGGCCAGCGCATTCATCGTCGAGGCCGTGCCCATGGTGTTGCAATGGCCGACCGACGGCGCCGAGGAGGCGACGATCTCCATGAACTCCTCATAGCCGATCTCGCCGGCGGCGAGCCGTTCGCGCGACTTCCACACCACGGTGCCGGAGCCGGTGCGCTGGCCTTCGTGCCAGCCGTTCAGCATCGGGCCGCCCGACAGCACGATGGCGGGGATGTTCACGGTCGCCGCGGCCATCAGGCAGGCCGGCGTCGTCTTGTCGCAGCCGGTGGTCAGCACCACGCCGTCGAGCGGATAGCCGAAAAGGATTTCGACCAGGCCGAGATAAGCGAGGTTGCGGTCGAGCGCGGCCGTCGGGCGCTTGCCGGTCTCCTGGATCGGATGGGTCGGAAATTCCATCGCGATGCCGCCGGCGGCGCGGATGCCCTCGCGGACGCGGTGCGCCAGCTCGATGTGGTGGCGGTTGCAGGGCGAGAGATCGTTGCCGGTCTGGGCAATGCCGATGATCGGCTTGCCCGACTGCAGCTCAGCCCGGGTCAGGCCGTAATTCAGGTAGCGCTCGAGATAGAGCGCGGTCATGCCCGGATTGTGCGGATCGTTGAACCACGCCTGCGAGCGCAGCTTGCGGCTCTTGTCAGCGCCGTTGCCGGCATGCCCGTTCGAGTTCGTCATGTGTTTTCTCCCGCAGTGCAAACGTGGCGAGGCCGGTCCGTCGTCTGTGCGCCATCGGCCCGCTGTCGAGGATCGCCTACGTCTTTCGTTCAAGTCGTTGTTGGTTCGAGTGGTTCTAGTGCATGGTTTTTGGTTGCGCTACCATTTTGTTCCGGCAGCGCGCCCCGACGCAGGCTGCGGATTTGCGGTGCCGCGCTGCAAGGTCGAGCTCTGCCGTTCGATCACCTCGAAGCCGAGATCGACGACACGCTGCGCCACGGGACGGCCTTCCACGGCGTCCATGATCATCGTCGCCGCACGCCGACCCATCTCGTAGCGATTGGTGCGCACGCTGGTGAGCGTCGGAACCGCCGCGGCCATGAATTCCATGTCATTGAAGCCGACGATCGCGATCTGCTCGGGCACCGCGATGTGCCGGCGCTGGCATTCGAACAGCACGCCGAGCGCGAGATCGTCATTGGCGCAGAACACCGCATCGAGATCCGGCGCCTTCATCAGCAGATCGGAGAACAGGCTGCCGCCCATCGTGGTCGAGGTCGGAACAGGCGCCGTGACGATGAGACGCGGGTCGAACAAACCGGCCTCCTTCATCGCGTTCTGATAGCCCTGCAGCCTGCGCTGCACCCTTGGGTCCATGCGGGCGCCGATGAAGCCGATGCGGCGGCAGCCCTGCGCGAGAAGGTGTGAAATGGCTGCAAAACAGGCATCGACGTGCGAAAATCCGATCATCATGTCGATCGGCTCGGCGCCGAGCTCCATGATCTGCACGACGGGACAGTCCGCCGCCTGGATGATCAACCGGCTCTCCGCCGTCTGGTCGAGACCGGTCACGATCAGGCCGGCCGGCTTCTGCATCAGGAACAACCGCAGCAGGCGCTCCTCCTGCAACACGCTGTAGCGGGTGTTGGCGAGCTGGATGCTGTAGCGGCTGCCTTCGAACGCATCATAGATGCCGCGCAGCACGTCGGAGAACACGTTGTTGGTGAGGGACGGTATCAGCACGCCGATCACTTCGGTGCGCTGCGATGCGAGCGCGCGCGCGGCGAGGTTCGGCACGTAGCCGAGCTCCTTGGCGGCGCTCTCGATCCGCGTGCGGCGGGCGGCCGAGACCGTGGCGGGATTACGGAAGAAGCGTGACACCGTGATCGGGCTGACGCCCGCCAGTGCCGCAACTTCGGTCAGCCGGACTTTGCCCGGCTCGATGCGTTTCCGTCCCATGCCTCGCTCATAGCATAGGCGGTCTGGTACACAAGCGATATTGACAGCGCTATCACGCGGTTGCTAAGCGAGACATTGCGGAAGCGAACTGAACTGCGGACAATGCCAGCCGAGCTGGCCCTGTTTCGGAGCCAGTCGGAGCGACCGGAGCCAACAACAAGACCACCAAGAACAAGACTGCACGACCAGGACTACAAAACGACAAACGGCCTGATCAAACGGCCGAGAACAACGGTCAGAATGCCGCCGGCAAGCAGCCAATGCTGTCGGTCTTTGAGGAGGAAATTGATGTCGTCGGTGCAAATTCGCGACGTGCGCAAATCATTCGGCGGATTCGAGGTGCTGCACGGCGTGACGATTCCGATCGAGGATGGCGAGTTCGTCGTGCTGGTCGGGCCGTCCGGCTGCGGCAAGTCGACGCTGCTGCGCATGCTCGCAGGGCTCGAGAACATCACCTCCGGAACCATCTCGATCGGCGAACGCGTCGTCAACAACGTGCAGCCGAAAGAGCGCGACATCGCGATGGTGTTCCAGAACTACGCGCTCTATCCGCACATGACCGTCGCCGACAACATGGGCTTCTCGCTCAAGCTGCGCGGCGCACGGCCCGAGGACATCAAGAAGGGCGTCGCGCGCGCCGCCGAGATCCTGGCGCTGACGCCGCTGCTCGACCGCTATCCGCGCCAGCTCTCCGGTGGCCAGCGCCAGCGCGTCGCGATGGGCCGCGCCATCGTGCGCGATCCGCAGGTGTTCCTGTTCGACGAGCCGTTGTCGAATCTCGACGCCAAGCTGCGCGTCGCGATGCGCACCGAGATCAAGGAGCTGCATCAGCGGCTCAAGACCACCACCGTTTACGTCACTCACGACCAGATCGAGGCCATGACGATGGCCGACAAGATCGTCGTCATGCATGACGGCATCGTCGAGCAGATGGGCTCGCCGCTCGATCTCTACGACAAGCCGGACAACCAGTTCGTCGCCGGCTTCATCGGCTCGCCGGCGATGAACTTCCTCAACGGCCACCTCAAGTCGAACGGCTCGGTCTATGTCGAGACCGACAACGGCGCCAAGCTGCCGCTGCTGACCGCGCCGGCCGCCTCCGACGGTCGCCCCGTGGTCTACGGCGTGCGGCCCGAGCATCTGGAGCTTGCCGATGACGGCATCGAGGCCGAGGTCGTCGTCGTCGAGCCGACCGGCTCGGAGACGCAGATCGTCGCCCGCATCGGCACCCAGGACATCATCGCGGTCTTCCGCGACCGCCACGAGGTCAATCCCGGGGAGAAGATCCATTTGCGCCCGCGCGCGTCGGCGGCGCATCTGTTCGACAAGGACAGCGGCCGGAGACTCTGATCCGGGCGCTCGAGGCGCAGAACTGACAACAAACAAAACAAGCAAATACTCAACGGGAGAAAACTTCAGATGACTCATTTCCCCACCGATCGCCGGTCCCTGCTCAAGGGTGGCGCGACCTTGCTGGCGGCCGCGGCGACGATGTCGGCCGACGAACTGCTCGGCTATGCCAAGGCCTGGGCGCAGACCTCGCCGTGGAAGCCGGAAGCCGGTGCCAAGATCAATCTTCTGCGCTGGAAGCGCTTCGTCGAGGCCGAGGACGTGGCCTTCATGAAGATCGTCGATGCGTTCCAGAAGGCCAACAACGTCACCATCAACGTCTCCAACGAATCCTACGACGACATCCAGCCGAAGGCCTCGGTCGCCGCCAACACCGGTCAGGGCCTCGACATGGTGTGGGGCCTCTACACCTTGCCGTTCCTGTTCTCCAACAAGGTCACCGATGTCAGCGACGTGGCCGACTATCTCGGCAAGAAGTGCGGCGGCTGGACCGACTCGGGCAAGGCCTACGGCATGCTCGACGGCAAGTGGATCGGCATCCCGGTGGCGGCCACCGGCGGCCTCGTCAACTACCGCATCTCGGCGATGGAGAAGGCCGGCCACAAGGAGTTTCCGAAGGATCTCGCGGGCTTCGCCGACCTTGTGAAGGGCATGAACAAGAACGGCACGCCGGGCGGCATGGCGCTCGGCCACGCCTCGGGCGACGCCAACGGCTGGCTGCACTGGGCGCTGTGGGCGCATGGCGGCAACCTGATCGACAAGGACAACAAGGTCGTCATCAACTCGCCGGAGACCGCCAAGGCGCTCGAATACGTCAAGGGCCTGTACGACAATTTCGTGCCGGGCACCGCGTCGTGGAACGACTCGTCCAACAACAAGGCGTTCGTGGCCGGACAGCTCTATCTGACGGTGAACGGCATCTCGATCTACGTCGCGGCGAAGAAGGACAATCCGGAAGTCGCGAAGGACATGAACCACGCGCATCTGCCGGCGGGCCTCGACGGCAAGACCCGCGAGCTGCATCTCGGCTTCCCGATCCTGATCTACAACTTCACCAAGTTCCCGCAGACCTGCAAGGCGTTCACGGCCTTCCTGCTGGAGCCGGAGCAGTTCAACCCGTGGATCGAGGCGGCGCAGGGCTACCTGTCGCATTTCCTCAAGGCCTATGACGCCAACCCGATCTGGACCGCCGATCCGAAGAACACGCCGTATCGCGACGTCGCGGCGACGGCTGTCACGCCGGCCGGCGTCGGCAAGCTCGGCGAGGCGGCAGCCGCCGCGATCGCCGACTTCGTCGTGGTCGACATGTTCGCGAACTACTGCACGGGCCGCGAGGACGTGAAGACGGCGATGGCGAGCGCCGAGCGCTCCGCCAAGCGCATCTTCCGCTGAGGTGATGACTGCGTAGGGTGGGCAAGGGCGCAACCCGCCGTGCTCGCCGTCATTGCGAGCGAAGCGAAGCAATCCAGGGCAGTGCGCTCGACTCTGGATTGCTTCGTCACGGAGCCTGCCCACGGGCTCGCCGACGGCGAGACCCGGGGGGTGTCTCGCAATGGCGGACCAGAACCATCCGTCCCGAACGCCGGTGGGCATGCTGCGGTTTGCCCATCCCAAGGTTCGAAGGGAGCTGCTCGATACGATGAGTACCATTCAGACTTCGCTGCCACGTGGCGCGGCCGTGACCGGCGAGCCCTCCGCGTGGGAACGCATCAAGACCAACCGCAACTTCGTCGCGCTCTGGTTCATGCTGCCGGCGGCAGCATTCCTGATCCTGTTCCTGGCCTATCCGCTGGGCCTCGGCGTCTGGATGAGCTTCACCGACGAGAAGATCGGCCGCGCCGGCGTCTTCGTCGGGCTGGAGAACTACGAGTGGCTGTGGGATGACGCGATCTTCTGGCTCGCGGTTTTCAACACGCTGCTCTACACGATCGTCGCAAGCGCCATCAAATTCGCGATCGGCCTCTATCTGGCGCTGCTGTTGAACCGGCGGATGCCGTTCAAGGCCATGGTCCGTGCGATCGTGCTGGTGCCTTTCATCGTTCCGACGGTGCTGTCGGCGATCGCGTTCTGGTGGATCTACGATTCCCAGTTCTCCATCATCTCCTGGTCGCTGATCAAGCTCGGCCTCATCAGCCAGAACATCAACTTCCTCGGCGACACCAACTGGGCACGCGCCTCCGTGATCATCGCCAACATCTGGCGCGGCGTACCGTTCGTCGCGATCACGCTGCTGGCCGGCCTGCAGACCGTCTCGCCCTCCCTGTATGAGGCCGCCACGCTCGACGGTGCCACCAGCTGGCAGCGCTTCCGCTTCATCACCTATCCGTTGCTGACCCCGATCATCGCGGTGGTGATGACGTTCTCGGTACTGTTCACCTTCACCGATTTCCAGCTGATCTGGGCGCTGACCCGCGGCGGTCCCGTCAATGCCACCCACCTGATGGCGACCTTGAGCTATCAGCGCGGCATCATCTCCGGCCGCCTCGGCGAGGGTGCAGCGATCGCCACCGCCATGATCCCGTTCCTGCTCGCGGCGATCGCGATCTCCTGGTTCGGCATGCAACGGCGCAAATGGCAGCAAGGATCCGACCAATGACCGAGACTGCTGCGCTGCAATCCAAGACGCAATCCAACGCCACGACGACGGCGGCCGCGCTCGCGGCCGACGACGACAGCGAGGGCATGAGCTATCTCGAGTCGCTGCCGCGACGGCTGATCACGCTGTATCTGCCGCTCGGCATCATTCTCCTGGTGCTGCTGTTCCCGTTCTACTGGATGGGGCTGACGTCGATCAAACCGGACGAGCAGCTGATCGACATGGAGAAGTACAACCCGTTCTGGGTGGTGCATCCGACCTTCAAGCACATCTCGAAGCTGCTGTTCGAGACGCAGTATCCGCGCTGGCTGTGGAACACGATGTATGTCGCGGTCGGCGCCACCACGCTGTCGATCTTCGCATCCGTGCTCGCGGCCTATGCGATCGTGCGGCTGCGCTTCAAGGGCGCCGACACGGTGGGCGTGCTGATCTTCTTCGCCTATCTGGTGCCGCCGTCGATCCTGTTCATCCCGCTGGCCTCGGTGATCCAGGCCTACGGGCTGTTCGACTCGCCGCTGTCGCTGATCCTGGTCTATCCGACCTTGCTCATCCCGTTCTCGACCTGGCTGCTGATGGGCTACTTCAAGACGATCCCCTTCGAGCTCGAGGAATGCGCCCTGATCGACGGCGCCAGCCGCTGGCAGATCCTGGTCAAGATCGTAGTGCCGCTCGCCGTGCCCGGCCTGATCTCGGCCTTCATCTTCTCGTTCACCTTGTGCTGGAACGAGTTCATCTACGCGCTGACCTTCCTGCAGTCGACGCCGAACAAGACCGTGCCGGTCGCCATCGTCAACGAGTTCGTCGACGGTGACATCTACAAATGGGGATCGCTGATGGCCGGCGCCCTGGTCGGCTCGCTGCCGCTGGTCATCCTTTACGCCTTCTTCGTCGAGCATTATGTGTCGGCCATGACCGGCGCGGTGAAGGAGTAGGGCGCTCGCACAGCACTTCAATCTCACCGCACGGGCGGTGCACCCTCTCCCCTTGTGGGAGAGGGTGGTGACGCGCGAAGCGCGCCGCCGGGTGAGGGGTCTCTCTCCGCGATGGCGGAGTTTGTGGGACCAAACCCCTCACCCAAGCGAGCGTGCGGCACCGGCAGTGTAGCCCTCTCCCACAAGGGGAGAGGGCGCAGTCATGAGCACCGCTTTGCGTCGATGATCGTCGTCGCGCATGGTGAAACAACAAGAAACAAGGAGCATCCCCTTGCATATTCTCGTTCTCGGCGCCGCCGGCATGGTCGGACGCAAGCTGGTCGAGCGTCTGGTCCGCGACGGCCGCCTCGGCCAGGCAGCCATCACCCGCATGACCTTGCAGGACATCGTGGCGCCGGCGAAGCCCGACACGCCCATCGCGGTCGAGACCATCGCCGGCGACTTTGCCGTGCCGGGCTTCGCCGAGAAGCTGGTCGCCGCGCGTCCCGACGTGATCTTCCATCTCGCCGCGATCGTTTCCGGCGAGGCCGAGCTCGATTTCGACAAGGGCTACCGCATCAATCTCGACGGCACGCGGATGCTGTTCGACGCGGTCAGGCTGATCGGCGACGGTTACAAGCCGCGCCTGGTCTTCACCTCGTCGATCGCGGTGTTCGGCGCGCCGTTCCCCGACGCCATCGGCGACGAGTTCGTCAATGCGCCGCTGCTCAGCTACGGCACCCAGAAGGCGATCGGCGAATTGCTGCTGGCCGACTACAGCCGCCGCGGCTTCTTCGACGGCGTCGGCATCCGCCTGCCGACCATCTGCATCCGTCCCGGCGCGCCGAACAAGGCGGCGTCCGGCTTCTTCTCCAATATCCTGCGCGAGCCGCTCGCCGGCAAGGAGGCCGTGCTGCCGGTGTCCGAGGACGTCCAGCATTGGCACGCCACGCCACGCTCGGCGGTCGGCTTCCTCCTGCATGCCGCGACCATGGATACGGCCAAGATCGGGCCGCGCCGGAACCTCACCATGCCCGGCCTGACGGCCACCGTCGGCGAGCAGATTGCCGCGCTCCGGCGCGTCGCCGGCGACAACGTCGCGGCCCGCATCAGGCGGGAGCCGGATCCGTTCATCATCGGCATCGTCGCCGGCTGGCCGCGGACTTTCGAGGCCAAGCGGGCCCGCGAGCTCGGTTTCACCACCGAGGAAAAGACCTTCGACGACATCATCCGGATCCACATCGAGGACGAGCTCGGCGGCAAGTTCGTCGCCTGAGACCGCCACCAGCCTCTGGACTCGCATGGCGCAAAGCGCCATGTGAGAGGCAGGGAGACATTCGGGAGAGACAGCATGACCGCCAGCATCGTCGGATGGGCGCATACGCCGTTCGGGAAGTTCGACGCCGAGACCGTCGAGAGCCTCGTCGTCAAGGTCGCCAATGAGGCGCTCGCCGACGCCGGCATTTCGGCGGGCGACGTCGACGAGATCGTGCTCGGCCATTTCAACGCCGGCTTCTCAGCCCAGGACTTCACGGCCTCGCTGGTGCTGCAGGCCGATCCGGCACTGCGCTTCAAGCCGGCGACGCGGGTGGAGAACGCCTGCGCGACGGGTTCCGCCGCCGTCCACCAGGGCATCCGCGCCATCGCGGCCGGCGCCGCGAAGATCGTGCTCGTCGTCGGCGTCGAGCAGATGACGCGCACGCCCGGGCCGGAGATCGGCAAGAACCTGCTCAAGGCGTCCTACCTGCCGGAGGACGGCGACACCGTCGGCGGCTTCGCTGGCGTGTTCGGCAAGATCGCGCAGGGCTATTTCCAGAAGTACGGCGACCAGTCCGACGCACTGGCGCTGATCGCGGCCAAGAACCACAAGAACGGCGTCGCCAATCCCTATGCGCAGATGCGCAAGGATTTCGGCTTCGAGTTCTGCCGCTCGGAGAGCGAGAAGAACCCGTACGTGGCAGGTCCCCTGAAGCGCACCGACTGCTCGCTGGTCTCCGACGGCGCCGCCGCTTTGGTGCTCACCGACAGCGAGACCGCGAAGTCCTTCGCGAAAGCGGTCAACGTGCGCGCGACGGCGCACGCGCAGGATTTCCTGCCGATGTCCAAGCGCGACATCCTCGCCTTCGAGGGCTGCACCGTGGCCTGGCAGCGCGCGCTGGAGAAAGCCGGCGTCACGCTGTCCGATCTCTCCTTCGTCGAGACCCATGACTGCTTCACGGTCGCCGAGTTGATCGAGTACGAGGCGATGGGCCTGACGCCGCGCGGGCAGGGCGCCCGCGCCATCAAGGAGGGCTGGACGCTCAAGGACGGCAAGCTGCCGGTCAATCCGTCCGGCGGCCTCAAGGCCAAGGGTCACCCGATCGGCGCCACCGGCGTCTCCATGCACGTCATGACGGCGATGCAGCTCACCGGCACCGCGCCCGAGGGCATGCAGCTCCCCAACGCCAAGCTCGGCGGCATCTTCAACATGGGCGGCGCCGCGGTGGCCAACTATGTGTCGATTCTGGAGCCGACGAAGTAGGCTACGTTTCAAGAGGGGCCATCCACCGTCATTGCGAGCGCAGCGACGCAATCCAGGGCCGCGCGCGGGATTCTGGATTGCTTCGTCGCTTCGCTCCTCACAATGACGGTGACCCAGGGGGGCTTCAAGGCAGGGTAATCTGGTCGTCAGCCTCCTCAGTGATCTGTCATGATCATCCAAACCGACCGCCTTATCTTGCGCAAATGGTGCGACGATGATCGCGCGCCGTTTGCGGCGATGTCGGCGGATACCGCGGTGATGCGATACTTGCGCGCGCTGCCGACGCGGCAGGCCTGCGATCAGTGGATCGACTTTCAGATCAAGCATTGGGCCGAGCACGGCTTCGGTTTCTGGGTGGTCGAAGACCGCGCCACCGGCAGCTTCCTCGGAGCAACCGGCTTATTCCGCGTGTTCTTCGATGCGCCGTTCACGCCGGCGGTCGAGATCGGTTGGCGGCTCGCGCGCGCGGCCTGGGGGCGGGGGATAACGACGGAAGCCGCGCGCGCATCGCTCGCCTTCGGCTTCGATCGGCTCGGTCTCGATGAGATCATCGCCTACGCCGCGCCGGCCAACGAAGCCTCGCAGAACGTCATGCGCAAGCTCGGCATGATCAGGGACGAGGCCTCCGATTTCGATCATCCGCGCGTCGAGGCGGACAGCCCGTTGTGCCGGCAAGTGATGTACCGGCTCCCACGCGCCCTGTGGGAAGGCGCCTCGCGCTGATCTCTCCTCCTCGTCGTTCCGGGGCTCGCGCAGCGCGCGCTCCGGAATGACGGAGAGAGTGTGCGTCGTGGGCAGTCATCTGGGCTACGGCTTCCAGATCTTCTCCTCGCTGAACCCCAACTCGGCGAAATCCTTCGCGCGCAGGCCGGCGTCATCGGCCGGAAAGAACTCATCCAGCTGCGGCGGCTTGACGGACGTCGCCGACAGCATCGCATGCGCCTGGCCGCGGTGATGGATGTCGTGCTGGAACAGATGCAGCAGCAGCCGGTCGCAGCGCTCGTTCTGCACCCGGCTCTCGCGGTTGATGCGAACGGTGTCGTCGAGGCGCGCGGGCGTCAGCGCCTCGCAGAACGCGATCAGCCGGCGGTCCATCGCGCCCTGCGCCTTCGCAAGATCTGCGAGGCGCGGGAACGGCACCTCGTTCTGCCACGCCATCGGGCCGAGCCAGCCGCCTTCCAGCGCGTCGACGTAGAACAGGTCGATGATGTAGATGTGGTTCAGCGTCTTCTGCAGGCTCGGGAAGAAGCCGGTGCGCTCGGCGGCGAAGTCCTCGGCGCTGAGCTGGCCGCAGGAGGTCAGCAGCCGGTGATTGGCCCAGGCGTTGTTATAGGCGAAGGCGCGAAACGTCTGAACGAGATCGGCGGGCATTGGGACAGGGCACCCCGTGATGGCTCGCTTCACATCATACGGAACTGATGACGCCATTCACCACCGATTTCCGCAGCCGTCCGTGCACCATCCCCATGCGCATTTGCGGAACTCTGCCACAATTGGTCGCGGTGCATCGCTGCGCCTCCTGTGCAACAAGTTGAGATGCCGCACGACACACCCCTCATCGCGACCATCGTCGCCGGCCTTGGACTGGCCTTCGTCTTCGGAGCGCTCGCGCAACGGTTCCGGTTCCCGCCGCTGGTCGGCTACCTCCTCGCCGGCGTCGCCGTCGGTCCGTTCACACCCGGCTTCGTCGCCGACCAGGCGCTGGCGACCGAGCTCGCCGAGCTCGGCATCATTCTCCTGATGTTCGGCGTCGGCCTGCACTTCTCGCTCAAGGACCTGATGTCGGTGCGCGCGATCGCCGTGCCCGGCGCGATCGTGCAGATCACGGTGGCGACCCTGATGGGCATGGCCTTGAGCTGGGCGATGGGCTGGTCGATCGGCGGGGGCCTCGTGTTCGGTCTCGCGCTCTCGGTCGCCAGCACTGTGGTGCTGCTGCGCGCGATGCAGGAGCGGCGGCTGATGGACACCGAGCGCGGCCGCATCGCGGTGGGCTGGCTGATCGTCGAAGACCTCGCGATGGTGCTGGCGCTGGTGCTGATCCCAGCCTTTGCCAGCCTGCAGAACGGCAATGGCGACGTCGCCGCCGCCGATCCGCTCGCCGCCCGCTTCGGGCTCGGGCTGACCGGCGTGCTGCTGCTGACCTTCGTCAAGATCGGCGTGTTCATGGCGGTGATGCTGCTGGTCGGCCGCCGCCTGATCCCGTGGATCCTGCACTACATCGCCCACACCGGCTCGCGCGAGCTGTTTCGCCTGGCGGTGCTCGCAATCGCGCTCGGCGTCGCCTTCGGCTCGACAAAGCTGTTCGGCGTGTCGCTCGCGCTCGGCGCCTTCTTCGCCGGCATGATGCTCGGCGAGTCCCCGCTGAGCCAGCGCGCCGCGCAGGAATCGCTGCCGCTGCGCGATGCCTTCGCGGTGCTGTTCTTCGTCTCCGCCGGCATGCTGTTCGATCCGGGAAGCGTGATCCGCGAGCCCTGGCCGCTGCTCGCGACCTTGTTCATCATCCTGTTCGGCAAGTCGGTTGCCGCGTTCCTGATCGTGATCGCTTTCCGCCGTCCGGCTTCGACCGCGCTGACGATCTCCGCGAGCCTTGCGCAGATCGGCGAATTCTCCTTCATCCTCGCCGAGATCGGCGGCGCCTCGAATCTCTTGCCGAAAGCCGGGCGCGACCTGATCCTGGCCGGCGCCATCATCTCGATCATGCTCAATCCGCTGATGTTCGCCGCGCTCGATTGGCTGATGCCGCGGCTGGAGCGCCGCCGGGCCGATGCCTCGACGCCTTCAGCAACACCGCCGGCCGAGATCCCGGTGACGCAACTGACCGAGCACACGATCATCGTCGGCTATGGCCGCGTCGGACGCCTCGTCGGCGAGGCGCTGCAGCAGCGCGGGCATCCGTTCCTTGCGGTGGAAACGTCGGAGGACATCCTGAAGCAGCTGAAGAGCGCGGGTGTCGAGACCATCACCGGCAACGCCGCGCGCAGCAACGTGCTGCGGGCGACGAATCTGGCCGGCGCGCATGCGCTCGTCATTGCCATTCCCGAGGCGTTCGAGGCCGGACAGATCGTCGAGCAGGCCCGCGCCGCCAATCCGGCGCTGCACATCGTGGCGCGCGCCCATTCCGATGCCGAAGTCGAGCACTTGAAGTCGCTCGGCGCCGACAGGGTCATCATGGGCGAGCGCGAGATCGCGCGCGGCATGATCGAGGAGCTGGACACGCGGCCGCCTGATGCCGCGCCCGAGCTGGTGCCGGAACGCGCGGCGGAGAGCGTGCAGGTCCAGGCGTAGCCCGGGCGCAGGCTTGTCACTACGGATTCAAGGGCTGCAGCTTTGTTTTGTGCCCATCTCCCTCAGCGTCGTCATGGCCGGGCTTGTCCCGGCCATCCACGTCGCTCGGCGTGCCGAGAACGACGTGGATGCCCGGGACGGAGCCCGGGCATGACGACGTGGAACCGTTTCGCAACAAACTCAGATTGGTGGAATGACGGTGACCGTGGCTGCGCCGAGCGGCGAATTTCTCGTGCGCGTTCAAGCTGATTTGGGCTGTCCAGTCCCTGCGCGGAAAATATTCATGTTTCGCTTTTCCAGAAAATATGTTTCACTCTCCCCATCCTGCTTCGCCACGAGGGGCGCTTCGCGATCGTCACGAACGTTGAGGCAGGGATGCGGTGGCCGCGACGTGTCGCAGCGCAGCTTGGCTCGCGTGGACGAACGGCAGGTTGCGGACGTGAAGTCGCGTGGTCCCGGCATCCCGACGCTGATGCCAAGCCTGCGGGTGATGATGAGCCCAAGGGCGACGGTGGCCAAAAGCCGGTGCACCGAGGAGAGCGCGAAATAAGCGTGAAGACCATCGCGCAGGGAGGGCCGGGTTGATCCGGCTGAACCTGTGGTTCTCTCCCCGTGCTTTCTTTCGCACGGGGGCCACGGGTGCCAGTCGGCACCCGGCCTTCCCTGCGCCCTCTTTTTCAAGAGAGGGCCACATCGATCAGCAGAGCTCGGACAAATCCTGTCGCGAGGCCGGTGATGCTTGCCCGCCTGTTGAAAGCGAACCTTGGCTCACTCCGGCATCATCTCGCCGGAGCCGCCGAACTCGGCCGGAAAATCCTTCAGCTTCGGCAGGCCGTCCTTGATGGGCAGCACGCTCTCCGCGTAGTTCACGTGGACGCCGGGCGTGAACTTCAAGGTCGGAATGGTCGCGGCATAGACGTCGATCATGCCGAGCGGCGGATGGTCGGTCATCAGATGACCGCCGCACTTGGTGCAGTACTTGCGGTGGCTCATGTCGGTCTTGTGATAGGTGCCGATCGCCTCCGCGCCCTTGGTGACGCGCACGTTCGAAGGCTTCCACAAGGTGAAGGCGTTGACGGGGCCGGCCGACCAGGAGCGGCAGGACGAGCAGTGGCAATAACCCATCGCCTCCGGCTCGCCATCGGCCTCGAGCTCGACCGTGCCGCAGAAGCATTTGCCCTGATACAGCGTCATGACAGCGTTCTCCCTCAATCGTCTTTTTGGATGTTGGACTGCCATGCTGACACAGCTGCCCGGCGAAAGGGAATCGCAGAATGCAGGTGTTGGCACGGAACATCTGGTGCGATGCAACGGCGGGCGTCCGGCAGTGATCCGCGCGGCGGAATGTTGCGACGGCGCAATCCCACGCATGGCCCCATACGCGCGCGCCCGCTTGCCCCGGAACCGGGTGTGCCGTTAGCTCTGTCCATAACGACGAACGAGGGAGCTGACGCCGCGATGGGACCGCTTGCCGGCATCAAGGTCATCGACATGACCACCGTGCTGATGGGGCCGTATGCCGCCCAGACGCTCGGCGACTACGGCGCCGACGTGATCAAGGTGGAATCACCCGACGGCGACGTCACCCGCAAGATCGGCCCCTGGCGTCATCCCGGCATGGGGCCGGTGACCCTCAACACCAACCGCGGCAAGCGCGTGATCTGCCTCGACCTGAAGAAGCCGGCGGGACGGGAAGCCGTGCTGCGCATGGTCAAGGATGCCGACGTCCTGCTCTACAACATCCGTCCGCAGGCGATGGCACGGCTGAACCTCGGCTACGAGGTGGTCGCCGCGCTGAATCCACGGCTGGTCTATGCCGGCGTGTTCGGCTTCGGCCAGAACGGACCTTATGCGGCCAAGCCGGCCTATGACGACCTGATCCAGGGCGGGGCGGCGCTGTCTCACCTGATGGCCGTCGCCGGCGACGGCACGCCGCGCTATGTGCCGAATGCCCTGGTCGACCGCATCGTCGGCCTGACGGCGGTCGGCGCAATCTGCGCCAGCCTTGTGCATCGCGACCGCACCGGCCGCGGCCAGCGCCTGGACGTGCCGATGTTCGAGACCATGTCGGCCTTCATCATGGGCGATCACATGGGCGGTCTCACCTATGAGCCGCCGCTGGACCGCGGCGGCTACGCCCGGCATCTGTCGCAGGACCGCCGGCCCTACAAGACCGCCGACGGCCACATCTGCGTGATCGTCTACAACGACAAGCAATGGGACGCGTTCTTCGAAGCATCCGGCCGCACCGACCTCCGCGCCGATGACCGCTTCAACAGCTTTGCCCGTCGCGCCGCCAACATCGACATCGTCTATGCCGAGCTCGCGCGCATCTTCCAGACCCGCACCACGGCGGAGTGGACCGCACTGCTGGACAAGGCGGACATTCCGGTGATGCCGATGCACGATCTCCAAAGCCTGCTGAACGATCCGCACCTCGTGGCGACTGATTTCTTTCCCGTGGTCGAACATCCGACCGAAGGCCCGATCCGCAGCACCCGCGTTTCCGCGACCTGGTCCGAGACCAAGGCCGAGCCGCAGCGTCTGGCGGCGCGGCCGAACGAGCATGGCGCGCAGATCCTGCACGAGCTTGGTTTCTCGGACGAGGAGATCGCCGCGATGATCCGCGACGGCGTGACCACGCCGGCGCCTGCCAGGGAGTGAGACGATGGATTTCGCGCTCTCCGCCAACCAGGAATCGATCCGTGATGCGGTGGCCAAAATCTGCGCGCGCTTTGACGATGCCTACTGGCTGAAGAAGGACAAGGAGGGCGGCTTTCCCGCCGACTTCCACAAGGCGCTGGCCGAGGCCGGCTGGCTCGGCATCTGCATTCCCGAGGAGTATGGCGGCTCCGGTCTCGGCATCCTCGATGCCGCGATCATGATGCGGACCATCGCGGAATCGGGCGCCGGCATGTCCGGTGCCTCGGCGATCCACATGAATGTGTTCGGGCTCAATCCGGTCGTCGTGTTCGGGACCAAAGAGCAGTGCGCGCGGATGCTGCCGCGCATCGTCGATGGCAGCGAGAAGGCGTGCTTCGCCGTGACCGAGCCGAACACCGGCCTCAACACCACACAGCTCAAGACGCGCGCCGTGCGCAAGGGCGACCGCTACATCGTCAACGGCCAGAAGGTGTGGATCTCGACCGCGCAGGTCGCCGAGAAGATCCTGCTGCTGGCACGCACCGCGCCTCTGGAGGAGGTGAAGCGCCCGACCCACGGGCTCAGCCTGTTCTACACCGATTTCGATCGCGGCCGCATCAAGGTGCACGAGATCGAGAAGATGGGCCGCAAGCCGGTCGACTCCAACGAGCTGTTCTTCGAGGATTTTGAAATTCCAGTCGAGGATAGGCTGGGCGAGGAGGGCCGGGGCTTCGACTACATCCTGCACGGCATGAACCCGGAGCGAATCCTGATCGCGGCCGAAGCCGTCGGCCTCGGCCAGCTCGCGCTGTCGCGCGCGTCAGCCTATGCGCGGACGCGCAACGTGTTCAACCGCCCGATCGGCCAGAACCAGGGCATCCAGCATCCCCTGGCCAAGAACTGGATGGAGCTGGAGGCGGCCTGGCTGATGGTGCTGCAGGCCGGCTGGCAATATGACCAGGGCATGGCGTGCGGCCCGGCGGCGAACGCGGCGAAATATCTCGCCGCAGAGGCGGGCTTCCATGCCTGCGAGCAGGCCGTGATGACTCACGGCGGCTTCGGCTACGCGCGCGAGTACCACGTCGAACGTTACCTGCGCGAATCCCTGATCCCCCGCATTGCCCCAATCAGCCCGCAACTGATCCTGAGCTTCATCGCCGAAAAGGTCCTCGGCCTGCCGAAATCGTATTGAGGATGAATTGCACTGAGATGGCGAACGCAGGCGTGATGGACGCACAATGCCAGCATTCCCTCCCCCCTTGTGGGGGAGGGGCAGGGAGGGGGGTACCCCACAAAGACTCGTTGTGTGGCTACCCCCACCCCCAACCCCTCCCCGCAAGGGGGAGGGGAGCGCAGTTGTCCTCGGAGCATCGTCCTCGATCAAAAATAGACTCTGTACGTCAGACCTCGTCATTCCGGGGCGCGACGAAGTCGCGAACCCGGAATCTCGAGCTTGTCGTGCACGATCGTCTCTCATTTCGAGATTCCGGGTTCATCGCTGCGCGATGCCCCGGAATGACGGGGGAGCGAGTGGCACGATGACCTACATCACCGGCACCGGCCTCACCTCGTTCGGCCGTCACGACGGCCGCTCCTCGCTCGACCTGATGAGCCTGGCCGCGCAGCTTGCGCTCGACGATGCCGGGCTGACACGGCGTGACATCGACGGCATCCTGTGCGGCTATTCCACGGTGTCGCCGCACATCATGCTTGCCACCGTGTTCGCCGAGCATTTCGGCATCACGCCCTCCTATGCCCACGCCGTGCAGGTCGGCGGCGCCACCGGCCTCGCGATGGTGATGCTGGCGCATCATCTGGTCGAAGCCGGCGTCGTCAGACACATGCTCGTCGTCGCCGGCGAGAACCGCCTGACCGGGCAGAGCCGCGACGCCTCGATCCAGGCGCTGGCGCAAGTCGGCCATCCCGACTATGAGTTGCCGCTCGGGCCGACGATCCCTGCCTATTACGGCCTCGTCGCCTCGCGCTACATGCACGAATACGGCGTCACCGAACAGGATCTCGCGGAGTTCGCCGTCCTGATGCGGACGCACGCGCTGGATCATCCCGGTGCGCAATTTCACGAGTCCATCACGGTGGCCGACGTCATGGCATCGAAGCCGGTCGCGCGGCCGCTGAAGCTGCTCGACTGTTGTCCGGTCTCCGACGGCGGCGCCGCCATCATCATCAGCCGCGAGCCGACCGGAGCGACGGCGGTGCGCGTGCGCGGCTGCGCCCAGGCGCACACGCATCAGCACGTCACGGCGGCGCCGGCCCTGAGCGCGCTCGGCGCCGAGATTGCGATCGCGAAGGCGAAGGCAGCAGCGGGTGTGGACATCAAGGACGTCGACTACGCCGCCGTCTATGACAGCTTCACCATCACGCTCTGCATGCTGCTCGAGGATCTTGGCCTGGCCGGCCGCGGCGAGGCGGCGGCGCGGGTCAGGGCCGGTCATTTCGGCCGCGACGGCGCCGTGCCGCTCAACACCCATGGCGGCCTCTTGAGCTACGGCCATTGCGGCGTCGGCGGTGCCATGGCGCATCTGAGCGAAGCGCATCTGCAGATGACGAGGCGCGCCGGACCTCGCCAGGTGCGCGAAGCAGAGCTGGCGCTGCTGCACGGCGATGGCGGCGTGCTGTCGTCGCATGTCAGCATGTTCTGGGAGCGTGTGCGATGAGCGAATCGGCGGACTGGACCAGGGGTGTTGCAGCGATTCGCTTTCAGCGCTGTGCGTGCTGCGCCCACCTGCAGTATTTCCGCCGCGACTTCTGCGCGGCCTGCGGCTCGCTTGCGCTCACCGATCACGCGGCGACAGGCGAAGGCACAATCTATGCGGCATCACTCGTCTGCCGCGCGGCGACGCCGGAGACGCGCGCGCACGTGCCCTACAACATCGTGCTGGTGGATATGCGCGAGGGCTTTCGCATCATGGCCCATGGCGACCACGAACTTGCGAACGGCGATCCCGTCACGGCCCGCTTCGTCACCTTCGCGGGCGGCATCGTGCCTTACTTCGGGAAAGCCAAATGATGATGGAAAACAGGGCGACGTCGGGAGAGGTCGACCGCGGGCGGCCGAGGCGGGACGATACGCATCACAAATTCGTCCCGACCCGGATCGCCGCGCGATTGACGCAATACTGTTACGCTACGCTCACTAACTCAAACGCAACTCAACTCGGTCGTTCGCGTGAGCAATCAAGCTCACAACCCTACCTACGGGCGATGAAGAAACTGCGACGCAGAACCTCCAGACAGCCCTTCATCGCCCGTAGAACAGGACGCTGGCGATGACGATCATGGACGTCACCGCCAGCATATGCGCGAGTGCCTCCGACGTTGCCCTCTTAGTGGCTTCCTTCATGCCGTTTCCTCCCTGGACACTGGACACGACTCTCCGTGGCGCAATTACACACGCTACGTCGGCTGGAATTTTACTCGGAACACCCCACTTCGATGTCCGCTTTGCGAGTCCCCACTCGGCGTTCATCGACGGTTCAGAACATCGTCGGGTAATGCGGCGCGAATTGGGCTCGCTTATGGTTGTCCTGCGACCGAGTCCCGGTAACGTTTGGGCGAGCCCGTACAAATACGAGTGATGAAAGATATCGACCGGAACTACTAACTACTGTGAAATGCAACCTTGAGTATTTGTCTGCTTCGGCCGCGTGCGACACGTCGATCACGAAGGCCGATGCAGCGAAATCAGTCTGCCGCGAGCAGGTTGAGCCGCGCATTGGCGATTGTCAGACGCTCGGCCAGCAGTTGCGCGAGATTGCGCATGATGCGCTCGCCGGCTTTCGGATGTCGCACGCGGAAACGTTCGAAATCCACCAGCGAGATCTCGAAGGCGGTGGCGGAGAAATCAGCGACGACGTCGGCGGAGCGCACGGGCTCAAGCAACGCCATCTCGCCGAAGCATTGCCCTGCCGTCAGCGTCGCCAACCGGATGCCGTCGGGCAGGGTGACGTGGACGACGCCGGAGCGCAGGAAGAACAGCGAGGCCGCCGCATCGCCGGCCGCCAGGATGCGTTCGCCCTGCTGATAGTGCCGGATGGTTGCCAGCGCCGCGAGCTCGTGGCGCTCGTCTTCGGTGATCCCCGCAAGCAGCGGCTGCTCGGCGAGCTCGGTGGTTTCGAGGAAGTCGATCGCCCCGCCATAGCGATAGACGATCTGGTCCTCGGCCCATTCGATCGCGGTGTCGAGCAGGTAGAAGTCGCGCACGTTCTTGATGTCGCCGGTGCGGGCCGCGATCTCCTGCCATTCCGGCGAGCTGCGGCGGATGCCCGACAGCACGACGGTGACGTGAAAGTCGGCCAGCTCGTGAAACAGCTCGGAGAGCAGGCGCAGTCCGGCTTGCGTCATCGCGGTGACGCGATGGAGGTCGACAATGACGAATTGCGGCCGTGTGCCCGCCGCAAGCTGGCGCGAGACGTAGTCGACGTTGGAGAGGGACAGCGTGCCGACCAGCTCGAGCACGCGAACCGCGTCGGGATGGGCGGCGAGGATGGTGCGCTCCTGCGCGCGGCGGCTGCGCCGCGACGGGCTGGCGCCGATGTCGTAGTCGGCGATGATCGTGGTGCGCGCATCGTCGGAGCGGTTGAGCATGTGCAGGCCGTAATGGGCCGACAGCGCCTCGCAGACCTTGATGCCGCGCACGCTATTGCCGTGGCCGTCGAGCCGGGGCGAATAGCTGCCGAGCCCGAGCCGCGCCGGCAGGCTCGCCAGGATGCCGCCGCCGACGCCGCTCTTGGCGGGAATGCCGACGCGGTAGATCCACTCGCCGGCGAAGTCATACATGCCCGAGGAGGTCATTACCGACAGCGTGCGCGACACCGCATAGGGCGTCACCACCTGCTCGCCGGTGACCGGATTGACGCCGCGATTGGCGAGCGTCGCCGCCATGATCGCGCAGTCGCGCGCGGTGACGAGCACGGCGCATTGTCGGAAGTAGACCGCGAGCACCTCGTCGACTGGCTCCCTGATGACGTCCGAGGTCCGCAGCAGATAGGCGATCGCGCGGTTGCGATCGCCGGTGGCGGCTTCCGATGCGAACACCGCGTCGTCGACATCGAGCTCGCGGCCTGCGAAGCGGCCGAGCGCGTCGCGGATGGTATCGAAGGCGTCGTCGTGCCGTGCCTTGCGGATCAGGCCGCTGCAGGCGATCGCGCCGGCATTGACCATCGGATTGAACGGATGGTTCTGCGCATTGAGCCGGATCGAATTGAAGGGATCGCCCGACGGCTCGACCCCGATCACGCGCTCGACCTCGTCGGAGCCGAGCGTATCGAGCGCGAGCGCAAACACGAACGGCTTCGACATCGACTGGATCGTGAACGGCACACGGCTGTCGCCGACCTCGTAGATGTGGCCGTCGAGCGTGGCGAGGCTGATGCCGAAATGCGACGGGTCGGCCTTGCCGAGCTCGGGGATGTAGTTCGCGACGGCGCCGTCATGATCGGGCCAGAAGTCGGCATGGCAAGCGGACAGGAAGCGCTGCAGCGGCGGCATGGCGGCCGTCGCCCAATGCTGAGGATTTCTGATCGGCGTCGGGTGGGTGGTCATCGGAAGCTCGGCGGGAACAAGGTTTCGCGCCGGTTATGTCGCAGCCGCGAGGGCGCAGCCAGCCCACACTTGTCGCAGGGCTGGTCAAATGTTGCCGCTGCCCACCGTTTGAGCGGGCTCGCGGGCGTGATGACCGCCCGGTGTTGCCATGCGCAGGAGGGGATGCCGATCGAAAGCCAGCGCTCCGGTACCGCCATTTGGAACCGGCGATGATCGTTACTCCCGCATCCCGCTGCCGATTGTGCGAGGGCGTCGAGTCTTGTGCCAACACGCTGAAGAACGGTGGCTTTTAGAGACGGTCTACTGTTGTGACGGCAAAATGGCTGGGCTAGCTTGTTCGATAAGCGGAATATCATTCCGCATGACGGAATTGGTGGGAAACGGATGGGACGACGGTCTGAGCGATTGAGCAGGGGCAGCATGCTGCCCGGAGATCTCGCCGGCGAGGGCGAGGTCATTCAGGTGGTGTCGCGGGCGTTCGACGTGCTTCGCTGTTTCGAAGGGCACGAGGCGCGGCTCGGCAATCTCGAAATCTCCAACCGCTGCGGCCTGCCGCGGTCGACGGTGTCGCGGCTCACGCACACGCTGACCCGCATGGGCCAGCTGGTTTACCTGCCGCGCGATCAGAAATACCGCATCGGCCCGAGCGCGGTGGCGATGAGCACGTCGATGACCCGCGGCTTGCAGTTGCGCAATCTGATCCGGCAGCGGCTGCAGGACGTCGCCGAGCAGTTGCCCGGCACGGTCGGCTTCGTGATTCCCGACCGCTTCCACCTCGTCTATCTCGAGTTCGGCCGCGCCGCCAACGCGCTCGGCCTGCATGAGACCACCGGCAGCCGCATCTCGATGGCCTCGACCGCGGCCGGGCATGCCTATGTCGCCGCGCTCGAGCCGGAGGTCGGCGACGCCTTGCTGGCCGAGATGGAGCGGGAGATGCCGGACGCGGCCAAGCTGCTGCGGCCGCGCCTTGAGCACAACAGGCAGTTTCTCAAGGAGCACGGCTACGTCGTGGCCTGCGGCCTGTGGAGTCCGCACATCAATGGCGTCGCGCTGCCGCTGTGGTCGCCGCAATACCAGACCTATGTCGTGCTCACGATCGGGCTGTTGTCGGCGATGTACGACGAGCAGCGGCTGCATGACGAGGTCGCCCAGCCGATGCGCGAGCTCGGCCGCAGCATCGCGGCGCTATTGCAGGGCGCGGAAGCCGACGTCTTCAACAGCCGGATGGAGAGGAAGCCGCTCCAGGTGACCACGAAGACCAATCATAAGAACAAGACCATCACCGGGGCAGGGGGAACGAATGAGTTGGCAGCCGGAGCTCGAGGAACTGGCCCGGCGCGAGGCCTTCGCGCGGGAGATGGGCGGGCCTGACAAGGTCAAGCGTCAGCACGACCAGGGCCGTCTCACCGTTCGCGAGCGCATCGACGGTGTCGTCGATCCCGGCAGCTTTCACGAGATCGGCGCCGTCGCGGGCCTCGGCGAGTATGACGAGCAGGGCGAGCTCAAGCACGTCACGCCTGCGAATTGTGTGTTTGGCCGCGCGCGCGTCGACGGCCGCACCGTCGTCGTGGTCGGCGACGACTTCACCGTGCGCGGCGGCTCGGCCGATGCGTCGATCGCCGCCAAGCCGCTAATGGCGGAGGAGATGGCGCACGACTTCCGCCTGCCTATCATCCGCATCATCGAAGGCTCCGGCGGCGGCGGCTCGGTCAAGACCATCGAGACCAAGGGCGCGGCCAATCTGCCCGGCGGTATCGGCGGCAATCGCTGGTACCGCTACACGACCGAGAACATGTCGCTGGTCCCGGTGGTCGGGCTCGGCCTCGGCTCGGTTGCGGGCCTGGGCGCAGCGCGGCTCGCGGCGAGCCATTACTCGGTCATGACCAGGCAGTCGGCGATGTTCGTCGCCGGACCGCCGGTGGTGAAGCGGCTGGGCCAGGACCTCGGCAAGATGGAGCTCGGCGGCGCCGATATCCAGACCAAGGCCGGCGGCGTCGATCACGCTGTCGATACCGAGGCAGAGGCGTTCGCCTGCGCGCGCCGCTTCCTGTCCTATCTGCCATCCTCCGTCTACGAGCTACCACCGACCATGCCGTGCACCGACGATCCGCAGAGGACCGACGAGCAATTGATCAGCGCGGTGCCGCGGGATCGCCGGCGCGTCTACAAGATGCGGCCGATCATCGAGTCTGTGGTTGATACCGGCTCTTTCTTCGAGGTGGCGCAGAACTACGGCCGTCCGCTCATCGTCGGTCTCGCGCGTCTCGAAGGCCGCGCCGTGATGGTTCTGGCGAGCGATCCCTATCACTTCGGCGGCTCGTGGACCGCGGACGCCTGCCAGAAGGTGATCCGCTGGGTCGACTTCGCCGAGACCTTCCATCTGCCGATCGTCTACCTGATGGACTGCCCGGGCTTCATGGTCGGTTTGGAGGCGGAGAAGGCGGCGACCATTCGCCATGGCGTGCGCGCGATGGCCGCCGTCAACCAGTCGACGGTGCCGTGGTGCACGGTGATCGTGCGCAACAATTTCGGCGTCGCCGGTGTCGTGCATCAGCCGGCCGATCGCTTCTCGATCCGCTATGCATGGCCGTCGGCTCATTGGGGCTCGCTGCCGCTCGAAGGCGGCATCGAGGCGGCCTATCGCGCCGAGATCGACGCCGCACCGGAACCGAAGGCCAAGCTCAAGGAGATCGAGGAGCGGCTGACCAAGCTGCGCTCGCCGTTCCGCTCAGCCGAGAAGTTCTGGGTCGAGGAGATCATCGACCCGCGCAAGACGCGCGCGCTGCTGTGCGAGTTCGCGCGCCTCGCCGAGCCGCTGCGCACGCCGGGGCCGCCCACGGCGATGACGACGCGGCCGTGAGCTCACGCCGCGGCAGGCTTGGCCTGCCGCGCGATCGCGAGCGCGAGGAGGGCCGCGACGAGGCAGAGCGCGCCGGCGGTGAAGAATGCCGGGAGATAGCTCTGCAACAGCGTGCGCGACAGGCCCGCGCCGAACGCGGCGGTGCCGGCGCCGAGCTGATGCCCGGCGAACACCCAGCCGAAAACCAGGTTGGCCCGCTCGGGCCCAAACCGCTGCGCCGTCAGCCGCACCGTCGGCGGCACCGTGGCGATCCAGTCGAGGCCGTAGAACATCGCGAACAGCGACAGGCCATAGAACGAGAAGTCCGTGAACGGCAGGAACAGCAGCGAGAGGCCGCGCAGGCCATAGTACCAGAACAGCAGCCAGCGATTATCGTAGCGGTCCGACAGCCACCCCGAGACGATGGTGCCGAAGAAGTCGAAGATGCCCATGGCGGCGAGCAGGCCCGCCGCCTGCACCTGCGGAATGCCGAAGTCGAGGCACATCGGGATCAGATGCACCTGGACGAGGCCGTTGGTCGAGGCGCCGCAGATGAAGAAGGTTGCAAAGAGCATCCAGAACACCGGTGTGCGCGAGGCGTCGCGGAGGGTGCCGAGCGCTGCGGCGAGGATCGGCGCGGTGACGGGCGCCGACGCGGCAATCGGCTCGGTGCCCTTGTCGCCGAAGGGACGCAGGCCGAGATCGCTCGGGCGATCGCGCATCAAGAGCAGCACGGCCGTGGCGGAGACGCCGAGCATGACGCAGATCAGCCCAAGCGCCACGCGCCAGCCGAGCCGCTCGGTCAGGCTGGCGAGCAGCGGCAGGAACACCAGCTGTCCGGTGGCGACGCTGGCGGTGAGAATGCCGACGACGAGGCCGCGACGCGCGACGAACCAGCGCGTGGCGATGGTCGCGCCCAGCACCAAGGCGGTCATGCCGGTGCCGATGCCGATCACGACGCCCCACAGCAGCACGAGGTGCCAGACCTGGCTCATCGCCAACGACGAAAGCAGCGCGGTGACCACGATCAGTTGAGCAAGCAGCGTGATGTTGCGCAGGCCATAGCGGTTGAGCAGGGCAGCGGCGAACGGGGCCATCAGCCCGAACAGCACGAAGCGGATGGAGAGCGCCGAGGAGATCTCGGCGGTGCTCCAGCCGAACTCCTGCTGAAGGGGCACGATGAACACGCCCGGCGCCCCCACCGTGCCGGCCGACACCAGGGCCGTAAAGAATGTTACGGCCACCATGACCCAGCCGTAGTGGATGTTGCGCCGGGCGAGTGCTGCCGCGAGCCGATTCGAGATCATGTGCTTCTCAGTCCGATGAAGATTGCGCCCCATCCTGCCAGGACGCATCGATGACATAAATGGCTAAGTTCCCTCGTTTCAGGACATCACGGCCGCTCGAGCGCAATGGCCGTCGCCTCGCCGCCGCCGATGCATAGCGCGGCGACACCGCGCTTCAGTCCACGGGCCTGCATCGCATGCACCAGCGTCACGATCAGCCGCGCGCCGGTGGCGCCGATCGGATGGCCCAGTGCGCAGGCGCCGCCGTTGACGTTCAGCCGGTCGCGCGCAATGCCGAGGTCGCGCTGCGCGGCCATGGCGACGACCGCAAACGCCTCGTTGATCTCGAACAGGTCGACATCCTCGACCTGCCAGCCGACCTTGTCGAGCAGCTTCCGGATCGCCGGGATCGGCGCCGTCGTGAACCATTGCGGCTCCTGGCTGTGCGTGGCGTGGCCCTTGATCTCCGCGAGGACAGGCAGCCCGTCGCGGTCGGCACGCGATCGCGTGGCGAGCACGAGTGCCGCAGCACCATCCGCATTCGCGGAGGACGCCGCGGGCGTAATCGTGCCATCCTTGCGGAACGCCGGCTTCAGTGCCGGGATCTTCGCCGGATCGACCTTCAGCGGATGCTCGTCATTGACGACCAGGCGGGGGCCGGATTTCTCGACGATCGTGATCGGGGCGATCTCGGCCTTGAATGCCCCGCCTTCGACCGCCTTGCGCGCACGCGTCAGCGTCTCGATGGCGTAGGCATCCTGGTCGGCGCGGGTGAACTGATAGGCCTCGGCCGTGGCCTCGCCGAAATCGCCCATCGAGCGTCCGGTCTCATAGGCGTCCTCCAGGCCATCCAGCATCATGTGATCGAGGATCCGGTCGTGGCCGGCACGATAGCCGCCGCGCGCCTTGGTCAGCAGATACGGCGCGTTGCTCATGCTCTCCATGCCGCCTGATACGACGATCTCGGCGGAGCCCGCCCGAATGATGTCGAGCGCCAACATCGTCGCCTTCATGCCGGAGCCGCAGACCTTGTTGATCGTGGTGGCGCCCGTGGCGTCCGGCAGGCCGGAACCGCGTGCGGCCTGCCGTGCCGGAGCCTGGCCCTGGCCGGCCGATAGTACGTTGCCCATGAACACCTCCTGGACCGCATCGGGCGAGACGGTGGCGCGTTCGAGCGCCGATCCGATCACGTGCGCGCCGAGCTTGTTCGCACTCAGCGGTGACAATTCGCCCATGAAACGGCCCAACGGAGTGCGGGCGGCGGACAGGATCACGACGGAATCGGATGAGGCCATGACAGGCTCCCTGATAAAAGATGATGACCATCATATAATAGCGTCTCGCAAAAGGAAACCCCGGCGATCCCTGCTGAACCATCGTGAAGCTGGCGCAAGACTGCCGGGCTCCGAGAGCCGAGACTTGGAGGAAATTGCTATCGCTTGCGGTCGATGAAATGTTGCATCAGCCGTTTTGGCTCATCGGTCAGGAACGACCGTCCGAAGGCGCCGATCGATATCTCGACCGACTCCTTCAGCGGCAGCTCCTCCCATTGACGCAGCAGGGCCTTCTGAGTCCGCAGCGCTTCGGGGCCGCAGGCGAGCAGGGATGCCACGGCCTTCTCGACCGCGATGTCGAGTTCTCCCTCGGCGGCGACGGCATCGACGAGGCCCCAGGCGAGCGCGGTCGGCGCGTCGATCGTCTCGGCGGTCATCAGCAGCCAGCGCGTGCGGCCCCAGCCGATGAGACGTGGCAACAGCGCGGCATGAATGACCGACGGGATGCCGACACGCACTTCGGGCATGCCGAACTTGGCATCATGCCCCGCGACGCGGATATCGCAGGCTGCTGCGACCTCCAATCCGCCACCCAGGCACCACCCCGGCATCCGCGCAATCACGGGGACAGGAAAATGTCGCACCGCTTCGCAGAGCCCGGCAAGTCGCGAGATGAACGTTTCCGCCGACGCCTGGTCCAGCGTCGCCATCTCCTTGATGTCGGCGCCGCCGATCATGCTCTTCCCGCTTTCGCCGGCCAAAACGAGAACGCGAATGCCGGCATCGGAGGCGAGTGATTGCAGGCCGGCTTCCACGTCGAGAATCGCCGCCGAACCGAGAATGTTGAGCGGGCCGGCATTGCAGATCGTCAGCCGGACCACGCCGCGGCCGTCACGACTCACGCCGCAGTGGGAATTGAGCATGTCCATCGTCGTCCTCGTCGGGTTCCTGGGCAACAGGGGTGTGTCGGGAATAAATCAGGCCAGCGAAGTTGATTTAGATCAACTCGAATTCATCAAATAGCTGCAGCGAGCAGGACGCAGAGCTGTTATAGTATGACCGCAGACATTCAATGGGACGGCAATGCGCTACTCTCCGGAACACAAGGCGGAAACCCACGCGCGGATCGTGCGCAAGGCATCGGTGCGGCTGCGCGAGCGCGGCGCTCACGGCGTCGGGGTTGCCGACCTGATGAAGGAGGCCGGACTGACTCACGGCGGCTTCTACGCGCATTTCGATTCGCGCGAGGCGCTGGTGGTGGAGGCGTTCGGTTATGCGATCGACCGTTCGATGGAGCATTGGCGCAAGCTGCTGGACCAGTTGCCGCCGCAGAAGCGGCTTGCGGCGATCGTCGATGGCTATCTGTCCGCGGGGCATCGTGACGATGTCGGTCACGGCTGCGCGGTTCCTGCGCTCGGGGCGGAAATCGCCCGTGAGAGCGCCAAGACCCGCAAGGCTTTTGCCGCGAAGCTGGAAGAGCTGATCGACCTGTTCGCCGAGTACATCGTCGACGTTCCGGCCAGGACGGCGCGAAAGCGCGCTTCGGCGATGCTTGCGACGCTGACGGGGACGCTCGTGATGGCGCGACTGACCGGCAGCGGCGAATTGTCCGACGATATTCTGAGCTCCGGGCGCGAGGTGGCGCTGGCCGTCGCCAGTGGCGGCGGACCGGCGGGGAAATCCCCCGCGCGAACGCCCGCGAACAGGCCTGCGAAGAAGACGGCCGCCGCAAAGCGCTGATCCCTCGTGTGGGGTCGGATGCTGGACGCGGCACGCTGCACGTCGCGGGGGCTGCCGTGATCGTGCCGACCGAGCGAAGGGGCTGCATTTTCGCAGCGCCGATCAGCGCCTAGACCCTTCCCAAACGCCGCAAAGACTGCAAGATGCCGGCCAAATCGGCACTGCTTACCCTGCGGAGGATACCCCATGCGTTCGATCGGTCATTTCATTGGCGGCAAAGAGGTCAAGGGCACGTCCGGACGGACGGCCGATGTCTTCGAGCCCATGACCGGCGACGTTCAGGCCAAGGTCGCGCTGGCCTCGCGCGCCGAGCTCCGGGCTGCGGTCGAGAACGCCAAGGCGGCGCAGCCGGCCTGGGCCGCCACCAATCCGCAGCGCCGCGCGCGCGTGATGATGAAGTTTCTGGAACTCGCCCAGCGCGATTATGACCAGCTCGCCGAGTTGCTCGCGCGTGAGCACGGCAAGACCGTTCCGGACGCCAAGGGCGATATCCAGCGCGGCCTCGAAGTCGTCGAGTTCGCCTGCGGCATTCCGCATTTGATGAAGGGCGAGTACACGGAAGGCGCCGGACCCGGCATCGACATCTATTCGATGCGCCAGCCGCTCGGTGTCGTTGCCGGCATCACGCCGTTCAATTTCCCGGCGATGATTCCGATGTGGAAGTTCGCCCCTGCCATCGCCTGCGGCAATGCCTTCATCCTGAAGCCCTCGGAGCGCGATCCGGGCGTGCCGATGAAGCTCGCCGAGCTGATGATCGAGGCCGGTCTGCCGCCGGGCATCCTCAACGTCATCAACGGCGACAAGGAGGCGGTCGACGCCATCCTCGAGGATCCGGACATCATGGCGATCGGCTTCGTCGGCTCGTCGCCGATCGCGCAGTACATCTATGAGCGCGCCGCCGCCCACGGCAAGCGCTGCCAGTGCTTCGGCGGCGCCAAGAATCACGCCATCATCATGCCCGACGCCGATCTCGACCAGGCCGTCGACGCGCTGATCGGAGCCGGCTACGGCTCGGCCGGCGAGCGCTGCATGGCGGTGTCGGTCGCGGTGCCCGTCGGCAAGACCACGGCGGACCGGCTGATGGATAAGCTGATCCCGCGCGTCGAAAGCCTCAAGATCGGCACATCCGTCGATCCGTCGGCCGATTTCGGCCCGCTGGTGACCCGCGAGGCGGTCGAGCGCGTCAAGAACTATGTCGAGATCGGCGTCAAGGAGGGCGCGACGCTCGCCGTCGACGGTCGCGGCTTCAAGATGCAGGGCTACGAGAACGGCTTCTACATGGGCGGCTGCCTGTTCGACAACGTCACCAAGGACATGCGGATCTACAAGGAAGAGATCTTCGGACCCGTGCTGTCGGTCGTGCGCGCCAAGGACTATGCCGAGGCGCTGGCGCTGCCGTCCGAGCATGATTACGGCAACGGCGTTGCGATCTTCACCCGGGACGGCGACGCGGCCCGCGACTTCGCGGCCAAGGTCAATGTCGGCATGGTCGGCATCAATGTGCCGATCCCGGTGCCGATCGCCTATTACACCTTCGGCGGCTGGAAGAAGTCCGGCTTCGGCGATCTCAACCAGCATGGCCCGGATTCGATCCGCTTCTACACCAAGACCAAGACGGTGACCTCGCGCTGGCCGTCCGGCGTCAAGGAAGGCGCGGAGTTCTCGATCCCGCTGATGAAGTGAGTTGAGGGTCCTTGATGGACTCTCGCCGTCGTCATTGCGAGGAGCGAAGCGACGAAGCAATCCAGACTGCCTCCGCGGGAAGATTCTGGATTGCTTCCGTCTCCGCCCAGAGGCTTCGGCGGACAAGTCGCTACGCTCGCAATGACGGAGTTCGGAGCAGCGCCAAAGCCAAACAACAAATCTAAGGAAACGCGGAGAACGAATGCAGTTCGCTCTCAATGAGGATCAGATCGCGGTGCGCGACATGGCGCGCGCCTTCGCCGCGGAGAAGATCGCCCCGCATGCGCTGCGCTGGGACGAGGAGAAGCATTTTCCGGTGGATGTGATGCGCGAGGCCGCAAGCCTTGGCATGGGCGGCATCTACATTCGCGACGATGTCGGCGGCTCCGGCCTGAGCCGGCTAGACGCTGCGCTCATCTTCGAGGCGCTGGCGACGGGCTGCCCCACGGTCTCGGCCTTCATCTCGATCCACAACATGGCCTCGTGGATGATCGACACATTCGGCACCGAGGCGCAGCGCCAGGCTTACCTGCCGAAGCTCTGCGCCATGGACCTGATCGCGAGCTATTGCCTGACCGAGCCGGGCGCAGGCTCCGACGCGGCGGCGCTGCGCACGCGCGCGGTGCGCGACGGCGACGACTATGTGCTCAACGGGCAGAAGCAGTTCATCTCCGGCGCGGGCGCGACCGACATCCTGGTCGCAATGGTGCGCACGGGAGCAGACGGTCCCGGCGGCATCTCGACGCTGGTGATCGACGCCAATACCCCCGGCGTGTCGTTCGGTGCCAATGAACGCAAGATGGGCTGGAATGCGCAGCCGACCCGCGCCGTGATCTTCGAGAATGCGCGCGTGCCGGTCGCCAACCGGCTGGGCGAGGAGGGCATCGGCTTCAAGATCGCGATGGCCGGGCTCGACGGCGGCCGCCTCAACATTGCCGCGTGCTCGCTCGGTGGTGCGCAGGCGGCGCTCGACAAGACGTTGGCCTATACGAAAGAGCGCAAGGCGTTCGGCAAGCGGCTCGACGAATTCCAGGCGCTGCAGTTTCGCATCGCCGACATGGCGATCGAGCTGGAGGCGGCGCGCACCTTCGTCTGGCGTGCGGCGGCCGCGCTCGACCGCAAGGATGCTGACGCGACCATGCTGTGCGCAATGGCCAAGCGCTTCGGTACCGATGTCGGCTTCGAGGTCGCCAACCAGGCGCTGCAGCTGCATGGCGGCTACGGCTATTTGAGCGAATACGGCATCGAGAAGATCGTGCGTGACCTGCGCGTACACCAGATCCTCGAAGGCACCAATGAGATCATGCGGCTGATCGTGTCGCGCAAGCTGATCGAGGCCGCGCGATGAGCGAGGTCCTCGAAGGCGACCTGATCGTCCGCCGCGAGGGCTCGGCCGGCATCATCCGGCTGAACCGGCCGAAGGCGATCAATGCGATGACGCTGGAGATGTCGATGGGCATCGACGCCGCGCTGGATCAGTTCGAGGTCGATCTGGCCGTCGCGGTTGTCGTGCTGGAAGGCGCGGGCGAGCGGGGACTTTGCGCGGGCGGCGACATTCGCGGGCTCTATGAAAGCTCGAAGGTGAATGGCGACCTTGGCAAGGTGTTCTGGCGTCAGGAATACATCATGAACGCGCGCATCGCGGCGTTCCCAAAGCCCTATGTGGCCTACATGGATGGGCTCGTGATGGGTGGTGGCGTCGGCCTGTCGGCGCATGGCCGCCACCGCATCGTGACCGAGAAAACGAAGCTTGCGATGCCCGAGGTCGGCCTCGGCTTCTTTCCCGACGTCGGCGGCACCTGGCTGTTATCGCGCGCGCCGGGCGAACTCGGCGCCTATTTCGGCCTGACCGGGCAGACCATGAACGGGCCCGATGCGATCCATGCGCGCTTTGCCGATGCCGTCGTGCCGACTTCGAGCTGGCCGGCGCTGCGCGAGGTCCTGACCAAGGTCCGGCCGGGCACGCTCTCGATCGAGATCGATCGGCTGATCGCGGGCTTCGCAACGGACGAGACGGCCGGGCCGGTGGCTGCGCAGCAGGCCAAGATCGACGCCTGGTTTGCCCAGGACAGCATGCACGACATCTTCGCGGCGCTGGACGCGGATGGATCGGAGCTGGCGCTGGCGACGCAGAAGACGCTCAAGGAGAAGTCGCCGCGCGGCATGGTCGTGACGCTCAAGCTGCTGCGGCTGGCGCGCGGAGCGGCGTCGCTGGAGGAATGCCTGGTGCGCGAGTATCGTGCGGCACTCGAAGTGTTCCGCAGCGACGACTTTCGCGAAGGCGTCCGCGCCGCGATCATCGACAAGGACCGCAATCCCAAATGGTCGCCGCCGGATGTCGATCAGGTGACGCCGGAGATGCTGGCGCGCTATCTAGCTGAGATCGGCGCCGACGAGCTGGCATTTCCGCAAACGAGATAACAATCAGGTCGAGGGGAGAGAACGAACCATGGCAACGATCGCATTCATCGGCCTCGGCAACATGGGCGGCCCGATGGCCGCCAACCTGGTCAAGGCCGGCCACAAGGTGGTGGCATTCGATCTGGTCGAAGCCTCGCGTGCGCAGGCCAAGGCCGATGGCGCCGAGATCGCCCACAGCGCCGTCGCGGCGGCCAAAGGCGCCGACGCCGTCGTCACCATGCTACCGGCCGGCAAGCATGTGCTGGCGGTCTGGAACGAGGTCGTGCCGGCGATGTCCAAGGGCGCTGTCATCATCGACTCCTCGACCATCGACGTCGAGAGCGCGCGCGCCGCGCATGCGCTGGCCGCCAAGCACGGCATCGCCGCCGTCGATGCACCGGTGTCGGGCGGTACCGGCGGCGCCAAGGCCGCGACGCTCACCTTCATGTGCGGCGGCGAGGAGGGCGCGTTCGCCGCAGCCCAGCCGATCCTGGAGAAGATGGGCAAGAAGATCGTCCATTGCGGCGGCGCCGGCGCCGGTCAGGCGGCCAAGATCTGCAACAACATGATCCTGGGCATTTCGATGATCGCGGTCAGCGAGGCTTTTGCGCTAGGCGAAAAGCTCGGCCTGTCGCATCAGGCGCTGTTCGACGTCGCCTCGACCTCGTCGGGCCAGTGCTGGTCGCTGACGTCCTATTGCCCGGTGCCGGGCCCGGTGCCGGCCTCGCCCGCCAACAACGACTACAAGCCCGGCTTCGCGACCGCGCTGATGCTGAAGGATCTCACGCTGTCGCAGGACGCCGCCAAGGCCGCCGGCGCGGCGACGCCGCTCGGGCAGCACGCGCAGGAGATCTACAAGGCGTTCGAGGCCGCCGGCCATGGTGGCGTCGATTTCTCCGGGATCATTCAGCACGTCCGCAAGCTCGCTGGGACCTCCTGATGACGACATTCAAGGACGCACGCGCGTTTCTGCTGGCGCATCGCACCGACTACGATGCCGCGGTGAAGGGTTTTCGCTGGCCCGATCCGGTGCCCTTCAACTGGGCGCTCGACTGGTTCGATAGCGAGCTTGCATCCGATCCGGAGAGCCGCGACCGCACGGCGTTATGGATCTTCGATGCCGCGCAGGACCGCCAGACCAAGCTGTCCTTTGCCGCGCTGTCGCGCCGCTCCAACCAGGTTGCGAATTTCCTGCGCGCGCAGGGGCTGAAACGCGGCGACCATCTGCTGCTGCTGCTCGGCAATGTCGTGCCGCTGTGGGAGACCATGCTGGCGGCGATGAAGCTCGGCGTCGTCGTGATCCCCGCGACCACGCTGCTCACCACCGACGAGTTGCGTGATCGCCTGGAGCGCGGCCGCGCGAAAGCCATCGTCGCCGCGCAGGATCAGGTGGCGAAGTTCGCCGAACTCGGCGCCGATGATCTCGTCCGCATCGTCGTCGGCGCGCCGGCGGCACCTGCCGGCTGGCTGCCGTTCGAGCAGGCGGCTGATACGGCCGAGGCGTTCACTCCGGATGGGCCGACGCAGCCGGATGATCCGATGCTGCTCTATTTCACCTCGGGCACCACGGCCAAGCCGAAGCTGGTGCGGCACAGCCATCGCAGCTACCCGGTCGGCCATCTCTCCACGATGTACTGGCTCGGCCTGCAGCCGGGCGACGTGCATCTCAACATCTCCTCCCCGGGCTGGGCCAAGCATGCCTGGAGCTGCTTCTTCTCGCCGTGGAATGCCGGCGCGACAGTGTTCGTCGTCAACCAGCCGCGCTTCGACGCCAAGGGGCTGCTCGCGATCATCAAACGTTGCGGCGTCACCACGCTGTGCGCGCCGCCGACGGTGTGGCGGCTGTTCATCCAGGAGCATCTCGCCGACTTCAAGGTCAGCCTGCGCGAGGCCTGCGGCGCCGGCGAGCCGCTCAATCCGGAAGTCATCGATCAGGTGCGCGCCGCCTGGGGGCTGACGATCCGCGACGGCTATGGCCAGACCGAGACCGCCGCCATCGTCGGCAACTCGCCGGGCCAGAAATTGAAGATCGGCTCGATGGGCCGGCCGCTGCCGGGCTATCGCGTCGAGGTCGCCGACACCGACGGCAATCTGGCAAGCGAGGGCGAGATCACGCTGGCGCTGTCAGGCGAGCGCCCGGCCGGGCTGATGCAGGGCTATCAGGGCGACGACGGCAAGCTGTCCGGCGCCGACGGCACGCGCTATCGCACTGGCGACGTCGTGTTCCGGGACGATGAGGGCTACCTCACCTTCGTCGGCCGCTCCGACGACGTGTTCAAATCGTCCGACTACCGCATCTCGCCGTTCGAGCTGGAAAGCGTGCTGCTGGAGCATGAGGCCGTGGCCGAGGCCGCCGTTGTGCCATCTCCGGATCCCATCCGTCTCGCTATACCGAAAGCCTATGTGTTGCTGACGGCGGGCGCGGAGCGCTCGCGCGCCACGGCACTGTCGATCTTCGAGCATCTCCAGGCGCGGCTCGCACCATTCAAGCGCATCCGTCGGCTCGAGCTGGTCAGCGAACTGCCGAAAACGATCTCCGGAAAAATCCGCCGCGTGCAGTTGCGCCGGCTGGAGCACGAGGACAACCGCACGGATCATCTGCGCGGCACAGAGTTCAAGGAAGAGGATTTCCCGGAGCTGAAGACCAGGCCGTCCGGGCACGAGGTGTAGGAACGCATGAACCAGATCTGGAAGAAGCCGCCGATTTCGCTCGAAGCCTATCAGGCCATGGTCGGCCAGGAGATCGGCGTGTCGTCATGGCACGTGCTCGATCAGAGGCGCATCGACACCTATGCCGATGTCATTGAGGATCATCAGTTCATCCACGTCGATCCGGAGAAGGCCAAGGCGACGCCGTTCGGCACGACCATCGCGCACGGCTTCCTCACCATGTCGCTGCTGTCGGTGATGTCCTACGAGGTCATGCCGGCGATCGAGGGCACGGCGATGGGTGTCAATTACGGTTTCGACAAGCTGCGCTTCATCTCGCCGGTGAAATCGGGAAAACGCGTGCGCGGTCGCTTCGTGCTGGCGGAAGCCACGCTGCGCAAGCCGAAGGAGTTGCAGTCGCGCACCCATGTCACGGTCGAGATCGAGGGCGAGGACAAGCCCGCGCTGGTCGCCGACTGGATCGGGCTGATCTATCTGAACTAACAATCTTCGTCACAATCCACCCATCGTCATCGCCGGGCTTGACCCGGCGATCCATCAAGACTGAGAGTCTTTCGAAGTGGATGGATGCCCGGGTCAGGCCCGGGCATGACGACCTCACTGAAGGAAAAGATCATGGCAATCAGATTCGACGGACGCGTCGCCATCGTCACCGGCGCAGGCAATGGTCTCGGACGCGCGCATGCGCTGGGACTGGCGAGCCGCGGCGCCAAGGTCGTGGTCAATGATTTCGGCGGCGCGCGCGATGGCACCGGCGGCTCGATGACCGCTGCCGAGACGGTGGTCGAGGAGATCCGCAAGGCCGGCGGCACCGCGATGGCCGACGGCGCCGACGTCTCGAATTTCGAGCAGGTCACGGCGATGGTCGAGCGCGCCACCAAGGAGTGGGGCAGCGTCGACATCATGTGCGCCAATGCCGGCATCCTCAGAGACAAGTCGTTCGCCAAGATGGAGGTGGCGGATTTCGCCAAGGTGCTGGACGTGCATCTGGTCGGCACCTTCTACTGCTGCAAGGCGGTGTGGAACGGCATGCGCGAGCGCAACTACGGCCGCATCGTCATGACGACCTCGTCCTCCGGCCTGTTCGGCAATTTCGGCCAGGCCAATTACGGCGCGGCGAAGACCGGCATGGTCGGCCTGATGAACGTGCTGGCGGAAGAGGGCCGCAAGACCAACATCCGCGTCAACATCATCTCGCCGACCGCGGCCACGCGCATGACCGAGGAGCTGCTGCCGCCGCAGGCGCTGGAGCTGATGAAGCCGGAATCGATCACGCCTGCGGTGGAGTATCTGCTCAGCGAGGACGCTCCGACCCGCACCATCATGGGCGCCGGCGCCGGCTCGTTCGCGGTGATCAGGATCCTGGAGAGCGAGGGCATCAACCTGCCGCCGGAGGAGTGGACGCCGGACGCGGTCGCCGCGCATTTCCAAGAGATCAGCGACATGTCGAAGGCGCGGGCGCTGCAGGGCGCGTTCGAGCAGACGCAGAAGTACGTGTCGCAGGCCGCGGCACGGCTGGGGATCAAGCTGTAGGGCACGAAGCCCGCTCCACACTCACCGTCATGGCCGGGCTTGACCCGGCCATCCACGTCTTTGGCACTGCGGCGTGGACGGGCGTGGATGCCCGGGACAAGCCCGGGCATGACGACCTTTGGCTTGGTGCGGTGGGGGGCCTAAACTGACGACATGTCCTCTTTAAAGCACATTGCGGTCATCGGGGCCGGCCCGGCTGGGCTCATGGCCGCCGAGGTGCTGGCGGGCGGCGGCGTCGCCGTCACCGTCTACGACGCGATGCCGTCGGTTGCCCGCAAGTTCCTGATGGCGGGGCGAGGGGGCCTCAATCTCACCCACAGCGAAGAGCTGCCGCTGTTCCTGTCGCGCTATCGCGACGCTGCGTCGTGGCTTGCGCCGGCCATCCAAGCCTTCTCGCCGCAACAACTGCGCGACTGGTGCGAGGCGCTGGGCGAGCCGACCTTCGTCGGCTCCTCGGGCCGCGTGTTTCCGGTCGCAATGAAAGCCTCGCCGTTGCTGCGGGCGTGGCTGCGCCGGCTCGATGCGCAGGGCGTGCGAGTCGCGCTACGGCATCGCTGGACCGGCTGGGACGACCGGGAACATCTGACCTTCGAGACGCCGAACGGTCCGCACACCGTGGCAGCCGACGCGACCGTGCTGGCGCTGGGCGGCGCGTCCTGGCCGCGGCTCGGATCCGACGGCGGCTGGGTGCCGATCCTGGCAGCAAAGGGCGTCGCGATTGTGCCGCTGCGGCCGGCCAATTGCGGCTTCACGGTCGCCTGGTCCGACATCTTCCGCGACCGTTTCGAGGGCCGGCCGCTCAAGAGTATCGCGCTGTCCTTTGGCGAGCGCAGCGTGCGCGGCGAGGCGGTCGTGACGCGGGACGGCATCGAAGGCGGCGCGGTCTATGCACTGTCGGCCGAGCTGCGGGAGGCCGTGGTTGTTCATGGCGAGGCTGTCCTGCACGTCGCGCTGCGGCCCGATCTCGCTGCCGCTGATCTGATCAAGAAGCTATCGGCTCCACGCGGCAAGCAGTCGTTCTCGAATGTGCTCCGCAAGGCGTTGCAGTTGTCGCCGGTCGCGATCGGCCTGCTGCAGGAGGCAGCAAAGACGCAAGGGCTGTCGTTGTCGTCGCTACCGCCCGACCGTCTCGCGGCACTGATCAACGCCCTGCCGATCAAGCTGACCGGCACCGCCGGGCTCGCGCGCGCCATCTCCAGCGCCGGCGGCATCGCCCGCGATGAGCTCGACGCTGACTACATGCTGCGGCGACTGCCCGGCGTGTTCGCCGCGGGAGAGATGCTGAACTGGGAAGCGCCGACCGGCGGCTATCTGCTGCAGGCGTCGTTTGCGACTGGCGTGGCTGCGGGGAAGGGCGTGTTGAAGTGGCTTAAATCGTAGGGTGGGCAAAGCGCAGCGTGCCCACCGTCAGCACCAACAGAGACAACGGTGGGCACGATGCGCCGAGGCGTTGCCGCGTCGCCTCTTTGCCCACCCGACGTCTTTGCCGTCATTGCGAGCGAAGCGACTTGTCCGCCAGAGCCCGACGGGCGACGGCGGAAGCAATCCAGGGCGGCACGTGCGGCTCTGGATTGCTTTGTCGCTTCGCTCCTCGCAATGACGGGCTGAGAGAGCGCCCCCTATCGCAGCTTCCCCCGCGCCGCGACCGGCAGCGTGCCCAAAATCTCCTCGCCGCGCACCATCACCACCTCGTCCATCATGTTGACGACGACGCAGACGTGGTTGGGGACGACGCGGACGACGTCGCCGACATGGGGGCGGGTGTTGCTGCGCGACAGATCGAGGAAGCCGTGCTCCTCGGCGAAGCGCGCGATCTTGGCTTCGGGGTGTTCCAGGATCAGGCCGTGGCCGTCGAGCCCGCCAGTGTCGGTCGTCAGCGTCTTCGAGCCGGCATCGAGAATGCCGCGCTCGGGCGCGGCGCGACTGACGACGGTCGAGTAGATGTGCAGCGCGCAGTCGTCCCAGGTGGCGACGCCGGCGGCGACCTGCATGCGGTCGTTGTAGATATAGGTGCCCGGCCGATGCTCGGTCGCGCCCCTGAGCTTGCCGAGATTCTTCAGGTTCGGCGAGCCGCCGGTCGAGACGATGGCAGCGTCCAGTCCCTCGGCGCGGACGCCGGCCAGCGCCTCGTCGTAGAAGCGTTGCGCCTCGTCCCAGCCGCTCTCGGTCGGGTACAGCATGAAGCCGGCGAAGCGCAGTCCCTCGGAGGCTTTGATCTGGCGCGCGAGCTGGATCGCCTCCGCCGGCGTCTCGACCCCGGCGCGCTTGCGCCCGGTGTCGCATTCGACCACGACCGACAGCGTGCGGCCCGACTGCTTCGCCGCCTGCGGCAGGCCGGCGATGACGGTCGCGTTATCGGCGGCGACGGTCATGTCGGCCTTGGCCTGCAGCGCGGCGAGGCGGGCCATCTTCTCCTCTCCGATCAGATTGTAGCTGATCAGGATGTCGGCGATGCCGGCGTCCGCCATGATTTCGGCCTCGCCGATCTTCTGGCAGGTGATGCCCTGCGCGCCGGCCTCGATCTGGAGTTTCGCCAGCACCGGGCTCTTGTGCGTCTTGATGTGCGGCCGGTTGGCGACGCCCGCGGCCTCGCACTGGGCCTGGATGCGCGCGATGTTGCGCTCGACCCTGTCCATGTCGATGACGGCGCAGGGCGTGCCGTACTCACGGGCGATCCTGGCGGCGAGCGGGGTGGTCATGTCATTCACTCCATGTTGCCGTCATTGCGAGGAGCGAAGCGATGACGGAGAGAATGTCGGGTGGGCAAAGCGAAGCGTGCCCACCGTCTTCTGTTGCGCAAGCTCGTGGTGGGCACGGCGCTTGCGCGCCTTTGCCCATCCTACGTAAACATCAAGCCCCCTCGATTTCCTCGCGCAGCACTTCCAGCTCCAGCCAGCGGTCTTCCGCGGCGGTGAGCTCGGCCTGCGCGGTGGCGATGGCGAGGGAGGCGGCGTCGAACTTTTTGCGGTCCTTGGCGTAAAGAGCAGGATCCGCGAGCACGGCCTGCTGCTTGGCAATCTCGGCCTGCAGCTTCGCGATCGTCTTCGGCAGGGTCTCCAGCGCGTGCTTCTCGTTGAAGGAGAGCTTGCGCTTCGGCGCGCTCGCCGGCGCTGTCGCAGCCGGCTTGGACTCCTTCTTCTCCTCAGCCGCCTTGGCATGCTCGCGCTTCAGGTCGGCGCCGCGCTGCGCCAGCATGTCGCTGTAGCCGCCGGCATATTCCTGCCATTTGCCGTTGCCCTCGGGCACGATCACCGAGGTCACGACGCGGTCCAGGAAGTCGCGGTCGTGGCTGATCAGGATCACCGTGCCTTCGTAGTCGCCGAGCATGTCCTCGAGCACGTCGAGCGTCTCGAGGTCGAGATCGTTGGTCGGCTCGTCCAGCACCAAGAGGTTCGATGGCTTGGCCAGCGCGCGCGCCAGCATCAGCCGGCCGCGCTCGCCCCCCGATAGCACTTCGAGCGGCGTGCGCATCTGCTCGCGCGAGAACAGGAAGTCCTCCATGTAGCCGACGACGTGCCTCGGCTTGCCGGCCACCATGACGTGATCGCCGCGGCCGCCCGTCAGCGCGTCGGCGAGCGTCGTCCGGGGATCGAGGCTCTCGCGGTGCTGGTCGAGCGTCGCCGTCTCCAGATTGACGCCGAGCCTGATGCTGCCGCTGTCGGGCTCGCTGCCGCCGGTGAGCAGATTGACCAGCGTGGTCTTGCCGGCGCCGTTGGGGCCGACGATGCCGGTGCGGTCGCCGCGCTGGATGCGGATGGAGAAATTGTCGACGATCCTGCGGTCGCCATAGCTCTTCGATGCGCCCTTGGCCTCGATCACCAGCTTGCCGGACTTGTCGGCTTCCGCCGCGGCGAGATTGGCGCTGCCGGCCGTACCGCGATAGTCGCGGCGCTGCTGCCTGAGCGCATGCAGATTGGCGAGCCGCTTGACGTTGCGCTTGCGCCGGCCGGAGACGCCGTAGCGCAGCCAGTGCTCCTCGTTGACGATCTTGCGGTCGAGCTTGTGCTGCTCGCGCTCTTCTTCCGCCAGCACCTCGTCGCGCCACGCCTCGAATGCCGCAAAGCCGCGATCGATCTGCCTGATCTGGCCGCGGTCGAGCCAAGCGGTCGCGCGCGACAGATTGGTGAGGAAGCGACGATCGTGACTGATCAGCACCAGCGCCGAGCTTCGGCCGTCGAGCTCGTTTTCCAGCCACTCGATGGTCGTGAGGTCGAGGTGGTTGGTCGGCTCGTCCAGCAGCAGGATGTCGGGGTTGGGCGCGAGCACGCGCGCCAGCGCCGCGCGGCGCGCCTCGCCGCCGGAGACTTCAGCGGGATCCTCTTCTCCGGTCAGTCCGAGCTGCTCGACGAGATAGCGCGCCTGATAATGATCGTCGCCCGGCCCGAGTCCGGCCTCGACATAGGACAGCGTGGTGGCATGGCCGGAGAAATCCGGCTCCTGCGGCAGATAGCGCACCGTGGCGCCCGGCTGCACGAAGCGGGTGCCGCTGTCGCATTCGACCAGGCCGGCGGCGATCTTGAGCAGCGTCGACTTGCCGGAGCCGTTGCGGCCGATCAGGCAGACCCGCTCGCCTGGCGAGACCGACAGCTCGACACCCTGCAGCAGGGCCGTGCCGCCGAAGGTCAGGCGGATGTCCTTGAGTTGGATGAGCGGCGGCGCCATGAGGTTAGCTCTGCTGCTGGGTCCGCGCCGCGCGCTGGCGCTGCAGGCGGCGGATCGTGGTGTCGAGGGTGGAAAGGAAGGTGGAGCGGTCGCGCGGCGTGAACGAGCGCGGGCCGCCGGTCACCTCGCCCGATGACCGCAGATCGGTCATGAGGTTGCGCACGGCGAGCGTCATGCCGATCGACTCCTCCGTGAACGGCTTGCCGTTCGGCGCGATCACGGCGCTGCCGGCCTTGACGCAGCGGCTGGCCAGCGGAATGTCCGCCGTGATGACGATGTCGTCAGCGCCGGTGCGCTCGGCGATCCAGTCATCCGCGGCATCCATGGCGCTGCCGGCCGCCACGCGCGTGATCAGGGGATCCTCGGGCACGCGGATGAAGCCGCCGGCGACGACGGTCACCGGCAGGCCATGCCGGATCGCAACGCGGTAGATCTCGTCCTTCACCGGGCAGGCGTCGGCGTCGACATAGATGCGGATCGGGGCGGTTTCGGTCGTCATCGGGCCATCGGTTGGAATGGTCCGGTTGGTACCCCATCGCGCCGGGAATTGCGAGCCAAACGCGCCGCTTGCCAGGGCCTTTCCGGCCGCTACCATCGCCCGAAAACGGTGAAAGGGAGGCAAGGATGTCGGGCAGAATCGCGGCGTATGCGGTCGAGGCGTTCAACACGGCCAAGCAGTCCGAGAACAAGATGCACGACGACAGTGTGGCGCGGCGATTCGGCTTCGCCGGCGGTCTCGTACCCGGCGTCGAGGTGCTGGCCTATATGCTGCATCAGCCCGTCGCACGCTGGGGGCGGGCGTTCCTGGAGCGTGGGCTGATCGAGGCACGGTTCACCAAGCCGGTCTATGACGGCGAGATCGCGGAGGTCGTCGCGAACGAGACCTCCGACGGGCTCGCCCTCGAGGTGATCAGCCGAGGGCAGCTCTGCGCCACCGGTTCCGCTTCGCTGCCCGCGTCGGTGCCGGATGTCGTGCTGGCCGAGTACCGGGATGTTCCGGCCGCGGCGGTGCGGCCGCTCGTCAGTGCGGAGTCTTTCGCTGTCGGCAGCTGGCTCGGCACGGCGCCGCGCGCGTGGCCAGGGCAGGCGGCCGCCGCCTATCTTTCTGAGATTCGCGAGCGCGATCCGATCTATGCCAACGAACGGCTCGGCCATCCCGGCATGCTGCAGCGGGTGACGAACCGGCTGCTCGTCGACAACGTCGTCCTCGGCCCCTGGATTCACGTCGGCAGCCGCATGCAACTGCTGTCGGCGATCGAAGAAGCCGACGAGATCACCGCGCGCGGCCGTGTGGTTGCCAACTACGAGAAGAAGGGTCACCGCTTCGTCGAGCTCGATGCGCTGGTGGTCGCCAATGGCGACCGCCCGCTCGCGCATTGCCATCACGTGGCGATCTATCAGCCACGCGAACAGCGCGGATAGCCGCGACGAATCGCATCAGTCATCAAGACCATTTGATGGCTCGCTTGTGAATTCATTCACACTCAATCTAAAATTGTGTATGGTTTGGTTGGCCCGTAGTTGTGAGGGGGAAGGGCCAATGATCGGACATGGGAGATGCGGCGTAGCCGTGGGCTGCGTCATGGGGGACCATGAATTCTGGCAAGCGATGCACAAGGTGGGCAGATCGGGCCGGCCGCTTCGGTCGGAAGCGGCGTCGGAGCCGCGGTAACGTGCCCGCCATGTTGGATCATCGACACAACGCGTCCGTGCACTGAGCCGGGTCATGAAAGACCAGCGGGGACTCGACGGCGGCGATCAGGCCTGGCGCGATCTGTCCAGGATGAGCCGGCCGTATCTCAACGTCGTCGATTTCCTGGCAAGCTATGCACAGCGTCTGGCGGAGCTGTCGCGGGCGGCGACTGTGGAGATTGCCGTCGCCGATCTCGGCCGCATCGTCCTGTCCCGATCCGGATCGGAAACCGTGCAGGACTGGCTCAGCGAAAGAGACGGCGGTGTTGCGGCCACCGCCGAGCGCGAGCCGCGGCGTGCGCCGGAATGGCGGCTCGGACCGACGCCATCCGTGACGGCGCCGCTGGTCTATGCCGACGTCGGGATCGGCCGTTTGACGTTGGCCTGGGAGGGGCGGCGGGGCGGGCCGGACCTGTCCGACGCGCTGGCGGATTGCGCGCGCCAGCTCGCCTTCGTGATCAAGCGCCACGAGGTCTGCGAGTGGGCACGGCAGCGCCTGGGCCGCTCGCTGCTGTTGGTGGGTGTGAGCGAGGCGGTCCGAAATCTCGAGATCTTCGTCGAGAAGGCGTCGCACAGCGATCTGCCGTGCCTGTTGCAGGGCGAGTTCGGGACCGAGACGCCGTATCTGGCCGCCGCGATCCATTGCTGCGGGCCGCGCCGCGATCTGCCGTTCGTGCAGGTCAATTGCGCGCAGCCGCGGGGGGCGCCGCAGGACTGGTTTCGGCAGGCCGAGGGCGGCACGCTGTTCTTCAGCGACATCGACATGCTGGCGCCCGGTCTGCAGAACGAATTGCCGCAGCACATGCATTCTCGCCTGGGGCAATGGCTGGACGTGTCGAACACGACGCGCGTGCGCGTGATCGCCTCGGCCGGCGGCGATCTGCCGCGCATGGTGGCCGAGCGCTCCTTCTCGCGCCAATTGCTGGCCGAGCTCGACTTTCTGCCCGTCAGCGTGCCGCCGCTGCGCGAGCGCTGCGACGACATCGAGCCGCTCGTCATCGCTGCGCTCGAGGGACATGGTCATCGCGCCGAAGACAAGATCAGCGCCGAGATGCTCGATCTGTGCCGCAGCTATCCGTGGCCGGAGAACGCGTTCGAGGTCGAGCGCGTGGTCGCCCGGCTCGCGGTCATGACCGGACGTGCGAGGATCCGTGCCGAGGACATCAGGCGCTATTTCCCGGCTCTCCACGCGCGGGCCGAGCGCGTGACGGTGACGTCGGCGGCACCGTCACCGGCGTTGCCGGCGGCGAAGCCGCCGGCCGAAGCCGTTCGCGAGCAAGCGTCCGCGAGGCCGGAAATCGGGGCGGAAGCGGATGATTGGATTCGCCACGTGCTCAACAAGGACATCACGGCGCTGTCGCGCCTGCATCCCAATCTGCGCCGGGCACTTCTGTATCTCGTCGATCACTATGCCGAGCCGATCCGGCTCGGCAGCCTGGCACGCCAGGCCCATGTCAGCCAGTCGCATCTGAGCTTCCTGTTTCGCCACAGCCTGCAGACCTCGTGCAAGGCAATGCTGTCGCGCATTCGGGTCGAGAAAGCCAAGGAGTTGCTGTCAACAAATGCGCGGCAGCCGATCACCGATGTGGCGCTACAGGTCGGCTTCGCCGATCTCAGCCATTTCGAGAAATACTTCCGCCGTCAGGTCGGCCGCACCCCGCGCGAGTACCGGCGCATGGCGGCGGAGTGAGGGGGGCGGTTGTCCTCTTTCACAGAGGCTTTGGAAACATGTAAGCGCCGCCGAGGGTTGGTATGAAAAAGACGCATTTCCACCCAAGGCATTCTCCGTCGCCTAATGCCGGCGATGCTCAACGAGGTACGTCCAATCACCGGTCGACGGCGAGGACTCCGGTAGTTTGATCGAAGACCACATGGTGTCGTAGCGTCCTTCCCACTTCGGTGCTCTGGAATAGTCAAGAAACGGGCGCGCATTTGGCGGCGGCAGATTGAAAGCAAGATCGGTGGATGGATTGCTCGCGTTCAGGAGCATTGCGCCCAGCGCTTTCTCCACCATGTTGATCGCTTTACAGAGAGATTTGACGTCGTACGTCGCGAGCCGTGAGTAAGGTTTCTTTCCGGCCTTCTCTATGTACTCGCGTTGAAACTTTGCGAGTGCGTCCAGCCAAATCGCAGCCGTTTCTCCCGACAAGAGAACTTCGCCGAGCTTGCCGCAAAACGTGCGATCAAAGTCTTCCTTGCTGATCACGTCCAGCAGCGCAGCCTTAAACCAGAGTGCCGTTAAATCCTTCAGGTAGCTATGAAATGGCAACCAGCGCCACCAGCCCGGGAATTGGTCCACTTGATATGAATTGATCTGTTCCTCAAAGGGGTATGGATCCCGAAAGATCAACGTCGATTTTTCGGCGTATGCGATTTCCTGGAGCTTGAGCTGATTCATCTCGCTCAGAGCGCCCATTGCACCGCATACCACCTTGTTCGTAACAAGGAAAACAAACGCGGACTTCTTGAGTTCTGCAATAGTCATGTTCAGTTCGACTGGAACTTTCGCCGGATCAATCTGACCGACGTCCTTATAGATCTTTGTAAGCAATGACATGTATCCGCTATAGACTTCGGCCATGACGTTCAACCAGATCCAGGATGGCCGTGCCACGCCCTTGCTGAAGCGCAGATTTTCACGAGGTAGTTTCCACGCCATTTGGTATAAAAAATAACCTTGCAAGGTCATGGGCATGTTGACCTGCGAAGAAAAGCCTTCTTTTGGGTCTTTCTGGCTGCGCCCAAGGAGGATGTTGTTGAGGTAATCGTTCCACGGTTGTGGATCTTGGGGGCTTCCCTCGTTCTTGGCGAACGTCCATAGGGCCGCGCCGACATTAGTCGTATCGTCAATGTTGTTTTCGTTCAGTTGAACAAGAACTTGAGTGGAGCTGCGATTCTTCGCCTCGGCTTTCTTCAACGCTTTGCCAAAGAAATTCTTGACGAGGGTATCGAAGGCCTCGCTTGCGAACGCCGCCTTCCATTGCAGGAAAGTCACATATTTTTGCGTCGATGTCCCGGATACAGAAGCGACGAGATATTCAGCAAGTCGGTCTTTGGCAAGGTAGGCGTCCGCGACGGTCGAAAACCACGTCTTGCCCGTCGTGAGTTCGAAGACGTTGTCCGAATCGGTCTCGATCGTCCAGACGGCTTTTGCTTCCGGCGAGTCTCCAACCGTCAATTCGATGTCGGCTGCTTCAACGTGAGTGAATTGGAACACCCAGCTGTTGTGGCTGCAGAATTCGATCTCGAAGCCGTAGCTGTTGGGGCTGATCTGCTCGCCTCCTGACGCGATGACGACTTGCCTGTCGTCCTTGGTCACGAAGATCGTTGGTTCGTCGCCTTTTGGCATCCTGATCGTCCTCTTCTCTTTGTTTGATGTGAGCGCCGTATGCCTGCGAGTTTCGCATCCCCCGGCGCAATCGAATTGGAATCAGTTCTGATGTTCACCGTTTTGCCGTTGGCGTTACGCTCGGGGTCGATCGGCACGGCCCGCGCGCTGCGGCGGGACGGTAGTCCCGCGGCGATCGTCAAAGCGCGCTTCCGTTGGCGATCGTGATGATCGTGAAGCCGCTGGTCGGGAATCCGAGCGCTTGGCATGCGCCCCACGACACAGCAACGATCATGCTGTTGCCGGTTGAATTCACGAACGCATTCAGACTTTTTTGCTTGTTTGTTAGAGTTCCGCCGCTGCCGATCGCCATCTTGAAGAATCGAATGAGTAGTTGTTCGACGTCGACTGTCGTTGAATCGATGTAGACCGTTGGATCTTTAAGGGAATAGATGGGATCGGCGACCCTGCAGGTTTCCATCGTGTTCATCTGCAGCGCGCTGGCGAAAGCATATTGTGGAGTTCCCGGAGCGAATTGGCCGGGCAAGAGGAGGTTGGCGAGGCGGCCATCGTTCGTTTGGGCGTTGTAGGTGATGCCGGCCTCGACCTTGAAGACTGGCAGTGGCGGCGAGGGAGGTTGCGGCGTGTTGAAGGCGTAAGCGACACCCCAGAACGCGCCGACGCCCCTGAGATTGTTGGTGCTCAGTCCGAACTCGTTCACGGTGAGCATTCGACCATCGAAGCGGTCCGCCAGATTGCCGGCTTTCCCGATGTATCTGTTGTTGGTGGGAACGTTGACGATCACGTAGAGGCCGCCTTGGGTTCCCATGCCTTGGGGCAGCGCGCCAGGGAGGCCGGCACCCGGCGAGGCGAGGGTGTCCAGGCCACCGGTGCTGGCGAGATCGAAGATGATGCAGCACATCGGATTGGATCCTTCCGCGTGATAGGCGGTGCCGGAGGCGGTGTTCTTACGACCGCTTCGGGAGTATCGCTGACACAGCAGGTCGGATCACCCGCAGCCGCAGCGAGGTGGTTTGCGTGGCGTCAGGCGGAAGCCGCCGTCTTCTGTGGCTGGCTCGCCGCCAGCGCGGCGCTGATCGAGCGTTCGGCGGCGATGACGCTCTGCTCGGCCGCCTGCTGGGCCTCGGCGATGATGGCGCGGCCGGTGGCGGCCATCGCCGCGAGCTGACGATCGGTGAAGTTGGTGGCCTGGCGCGTGGCGACGATCGAGGCCGCGACGGCCTGCTCGGCCGTCTCGACCGTGGGCGGCGCGTAGTCCGCGGGCGGCTGCAGCGGTTCGACCTGCGCCCGGCGTGACAGCATGGCGGCCTGCGCCGCGGCCATCTTGCGCTCCATCGAGGCCGCCGTGCGACCAACCGCTTCGTTGAACGCCTGCTGGGCCGCGGCGATCGCGCGGGAGGCCTCCAGCAGGCGATGCTCGATCTGGTGGATGGAGTGCGAGGAGAGGGGACTGGCGACCTGCTCGTCCACCTCGATCACAGCCTCGTCCATCTCGCCCAGATGCTCCTCGATCGACACGACCTCGTCGGTGGCGCTCTCGATCAGCTCGGCTTCGACTTCGGTATCGCGCGCCGACTGAGCCGCCGACTGCTCCTCGATCTGCTCGATGAATGCTTCAGGCAACATCGGGCTGGCATAGGGATTGTCGAGCAGGATGTCGGGCTCGTTCTCCGGCGGAGAGGTCTGGGACGGGGGCTGCTCGCTCATGATGCCTGCCTCATGGGGTGTCGGACTCAACTCTTTTCGGCGGGCGGCGCGATCCGCCTGAATTGGCGCAAGGTGATGTCGCCGTCGGCGCCGAGGTAGAGCTCGGCGTAGAGATTGCCGGATTGCGTCGGCAGGATGCAGGAGCGTCCGTCCTGGCTGATCCGGCCGGTCTTCGGATGATTGGCCGAGAGGAACGACTGCGCGTTGGCGAGATACAGCGTGACGACCTGCTGGGCCGCCGCGCCGGTCTCCTGCGTGAATGTCGTGCTCTCGATGATGCGGCAGACGCCCTCCGACAGCCGGGCGAAACCGAGCCGCCGTCCCTGCCGCAGCCAGTTGTTGACGGCCGCGGCGACCTCGTGCGGGGGCACTAGGCCCCGCACCTGCGGACAGTCGAGCGCGCCGAACATCATCGGCAGCAGCGTCTGAACCGCGCCATTGGCCTGGGACAGGCGTTGCTCGGCAGAGCTGGCGGCGGTCTTCAGCTTGGCCGTCAGCGCCATGTAGATGCGGTAGTAGTCGCAGAACTCCTCGGGCGTGCGGGCCTGCTGCACGGCGAAGGCGGCCGCGTCGTTGCGGATGTCGGGCTCGCCGTCCTGCGGCTGCGGCAGCGCAATCAGCTCCCACAGCGCGATCGTCTCGTTGAGGCCAAGACACTGGAACAGCGGCGACGTGGCCACGCCAAACTGCGAGAGCAGGGCCGGGACCGCTGCGAGATCCGACTGCGCATGGATGCCGTGGGCGTTGAGGATGCTCTCGGTCTGGCTCGCCGTCGCGGCGTCTTGCGCGCCGGTCTCTGCCTTGGCAATCGCGCGCAGGTCACCGAGATTGAAGGTCAGGAGCTTGACCGGGCTGACCTGCAGGCCCAGACCGGGCAGCAGCGCCAGCGGCGAGCCGTGCAGCCCGTCCTGGATTTCGGCCATCATGCTGGTTTCGTCGGGGAAGCTGTAGCTCGCCGTCGGCGCCCGCACCGCCCATTCGAGCCATTGCACGCCGCCGTCGATGAACGCCAGAACCACCGCGCCGATCTCGGAGAGGCCGCCACGGCCTTGGATCAGCCTGTTTGCGACCGTCACCGACATGACACATCACCCCGACGGGAAGTTCTTGAGGATCGTGGAAGCGGCCGCGCCGATCTGGGCAAAGTCGTCGGTCGCCGATTTCATCATGCTCTGCGCCGTCACCAGCGCTTCGGCGTATTTCGGCTCGCCGGTCGCCAGCAACTGCGCCATGGCGACGCCGGAGGCCGTGGTCGCGATGGTCGAGACGTTGCGCAGCGCATCGGCCGCGTCCTGGATGGCGATGGCCGCCGATTGCGCCACCGACTGATAGGCCTTGCCGGCGCCGCTGGTGAGTACGACCTGCGGCGCCATGGTCGCCTTCTGGACCTGGTTGATCACGTCGATGATCTGGGCGTCGACATTGCTGGGCATCTGCGTATCCTCAACCGATCCGAAGGCTGCGGCCGGTGCTGGTTGCGGCGCCCCGGATCATGGCGGTCTCGTCGTCGGGTCTTCGGCTCAGGATCTGGTCAGGTCTTCGGAGGAGCGGGCGGGGTGCCGCCGGCCTCGGTGATCAGCTTGTTGAGGTCGCTCTCCGCGGTCTGCGCCAGGCCATTCGCGGTCGCGGCCTGGGCCTTCAGCGTGTCGATCGCGCTCGCCGCATCCGCATAGGCGGTCGCGATCGAGCTGCTCGGGGGTGGCGGCGTCGAGGGCGTCGTGCCGCCGGCGTCGGTGACGATCTGGTTGAGATCTGCCTGCGCGGTCTGCGCCAGGCTGGAGGCCGAGCTGGCCTGCAGTTTCAGCGCGGTCACCGCGCTTTCCGCTTCGGCAAAGGCGGCGGCGACGGCTGCGCTCGGCGACGGATTGGGCGGCGGTCCGGGGAGCGGATCGACGGCGGGCGGCGGGGGCTTCGGCGCGGGCGGCGGTGCGATGGGAAGCGGCACGGACAGCATCTTGGCGCACGCCGCGGTCACTGCCGCCGAGCCGATCACGCTCGCGCCCTGCTGCCGCCCGATCGCATTGTGCATGGCCATGCCGAGCGTCTCGACCATCACGGCGTCGAGCAGTCCGAAGGCCTGCGACGGAGACTGACCGGTCAGAAGCGTGACCACGCCGGTCGTCGAGTCGATGATCTGGCCGTTGACCGTACCCGGATCGCTCATGTCACGAACTCCCTTGCGCAATGATCATCGCCAGGACCTGCGCGAGCGCCGCGCCGGCCAGGACCTGGCCACGTTGCTGATTGGCCGCGGCGTTCGCCATGGCGAGCCCGAGGCTGTCGGCCATCGCCACATAGGTCATGCCCATGGCGACCGATGGGGCGAGCCCGACATTGACGACGTTGCCGTCGACCACGGTCGTCAACGATGCGGAGGCGGCTGGCACGACGAACGGCTCCCTTGGCCGGACGCAAGCCTGCGGCTAGCCGGGTGGCACCGTCGGTGGACGGACCGCTACACCAGGCCGAGCACCTTTTCGGTGGCGATGCCGGTCGTGCCGGTATCGAGGGTCAGCAGGGTGGAGATGCCCTGCGTGGTCGAGGCCTGCATCGTCACGTAGGACTGCTGCTGGTTGTTGGTCGCGTTGTGGGCCGCGTTGGACAGCGCCTGGCTGGTGGCGATGAACAGGTTGCCCATCGCGACGGCCGGCGCGTCGCCGAGCACCTTGGTGTTCACCTGGCTGATGGAGTCGGTGATCTGACTGTTGACGGCGGTGGGGAATGCCATGATGTCTCTCCTTTGCGAGTGCTGTTGGCGTGGGGTCGTCTCTCGATCAGCCGGGCATCACGCGCGGATGGTGCCTAGCTCTTCAGGATGGTCGACGTCGCCAGTCCGGTCGACGCCGTGTCGAGTGAGTAGAGCAGCGCGACGCCTGCCGTCGTCGCTGCCTGCGCAGTGACGTACATCTGTTGCTGCGCCAGGGTGGCGTTGTGCGCGGCATTCGCCAGCGCCTGCGCCGTCGCCTGATACAGGTTGCCCATTGCGATCGCAGGTGCCGTACCGAGGACCTGGACGTTGCTCTGGGTCACGGAGTCCGTGATCTGACTGTTGACTGCCGTGGGAAATGCCATCTCACCAGCTCCCTGGGATCATGAGGCGAGGGCCAAGATCGGGGAGTGTCCCGATCCCGCGCTCGGGCCTGGTCAGGACGACAGGATGTCCTTGGTGGCGACGCCGGTGGAGGCGGTGTCGAGCGAGTAGAGCGTGGCGACGCCCATGGTCGTTGCCGCCTGCGCGGTCACATAGCTCTGCTGCTGCGAATTGGTGGCATTGTGCGCAGCGTTCGCGAGCGCCTGCGCGGTTGCCTGGAACAGGTTGCCCATCGCGATCGCCGGCGCGTCGCCGAGCACCTTGGTGTTCGCCTGGGTGACGGAATCAGTGATCTGATTGTTGACTGAGGTCGGAAATGCCATGGCTCGATCCTTTCAGGTGGAGGTCATTTCAGCAGGTGGGTGGTCGAACGGGACGTGCGCGTCAGCTCGTCAGGCCCTTGACGCCGGTGTTGAGGATGTCGGCCGTCGCGACGCCGGTGGTGGCGGTGTCGAGCGAGTAGAGCGTGGCGACGCCCATGGTGGTGGCGGCCTGCGTGGTCACGTAGCTCTGCTGCTGCGCATTGGTCGCGTTGTGAGCCGCATTGGCGAGCGCCTGCGCCGTGGCCTGATAGAGGTTGCCCATCGCAATCGCGGGCGCATCTCCGAGCACCTTGGTATTCGCCTGGGTGACGGAATCGGTGATCTGGTCGTTGACCGACGTCGGGAAAGCCATCTCGTCATTCTCCCTCGTTTGAGCCGACATCCACCGCGTGACGCAGTCGTGCGTCGTTTGGCGTGGCACCGGCGTCCGGCGTGTGTTGAAGATGCCAACCGGCGTTGCAGCAACCTAAGGAAGATCGGGACGCTCGCGATAGTCGAAAGGGATGGAACTCAGGGACGAATCCCGGCGAAAATAACCGGATGACTTCATCGGTTCTGCCGCAATTCAGCGATTTTTCCGCACGCCTGCTGCGGTGATCGCGACTGGCATCCCCCGCTGCGGGCAGGGCGATCGCGTATGGAGGGAGCGTGAGACCGGCGCGCGGCAACGTCGCCGTGCGAACGGATCCTCTGCCATCTGCGCAAACGAAAGCCCGGCCGTTCGGGCCGGGCTTGATCAGGCAAAAGCGACGGCGATGCGCCGAAGACGACGGTTCTACGCCGCGGTCCTAGCCTTGCCGTCCTGGATTGCGCGCCAGAGCTTCTCGGTGGTCAGCGGCATATCGAGATGCTTCACGCCGTAGTCGGACAGTGCGTCGATCACCGCGTTGATCACGGATGCCATCGAGCCGGCGCAGCCGGCTTCGCCGCAGCCCTTGGTGCCCAACGGGTTGGACTTCGCCGGCACCGGATGGTTGTCGACCGTCATCATCGGCACGTCGGAGGCGCGCGGCAGCGCGTAGTCCATCAGCGATCCCGTGATCGGCTGGCCGCTCTCGTCGTAACGCAGGTGCTCCATCAGCGCCTGGCCGATGCCCTGCGCGACGCCGCCATGGAGCTGGCCGGCGACGATCATCGGGTTGATCACCGTGCCGAAGTCGTTGATCGCGGTGTAGGCGACGATCTGCGCGACGCCGGTGTCGGGCTCGATCTCGACCTCGCAGACATGGCAGCCGTTCGGAAACGTCGACTCGGTCGCGGTCGAATTGTGGTCGACGTCGAGCGAGGCCGGCACGCCCTCGGGCATCTTGCCCTCGCGCATGCGCCGCGCCAGCTCCATGATGTCGATGCTGCGGTCGGTGCCGGCGATGGTGAACTGGCCGCTCGCGAACTCGATGTCGGCTTCCGAGGCTTCGAGCAGATGCGCCGCCGCCTGCTTGCCCTTGGCGATGACGAGCTGCGAGGACTCGACGATCGCCTGGCCGGTCGCGGTGATCGAGCGCGAGCCGCCGGTGCCGTTGCCGAAGCGAACGAGGTCGGAATCGCTCTGCTCCAGCCGGATCTTCTCGAAGGGCACGCCGAGCTGCGCCGACAGCACCTGCGAGAACGGGGTCGCGTGACCCTGGCCGTAATCGAGCGTGCCGGTGGTCAGCGTCACGCCGCCATCGGCGTCGAAGGTGATCTTGCCGAGCTCGCCCGACGGCGGCGCGGTCACCTCGAGATACGAGCCGACCGCGATGCCGCGCAGCTTGCCGTTCTTGCGGCTCTCGCGCTTGCGCCTGGCAAAGCCGGCGTAGTCCGAGACCTCCAGCGCCTTCTCGAACACCGCGGCGAAGTCGCCGGAATCATAGGTGACTCCGGACGCCGCCGGGAACGGCATCTGGCTCGGCTTGATGAAGTTGCGCTTGCGGATGGTGAGGCGGTCGATGCCCATCTCGCGCGCGGCGGTATCGATCAGCCGCTCCATGAAGTAGTTCGCCTCGGGCCGTCCGGCGCCGCGATAGGCGCCCATCAGGGTGACGTTGGTCAGCACCGTCTTGATGTCGACGCCGAGCAGCGGCGTCTTGTAGACGCTGGCGAGGTTCTTGCCGGTGTTGAGCGACAGCGGCAGCGGCGCCACGCCCATGATGTAGGCGCCGAGATTGCCGTAGCCGGACAGCCTGACAGCGAGGAACTTGCCGTCGGCGTCGAGCGCCAGCTCGCCATGGATGATCTGGTCGCGGCCCTGGCTGTCGGACAGGAAGGCGGTGGTACGCTCGTCGCGCCACTTCACCGGACGGCCCAGCGCCTTGGCCGCATGCAGGATGCAGACATATTCGGGATAGGAGACGTTCTTCATCCCGAAGGAGCCGCCGACATTGGTGGTGAGGATGCGGACCTTGTCCGGCGCGACGTTGAGGATCTTGGCGAGCGTTGCCTTGTTGCCGGAGACGCCCTGGGTCGGCACTTGCAAGGTGAAGCGCTCGGTCTTGCCGTCGAAGGCCGCCAGCGCAACGCGCGGCTCCATCGACACCACGGCGACGCGGGTGTTGACGATGTCGAGCTTGGTGACGTGCGCCGCCTTGGCGAAGGCCTCCTCGATCTTGGCGGTGTCGCCATAGTGGTAGTCGAGGGCGACGTTGTTCGGGATGTGGTCGTAGAGAAGCGGCGCGCCGGGCCTGGCGGCTTCCTCGGCATTGGTGACCGCGGGCAGGGGCTCGATATCGAGCTCGACCGCCTCGGCCGCATCGCGGGCCTGCGCGGCGGTTTCCGCCACGACGAAGGCGACGGGGTCGCCGACGAAGCGCACCTTGTCGGTCGCCAGCGCCGGGCGATTGGTCTGCAGCAGCGGTGAGCCGTCCCGGCCCTTCAGCGGCAGGCCGCAGGTGAACGGGCCATAGGCGGCCGCCGCGAGGTCGGCGCCGGTCCACACCCCGAGCACGCCGGGCATCGCCTTTGCGGCCGCGGTATCAATGCCCTTGATGATGCCGTGGGCATGGCTGGAGCGCACGATCCAGGCATGGGCCTGGCCGGGCAGGTTGAAATCGTCGGTATATTTGCCGTGGCCGCGCACCAGCGTGTCGTCCTCCTTGCGCCGGACCGGCTGCCCGACGCCGAATTTCTGCAGCGCGATCGCGTTTTCGAGGGAGGCCGGGGAGGTGTGATCTTGCATGGATGAGGACCCAACGGGCTGGATTGGTCGCAAATGCGGGCTGTTCCCAGATAGTGCAGCGCCCGCGGCCGGACAACGGTTGATTAGGAATGGTGCATCACGCCTGACGGAGGGGCTGTTGCGCCGGCGCTATCCACTGATAATGTCTAGGGAAAGAGAACTTCCATCTGGGCCGGTCCGGCCAGCGGAAAGACATTTGAATGATCAATGACACGCGGCTGCGGGAGAGTCCCACGCCGCGCGGGAACCTGAAGCCCGGCTTGCGTCCGGGTCTGGACGTCGCGACGCCTTCCTGCGCCAGCAATGGCAGCAGCGTCTACGCGGCCCTGGACCTCGGAACCAACAATTGCCGGCTCCTGATCGCCTGTCCTTCGGGCGACAGCTTCCGCGTGGTCGACTCGTTCTCGCGCATCGTCCGGCTGGGCGAGGGCATCTCGACCACCGGCTGCATCAGCGATGCGGCGATGGATCGGGCCATCGCCGCCCTCAGCATCTGCCGGGACAAGATCCAATCCAAGAAGGCCAGCCGGCTGCGCCTGATCGCGACCGAGGCCTGCCGCGCCGCCGCCAATGCCGACGGGTTCCGCAGCCGGGTGGTGGCGGAGACCGGCATCGAGCTCGAGGTGATCGACCGTGAGACCGAGGCGACGCTGGCCGTCAAGGGCTGCGCGCCGCTGCTCGATCCGGGCGGGCGCGGGGCCATCCTGTTCGATATCGGCGGCGGCTCCAGCGAGCTGGTCAGGATCGAGCGCGATCCGGCCGACCGCAACGCCGAGCCGCGCATCAAGGCCTGGATGTCGATCCCGCTCGGCGTCGTGACCTTGGCCGAACGCTTCGGCGGTCGCGACGTGACGCCGGAGATCTATGCCGTCATGGTCGAGGCCGTGGCCGAGCATGTCGGGCCGTTCGCGGCCGAGAATGGCCGCGACCTCTCCGGCATGCATCTGCTCGGCACCTCCGGCACCGTGACGACGCTCGGCGGCATTCATCTGAACCTCGCGCGCTACGATCGGCGCCGGGTCGACGGCATCTGGATCAACGATGCCGACATCACGACGACGATCGCCAAGCTGCTGGCAATGAGCTACCAGGAGCGCGCCGAGAACAACTGCATCAGCATCGACCGCGCCGACCTCGTGCTGGCGGGCTGCGCCATTCTCGACGCGATTCGCCTGGCGTTTCCCCTGCCGCGGCTGCGCGTCGCCGATCGCGGCCTGCGCGAGGGCATGCTGGTCGAGATGATGCGCGAGGACGGCGCGCTCAGGACGGCGTAGCAAGAATTGACGACGTCATTCCGGTGCGGTCGGACGAAAGCAGCGAAGCTGCTTTCGTTTGGCGCGAACCCGGAATCTCGCTCCGCAACTTCTGGATTCCGGGTCCCGCCCTGACGGGCGGTCCCGGAATGACCTCAGAGATCAAGATGGCAAAAGACACCACTGGCCGCATGCATGTGCAGGTCAAGACCGGGGGCAAGCGCAAGCTGTCCTCGAAACTCTGGCTGGAGCGCCAGCTCAACGATCCCTATGTCATGAAGGCCAAGCGCGACGGCTACCGCTCGCGCGCGGCCTACAAGCTGCTCGAGATCGACGACAAGTATCATTTGCTGAAGCCCGGCATGACGGTGGTCGATCTCGGCGCTGCGCCCGGCGGCTGGAGCCAGATCGCGGCGCGTCGGGTCGGGGCCGAAGCCGGGAAGGGCAAGGTGATCGCGATCGATCTGCTGGAGATGGGCGAGATCCCCGGCGTCACCTTCACCCAGCTCGACTTCCATGCCCAGGATGCGCCGGAAAAGCTCCGCGCCATGCTCGGCGGGCGTGCCGACGTGGTGATGTCGGACATGGCGGCCAACACCACCGGCCATCGCAAGACCGACCAGCTGCGCATCGTCGGTCTCGTCGAACTTGCCGCGCATTTCGCCAGTGAGGTGCTCAAGCCGGGCGGCAGCTTTCTCGCCAAGACGTTCCAGAGCGGCGCCGATGCCGACTTGATGGCGCAGCTCAAGCGCGATTACGCCAGCGTCCGCCACGTCAAGCCGGCCGCGAGCCGGCAGGATTCGTCGGAGCGCTACGTGCTGGCGATGGGTTTCCGCGGCGGAGAGCAGGCCGACCTGTTGTAATGGCGTCATTGCGAGCGGCCCGCGCCGGCGATACAGAGCAGATGCAACACGGTCTCGGGAATCGGCTTGGGCCGACGAGACCCCTTCCGGAGGTCCCCGAATGCGTGTCCTGACCTGCAGCGCTGTCGCGGTCGCTTTGATGGTGGGCTCGGCCATATCGGCGCCGGCTCATGCCCAGGCCTACGATCCGCGCTATCCCGTGTGCATGAAGGTCTATGAAGGCGGCCGGTTTGGCGGTGGCGAGTGGATCGACTGCAGCTACACGTCGCTGCCGCAATGCCGCGCCACGGCGTCCGGCCGCGCGGCGATGTGCGACCTCAATCCATTCTACGCGCCGCCGGCACCGCCGCCGCGCGGCAAGCACCGGCGGCATCGCTGAAACATTTCATGACGCTGCGGCCGTTGCCGTGCCGCAATCGGACTGAAGATTCGCGACCTCCTCTTCATCGGGCTGCCGCCATGCCGCATCGTTTCATCGTTTCGCTTGTGATGCTTCTGCTGCTGGTGCCCGCGCTTGCGACGGCCGCTCCGTCGCACAAGCGCAAGGCTCATCGCTGGCAGGGCTATGGCTTCCTGCCGGGCTATAAGCAGCCGCCGAACAACAGCCTCCCGCTGTACGCGGACAAGGAAGCGATGCGCAACGGCCCGCCGCGCGGCAGCCGCCGCCACTGGTACATCGACGGCACCCCGAAATACATGCTCTACAACGGCGAGTGGCATTATTTCGGCCAGCCCGGCTTCTATCGCGGCCATTACAATGGCGGCAGCTTCGGCCCGTGCTGGACGCGGACGCCGGTGGGAATGGTCTGGACTTGCGGCTGAGCCCTCCAGGCCACTGAGCGGCAAAGTGCCTCGCGTAAAGGGGGTGCGCCATCCTGTCGCAGGGTAGCGCCTTGAATGCCCCCTTTGGGCCTGTAAGCTTTTGCTGTGTCTCGAGAATCCAAGAGCTGATCTGACCGGTCCGTGCGCAGTCGATCGTGCCGCCGTGCGCGTCTTGGTGCCGCATGATCGGGGTTGAGACGCGGATAGAGAAACGTGAGCCGCCGGGGCGGCCGTGGAGGGGTCCTTGAAGTCATTCTGTGCGCGCCTGTTCGGCGCAGCTGTTGCGTTGACGTTCCTGGCCGGTGCACCGGTCTCTGCCCAGCAATTGGAACTGAAGGTGATGGCGCCGGCCGCGCCCGGCGGCGGCTGGGACCAGACCGCGCGGGCCATGCAGCAGGCCTTCGTGGCGTCGGGCGTGGCGCGCAGCGTCCAGGTGACCAACGTCGCCGGCGCCGGCGGCACCGTCGGCATCGCGCAGTTCGTCACCGGCGCCAAGGGCGACGGCAACCAGCTGATGGTGAACGGCTTCGTGATGGTCGGCGCGCTCGCCATGAACAAGTCGCCGGTGACGCTGGAGCAGGTGACGCCGATCGCGCGGCTGACCGAGGAGATCCAGGTCATCGTCGTGCCGGCCAACTCGCCGATCAAGACGGCGCAGGACCTCGCCGCGGCGCTGAAGGCCGATATCGCCAAGGTCACCTTCGCCGGCGGCTCGGCCGGCGGCGTCGATCACGTGATGGCGGCGCTGTTCGCCGGCGCCGTCGGCGCCGACGCCAAGAAGGTCAACTACATCCCGTTCTCGGGCGGCGGCGAGTCGCTGGCGGCGATCCTCGGCGGCAAGGTCACGGCGGGCATTTCCGGCCTGTCGGAATATGACGGGCAGATCAAGAGCGGCAAGCTGCGCGCGATCGGCGTGTCCTCGGAGAAGCGCATTCCCGGGGTCGACATCCCGACCTTCAAGGAGCAGGGCATCGACCTCGTGCTCGCCAATTGGCGCTCGGTGGTCGCGCCGCCCGGCATCACGCCGGAGCAGAAGAAGGTGCTCAGCGACGCCGTCGAGAAGATGGTGAAGTCGGATGCCTGGAAGGAGATCCTGAAGCAGAAGGGCTGGGACGACGCCTATCTTCCGGGGGATGCGTTCGCCGACTTCCTGAAAAAGGAGAACGTCCGTGTCACCGACGTGTTGAAGTCGGTCGGCCTCGTCAAGTCATGACGACGGAGCGCGCCGGCGCCGAGACACCCGCCTCGGGAGGCGTCGACAAGGCCGGCATCGTCATTGCGGCGCTGCTCGCGGCCGTTGCGCTCGTGCTGGTCTACGACGCCAATCAGATCCCGGCGACCACGATGTACGGCATGGGCCCGCAGGTCATGCCGGTCGTGATCGCGATCGGGCTCGGCATTCTTGCACTGGCCAATCTGATCGATGCCGTGAGAGGCAAGCTGCCGCCGCGCGAGAGCTCCGATCCGGTCGCGGTGCTGCTGATCCTCGCCGGCCTTGCGCTCTTGATCGCGATCATCGGCTTCGGTGGCGGCTTCATCCTGGCGACGACGACGCTGTTCGTGACGACGTCGGCCGCGTTCGGCCGGCGCGCCTTCGTCACCGATCTCGTCATCGGCGCCGTGCTGACGACCGTGATCTATCTCGCCTTCGACCGTCTCCTCACCCTGAGCCTTCCCGCCGGTCCGCTCGAAAGACTGCTCTGATGGACACCTTTGCCGCGCTCGCGCATGGGATGGCGATCGCCGTCCAGCCCATGAACCTGCTCTATGCGCTGGTCGGCGTGTTCCTCGGCACCGCCGTCGGGGTGCTGCCGGGCATCGGGCCGGCGCTCACGGTCGCCCTGCTGCTGCCGGTCACCTACAAGCTCGATCCCGGCGGTTCGCTGATCATGTTCGCCGGCATCTATTATGGCGGCATGTATGGCGGATCGACCACCGCGATCCTGATCAACACGCCAGGCGAGAGCGCCTCGATGGCGACCGCGCTCGAGGGCAACAAGATGGCCAAGTCCGGCCGCGGCGGCCCGGCGCTGGCGACCTCGGCGATCGGCTCCTTCGTCGCCGGCACCATCGCCACCATCGGTCTCGCCTTCCTGTCGCCTTACCTCGTCGACATCGCCGTGCGCTTCGGTCCGGAGGACTACTTCGCGCTGATGTGCGTCGCCTTCGTCACGGTGTCCGCGACCTTCGGCGATTCACCGATCCGTGGCCTCACCAGCCTGTTCATCGGGCTGACGCTCGGTCTCATCGGCATCGACAAGCTGACGGGGCAGGCGCGGCTCGCCTTCGGCGTGCCGGAACTGCTCGACGGTGTCGAGGTGACGACGTTGGCGGTCGGCCTGTTCGCAGTCGGCGAGGCGCTCTACGTCGCCTCGCGCCGTCACCATAGCGAGGAGAAGATCGAGGCCATCAAGGGCTCGCTGTGGATGACGCGCGAGGACTGGAAGCGGTCGTGGAAGCCGTGGCTGCGCGGCACGCTGTTCGGCTTTCCGATCGGCGCGCTGCCGGCGGGCGGCGCCGAGATTCCCACCTTCCTGTCCTATTCGGCCGAGCGACGGCTGACCAAATATCCTGACCAGTTCGGCAAGGGCGCGATCGAAGGCGTCGCCGGCCCTGAGGCCGCCAACAACGCCTCGGCCGCGGGCACCCTGGTGCCGCTGCTGACCCTCGGCCTGCCGACCTCGGCGACCGCCGCGATGATGCTCGCGGGCTTCCAGCAATATGGCCTCAATCCGGGACCGCTGCTGTTTGCCGAGCGGCCCGATCTGGTCTGGGGCCTGATCGCGAGCCTGTTCATCGCCAACACGATGCTGCTCGTCCTCAACCTGCCGCTGGTCGGGCTGTGGGTGAAGCTGCTCGCGATCCCGACACCCTGGCTCTATGCTGGCATCCTCGTGTTCGCGACCATGGGCACGATCGCGGCAAAGCCGTCGGTCGTGGAACTGTCGATGCTGGCCGGCTTCGGCGTGCTCGGCTTCCTGATGCGCCGGTTCGATTTCCCGATTGCGCCGGTCGTGGTCGGGCTGATCCTCGGACCGATCGCTGAGAGCCAGTTGCGGCGGGCGCTCGCGATCAGCCTCGGCGATCCCATGACCCTGCTGCAGTCGCCGATCTCTGCAACTCTTCTGGTCGTCGCGCTGATTGCGCTGATCGCGCCGTTCATCTTGAAGGGACTCGGGCGCTTCAAGGCGAATGAGGATTGAGTGCGGCCCGCAAGCGGAAACCGCGCCATCGCAGTGCAACATAACGTGACCGGAGGGGGGCGCGGAGATCGGGCGCGGCGTGAAACGATGTGCCCGCGATCCGGTTTGGGTTGAGCCATCGAGACCGGAGCCTGGAACTCCGGATCAGCTGAGGAAGCGTCTTTCGGGGCGTGTCACCCCAAACCGAAAGAGACCCGATGACCGATCGCTTCGATGACGGTTTCAAGCCAGTCCCCGCGCAACGTCCCGTCGCTCCGAAGACCGCAACCCGTCCGCCGCGCCATCCCGTGATCCTGAGGGTGTCGGCGCTCGGCGTGGCCGGCATCCTCTCGGCGCTGATGCTGACCGCGGTAGTGCCGCCGATCGTGGCCGACCAGTCCGATCGCGCCGTGGTCGATGCGCCGGTGGTGCTGCTGACGTCCCCGATCGCGGGCCAGGTCGATTCGCTCACGGCCAAGCCGGGTGGCGAGGTTCGGTCCGGCGACCGCCTCGCAGAGATCACCAATCCGCGGCTCGACCGCACCACGCTCATCTCGCTGGAAGAAAAGGCGGGCGACGCGCGTCAGAAGCTGGACGCCACGCGTGCCAAGCATCAGTCTGATGTCGCTTATGTCAGCTCGCTCGATCAGGAGATCGCGAGCCAGGCCGGTCAGTTGAAGGCGCAGTTGCAGTCCCAGATCGAGGAGCTGCGTGCCCGCGTCGCGCAGTCGAACGCGCAGAGCAGCGAGAAGAAGGCCATCGTCGACCGCCAGAACCGCATGGTCGCGCGCGATGCCGCCAGCGTCGAGATGCTGAAGCCGACCGAGCAGCAATATGCGGCGGCGCTGCACGACACCGATGCGCAGACTGCCAAGCTGAACCAGAAGCTGACGCAGCTGAAGGCGCTCGACGCCGGCGTCTATGTCGGCGAGGATCTGGTCGCGCTGAACATGCTCAGTCAGAAGCGCCGTGACATCGATCTCGATGCAAGGCGGATGGAGATCGAGGAGAAGCAGCAGGCGGCCGTGCTCGACGATCTCGAGGGATTGATCAAGTCGGAGCGCGCGCGGCTGGCGCGGCTCGCTGCCGCGGACGTGCTCTCGCCCGGTCCCGGCAAGGTGCTGGCGGTGGGCGCCGACACCGGACGCCACGTCAGCGCCGGCGATACGATCGCCTCGGTGGTCGATTGCGACAAACGCTTCGTGGTCGCGATCTTCTCCTATCGGCAGGGCGAAGCGATGAAGCCGGGCACCAAGGTGCGCATCGATGGCGGCGGCTTCCATAGCGGCATCGTCAGCGCCGTGCTGCCGAAGACGAGCGACAAGGTCGACGAGCGCTTTGCCGTGCCATTTCCGCAGACCGAGCGGCGCGAGCTCTACGTCATGATCACGCCTGACGCTGCCGACGAAAAGCCGGCAGCGCAGCCGACCTCCGCGGCGACGCCGGCCTGCACGGTGGGGCAGTGGGTCACCGTGACGCGCGACAATGGCATCGTGCCGTCGATGTCGGTGACTTGGCGCCGGCTCGGCCACCTCGTTGCGTCGCTGACCGATCTGGACCCGTCTGAGCCGGACGAAGCGACGCGCCGTGCCGGTGTCAGCAAGCTCGACTCCGCCTTGCGGTCGCAACCGGCGCAGCAGCCGGTCTTCGACGAGCAGTGGCTGCCGACGGCGCGCGCGGTCTCGGCACAATGAGGCTTCTCTCCATGACGATGGCGGTGATCGCTCTGCTCGGCGGAGCATCGCCGATGCGCGCCGAGGCGTCGCTGTGTGCGGGACTGATGCAGGCCGTCGAGCCCGGCCTCGCCGGCCGTGACGCGGCGTTCATCCGCAGCTACGAGCCGGGTGCCGACGAGGAGGGGCTGCCGCTCGGCCTTTCGACGACGGCGTTCACCTATGACAACGCCCTGGCCGCCATCGCGCTGGTCGCATGCGGTCGCGTCGACGAGGGCCGCGTGATCGGCAACGCGCTGGTGCATGCCGGCGCTCATGATCGCAGCTTCGGCGATGGCCGCCTGCGTAACGCCTATCGCGCCGGTCCTGTCGGCCCCGGCGCGGCGCTGCTGCCGGGCTGGTGGGACGACCACAAGAGGATCTGGGGCGAGGACGCCGCGCAGGACGGCACCGCGACCGGCAACGTCGCCTGGGCGGCGCTGGCGCTGCTGACGCTGCATCAGGCGACCGGCGAGGAGGGCTACCTGTCCGGCGCGCGGCGCCTGATGGACTGGATCATGGCCAACGCAACGAACGGCGCGGACGGCTTCAGCGGCGGTTATCACGGTTACGATCCGCAGCAGGTGCGCCTCAGCTGGATGTCGACCGAGCACAATGCCGATGTCTACGCCGTGGCCTCCTGGCTCTCTCGTATCACATCGGAGCCGCGCTATCGGGATGCCGCGCAGACGGCGCGCCGGCTGCTCGATCGCACGTTCCGCGGCGATCACTTCCTGCTCGGCACCAAGCCCGACGGCCACCTCGCCGACGGCAATCTGCTCGCGCTCGACGTCCAGCTCTGGCCGTGGATGGCGGTGACGGATGCGCCCGACTGGCGCAGGGCGCTGCGCTTTGCCGAAACTCATCTCGCCGTCGACGGCGGCTTCGATTTCAACGGCGATCGCGACGGCGTCTGGGTCGAGGGCACCGCGCAGGCGGCGCTGGCCTATCGCATGGTCGGAGATGCCGCCGCCGGCCAGCGGCTGCTTGCAGGATTGCGTGCCGACCGCACGGCAACGGGACTTCTGAACGCGACGCGCAACGCGCGCCTCACCACGGGGCTGTCGATCGATCCGACGGGCGCCACCACCATCCAGGACTTCTTCTACTACAAGCGTCCGCATCTCGGTGCCACCGCCTGGGCCGTGCTCGCCGAGACCGGCTGGAATCCTTTCACCGGCGCAAGGGTGCCCTGATGTTTCCGCTCCCCAGCAATGACGCCTCGGTGTTGACCACCGATCTCGGAGTCCTGCTCGGGCTCCTCGTGATGGCGCGCCTGCTCGATCCGACGCGCCGGCGCGACCGCCTGCTGTTCGGCGCCACCGCAGCGTCGTTCCTCCTGATCTACACGCTATGGCGCTGGCACGACACGCTGCCGGTGTTCGACCTGACCCTGCAGGCGCTGTGGCCGCGGCTGTTCATCACGCTCGAGATCGTGGCGATCTCCTACACGCTGATGTCGATCCTGATTCTGACCCGCAGCGTCGACCGATCGGGACAGGCCGACGCCGCGCAGCGCGCGCTGGCCGCACGGGGCGAGCAGCCGGCCGTGGACGTCTTCATCTGCACCTATGACGAGCCCATGGAGATTGTCGAGCGCTCGATCCTGGCTGCGCTCGCGCTCGACCATCCCAACAAGACCGTCTGGGTGCTCGACGACACCCGGCGCGATCGGCTCCGCGCGTTCTGCGACGAGGTCGGCGCGCGCCATCTGACGCGGCCCGACAACAAGGGCGCCAAGGCCGGCAATCTCAACAACGCGCTTGCGGCGACGGCGCAGCTGTCGAACGCGCCGGTGATCCTGGTGCTCGATGCCGACTTCGCCCCGCGCCGTGACTTTCTCCAGCGCACGGTCGGCCTGCTGCTGTCCGAGCCCGATATCGCCGTCGTGCAGACGCCGCAATTCTACTACAACCCCGATCCGATCCAGCACAATCTGCTGTCATCAGGCCATTGGGTCGACGACCAGCGCTTCTTCTTCGACGTGTTCCAGCCGGCCAAGGATGCCTGGGGCTGCGCGTTCTGTGTCGGCACCTCCTTCGTCGTGCGTCGCGAGCGGCTCATGGAGATCGGCGGCTTCCCGCATGCGGCGATCTCCGAGGATATCAACCTCACCTACACGCTGCTCAAGCGCGGCCATCGCACGGTCTGGCTGAACGAGCCGCTCAGCTTCGGCCTCTCGGCGGAAGGCGTGCCCGAATACATCACCCAGCGCGCCCGCTGGTGCCTCGGCACGATCCAGGTCGCGCTCTTGCGCGATGGCCCGCTGCGCAGCCGCGGCTACAGCTTCACCCAGCGCTGGCACTTCCTGCATGGCGTGCTCAACTGGGCCTGCAAGCCGTTCATGGTGCTGCTTCTGATCGCGCCGCCGATCTACTGGTTCGCCGGGCTGCCGGCGTTCGAGGCCGACTATCTGTCGTTCCTGCGCTACGGCGTGCCGGCGCTGCTCGGGACGATCATCTACATGGGCTGGATCTCGCGTTCCAAGACCCTGCCGCTGTTCATGGAAGCGACCCATGCAGTGACCTGCTTTGCCGTCACTGCCACCTTGCTCAGCGCGCTGGTCCGGCCGTTCGGCCGCCCCTTCAAGGTGACCGACAAGGGCGGCGACCGCTCCAAGCCGCGCGTCCACGGCAAGCTCGCCGCGATTTTCGGCGCGATCGCCGCGAGCTCGGCGGCGGCCATCGTCTGGGCGTTCGTGTCGCCGAATGCAGCCAGCGAGATCTCGTCGATCGACTACTTCAATCTGTTATGGGCCGGCATCGCGATGCTGATCGCCTTCATCGCGTTTCTCGTCTGCTTCGAGCTGCCGCGCGGCGAGGACCTGTTTCCGAGCGACGAGGCGGGCTGGCTGGCGCAGAACGGCGAGGTCGTGCCGTGCAAGATCGAGGCGCTGTCTCTGTCGTCGGCACGCGTGGCCCGGTCGCGCGGCCGCGGAACGATGCGGCCAGGGGCGCTGCTGCCGGTGCATCTCGACGGCCTCGGATGGATCGAGGCCTCGGTGAGCGATGTTTCCAGGACGACGATGCACCTCCGCATGCACCCGACCGAAGCGCAGCGGCGCCAGTTGGTCGTGCGCCTGTTCAGCTCCTCTTGCGGCGTCATCACCGGCCGCGCCCGCCTGCGCGGGGCCCTCGCAGGGTTGGCGCGCCGCGGCTTCGTCGGTCGCTGACGTTCCGGATCCAGCGGTAGGGGTGGGCAAAGCAGCCGCCGCAGGCGGCAGCGTGCCCACCGGCCGGGCGGGATGGCGAGCGTCTCCACCTCGTGCCTGGCTTCGGTCGCGATCCCCGGCGGAGGTGCAGCCATCCGGCAGAGGCTTATCGGTTGGTTAAGACTAACGCGAGAATACCCCCGATGTCCTTGCAGCCGCCGACGGCGTTGCAAAGCCGGCTGCGATATGACTTGGGGCGCGCTGACTTCGCAGCATCGCGGACTGGACGCGGGCTGCGCGACAGAAGCAGGACATGTCGGGCATGGACGCTGGAACGCAGAGGGCAACGGCTGACACCGCGCGCACGGCGTGGATCGATTTCGCGCGTGGCCTTGGCGTCATCCTGGTGGTGTACGGTCATGTGCTTGGCGGTCTCGTGCGCCCGGGCATCTTCCCGGATGGAGCCGTCGCGCGCTGGATGGACTACACGCTCTATACGTTCCACATGCCGCTGTTCTTCTTCCTGGCCGGCTTGAACGTGCAGCACAGCTTGCGGCGCGGCGCGCGTTCCTTCCTCACCTCCAAGCTCTGGACCATCGCCTATCCCTACGTGCTGTGGTCGTTGATCCAAGGCGGGATCACGATGCTGCTGGCGCGGGATGCCAACATCCCGATCCATCCCGGAGATCTCGCCGCGATATGGTATCGTCCGATCGCACAGTTCTGGTTCCTCTACGCGCTGATGATCTGCCATGTGTTCGCGGTGCTGGTTCCGTCGCGGACGGTTTTGATCACGCTCGCGCTGGCCGGGCTCGGCGTGTTCCTCGCGCTGCCGATCCGGCCTGACCTCGCACTCACCCTGCATCATCTGCCGTTCTACGTTGCGGGCATCTACGGCACCCGCGTGGTGGCGGAATGGCGGCCGTTCGGCTGGTCCTCTCCGGTCGTGATCGGGATTGCGTTTGCGGCCGCAGTGGCGCTGGGCGGCCAGCTGTCCGGCATGGACGCCAACGGGCTCGCCTCCCTGCCGGCCTGTGTGCTCGGGATCGCCGGCACGGTCGGGCTCTGCAAGCTGCTCGCGCCAACGCGCCATCGCTGGCTTGCGGCCGCGGGCGTCGCGTCGATGACGATCTATGTGCTGCACATCCTTGCCGGCTCGGGCGTGCGGATCATCATGCTGAAGCTGCACATCCCGCCATTGCCATGGGTCTACCTGCTGGCCGGAACGGTGGCCGGCGTGGTGCTTCCTCTGATCGCGCATGCCATCCTGCGGCGGCTCAATCTGCTGGCCGTCTTCGGGCTCGCACCACTGGCCTCCCGCAAGCCGCAGACTGCGGCGATCACGCCGCGCGTTGCAACGTCCGATCAGGCGCCGGCCTGATGCTGCCGCGCGGCGACGGTGCGCCGTGCTGCGCCGGCCGACTGGTCGAGCGGACAGGCCATGGCGACGAGCATCCAGAACAGCGCCGAGACCTCACCGGACGAGATGCTGGTCAGCGGCAGCTGAATCAAGAGCGCACTGATGGCGAGCGCGCCGAGCACGGCGCCCTCGCGCGTCGGCATCCGCCACGCGGCTCCGGTGGCGGCGAGCCCAACCCAGACATAGGCCGCGAGGCAGATCAGTCCGACAGGAATGCCCATCGTCACCCAGCTTGCGATGATCTGCCCGTCGATGGGCATCGCGCCGGCGACGCCGACGTCGGTAATGGTGAAGCCCGATCCCAGGACCATGCTGTTCGGCGCATTCCACAGCGTGACGAACTCATCCAGCCGCTCGCTGCCGCTGCTGTCCTGCGACACGCTGCCGAGCGATTCCAGACGGGAGGTGATGACCTCCGCGAACGGCGTGAACATGACGGTGACGATCACCGCGCCGACCAGTCCGACCGTGATCGATACGGCGCGACGCCGCGTCGCGGGGAACAGCATGCAGAACAGCACGCCCACCGCGAGCGTGATCCAGCTGGTACGATAGAGCGACAGCAACAGGCCGAGTGCTGCGGGCGCCATCGCCGCCATCGACAGCCATCCCGGGCGCAGGAAGCCCACCAGCAGCAGGCCGGTGGCCGTGAAGGTCGCGTAGCTGGCGGGGCCGTTCATCGTGCTGAACACGCGGACCATGTAGGGCAGCGGATAGCCGGCCGAGGTGATGCTGGCATTCACCATCCAGAACCGATCCCAGCCTTGCGGATCGACATATTGCCAGATGCCGTAGAGGCCGGTGACCGGCAGCACCAGCAGGAAGACACGCGTGATTGCATCGAGCAGGGCGCCGTCGGATCGCGACCGCTGCTGCAGGGCGATCGCATAGAGCACGGGCGCGGCCCATTTCATTCCGCCATTGGCGGCGTTGAACCAGTCGTTCTGGAATATCGACAGCGCGCCGCCATAAACGATGCAGGCGAGGACGATGAGGGGCGCCACGAGCCATGGATTGCCCGGCCTGTCCTTGTCCGAGGGCGAGAGCACCAGACTTGGAACTGGTGCGATGATGAACAGCAGCGGGCCGCTCAGCATGATGCCGGATGAATCGAATCCCGCGGAGATGTCGACCAGGCGGCGCACGAAGGGAGCGAAGGCGAACATCAGGATCGCCGACTGCACGTGGGCTGCGGGGCTGCGACGCCACGCGAACCAGCCGGCGACCGCGCAGCCGAGCACGAAGGCCGGCCTGACGATACCGCCGAGTGCCGGGACGGCCAGCGCCGTCGCTGCCAGGAGAAGCGCGGACGGCCAACAGTTCATCGCCATCGCCGCAAGCGGCTGCGGGTCGATTCGGCTCTCTTTCATGAAGTCGGACTATAATGGAAAACCCCGGCTCCCGAGGCACGTTCGAACGAGACCGTGCCGGCGAGCATGGCTGGGACAGCCGCATGGCTTGGAAAGTCAGAGGCCCGGCGCCCGAGGCGGCCGTCAACCGAGGCGACGAAAGAAGTGATCCGAGCATGATGCGACGCGTAATCATGGCCACGCTCGTCGCAGCGTGGTTGGTCGTCTCCTTGACTGCGAGGGCAGGAGCCGCGGAGGTGCTGCCGGCCCGCGACGTCTGCCAGCCGACCACCTCGGCCAAATCGCGCGACGGCAATTGCGTTCCCTGCGCCGTCGGACCCATCTCGAGCGCCCCAGGCTTCCTGGCACTGCTGGAGCAGGTGCGCTCGCGGCGCGCCGCCTTTGCCGACATCGACCGTCGTATCGATGGCGCCAGCGGAGATCCGGAGGTGCAGACCCTGCTGCAGGGACGCAACCTGGCCCGTGCGCTGTACGGTTCTGACGCGGATTTCATCGCGGGCGGCAGCGCCTCGCGCTGTCTCCTGCCGGACAACGAGGCGGTGCGCGCCAGGGCGACGCCGATTGCCTGCGACGCCATTCCGCGCGAGGGGCTGGTGGTGCTTCTGACCGCGGGCCAATCGAACATCTCCAACACCGGCGCGCCCGATCAGAGCGGCCGGCTCTATCAGCCGCACAACCGGTTCTACAATTTCGACCGCTTCGACGGCCGCTGCTACGTGGCGCGCAATCCCTTGCTGGGAACGCCGGGCGAGGGCGAGAACGTCGCCACGCGGCTGGGCGACGAATTGATCGATCGCGGGCTGGCGAAGACGATCCTGATCGCACCCGTTGCGATCGGCGGGACGTATATCGAGGAGTGGCGTGTCCGTGGCGGCAAGTATTTCGAGGTGCTGCTCGCGACCCTTGCCGGCCTGCGCGAGGCGGGTCTCGAGCCGAGCGCAGTGCTCTGGCATCAGGGCGAGTCTAACGCCTTCGCCTTCTCGACCAATGGCGCGGAGGACGGCACGCAATTGCAGGTCACCGCGAAGATGAAGGAGGCGGGACGGCTGTCCTACTTGCGGAACGATCTCGAGATCGTGGCCGGGCTGCGCGCGGCCGACGTGACCGCGCCGATCTTCGTTGCCGCGGCGACGCTCTGCGGCAGCGTTCCCGACGAGATCATCCGGTCGGCGCAGGCCGCCGTGCCGAACCCTGCGACCGGCGTCTATCCGGGGCCGGACACCGACCAGATCGGCCTTCCGCTGCGCCACGACAGCTGCCACATGAGCCACGCCGGCACCGAGCTTCACGCGCGGATGTGGGCCGATCGCCTGGCCGAATTCTGGAGGTCCGGCGCGCGGAGACCTTGACCGGAGAACCGTCCGCTACCCCAGCCGCTGATCCCGCGCATCCTGCGTGGTCTCGCTCGCCGACTTCCTGGCGGCCTTCTCCGCGCCCTTCTCGGCGCCCTTGCGGCTGGCGATCGCGGCGACCTTGCGGCCCGAGATCTCGCTGCCGGCGTCATCCGGCATCTGCCAGAACAAGATCGACGACAGCGCCGAGGTGATGGCGACGACGATGAAGGCGGGCGCGAAGGACGAGGCGGTGAGCTGGCTCGCGCCGTTCATCCACATCGTGGTCTCCACCGAGAACGCGCCGACCGCGACGCCGGCGGAGATCGCGAGCTGCTGGTTGACGCTGGTGAGCGTCGTGGCGCGGCTCATCTGGGCGGTCTCGACCTCGGCATAGGCGACGGTGTTGATCGCGGTGAACTGCAGCGAGCGGAAGAAGCCGCCGACCACGAGAATGATCAGGATCAGCAGCAGCGGCGTCGCCGGCGTGAACAGCGCGCAGGCGGCGAGGAAGACCGAGCTGACGACGGCATTGACCGTCATCAGATGGCGGAAGCCGAAGGCCTTGATCAGCCGCGCGGCCAGCGCCTTCATGCCCATTGCGCCGGCAGAGGAGCCGAAGGTGACGAGGCCGGACTGGAACGGCGACAGGCCGAAGCCGAGCTGCATCAGCAGCGGCAGCAGGAAGGGCAGGGCGCCGATGCCCAGGCGAAACATGAAGCCGCCGACGATCGAGGCGCGCAGGGTCGGCAGCCGCAGCAGCGAGAAATCGAGCACCGGCGAGTTGGTGCGCCAGGAGTGGCGGACGTAGAGCGTCATCGAGATCGCGCCGATTGCAACGAGACTCGCGACCACCGACCACGGCAGCAGGTTGAGACCGGCGACCGAGAGGCCGAAGGCGAGACCGGCGAGGCCGATGCCCGCCAGCACCATGCCAGTGAGGTCGAACGGCTCGGGATTGTCGCTCTTGATCGGATCGATGAAGCGCAGCGCCATGATGATGCCGACGATGCCGATCGGGATGTTGATCAGGAAGATCCAGTGCCAGGAGAAATAGGTGGTGATGAAGCCGCCGACCGGCGGCCCGATCACCGGGCCGATCAGCGCGGGGATCGTGACCCAGGCCATCGCGCCGACCAGCGCGCTCTTGTCGACGGACCGCAAGAGGACAAGACGTCCGACCGGCGTCATCATCGCGCCGCCCATGCCCTGCAGGATGCGCGCGAACACGAAGTTCTCGACGGAGTTGGCGAGCGCACAGCCGATCGAGCCGATCATGAACACGGCGACCGCGCTGGAGAACACCCGCCGCGCGCCAAACCGGTCGGCGGTCCAGCCGCTCGCCGGGATGAACACCGCCAGCGACAGCAGATACGACGTGATGGCGAGCTTCAGCGTCAGCGGGCTGGTGCCGATGTCCCTGGCGATCGCCGGCAGCGAGGTCGCGATCACCGTGGAGTCCATGTTCTCCATGAACAGGGCGGTGGCGACGATCAGCGGAATGACGCGTTGCTTGTTCATCGAATCTCGGGAGGGACGGGGAAGGCCGGCGCGGCGGCTGTAGCACCCTGCGACGAACGAGGCCATTGCGCTGCTGGCATGGCCCCCTAGATGCAGCGTGACGCTGCCGCGTCATCGTTATTGGAGATGTGCCGATGATCTATCTGCTCGCCGCCCTGGTGCCACCGCTGGGCCTGCTGCTCAACGGGCAGCCGTTCGCGGCCATCTTCAATCTGCTGCTCTGCCTGGTCTGCCTCGTCCTCGGCCTGTTCTTCCACGTGCTGCTGCTGGTGCCGTCGGCGCACGCGCTGATCGCCGTGCACATGCGGCGGGAGGACCGGCGCCACCGGGAGGTGGTCGAGGCCATCCGCCGCTATGGGCCGCCGCCGGGCGCCTGGCGCTAGAGGCGCGGAACTTCTGCTCCGGAATAGGGGCGTCCGCGACCTTTTGTTGCGCATTTCGGACCTGATCAGGGCCGGTCTGGGCCGTTCTTCGCAATCGCGGGAGGATGGCGGATCGGCCCTTTGATTCGTCACAGGCCCATGCTATCGACCCGCGTCAACCCCACCGATGGGCACCGATTCGACGGCGAGGCATGGTCTCGACGGCGGCGCCGCTCATCCGTAACCGCATCGCGGCCGTTTTGGCCGCAGACAAGGAGTTGACGATGGCGACCGTCCAGACACTTCGCGAAGCCTTTACCTTCGACGACGTGCTCTTGAAGCCGGGCCTCTCCGATGTGCTTCCCTCCGAGGTCGACATCCGTTCGCGCGTGACGCGCGAGATCCCGCTCAACATTCCGATCATGGCGTCCGCCATGGATACCGTCACCGAGGCGCGCATGGCGATTGCGATGGCGCAGGCCGGCGGTGTCGGGGTGATCCACCGCAATTTCGATCCCGAGGGCCAGGCCGCCCAGGTGCGCCAGGTCAAGAAGTTCGAATCCGGCATGGTGGTCAACCCGCTGACGATCTCGCCGGAGGCGACGCTGGCCGACGCGCTGGCGCTGATGAAGGACTACGGCTTCTCCGGCATTCCGGTCGTCACCGGCGGCGGCAAGGGCATCCCCGGCAAGCTGGTCGGCATCCTGACCAATCGCGACGTCCGCTTCGCCACCGATCCGCGGCAGAAGATCTCCGAGCTGATGACGCATGAGAACCTCGTCACCGTGCGCGAGGGCGTCGGCCAGGACGAGGCCAAGAAGATCCTGCACAAGCACCGCATCGAGAAGCTGCTCGTCGTCGACGACCAGTACCGCTGCGTCGGCCTGATCACCGTGAAGGACATGGAGAAGGCGGTCGCGCATCCCTTGGCCTGCAAGGACGCGCAGGGCCGCCTGCGCGTCGCCGCGGCGACGACCGTGGGCGAGGGCGGCTTCGAGCGCACCGAGAAGCTGATCGAGGCCGGCGTCGACCTCGTCGTGGTCGACACCGCGCACGGCCATTCCTCGCGCGTGCTGGAAGCCGTCAACCGCATCAAGCGCATCTCCAACGCCGTGCAGGTGATCGCCGGCAACATCGCCACCCGCGACGGCGCGCAGGCGCTGATCGACGCCGGCGCCGACGCCGTCAAGGTCGGCATCGGCCCGGGCTCGATCTGCACCACCCGCATCGTGGCGGGCGTCGGCGTGCCGCAGCTCACCGCGATCATGGATGCGGTGGAAGCCGCCAAGAAGGCCGACGTGCCGGTCATCGCCGACGGCGGCATCAAGTTCTCGGGCGATCTCGCCAAGGCGCTCGCCGCCGGCGCCGATGTCGCCATGGTCGGCTCGCTGCTCGCCGGCACCGACGAGACGCCCGGCGAGGTGTTCCTGTGGCAGGGCCGCTCCTACAAGGCCTATCGCGGCATGGGCTCGGTCGGTGCGATGGCGCGCGGCTCGGCCGACCGCTACTTCCAGCAGGACATCAAGGACACCTTGAAGCTCGTGCCGGAGGGCATCGAAGGCCAGGTGCCGTATAAGGGGCCGGTCGGCAACGTCATGCACCAGCTCGCCGGCGGCCTGCGCGCCGCGATGGGCTATGTCGGCGCCAAGGATCTCGCCGAATTCCACGGCAAGGCCGAGTTCGTCCGCATCACCGGCGCGGGCCTGCGCGAAAGCCACGTCCACGACGTGACGATCACCCGCGAGAGCCCGAACTATCCGGGCGGGGTGTAAACAACCACCGCTCTCTCCGTCATCGCGAGGAGCGAAGCGACGACTTGTCCGCCATAGCCCGAAGGGCGACGGCGGAAGCAATCCAGGGGTTGCGCGCGCGGCCCTGGATTGCTTCGCTTCGCTCGCAATGACGGCTCCCGTGGGGTCGGCGCCGAACGCCACATCAACAAACAAGAGGAAACACCATGTCCCAAGCCAAGCGCATCGTGCTCGCGTCCCGTCCCGTCGGCGAGCCCAAGCCGTCTGATTTCCGCCTCGAGGAGCACACCATCCCGACTCCCGGCGCCGGCGAGGTGCTGTTGCGCACGATCTGGCTGTCGCTCGATCCTTACATGCGCGGGCGCATGAGCGACGGGCCGTCTTACGCCCAGCCGGTGCCGGTCGGCGGCGTGATGGAGGCGGGGACCGTGTGCGAGGTGGCGGCCTCCAACAATCCCGGCTTCAAGGCCGGCGACATCGTGCTGGCGCGCGCCGGCTGGCAGACGCATGCGGTCTCCGACGGCAAGGGTCTTGCGAAGATCGACCCGAGCCTCGCGCCGATCTCGACCGCCGTCGGCGTGCTCGGCATGCCCGGCATGACCGCCTACACGGGCCTGCTCGACATCGGCCAGCCCAAGCCGGGCGAGACCGTGGTGGTCGCCGCCGCCTCCGGCGCGGTCGGCTCGGCGGTCGGACAGATCGCCAGGATCAAGGGCGCCCGCGCCATCGGCATCGCCGGCGGCAAGGACAAGTGCGACTACGTGAAATCCGAGTTCGGCTTCGACGACTGTCTCGACCATCGCGACCCCGATCTCGCCGCCAAGCTGAAGGAAGCCTGTCCGAAGGGTATCGACGTCTATTTCGAGAATGTCGGCGGGGCAGTGTTCGAGGCAGTGTTCCCGCTGTTCAACGCCTTCGCGCGCATGCCGGTCTGCGGCCTGATCGCCCATTACAACGATACCCAGTCGGTGGCGCCGAAATGGGCCGGCGCGCTGATGCGCAACGTCCTGACCAAGCGGCTCCTGATCCGCGGCTTCATCGTCTCCGACTTCGCCTCCCGCCACGGCGACTTCCTCAAGGACATGTCGGCCTGGGTTCGCGACGGCAAGGTCAAGTACAAGGAGCACGTCACCGAGGGCCTGGAGAACGCGCCCGCGGCGTTCATGGGCCTGCTCAAGGGCGCCAATTTCGGCAAGCAGCTGGTACGGGTCGGGCCGGACAAGGCCTGAAGCCACACTTGATGTGATTCTTCAGCGCGACCGTAAAATCACGGGAACCACAGCCCCTTATCGGGAGTCCTGAGGGAACCGGTTTATCCCACGAGGGCCCGGCATCATGCCGGGCCTTCACTTTTCCCAAGGGGGGATTGTCGATGTCGCTGCCCATGGTGCTGCTGCCCGTTTTCGTCGAGGTTGCACTGACCTTCGCGCTGCTGTTCTGGAATAAGAGGAAGGCGCAAGCCACGGATGCCGCCGATGAATTCGGCCTGCCGACCTTGTTCTATGCCCTGATCGCGCTGGCGCTGCCGCTGCGCCATGCCGATCTGGTGATCGTGCTGCTGTCCTGGGTGTTCGTCGTCACCCGCTTCGTCAATGCCGGCTTTATCAGTGGGGCAGACAAGCGCGGGCTGGCCTGGACCGCCTCGGCGCTGGTGCTGCTGGCGATGTGGCTGTATTTCGCCCTGAAGATGCTTCTCCTGATCTGAGACTGGATACTGAATGACCCCCGCCGCCCGGCTGTCCGCCGCCATCGACATCATCGAATCCATCGAGTCCCAGCGGGCGCCGGCGGCGAAGGCCTTGAAGGATTGGGGCACCAGCCACCGCTTCGCCGGCTCCGGCGACCGAGCCGCCATTGCCGGCCTGGTCTGGGACGTGCTGCGCCGCCGCGCCTCCAGCGCCTATGTCATGGAGGACGACACCGCGCGGGCGCGGGTGCTCGGCATGCTCAAGCTCGAGCGCGGCCTTGATGTGCCGACCATCGCCGCGATGTGCGACGGCAGCCGCTTCGCGCCGCCGCCGCTCACTGCCGCCGAGGAGAAGGCGCTGGCCGCGCGCACCACCGAGGGCGCGCCGCCGCCGGTCGCCGGCGACTATCCCGACTGGCTCGACCCGTATCTCGCCGCCGTGTTCGGCGACGACCGCGTCGCCGAGGCCATGGCGATGGCCAGCCGCGCGCCGCTCGACCTGCGCGTCAACACGCTGAGAGCGAAGCGCGAGAAGGTTCAGGCGTCGCTCAAGCATCTCGGCGCCGTGCCGACGCCGTGGTCGCCGCTCGGCCTGCGCATCACGCTCGGGGCCGACGCGCGCAATCCCGGAATCCACGCCGAGGAGGATTTCATCAAGGGCGCGATCGAGGTCCAGGACGAGGGCTCGCAGCTCGCGGCCCTGTTCACCGCCGCCAAGCCCGGCGAGCAGGTCATCGACCTCTGCGCCGGCGCCGGCGGCAAGACCTTGGCGCTGGCCGCGATGATGCAGGGCAAGGGCCGCCTGATCGCCACCGACGCCGACAAGCGCCAGCTCGCGCCGATCCACGAGCGGCTGTCGCGCGCCGGCGTCCACAACGCCGAGATCCGCACCCCGAAGGGCGACGCCGACCCGCTCGCCGACATCAGCGCCTCCGCTGATCTGGTGGTGATCGACGCCCCCTGCACGGGCACCGGCACCTGGCGCCGCAACCCCGACGCCAAATGGCGCATGCGCCCCGGCGCCCTGGAGATCCGCCTCAAGGACCAGGCCGAAGTGCTCGACCGCGCCGCCCGCCTGGTCAAACCCGGCGGCCGCATCGCCTACATCACCTGCTCGGTGCTGCAGCCAGAGAATGGCGACCAGGTTCGGGCGTTCGTGGCGCGGCACCCGGAATTCGCGGTCCAGCCCCCGGACCAGACCGCCACCGTCCTCTGGGACAAGGCCGAGGCGTTTGCCGAGGCCGCCCTGCAGACCCCGGAGGGCTGGCTGATGACCCCCCGCCGGACGGGCACGGACGGGTTTTTCGTGTCTGTGCTGAAGAAGGCCTAGCTGCCGCGAACACCCTCCGCTGTCGTCCCGGGCAAGCCCCGCGCGCGCAGCGCGTGGGGCGCCGACCCGGGACCCATACTCCGCGGCCGTTATGAGGCGCGAGATGGAGCGGCCAGCGTGCCCGAGCCCCGCATCCTGTGGTTATGGGTCCCGGCTCGGCGCGGTCCGGCGCAATGCTTGCGCATTGCCCGGCCCGATTGGCCGGGACGAAGGCCGGGGCCACAAAACAAGTGTCGGCCCGGGCAAGCCCCGCGCGCGCAGCGCGTGGTGCGCCGACCCGGGACCCATACGCCGCGGCCGTTATGAGGTGCGAGATGGAGCGGCCAGCCTGCCCGAGCCCCGCATCCTGTGGTTATGGATCCCGGCTCGGCGCGGCCCGGCGCAATGCTGCGCATTGCCCCAGCCCGCTTGGCCGGGACGACAGCGGTGGGCGCGGCACGCGCCGGTGAATCGCCCGCTTGCAAGGGTTGCGAGTCCCCCCGCAGCGGCGTAATTCCTTGCCATGACAGCCCCAGCCAACAACACCCCGACCGCCGCCGCCACCGACACCTCCGTGGCCGCGCTCCACGACAAGATCCTGATCGTCGATTTCGGCAGCCAGGTGACGCAGCTGATCGCGCGCCGGGTGCGCGAGGACGGCGTGTATTGCGAGATCGTGCCGTTCCAGAAGGCGGAGGCCGCCTTCCGGCAGATGAACCCGAAGGCCGTGATCCTGTCCGGCGGCCCCGAATCCGTCCACGAGGAAGGCTCGCCGCGCGCCCCGCAACTGATCTTCGACTCTGGCGTCCCGGTGATGGGCATCTGCTACGGCCAGATGACGATGGCCGCCCAGCTCGGCGGCACCGTCGAGGGCGGCCACCACCGCGAGTTCGGCCGCGCCGACGTCGAGGTCAAGACGAACAGCCTGCTGTTCGACGGCGTCTGGCAGAAGGGCGAGCAGCACCAGGTGTGGATGAGCCATGGCGACCGCATCACGCAGATGCCGCCGGGCTTCTCCGTCGCCGGCGTCTCGCCGAACGCGCCCTTCGCCGTGATCCAGGACGAGACGCGAAAGTATTACGGCCTGATGTTCCACCCCGAAGTGGTGCACACGCCCGACGGCGCCAAGCTGATCCGCAACTTCGTCCGCAACATCGCCGGCCTCGGCGGCGACTGGACGATGCACGCCTTCCGCGAGGAGGAGATCAAGAAGATCCGCGCCCAGGTGGGCAACGGCAAGGTGATCTGCGGCCTCTCCGGCGGCGTCGATTCCGCCGTCGCCGCGGTGCTGATTCATGAAGCGATCGGCGACCAGCTCACCTGCGTGTTCGTCGATCACGGCCTGCTGCGCCTGAACGAGGCCGAGACCGTCGTCGATCTCTTCCGGCACCACTACAACATCCCGCTGGTGCATGTGGATGCGTCACAACTCTTCCTCGGCGAGCTCGCCGGCGTCACCGACCCCGAACAGAAGCGCAAGACCATCGGCAAGCTCTTCATCGACGTGTTCGAGGCCGAGGCCAAGAAGATCGGCGGCGCCGATTTCCTGGCGCAAGGCACGCTCTATCCCGACGTGATCGAGAGCGTCTCCTTCACCGGCGGCCCCTCGGTGACGATCAAGTCGCACCACAATGTCGGCGGCCTTCCGGCGCGCATGAACATGAAGCTGGTCGAACCTTTACGCGAATTGTTCAAGGACGAGGTCCGCGTGCTCGGCCGCGAGCTCGGCCTGCCCGACGTGTTCGTCGGCCGCCACCCGTTCCCGGGCCCCGGCCTCGCCATCCGCTGCCCCGGCGAGATCACGACAGACAAGCTCGACATCCTGCGCAAGGCCGACGCCATCTACATCGACGAGATCCGCAAAGCCGGCCTCTACGACACCATCTGGCAGGCCTTTGCCGTGCTGCTCCCCGTCAAGACCGTCGGCGTCATGGGCGACGGCCGCACCTACGACTACGTCGTCGGCCTCCGCGCCGTCACGTCGACGGACGGCATGACCGCGGACTTCTATCCGTTCGACATGAAGTTCCTCGGCAACACGGCGACGCGCATCATCAACGAGGTGAAGGGCGTAAATAGGGTGGTGTATGACGTGACCAGTAAGCCGCCGGGGACGATCGAGTGGGAGTAGGGGAAACGTCAACTTCGATGGTGCTTTTCAGCGAAAGCCACCTACCATCTTGAGATGGAGTTTGTCGATCGTCTAACCTCTTTTTTAGCCACTAGTCGCGGTGCAGGGCCGCTTTCAGTAAAGAGTGCAGCGATTGGAGTGCCTCGCACCGACGATTATCATTCACAGATACCACTTGAAGTAGACGCTCGTTCGTTTCAGGTTTGTTTTTGTACCGAGCAACATTCTGGATATTGATTTAGGAGGGCGTTCAATGAGGCTCATCAAAGCGCGAGCGACCAACTATCGAAACATCATTGATTCTAATGAAGTCGAGATCGCGCAAACTACTTGCTTAGTCGGCAAGAATGAGGCTGGAAAGTCGGCCTTCCTTAAGGCCATCGAAGGCATTCGCTCGGTCGATCCCAATTTCAAGGACTATGGTAAGATCGAAAACTACCCCCGTCGGCATCTAGCCGATTATGCTGAGCGACATCCAGACGGGGATGCTGAAGTCATGCGAACGTATTGGGAGCTTGACGCTTTCGACATCAAAGCTTTGGAGGCTGAGCTTGGACAAGGGGCGCTAAAAAGCTCCTGTGTCTGCGTTTCCAAAACTTATGAATCTGAAACAACCACGTGGGAGATCGATGTCGATGAAGAAAAGGTTATTGGGCATCTCTCCAAGCTGGCAGGACTGACTGAAGAAGATGCGGCTCCGATCAGTGCCGCAAAGACCACGGCAAAGGTTTACGAAGCTCTGGCTGGCATAACAAGTCGGACCCCTAGCCAAGAAAGCATGATTGCGGTCATCGGGAAGTGGCGTAAGCATCGGGCAGTGCTGCGCGCAATCGATATTCTTTCGGCGCGAATGCCCAAGTTTATGTACTTCTCGCATTACGATCGAATGAGTGGCGCTCTCTCGGTCAACCAGTTGAATCAAGAGAAGCAAAATGGGGCGCTGCTGTCGAGCGGAGATCGCGTATTTCTCGATTTTCTTGAGTATGCTGGAACTACGTTGGAGGACTTGGTAGCTACCACTCATTTTGAGGAGCTAAATGCGAAGTGTGAAGCGGCTGCGCTCCGTATCACAGATCAAATTTTTGAGTATTGGACGCAAAATGATGAATTGAAGATAAAGGTAGTATTCTCGGAGGGAAAGAGCGGTGATCCGGCTCCGTTTAACTCCGGACCGGTCGCGCGTGCTCGCGTCGAAAACGCGCTTCATGGCGTGACAGTGCCCTTTTCTGAGCGGTCGGCGGGCTTCATCTGGTTCTTCTCCTTCTTGGTCAAGTTCGCTCAAATTCGAAAGACTAACGGCAATGTGATCCTATTGCTGGATGAGCCTGGCCTTACGCTTCACGGGACTGCGCAAAAGGATCTTCTGCGATTTTTCTACGAGCAGATTGCGCCTAAGCATCAGGTAATCTGGTCGACGCATTCACCTTTTATGGTGCCTGCTAACGATCTCGTTTCAGTTCGCACTGTTGAGGATGTTGTTGAGATCGATAGGCGCGGTCGGAAAGTGTCGATCGGTACTAAGATTCGGTCTGACGTGCTCACGACCGATCCTCAAACCAATTTTCCTATTTTTGGGGCAATGGGATTTGAAGTCACGCAAACTCTTGTTATCGGCACCAATACATTGTTAGTCGAAGGGCCGAGTGATATTCTTTTTCTTCAGGCAGCTTCGTCGGCGCTTAAGGAGGCGGGGAGGTCGCACCTTTCTCCATCCTGGGCTGTGTGCCCGTCGGGTGGCATCGATAAAGTATTGCCGTTCGTGCGACTGTTCTACGGCAATAAGCTCAATGTGGCCGTGCTAACCGACTATGAGCGCGGGCAGAAGCGAAAGTTAGAAGATCTTTACAAGGCGGCCCTCCTCAACAATGACCGTATAATTCTTGCTACCGAAGTTGCGGGGAAAGATGAGGCGGATATCGAAGACTTTTTCGACCCAGCTTTCTTTGTCGATCTTGTCAACAAAACATACGCGCTAAGAGGCGTTCATGAGCTAACGGTTGAAAAGTTGGAGGCAGCGGATACTAGTACGGCTAGGCTAGTAAAAAAGGCCGAAGCCTACTTCAAGCTGCTCCCGGCTGAGATTGCTGAGTACAGTCACTTTGATCCAGCTCTTTACCTTCTGCAGCACCCAGAGTTGCTTAAAGGAGAAGGCAAGCCAATTCAAGAAACCCTTGCGCGGTTTGAGGCTGCGTTCGTGCGAATCGCAAGGTTCTTGCCGCCGAGTCAATAGCTTCTTAGCTACTGTACAGGGTTGTGACGACATTGCGCCAAACTCGTTGTCCCTTCGCTACCATCGAGAAAGTTGGTCGAGACGTGGCGACGGCGAGAGCCATGCGCGGACAGTCCGTCGTCGTCCAACTGAGCATCTGCCCGACGGGCAATCCTTGCATGCCCCGCATGCGCCAACTGCCCGTCGTGCCAGTTTGTCGCGCACGTCTCCCTTGCGCCGTCGGGCAAATCACCTGCACATTTCCGCGCATCCCGGCTCGCTGAAGAGGGACGTTTCGCGATCGTCACGAGCGTCGAGCCGGAAGATGCGATGGGCGCGTTGCTCTGCAGCCGGGTGTCAAAGCCTGCGCCGACGAACGGAGTGAGGCGACGGCGAAGTGGTGTGGTCCTGGCATCCCGGTGCTGATGCCAAGCCGGCGGTGATGATGATCCGCTGGCGACGGGGGCAAAAAGCCGGTCCCCGGGGAGAGCGCCTATAACCCGTCAAACCGTCGCGCAGGGAAGGCCGGATATTGGGCTGAACCTGTGGTTCTGCCGCGTGCTTTTTGCTGCACGCGGACCGCGGGTATCAGCCGATACCCGGTCTTCCCTGCGCCTCTTCTTCGGACGAAGAGGTCGATTGATGGCAAAGCTCGGGCGAATCTCGCCGCGAGAAAGCCGGGGCATGCCCGTTGTTTGAAACGTGGAGACAGGTGCCGGGACGAGGCGCGCGCGGGTTTTCAGCGCCGATGTCACAGCCGGCCGTGAGCGAGAGCCGGTTCGCCGGTGCGCGGCGGTCTCATGGCCCGCGCAGGCGATGGGCCAAGCCGGTGAGGCGTTTGCGTACGACGTCGAGCAGCAGGGCAAGCGCGTTGAGGCGCTGCGGCTCCGGTGTCTCCGCCGGGCCCGCGGTGCCGTTGAGATGCCGCTCGCAGTTTTGCGCGAAGGTCGTGGTGATGCGCGACGCCAGATCGCGCACCAACCCATCACGCGCGATCTGCGCCAGCGGGCCGGAGAGGCTGTAGCCGATCGCGAGCTCGACGCGGGTGGCTCGTCCGTCGTCGATCGGAAGCATGCGCCAGCTGATCTGTCCGGAGGTCGAGGTGCGGCTCAGCCGGTCACGTCCGGTGCCGATGAGCCGGCCTGACAAGTCCGCCGCGTTGCGGTCGATGCGCGCAGAACCGCGGAACACGGCCGAGAGCGGGCCGATGGCGACACTGATCGCGCCTTCGATGCGATCGGGCGCAGGGAGATCCGTGATGGTGGCGCCGGGAAAGCATGCGGCGAGGGTCTTGGGCTGACCGAACAGCGCAAAGACCTGCTCTGGCGCGGCGTTCACCGTGAACGACGCATCGAAGCTCTTGGCGGGCATGACCTCGGAAGGATCGAGCGAACCGAGGGCCACGTCGCCGGAGCGCTTGATGCCCGTCGCCGCTGGCCGCGCTGGCGAGGCCGCGGCAGCGATGGCGCCGGGCTGCGATCCCAGCGGGCCGAGCGATGTCCGACCTGCGCCGATCACGGCCGCGATGCCTCGCTGCCGTCGTGCCGCGATCACAGCGCCGACCGCCCGTACGATCCCGGCGTAACCGGTGCAGCGGCACAGATTGCCGCTCAGGCCGACACGGATGGCGTGTTCGTCCGCGTGATCGAGGCGCAGCACGAGGTCGCGCGCCGACATGATCATGCCGGGCGTGCAGTAGCCGCATTGCAGGGCATGCTCGCGCGTGAAAGCCACGCGCAGCTCGGCGGCGATCTCATCCTCGTCCAGGCCTTCGATCGTCGTCACGGCAGCGCCAGCGCAGGCCACGGCGAGCGTGATGCAGGAACGGGCCGGAGCGCCGTCGAGCAACAGCGTGCAGGCGCCACAGACACCGTGCTCGCAGCCGAGATGCGTCCCGGTCAGGTCAAGCTGATCACGGAGGACGTCGGCGAGATGGGTGCGAGGTTCGACCGTTGGCTCGATCGCACTGCCGTTGACGGTGAGCTGGATCTTGTTCACGCGGCCGCCTCCGCGATCGCCCGCGCGAGCACGCTGACATGGATGTGCCGGGCGGCCGGATCGGCCACGCCGGCCTGGATGAGCCGGCGGTCGGCGAGGGCGCGATCGAACTGCGGGGTGAGATGGCTGGTCGCGCCGCCGAACAGGGATGAATCGTCGATGATGATCGGTGTCGTGTCGATGGCGCCGATGACGATGCGGCTGCGGGCGGTGTCGGGCTCGATCAGCACGGCGGCCATTGCATGGGCGAATTCTCCAGGCTTGCGACAGGCCTTGGCGTAGCCGAAGCGTGCCGTGGGTGACAGCGAGGGCAGGCGGATCGCGGTGACCAGCTCGCCGGGACGCAGCGCCGTCTGCAGCACGCCCTGGATGAACTCCGTCACGGCGAGGTCACGCCGTCCCGCCGCGCCTGTCAGTTGCACGCTGGCGCCGAGGGCCGTGAGCGTCGTCACCCAGTCGGCGGCCGGGTCGGCATGACCTAGCGAGCCGCCGATGGTGCCGCGATTGCGCACGGCGCGATAGGCGATGCCACGGGCGATCCGCGGCAAGATGCCATGGGTCACGTCGGGGAGGCGGCCGTCCTCGATGTCGGCATGGGTGACGCAGGCGCCGATCACGAGCGCATCGCCATCGCGCTCGACCGAACGAAGCTCGGCAAGGCCGGCGATGTCGATGATGAGCGGCGGCTGCACGAGACGCAGATTGAGCATTGGACCGAGCGACTGTCCGCCGGCCATGATCCGTGTGCCGTCCTCGGCCTTCGCGAGCAGGCCGACCGCGTCGCTGACGCTCTGGGGACGCGCGTAGTTGAAGGAGGCGGCCTTCACGGCGAGCTCGCCTGTTTCGCTGCCAGCACCGCCGCGACGATCCGGCGCGGCGACAGCGGCGACTGCATCATTTCAGCACCAAGCGGCCGCAGCGCGTCGTTGACGGCGTTGGCGATTGCCGCCGGCGGCGCGATCGCGCCGCCTTCGCCGATGCCCTTGACGCCGAACATCGTGTAGGGCGACGGCGTCTCCATGTGGAACAGGCGCGGCTCCGGGACTTCGGTCGGACCCGGCAGCAGGTAATCGGCCAAGGTTGTCGCCAGCGGCTGCGCGGCATCGTCGAACGGCATCTCCTCGTACAGCGCGGTGCCGATGCCCTGGGCGAGGCCGCCGAGAATCTGGCCGTCGACGATCATCGGATTGACGAGGACGCCGCCGTCCTCGACGACGACGTAGTCGAGCAGCTCGACCTCGCCGAGATCCGGATCGACGGCGACCGTCACGGCATGCGCCGCGTAGGAGAAGGTGCCGCTGTCACGCACCGGCTTGTAGCCGCCGGTCGCCTCAAGGCCCGCCGGATCGACGTCGTTGGGCAGGTCCTGCGGCCGGCGGTACCAGGTGTGAGCGATCTCGGCGAGGCTGACGCTGCCGTTCGGCCCGCAGGCCTGGCCCTCGCGCCACGTGACCGCCTCGGGCGCGAGCTGCAGCAGCTTGGCGCCGATGCGCGTGGCGCGCGCGACGAGTTGCGCGCAGGCCGTGCCCACGGCGCCGCCGGCCATCACCATCGACCGTGAGCCCCAGGTGCCGGTGGAGTAGGGCGTCATCGCGGTGTCGCCGAGCACGACGCGGATCTTGTGGGGATCGACGCCGAGGATCTCGTGCGCGACCTGGGCGAGCGTCGTCTCCAGTCCCTGGCCGTGGGAGTGGACGCCGACACGCAGCTCGAGTCCGCCGTCGGGCGTCAGCCGCGCGGTGGCCTGCTCATGGCCGGGCACCATCGGGATGCCCCACCCGGCATAGACCGAGGTGCCATGCGCGGCCTGCTCGCAATAGATCGACACGCCGGTGCCGATCAGCCGGCCGTCCGGCTCGCCGCGCTGCTGTCGTGCGCGCACGGCGGGGACATCGATCGCCGTCAGCGCCCGCTGCAGCGCGCCGGGATAGTCGCCGCTGTCGAAATGCTTGTTGGTGATGTTGTCGAACGGCATGTCCTGCGGCTGCACCAGATTGCGCAGCCGGACCTCGCCGGGTTCGAGCCCGGCCTCGGTCGCGACGGCGTCGAGCAGCAGCTCGAGGGCGAAGCAGACGCCGGTGCGGGCGACGCCGCGATACGGCAGGATCGGGCATTTGTTGGTCGCGACCGAGTAGGTCCGGCAGCGATAGGCCGGCATCCGATACGGCCCTGGCAGGATGCTCGCGATCTGCGCCGCTTCGAGGCAGGCCGAAAACGGATAGGACGAATAGGCGCCGGAATCGACCGTGGCCACGCAGTCGATGCCGCGCAGCCGGCCGTCGCGATCGGCGTAGACGGTGATGCGATAGGCGTGCTCGCGGCAATTCGCGCTGGCGCTCAGATGTTCGCGCCGGTCCTCGAGCCAGCGCACCGTCCAGCCCCTGTGCATGGCGAGCCAGCTGAGGCAGACCTCCTCGGGCAGCAGGATGCCCTTGTGGCCAAAGCCGCCGCCGATGTCAGGCGCGATGATGCGGATGCGGCCCTGTTCGATGCCGAGGCAGTCGGACAGACCGTTGCGCACGATGTGCGGCATCTGCGAGCCGGTGTGCAGCGTAAGCTGATCGAGCCGGTGATCGAACGTCGCGACGACACCGCGGCCCTCCAGCGGCGCCATGCACTGGCGTGCGGTCGTGATCTCGCGCGTCACCTTGATCGGCGCGTCAAGCGCGGCTGATATGTCGACCTCGAAGTTGGTTTCCAGGAAGACGTTGTCGCCCCAGTGCTCGTGCACCAGCGCGCTGCCAGCCTCGCGCGCCAGGCGCATGTCGTGCACCGCCGGCAGCGGTTCCAGGTCGAGCTCGACCGCCGCGGCGATGTCCTCCGCTTCGGCGCGGCTGCGGGCGACGCACATCGCCACAAGCTCGCCGACATGGCGCACCTTGCCGGTCGCCAGCACCGGCTGCTCGGAGATCTTGAAGCCGGGCAGGCCGGAGACCGCGCGGATCGGGTTGATGCCAGTGAGGTCATCGGCCGTGAACACGACGTCGCGGTATTCAGCGGGAACGTGGATCGCCTTGATCCTGGCGTGCGCGATAGGGCTGCGCACGAAGGCGACGTCCTTCAGTCCCGGCAGCCTGATGTCGGCGACGTACTGACCGCGGCCGCGCAGAAAACGGTCGTCCTCCTTGCGCGGCAAGCGCGCGCCGACACCGCGCGGCGCGCGGGCATCCGAGGCGGTCGAGGCCGCGTCCGTCACGTCAGGCCGCGACCGCTGCGGGCAGGATCGGCGCCGTGGCGTCGTGCCGGACGCCGGCGCGCAGGCAGCACACCGGCTGCAGCAGCTTCTCGGCGATCACCTCGGTCTTCTCGTTGTCGCGCAGCACGAAACGGCCCTGCTGCTCGCGGAGCACGCTCACATCAGCCTCCATGCCTGGACGCAGCGCGCCGATCTGATCGGACAGGCCGAGCATGGCGGCGGGGTTCGACGTCACCATCGGCACGACCTGCTCCAAGGTCAGGCCAAGCGCGACCATCGAGCTCATCGCCTGCACGAGGCTGAACTTGGCTTGGCCCGCGAACGGATGGTTCTCGTCGTCGGCATGCTCGTCCGGGGTGCCCGCGGGCGCCGGCACATGGGTGTTGTAGCCGTGGATGTCGGCGCCGAGCGTATGCGGCACGATGCCGGCGTCGATCGCCTTGCGTGCCAGGCGGTAGGAGAAATGGCTGCCATGGCCGACGTCGACCTTGAGCCCGCGATCGAGCGCGGCCTGGATCACCGGATGCACCTCGCCCTTGGTGTTGACGAAGCCGCCGGGATGCCGCGTGAACGGATGCGCCAGCACGTCGCTCGGACGCAGCAGCGGGATCACGCGCTCCAGGATGGTGTCGACATCCTCGCCATTGGTGCCGCTTGCGGGCAGGCCCCACAGTTGGCCGAAATGGACATAGACCGGCAAGTCGGCGCGGCGGCCGATCTCGGCCGCCATCTCGATGACGCGGATGCCCCAGCGGGCGAAGCCGCCGATCTCGGCATGCGCCTTGATGCCTCGGACGAGGTCGCGGTTGGCAACCGCGGATTTCACCGTCGCATCGATGTCGACGCAGTCGGGCCGGTAGAGATCGGGATAGTAGTGGCCTTCGAGGCCACCGACCAGATAGGCCGACAGGAACGCATAGACGCGCGATTGCGCCTGCTCGGCGACGAAGTGGCGGAAGCCGGGCAGGGTCATGCAGGACGGGCCGCCCTGGTCGATCACGCTGGTGACGCCCGACTGCACGCCGACCATGTCCGCGTTCATGCCGAAGCGGCCGGTGACGTACTGATAGACATGGGCGTGGGTGTCGATCAGTCCCGGAAGCACGAGCTGGCCGCTGACATCGATGACGTCCTTGGCGCTGGTCGGCAGAATGTCGGATTGGACGGCCGCGATGCGGCCGTTGCGGATGGCGACGTCTCTCAAGCCATCGATGCCGGAAGCGGGGTCAATGACGCGGCCACCGCGCAGCAGGAGGTCGAACGAGGCGCTCACGGACATGCAAGGTCTCCTTTCCGGGGCGCGTGGTCGTCCCGGTCAAAGCCTTCTTCGACGAGCCAACGCAAATGATGCGCCGACTTAGTTACGAAGCATGCTTCGCATTACATCAAGATCCGTGCCATAGACAGCTTCAAATTGATGCAACGTGATCAGCGCTTATGCGGGAGCCGTTCGATGGCCGGAAGGAACAAGCCTAAAGCCGATAGATCGTCTTGGCCGCTCGAGGAGCGTCCGGGCTACCTGATCCGGCGGCTGCACCAGATCCACGTCGCGCTGTTCCAGGAGAAATGCGCCGCCTATGAGATCACGCCGTTGCAGTACAGCCTGTTGACGGCGCTGGCGAAACGGGGAGCGGCCGATCAGACGGCGCTGGCCCAGGACATCGCCCTCGACCGGACCACCACGACAGGCGCGCTGAAGCGGCTGCAGGCGCGGGGTTTCGTCGATCGCAGCGTCGGACAGCACGACCGACGGTCGCGGACCTGTCGTTTGACCCCGTCTGGCGCGGCATTGCTGCGCAAGATCGAGCGGCCGGCACGGGCGGCGCATCTGGCGACGGTCGCGGATCTGACGAAGGCCGATCAGAAGCGGTTCATTGCCATGATGCAAGCGATTGTTGCGGCGCAGGGGCAAAGACTCGACGCGACACGCTCGCCGGACTGACGGCTCCGGCTTGCGATGAGCTCCGATTAGATAATGGGCATGTTGCTGCCCGAAAAGCAGCGCGTCATCGGAGCGCGGTATCCGGCCATGGCGTTCGTTGCGCCAACTACGAAGCATGCTCCGCATTTTCGCGCTGCGGCGTTTTGTCCGCAAACGGCGCATCTGCCAGCCCAATTTCTGCTGACGCCATCGTGGACGCCGATGCGCAGACGTTGCGCTGCGCGTGGCAGGGCGGCGTCTGGCATGTCCCTTGCTGACATGACCGACGACAGCTGCGCGGAAGCCGCGGCGAAATGAATCCGGGGCGGCGACATCGATGTCGCGGCGTGGAGTAAGCGATGCGATGTCTGCCGCGGCGCAACCCGCCGATCATTGCTCGGGCCAAGAGCGTTCGTGCGCCGTGGTGCGTTGCGCATGACGCGACGGGAGCACCCTGATGCCGGAGCATGCTGATGTCATTGCGACACGCTTCGGAGATGGCGGGCCCGACGGCGGCGACGCCGAGTCCAGCGCATTTTTGCACGGCGTGCTGTCCCGCAAGACGGTGCGCCGCTATAGCGACCGGATGCCGGAAGAGGGGCTGCTCGATCTGCTCGTCGCCTGCGCGCTGAGCGCCTCGGCCAAGTCGGATTTCCAGCAGGCCTCGATCATGCGCGTGCGTGACGCGGAGAAGCGGGCGGCGATCGGCAGACTGTTTCCGAGCATGCCCTGGATCGGAGTGTCGCCGGCGTTCTTCGTGTTTCTGGGCGATGCGCGGCGGCTGCAGCGGATCGGCGAACTGCGTGCCAAGCCCGTCAAGAACGGGACCCTGGAGGGCTTTTTCAACGCCTCGGTCGACGCCGCGCTGGCGCTGCAGACGATGATCCTGTGCGCTGAGTCGGCCGGTCTCGGGACCTGTCCGATCAGCGTCATCCGCAACGAGATCGACACGGTCGCCAAGGTGCTGGAACTGCCCGACATGGTGTTCCCCGTCGCCGGGCTGTGCCTCGGCTATCCCGCTGGGGAGGGCCATGTCAGCCTGCGGCTGCCGCGCAGCATCACCACGCATGTCGACCGCTACGGCGACAATGCGCTGCCCGCAGCGCTCGACGACTACGACCGGCGGCGTCATGCGCGGCACGCGATTCCGAAGGAGCAGCAGCGCGGCAATGCCGAGTTCGGCGAGGCCGACTTCTACGGCTGGTCGGAGGACAAGGCGCGTCAGGCCGCCAAGGCGGAGGGCGCGGCCTTCCCACCCTATCTGCGCGCGCACGGCTTCAGCTTCGACTGATCAGTTTCATATGAGGAGATGTGAGATGACCAAGCCTTCGTTTCTCCGCCTGTCGGCGCCGTCGCGGCGCGTCGCGCTGGCCCTGCTGGCGGCCGCGCTGACGCTGCCGGCCGCGTTCACCGCCAAGGCCGGCAGCATGGACGAGATCAAGAAGCGGGGCCTCATCGTTGCCACCGAGGACGACTTCCGGCCCTTCGAGTTCGTCAAGGACGGCAAGCCGACCGGCTTCGACAACGAATTGATCGAGGATCTGCGCAAATATGCGCCGTTCGAGATCAAGCAGCAGATCCTGCCCTGGACCGGCATCCTGGCCGGCGTCTCCACCGGCAAATACGACGTCGCCATCACCGCGGCGATCATCACCAAGGAGCGCAAGAAGTCGCTCGACTTCACCAGTCCGATTGCCGACGCGACGCATTATTACGTCAAGCGCAAGGACGACAAGAGCATCAACGCGATCAAGGATCTCAGCGGCAAGACGGTCGGCGTTCAGGCCGGCAGCGCGCTGCTGGGGCGGCTGCCCGAGCTCCAGGCGATGCTGGAGAAGGAGGGCGGCAAGCTCGGCAAGGTGGTCGAATACACCTCCTATCCGGAAGCCTATCAGGATCTCGCGCTCGGCCGCGTCGACTACGTCGTCAACACGATCATCAACATCAAGGCGCTGGTCGCCGAGAAGCCCAACGTGTTCGCGGTCGGCCAGCCCGTCTCCGGCAAGTCGTATCCGGCCTGGGCGGTCGCGAAAGGCAATACTGAGCTGGTGGAATTCCTGAACGGCTTCATCGCCAAGGAGAAGGAAAACGGGCGCTTCGCCGAGTTGCAGAAGAAGTGGTTCGGCGAAGCCTTCCCTGATCTGCCGGTCACGTTCGAGCCGGAATTCTGACGGCGCGGCGAGGGCAATTCATGTGCGGGTGGCGATCGCTGCGCGCCCATCCGTTTGACGGTCGCGTGGTCCTCCAGCGGGCGCGGTCGGCCGGTGCAGGGCGCCGGCCCCCGCGCGGCGCTGCGGATGGATGGTCATGAGCACGGCCGACGTCCTGGCCATCCTGCAGGGCGCCGTGGTCACGGTGACGCTGTCCTTCGTCGGCATCCTGATCGGGCTTCCCATCGGATTGGGTCTCGCGCTGTTGCGCTGGGCCGACGTGCCGGTGATCGCACGGATCGTGGCCGTCTACGTCTCGGTCCTGCGCGCGACGCCGCTCGTCACCCTGCTGCTGCTGTTGTTCTTCGCGCTGCCCAATATCGGGATCGCAATCGGGCCGGTGTCGGCGGCGATCCTGGCGCTGGTGATGAATACCTCGGCGTTCAACTGCGAGGTCTGGCGCGCCGCCCTGATGAATTTTCCCAAGGAGCAGTACGAGGCGGCGCAGTCCGTGGGCATGCATGCGAGCCTGCGCTTCCGCCGCATCGTGCTGCCGCAGATCGTGCGGGTCAGTCTTCCTGGCCTGGTCAACGAGATGTCGCTGCTGATCAAGGTAACGCCCGTGCTCGCGGTCGTGGGCGTGGTCGACATCACGCGCGCGGCGGTGCGGATCGGCGCCGAGACCTATGAGCCGCTGCCGCCGTTCCTGGTGGCCATCGCGATGTATGCGCCGATCGTGTTCGCGCTCGTCTCCCTGCAGCGCTTCATCGAGAAGCGCCAGCGCGCAAGCGAGGCGGCATGATCCGGGATTTCGCCATCGTCTGGAGCGAGCGGGATCTGCTGCTGAGCGGGCTCGGCAATACCACGATCCTGTCGGTGCTGTCGGCCATCGCAGGCCTCGTGATCGCGTTCGTGCTGACGCCGGCGCTGATGTCGCAGCGGCGCTGGCTGGCGCTCACCGTGCGCGTGTTCGTCGACGGCATGCGCTGCGTGCCGTTCCTGCTGTTCGCTTATATCGTCTACTATGGCTTGCCCTCGTTCGGCATCCGGCTCGACAACTGGAGCTCCGGGCTGGTGGCGCTGACGGTCTATCACGCCGCTTACCTTGCTGAGATCCTGCGTGGCGCCTGGGCGGCACAGCCGCGCGAGCCGCTTGAGGCCGGTGTCGCCTTCGGCTTCTCCGGGGCGCGATTGTTCCGCCGTATCATCCTGCCGCCGCTGCTGCTCGCGGCAGGGCCCGTCATCGGCAACCAGATGATCCAGATCGTCAAGGACAGCGCCTTTCTCACCATCATTGCGTTGCCCGAGCTGACGCATGCCGCAAGCTCGATCCAGTCGCGCCACTACGTGCCGTTCGCCGCCTTCATCACCGCCGTGGTCCTCTATTGGGGCCTCTGCCTGGTGATCGAAGCCGCCGTCAGCGGCATCGACCGGCTGGCGGCGGCGCGGCGCTGAAAGGAACCTGGGATGACCGACGACATGGCCGTGCTCGACGTCGCCGGCATCTCCAAGCGCTTTGGCGAATTGGAGGTGCTCTCCGACATCAGCTTCACGGTGACGCGTGGCGAGACGGTCTGCGTGCTCGGCCCGTCCGGTTCCGGCAAGTCGACCCTGCTTCGTTGCATCAACTGGCTGGAGCGGCCCGACGCCGGACAGATCTATCTCAATGGCGACCGCATCGGCATCAACAATGGCGGTGTCGTGATGTCCGATCGCGAGCTGTCGCGAGTTCGCACGCGGATCGGCATGGTGTTTCAGCATTTCGCGCTGTGGCCGCATTTGACCGTCCTTCAGAATCTCACGGAGGCGCCGGTGCAGGTGCAGAAGCGCCCCGTGGCCGAGGTGCGCGAGGAGGCGATGGCGCTGCTTGCCAAGGTCGGGCTCTCCGACAAATGCGATGTGTTCCCGGCGCGGCTGTCCGGCGGCCAGAAGCAGCGCGTCGGAATTGCGCGGGCGCTGGCGATGAAGCCGGATGTTCTCTTGTTCGACGAGCCGACCAGCGCGCTCGATCCGGAGCTGGTCGGCGAGGTGCTGGTGGTGATGCGCGAGCTCGCGCGTGAGGGGCGGACGATGGTGATCGTGACCCACGAGATGGGCTTTGCGCGCGACGCTGCGACCCGCATTCTGTTTATGGATCGCGGCCGCGTCGTCGAGACCGGGCCGCCGGAGCGCTTCTTCGTCAACCCGGATACCGAGCGCGCGCGCCAGTTCATCCAGCGCTATGCCGCCGGATGAACCAGAAACGACACGAGGAGAGACACGCCATGGATCCGATCTATCATCTGCTCCCGGATGCGCCGAAGCCGGTCACGCCCTACAGCCATGCCGTGCAGGCTGGGCCGTTCCTGTTCGTCACTGGCCAGCTCGCGACCGATCCCGACGACGACGCGCTGCCGCTGCCCGATGGCATCGAGGCGCAGACCCGCAAGGTGATGGACAATCTCGCGCGCGTGCTGAAGGGCTGCGGCATGAGCTTCGCGAACGTCGTGTTTGCCCGCATCTACCTGACCGACTTCAAGCGCGACTACGCGCCGATGAACGCAATCTTTTCGAGCCATTTCGACGATGCGCACCGGCCGGGCCGGACCACGATCGGTGTCTGCGACCTGGCGCGCGGCGGCATCGTCGAGATCGACATGGTCGCCTACAAGCCCTGAGGGAGAGGTCAATGGATCCGATCGAGATTCCGGCACGGCGCGGCAAGGCGGCCTTCGTCAGGGCAGGCCAGGTGGTCACCGTGATCAACACCCATGGCGAGCAGGTGGTCGACACCTGGGCCTTCAACCGCGCCGACCTCTCCGAGTTCATGTCGAATGAGCACACGCGGGCACATTCGCTGCATCTGGTGCCACGGCCGGGCGACGTGCTCCGCACCAATATGCGCCGGCCGATCCTGACCTTGGTCGAGGACACCTCGGGCGGCATCCACGACACGCTGATCGCGGCCTGCGACCGCCATCGCTACGCGTTCCTCGGACACGAGGGCCACCACGACAATTGCACCGACAATCTGTTTGCCGGCATGGCGGAGCTTGGCTTGACGCCGCCGGAGGTGCCGAGCCCGCTCAACCTGTTCATGAACATTCCGTGGGATGCCGAGGGCACGCTCGGCTTTGCCGCGCCGCCGCGCCCCGTTCCCGGCGGCCATGTGCGCTTGCGCGCGGAGATGGACCTGGTGATCGCGTTCTCGGCCTGTCCGCAGGACATCCTGCCGATCAACGGCAAGGCGGGGCAGCCGGTCGAGGCGCATTTCACGGTGACATCAGCATGAGCGCAGAGAGCAAGGCGGAGCGTGCCGCCGCCAACCGCCGCCGCTATGAGGAGTTGCGTGCGGCCGGGCAGGAGCTGAAGCAGCTGCCGCCGCCGACGGCGCTGGATGCCGCGCCGATCGCGGAGGGCGCGATCGTCCGGAGCGAGCGGGTGCCGTCCGGCTGGCACACGACGGTGCGGCTGTCGCGCGGCGAGGCGTTGCGCATCATCGATGATCACGGGCGCTCGAGCGCATCGTTGCTGGCATGGCGCGCCGAGGATCCGAGCGAACGGATCAACTGTGCCGACACGGTGAAGGTGCAATGGAGCGCAGCGCTGTCGAAGGGCCGGATGATCCTGTCGGACATGGGACGTGTGCTGCTGTCGGTGATCGAGGATACCTCAGGTGCGCACGATCTTCTGGTCGGCGGCTCGACCGCGGACTCGACGCTCGCGGCCTATGGCGAGGTGACGCGCAACACGCAGGCGAACTTCATCTCCGCCGCTGCCAAGATCGGACTGGGCGTGCGCGACATCCCGCCCTGCGTGACCTTCTTTGCGCCCGTGACGACGGACGTGACCGGGCGGTTCGTCTGGCACGCCGCGCGCAAGCGACCCGGTGATTTCGTCGATCTGCGCGCCGAGATGAACCTGATCGTCGCGGTCTCCAACTGCGCCCATCCGCTCGATCCGGCACGGCCGGTGGCGAGCGCGCCGATCACCCTGATCCAGCATCGGCTGCCGCCGCCCGCGGCCGATGACGTCTGCCGCACGGCATCAGCGGAAGCGTCGCGCGCCTACGCCTTCACCGATCAGCTGTTCGCCTGAGGAGCGCTCATGTCGCCGACCGATCCGGACCGCATCGTCTATGTCTTCGACATTCCCGCCGAGCAGCCCTGGTCACGGGTGCTGAACAAGGGCCAGACGCTGCGTATCATCGACAGCGAGGGCGAGCAGGCGGTGGACGCGCTGATGTATGTCGCCGACGACACCGCGGAGCGCTACAGCGCACAGGACACGTTGCGCGTCCAGGGCTCGGCCTATCTCGAGCTCGGGACGCGGCTGATCTCCAACCGCGGCCGGGTGATGGCGCGGATCACTGCCGACACCTGCGGCCGCCATGACACCTCGGCGGGCTGCTGTTCGTGCGAGAGCAATGCCGTGCGCTTCGGCGAGGCGACCCGCTACCTGCACGCCTGTCGGGAGAACTTCATCCTGGAGCTGTCGCGCTACGGCCTGACCAAGCGCGACATCGTCTCCAACCTGAACTTCTTCATGAACGTGCCGATCGACCCAAACGGCAATTTCACCGTGCTGGACGGCCCCTCGGCGGCCGGCAACTACGTCGACGTCACTGCGGAGATGGACGTGTTGTTTGTGATCTCGAATTGTCCGCAGGTCAACAATCCCTGCAACGGTTTCGATCCGACACCGATCCGCGTGGAGATCAGGCAGGCCTCTGTGCCATGAAAGCTGTCAATTCTGCTCGCAAGCTCGCTTGATCGATGTTGCATCAAGCTTGAGAGGCTCAACTTGCTTCGTCGCGCAGGTGATACCAGCGATAGAGCAGGCGCTGGCCGATGCGTCGGAACGGCGCGAAGGGATGCGTCGGCAGCGGCGAGGTGAAGATCGGCAGGTCCTGTCCCTTGAACGATTGGCCCGCCAGCATCTGCGCCATGCGGCGGCCAGCCTGCGCCGAATAGGATACGCCGTTGCCGCCATAGCCGAGCGCATAGACCAGCTTCGCCTTGGGATCGGGACGCACGATGCGCGGCATCATGTCGTGGCTGACATCGACCCAGCCCCACCAGGAGTAATCGATCTCGATGCCCGTGAGTGCGGGAAACTTGCGGTGCAGGCCGTCGATCAGGAGCTGGAGGTGCCGGTCATGCGTGGCATCGGCGCCGGTGATGGCGCTTCGGCTGCCGATCTGAACCCGGTCGTCCGGCAGCAGCCGGTAGTAGAAGCGCAAGGTGCGCGTGTCCGTGATCACCTGCCGCGTCTTGAAGCCGGTCGCAGCGCGTTCGGCGGCCGTGAGCGGGCGGGTCACCAGCGAGTTCGATAGGATCGGCATGCAGCGGCCCGACAATTCCGGCGTCAGCCCGAGCGACGTATAGGCCCCCGTGGCGATGCCGACGCCGTTCACGCTGACGGCGCCGCCGGGCGTATGCAGAACGAATCTGCCGTTGGACTGCTCGATGCGTGTCACGGGGCTTGCGGTATGAACCCGCACGCCGAGCGCGCGCGCCATCTGCAAATAGCCGAAGGCGAGCTTGGCCGGATGCACGCCGGTTCCGAGCGGCTCGTGCACCGCGCCGACGGCCTCGGCCTCGTTGACGAAGTCGCTTGCCAATTCCTCGCGCGAGATGACGCGCGAGGCGTAGCCGAACACGTCATTCAGCACCTTCGACTCCGCCGCGATCTTATCGAGATTGCGCTGGCGGTGAGCGACGTAGAGGTGCCCACCGCGCTGCGGCTCGACATCGACAGGGCTCGATCGCACCAGCTCCTCGAAGGCCTCGAACCCTTCGGACACCTCGGCATGCATGCGCTTGGCGACGTCGAGCCCCCAGCGCTCGATCCATTGCGAGCGCGTCAGGCGGCCCGAGGCATTCTGTGCCTGGCCGCCATTGCGCGTGCTGCAGCCCCAGGCCACGCGGTTGGCCTCGAGCACGATCGCCTTGATGCCGTGCTCGCGCGCCAGGAAGATCGCGCAGGCAAGACCGGTATAGCCCGAGCCGATGATGGCGACATCGGCCGTCGTGTCGGTCGTGATCGGACCGTCGCTCTCCGGAGGGGTGCCAGCCGTTGCGATCCAGTAGGTCGGAGCGTAGTCGCGGTTGCGACCCGGGCCGTCGGCGACCAGCGGGTCGTAATGGGGATCATACGCAGCCGTGGGCAAAGCATGCATGTTCATCGCGCGGCACTCGCGCTCGTGGCCGGCTGCGGCGGGCGGTCCTTGCGGAAGGCGCTCTTCGTACAGATTTTGTCGCCGCGGAAGCCGAACAGGTCGCAGCCCTGCACCTCGATGCGCCGGCCGTCCGGTGCAGTTCCACGGAAGATCCATTCGGACAGGGCCCGATCGCCGAACACCGTATGGCGCGTGCACTCCCAGCTGACGTCGGGCATGCCGCCCCAGGTCGCTTCGAACGCGGCGCGTACATCGGCTGCGCCGCTGATGCGACGGCCGCAGCTGTCGGGCCCTGCGGCCGCGTCGAACACGATGTCGTCGGTCATGCGGGCCATCACGCCTGCGCCATCGTGCCGGTTGAAGGCGGCGAACAGATTATCGAGCAGTTCGCTGCGGACGGTTTCGAGATCGGCCATGTCATGTCCTTGCGCATCGCGCCGCGGCTGGAGCTTGGCTCGCATGTGCCACGCGATCGGCTGGAGGCCCTAGAACCAGAGCGCGCGACCTCTGCGGCCAGAACTGGCCCGATGGTAGGGCGCCGGCTGGCCCTTTCATCACCATGGCGGAGTTGCTGACTGGCCGGATGATGCCGCCTTTGTGCTCTCACGCCCCACGCTGACGATGGCCCTGCAGGAACTGGCCGTCGCGGTCCATGACATCGCCGCCACATCGCTGCCGAGCCCGGCCCTGGTACTCGCTGCGGCGCTGTCGATCTTTGCCGCGGCGCTCGTGCGCGGCTTCACGGGATTCGGTTTTGCGCTGACGGCCGTGCCGCTGCTCGGTCTGTTCATGCCGCCGACGCAATCGGTGCCGGTTGCGGTCTGTCTGCAGCTTCTGATCGGGCTCGGCGATCTGCCGCGCGCCTCGCGGGTCTGCGACTGGTCGTCTCTGCGCTGGCTGACTCTCGGAGGCCTGATCGGCTCACCGACCGGTGTGCTGGTCCTGAGTCTGGTATCCGCCTCAGTGGCACGCGTTGTCATCGCGCTGATCACCGTCGGCGCGGTCGTGCTGCTCAATGCGGGGTTTCGGCTGGCGGCGGCGCCAGCGCGCTGGATCACGGCGCTGGTCGGCCTCGCCGCCGGTCTGTTCAACGGCCTTGCAGGCATGCCCGGGCCACCTGTGATCGTCTATTACAACGCGGGCGCATTCGACCGGGTTGCCGCCCGCGCGTCGATGATGGTGTTCTTCCTGGTCTCCTCTATCGTTGCGACCGCCAGCCTCGCCTGGTTCGATCTCCTGGACCTGCACATTGCGGTCCTGACCGCGCTCGGCGTTCCCGTGATGCTGGTCGGCACCTGGCTCGGCGATCTCGGCTTTCATCGCGGCAGCGACACGCTGCATCGTCGGGTGTCGATCGCAAGTCTCGCGGTGGTCGCACTCGGTAGTGCGCTCAAGGGGCTGAGCGACCTGCTGTAGCCGCTCAGGTCGTTTGCGACGACATGTACCGCGTGAAGATCTGGCCCAGCTTGGCAATTCCCGGCGCGATCCGGTCCGTGCGGATCGAGGAGAAGCCGAGACGGAAGCAGTTGCGCGTCGCCTCCGGGTTGATCGAGAACACGTCGCCGGGCTCGATGACCACGCCTTCGGCGCGTGCGACCTCTGACAGCTTGATCGTATCCGTTCCCGCAGGGCAGGTGATCCAGTAGCTGGTGCTGCCCGGGCCGCGCGACCAGGTGCAGCCCGGCAGCGCCTGCGGCAACAGCGCGTCGAGCAGGGTGGCGCGTTCGAGCAGCACGCGGCCGACCTGCTGCAGATGGGAGCGGTAGTGCCCGAGACCGATGAACAAGGCCGCGACGCGCTGGTTGTTCAGCGGCGGATGGCGCAGCATCAGCCGGCGCAACGCGCGCAACTCGCGGATGACGGGCGCAGGCGCCACGACGTAGCCGAGCCGCAGGCCGGGGGCCAAGGCCTTCGACAGGCTGCCGACGTAGAGCACGCTCTGGTCGCGGTCCAGGCTCATCAGCGGCGGCAGGCTGCTGCCCTCCGGCATCAGATCGCTTTCATAATCATCCTCGATCAGGACGATGTCGCGCTCGCGAGCGACCTGGAGAATCTCCTCGCGCCGCGCCCGCGACATCGCGGTCGTGGTCGGGCATTGGTGGCTCGCCGTGACATAGGCCAGCGCGCAGCGCGCGAACGCCTCGTCAGGGACCAGGCCCTGATCGTCCAGCCGAAGCGGCACAACCTGCGACGTCATCATGCCGAAGATGTTGCGTGCGTCGGGATAGCCGGGATCTTCGATGCCGATCGGGGTGTCGGGCTGCAGGAACAGCTTCGCAATCAAATAGAGGGCGTGCTGTGCTCCGATCGTGAGCATGATCTCGTCGGCACGGGCGCGAATGCCGCGGCGCGGCAGCACCTGCCGCTGCAATTGTTCGATCAGCGCCGGATCGTCGCCGTCGATCATGTCGCGCGCCCAGTTGTTGATCTCGGGGACGCTGAGCGCCGCGCGCGCGCTCTCGCGCCAGTCGTTGGTCGGAAACAGGCTCGGGTCGAACTGCCCGAAGATGAAGGGATAGGGATAGGTCTGCCAGTCGAGCGGCTTGACGATGTTGCGAAGCGCCGACGGCTGCAGCGCGAACCGCTCGGTCCAGCGCCGGCTGTAGACCTCCGTCGCAGGCTGCCGGGCTTCGCCGATGTGCTTGGGCAGGCCGGCCACGAAGTAGCCGCTGCGCTCGCGCGACACCAGGAAGTTCTGGTCGACCAGCTGCTCATAGGCGATGACGATGGTGTTGCGCGATACCTTCAGGAGGGCTGCGAGATCGCGGCTCGACGGCATGCGGACGCCGAGCGGCAGACGGCCGTCCTCGATCGCGGTCACGATCATCTGCCGGATCTGAAGCTGCAGGAAGGTGCCGCCGCGGTCCAGGCCGTCGAACAGCGAGATCCAGAACAGCACGTCATGGATCGGAACAGCCGGTCCGGTCGCTGGGGATCGCAGCAGGGGCGCGAATTTTGCCATCGAGGTATTTGGTCCTGAAAGCCGTGAGGCGCTCAAACTAAAGCAAAAACCGCGCCATAGCGGAATGATTGCGGGCGTGGCTCGCATGGGCTGGCTCCATTTGTGCATGGCATCTGGCGCTGGCCTGGACCCATCCGACACCGCAGGTTTCGACAACGGCTTGGGAAGTTGAGGGAGTTCGCGGTGAGCTCAGATACCGTCGTCTACGCGGCCCGCAGGATCGTGACGATGAATCCGTCACGCCCGTTTGCGACGCACGTTGCGGTGCGGGAGGGGCGGATCGTTGCCGTTGGCAGTGAAGCGGAGATCGCGCAATTCGCTCCTGATGGTCGGATCGACACGCGCTTCCGCGACAAGGTGCTGTTACCTGGGTTCGTCGAGGGCCACAGCCACATCATGGAAGGCATGATGTGGTCGCTGCCCTATGTCGGGGCCTTCGAACGGCGCTCGCCGGAGGGCAGGGCGGTCGCCGGCGTTCCCAACATCGATGCGATCGTGGCACGCCTCCGCGAGGCCGAAGCCGGGATGGCTGATCCGAACGCAACGCTGTTCGCATGGGGTTTCGATCCGCTGCATATCGGTGGTGAGAAGCTGACGCGCGAAGCACTGGACCGGGTCTCGACGACGCGGCCGATCATGGTGATCCACGCCAGCTTCCATATCAGTGTGGTCAACACGCTGGTGCTGGAGCGCACGCAGCTTCTGCATGCCACCGACATCTCCGGTGTCGTCGCCGGAGCCGGCGGTCTGGCCAGCGGCGAACTGCAGGGTATCGCAGCCCGGCTGCGGGCGTTCCGCTTGGTGGGCAATCCGCTGTCGGAGCTGCTGACCATGTCCGACGTGCAGCGCTACGCGTCATCGGCCTGCGTGCAGGGCGTCACCACGATCACCGATCTGCACAACGATCTCACCGACAACACGTTGGACCTTTATCGCTCCGCGACGCAGCAGGCGGAGTTCGGTGTGCGCCTGGTACCGGCGCTGGCCTCGGCCACGCATCCTCCGGACAAGGCCATCGAAAAGATCGCGGCGCTGCGCGAGTCCGGCAACGACAAGCTGCATTACGGCATTGTCAAGCTGGTCGTCGACGGGTCGATCCAGGGCTTCACGGCCCGCCTACGGTGGCCTGGATATCACAACGGCGCGCCGAACGGCCTCTGGTACATCGCGCCGGAGGAGCTGCCGCGCCTGGTCGAGCTCTACCACAAGGCCGGCATCCAGCTTCACATCCACACCAATGGCGACGAGGCGACCGAGCTTGCGCTGGACGCCGTGGAAAAGGCGCAGACCGCTCACCCGCGGCTGGATCATCGCCACACGCTGCAGCACTGCCAGATGGCCGACGCCGCGCAGTTCCGCCGCATGAAGGCGCTCGGTCTTTGCGTCAACCTGTTTGCCAATCACGTCTTCTACTGGGGCGATTCCCACTACGAGCTGACGATGGGACCAGAGCGGGCGAACCGCCTCGATGCGACAGGCACGGCACAGCGGATCGGCGTTCCCTACTCGATCCACTCAGATGCGCCGGTCACACCGCTGTCGCCGCTGTTCACCGCGTGGTGCGCCGTGAACCGCGTCTCCTCGTCGGGCCGCAAGCTCGGTGCCGAGACCGAGGCGCTGAGCGTGGAGCAGGCGCTGAGTGCCATCACGATCGGCGCAGCCTACACGCTCAAGCTCGATCATCTCATCGGCAGTATCGAGACCGGCAAGTACGCGGACTTCGCGGTCCTGGAGCAGGATCCATTGACGGTCACGCCGGAGACATTGAAGGACGTTGCGGTCTGGGGCACTGTCGTCGGCGGCATCGTCAAGGAAGCGCCGCGCGCATGACGGCATCCGCGCCCATTCCGTTCACCGTGATCGGCGGCTTTCTCGGCGCCGGAAAGACGACGCTGCTCAACCGTCTGCTGTCGGCTAGCACCGAGCGCTGCGCCGTGCTGGTGAACGATTTCGGCGAGATCAATGTTGATGCCGCGCTGATCCGCAGCCACGACGGCACGACGATGTCGCTCACCAATGGCTGCGTCTGCTGCAGCATCGGGACGGGCTTTCTCGATACGCTGGCGCGGCTGCTCGACGATATCGGGCGCTTCGATCGCGTGGTGATCGAGGCCAGCGGCGTCGGCGATCCCTGGCGCATCGCGGAGATCGCGCTGGTCGAGCCGTCGCTGCAGCTCGACGGCGTCGTCGTGCTGGCCGATGCAACCCGCATCACGGTGCAGTGCGAGGACCGGCACATCGGCGAGACCATCCGCAATCAGTTCGCCAAATGCGACGTGGTGCTGCTGAGCAGATGCGATCTGGCCAGCGAGAGCCAGCGCAAGGCGGCGTGCGCCGCCATCGGCGCCATCCGGCCGAATGTGCCGATCGAACAATTGTCGACCCTGACGCCTGTGCATCAGGCGGTCTTCGGGCGGGGGCGGGCGGCGCGTTTCCGCGCCGATCTGGTCGCGGAGACGGTCGACCACGAGAACGACTTCCGTCGCTGGACCTATCAGCGGGCCGGACGTTTCAATCGCGACAGGCTGGCCGCCGCGGTGGGCGCCCTGCCGCGCGAATTGCTGCGGCTGAAGGGAATTTGCCGGGTCGACGGCGACGGCCGCGCGCAGGTGTTCCAACTGGTGTCGCGCAACTGGTCGCTGACGCCGGCCGAGGATGGTCCGGCGACCGCGTCGGAGACGATCACGCTCGCCGGCGTGGGGACCGCGGATCTGCCATCGGATCAGGAGCTCGACGCGATCCTCGACCATGCCCTGTCTACCGCAGCGTGACGCAATGACATCAGAGCCCATTGGACCACCACGCCAGTTTCTCATCATCCACCCGGTCGTGAATCAGGAAGCGGGATAGCCATGTTGATCAGACGACATTTTGTGCTCGGAGCTCTCGGTCTCGTCGCGGCCACGGCCGCATCCCCCGCGGCGCAGGCGCAGTCATCCGGCGGCAACACCTTGGTGGTCGCGACCACGCAGGTGCCGCGGCATTTCAACGGCGCCGTGCAGTCGGGCATGGCGACGGCCATGCCGACCGCCCAGATCTTCGCGAGCCCGCTGCGCTATGACGACAAGTGGAATCCGCAACCTTATCTGGCGCAGTCCTGGGAGGTCGCGGCTGACGGGCTTTCAGTCACGCTTCACTTGGTGAAGGACGCCGTCTTCCACGACGGCCACCCCGTGACGTCCGAGGACGTCGCATTTTCGATCATGGCCATCAAGGCCAACCATCCGTTCCAGACGATGCTGGCGGCGGTCGACAAGGTCGAGACGCCTGATCCCGCGACCGCCATCCTCCGTCTGAAAAACCCGAGCCCGTCGCTGCTCCTGGCGATGTCGCCGGCGCTGATGCCGATCCTTCCCAAGCACATCTATGGCGACGGCCAGGACCTCAAGACGCATCCGGCCAATCTGAAGCCGATCGGGTCCGGCCCGTTCAAGCTGACCGAGTACAAGCAGGGCGAATACTACACGCTGGAGAAATTCGACAAGTTCTTCATCCCTGGCCGGCCCAAGCTCGACAAGATCGTGGTCAGGCTGGTGTCGGATCAGAATGCGGCCGTCGTCTCGCTGGAACGCGGCGATTTCAACGCGTTTCCCTTCATCGCAGGCGCGCGCGACATCGATCGTCTGCAAAAGTCGCCGAACCTTGTCGTGACCGACAAGGGCATGGCGGGCGTCGGCCCGCTCAACTGGCTTGCCTTCAATACCAAAAAGAAGCCGCTCGATGATGTCCGCGTGCGCCAGGCCATCGCCTATGCGGCCAATCGCGACTTCATCGTCTCCAAGCTGATGGGCGGCAAGGCCACGCCGTCGCTGGGGCCAATCGCACCGGATTCGCCGCTCGCCGAAGCCGCCGTCGAACCCTACAAGGTCGACTACGCCAAATCGGCCGCGCTGCTGGATGCTGCCGGCTACGCCAAGGGGGCGGACGGCTCGCGTTTCTCGCTGACCATCGACTACATTCCGGGCGGCGACGAGCAACAGCGCAACGTCGCCGAGTACCTGCGCTCGCAGCTCAAGCGGGTCGGCATCAATCTCGAGGTGCGCGCCGCGCCGGATTTCCCGACCTGGGCGCAGCGCGTCTCGAACTTCGATTTCGACCTCACCATGGACACCGTCTACAACTGGGGTGACCCGGTGATCGGCGTCAACCGCACCTATCTGACGTCGAACATCCGCAAGGGCGTCATCTGGTCGAACACGCAGCAATACTCCAATCCCAAGGTGGACGAGCTGTTGCAGGCGGCGGCGGTCGAAACCTCGCCCGAGAAGCGCAAGGCGCTGTACTCGGAGTTCCAGAAGATCGTCGTCTCGGATGTGCCGATCTACTTCATCAACGTCAGCCCGTACTACAATGCCTTCGCCAAGGGGCTCGGCAATCTCCCGAACTCGATCTGGGGCATGATGTCGCCGCTCGACGAGCTCTACTGGGAAACGCCGCCGAAGACCTGAGGCGGAGCTATCCCCGGTTTCGTGAGAGCCACGAGGAGACTTGCTGCACCATGGCATTCGCCACCCATCTGGCCCGGCAGATCATCAATGCTGTCGCGCTGCTGATCGCCGTGCTGGTGCTCAACTTCTGCCTGATCCATCTTGCTCCCGGCGATCCCGTCCAGGTGATCGCCGGCGAGATGGGCGGCGCATCGGCGGAGGTCGTCGCGGCACTGCGGGCCAAATACGGCCTCGACCAGAGCCTGTTGCAGCAGATCTCGATCTATCTCGGCAACGTCGCGATGGGCGACTTCGGCTACTCCTACTATTTCAACCAGCCCGTGCTCGGCCTGATCCTGCAGCGGCTGCCGGCGACGCTCTATCTGACCCTGTGCGCCTTGTCCGGTGCGCTCGCGGTCGGCACCTTGCTCGGTGTGGTCAGCGCGCGGCGGCCGAACGGCCTGTTCAGCCACGCCGTCACCGTGGTGTCGCTGGCGGGCTATGCCGCGCCGATCTTCTGGACCGGGCTGATGTTGCTGCTGCTGTTCGGCTCGGTATGGCCGATCCTTCCGGTTGTCGGCATGACGGACGTGGTGAATCCCAAGCAGGGCTTCGCCTACGCGCTCGATGTCGGCCGCCATCTGGTGTTGCCGTCGCTGACGCTCGCACTCGTGTTCATCGCCCAATACAGCCGGCTGGCGCGCGTCAACATGATCGAGGCACTGTCCGCCGACTATGTCAGGACCGCCCGCGCCAAGGGGCTCCCGGAATGGCTGGTGGTCGGCAAGCACGCGCTGCGCAATACGCTGATCCCGATCGTGACCGTCGCCGGCCATCAGTTCGGCAATCTGTTCGCCGGCGCCGTGCTGGTCGAGACCGTGTTCAGCTGGCCCGGCATGGGCCGGCTGGTGTTCGATTCCATCCTGCGTCGCGACTATCCGACCCTGATGGCGGTGCTGTTCTTCTCTGCGCTGATGGTGATGACCGCCAACATTCTGACTGACGTGGTCTACCGCCTCGTTGACCCGCGAATTCGGACAGGACGGCGATGACGGTGATCGAGAGCACCTCGCAGGTGTCGACGTTGCCGGCCGATCTGCCCGCGCGAACCGCCGCGTCGCCGGGCCGCCTGGCGCTGCGGCAGTTCATGAAGAGCCGGTCCGGCGTCGCCGGCGCCTGCATGCTGGTCCTGATCATCCTGGTGGCCGTGGTCGGGCCGTCGCTCTATCCGGTCGATCCACTCGATCTCGTCGGCGCGCCGTTCATGCCGCCCGATGCCGATGCCTGGTTCGGCACCGACTATCTCGGCCGCGATGTCCTGGCCGGGCTGATTCATGGAGGGCGCGCGACGCTCGCGGTCGGTGCCGTCGCAGCCCTCATCACGATCGCAATCGGACTCGTGATCGGCGCGGTCGGCGGCTTTTTCGGCGGCGCCATCGATGCCACCATGGTCAAGATCACCGAGTTCTTCCAGATCCTGCCGCCATTGCTGTTCGCGATGGTGCTGGTAACACTGTTCGGGCCGAAGCTGACCACGATCACGCTTGCGATCGGCGGCGTGAGCTGGACCTCGGTGGCGCGGCTGACGCGGGCGGAGTTCATGCGGCTGCGCGATCTCGATTTCGTCAAGGCGTCGCGCGCGGCGGGCGCCTCCAACGCGAACCTGATCCTGCGCGTGCTGCTGCCCAATGCGCTGCCCGCGGTGATCGTGTCGGCGACGCTGGCGATCGGTGTCGCGATCCTGTTCGAGGGCGGGCTGAGCTTCCTGGGTCTGGGCGACCCGAACGTCATGAGCTGGGGACTGATGCTGGGCCAGAACCGCAACTACATTCTCGATGCCTGGTGGGCGGTGATGTTCCCGGGAGCGGCGATCTTCCTTGCGGTGCTCGCGATCAGCCTGGTCGGCGACGGTCTCAACGACGCGATCAATCCGCGTCTGCGGCGGAGGTCGTGATGAGTGCGCTGCTCGAAGTGGATGATCTCAACGTCAGCATGCGCAACGGGGCCGGCCGCCTCGTCCCGGTGATCGAGAACCTGTCGTTCACGGTCGCACCGGGGCGGACCCTGGCGCTGGTCGGTGAATCCGGCTGCGGGAAGAGCATGACGGCGCTGGCCCTGATGCGGCTGCTGCCGGAGGATTTCGTCATCACCTCCGGCCGCATCGTGCTGGAGGGCAGGGACGTCCTGGCCTTGCCGCCGAAGGAGATGCGGGGCTTGCGCGGCAGCGCTATGTCGATGATCTTCCAGGAGCCGATGACGGCGCTCAATCCGCTGTTCACCGTGGGTGATCAGATCGGAGAGGTGCTGCGCTGGCACCAGGGGCTCGATCGCGCGGCGGCGCGCTCGCGCGCCATCGAGCTGCTCCGCGCCGTGCAGATTCCGGCGGCCGGGCAGCGGATCGATGCCTATCCTCACCAGCTCTCGGGAGGCATGCGCCAGCGCGTGATGATCGCAATGGCGCTGGCCGGGCGGCCGAAGCTCTTGATCGCCGATGAGCCGACCACCGCGCTCGACGTCACCGTGCAGGCGCAGATCTTCGACCTGCTGGCCGAGCTGCAACGCAGCACCGGCACGGCGATCCTGCTGATCACCCACGATCTCGGCGCGGTCGCAGAGCTCGCGGACGAGATGCTGGTGCTCTATGCCGGACGCTGCATCGAGGCGGGGGCCGCGGACGCGATCGCGACAGCGCCGCGTCATCCCTATACGCGGGGTCTGCTGAACTGTGTTCCGCACCTCGCCCTTGGCGAGCCGCCGCGGCCCTGGGTCGATCTCGGCGAGATCCCCGGCATGGTGCCGCCACTCGGCGCGCGCGGTGCCGATTGCGCCTTTCTCGCAAGATGCGCGCAGGCCCGCGACATCTGCCGTGCGAAGCTGCAGCCTGCGCTCGAGCCGATTGCCCCGGGGCACGCCGTGTCGTGTTGGCGCAGGACGGAGATCGCGGCATGAGCATGGCGGAAGCCATCCGCGGGACAGGCGCCCAAGAGGTGCTGCTCGACGTCAACGACCTCGTCGTGCATTTTCCGGCCGGCCGCCGCCATGGCAAGCCGTCCTTCGTGCACGCGGTCGACGGCGTCAGCTTTCGCGTTCGCCGCGGCACCACCTTCGGCATCGTCGGCGAGAGCGGCTCGGGCAAGTCGACCACCGCGCAGGCCGTGATGCGGCTGGTGCCGGCGACATCCGGCCAGATCGTGTTCGGCAACCGCGACATTGCGGGCCTCACCGGCCAGCCGCTGCGCGAGGTGCGGCGGCATCTGCAGATCGTGTTCCAGGACCCGTTCTCGGCGCTCAATCCGCGCCGCCGCGCGGGCGATCAGATCCGCGAGCCCCTCGACCTGCTCGGAATCGGGACGCGCAGCGAGCGCGACGAGCGGGTGCGCAGGCTGCTGGCCGAGGTTGGATTGCCGCCGCAAGCCGCCGACCTGTTTCCGCATCAGTTTTCCGGCGGCCAGCGCCAGCGTTTGTGCATCGCTCGGGCGATGGCGCCAGAGCCCGACCTGATCGTCTGCGACGAGGCGGTGTCCGCGCTCGACGTGGCGATCCAGGCGCAGATCCTCAATCTGTTGAAGCGGCTGCAGCGCGAGCGCGATCTCACTTACATCTTCATCTCGCACGATCTCGGCGTGATCCAGAAATTCTGCGATGAGGTCGCGGTGATGTATCTCGGCAAGATCGTCGAGCAGGCGCCGGCGGCCGACATCTTCGCCGCGCCCCGTCATCCCTATACGTGGTCGCTGATTGCGGCCGCCGCGCCGCCCGGCCCGATGCGTGAGGACCTCAAGCGCCGCTATCTCGTCAAGGGCGATCCGCCGAGCCCGGTCGATCCGCCGCCCGGCTGCCGTTTCGCGCAGCGCTGCCCGATGGCGATCGACGAATGCACGCAGCGTCTCCCCGTTCTGGATGCAATCGGATCACATCATTACGTTGCGTGCCACCGTGCTGCCGAGCTGCCCTGAGACAAGCGGGCCGTGCAATCGCGCGATATCAGCTCGGCGCACGCGAGCCTGCTCGGCTCCAGCTGGAGTATGAGGTCGACTGATCGCAGAGCTCGGGCCCAGGTCGCCGCGAGACAGCCCAGTCATGCCTGCTGTTTGAAACGTGGAGAAGGGCCCAGACTATTCCGCGCTGGCGTTGCCATGTGTCCTTTTCCAGGAGCCCTTCGACGAAAGCCCGTTCGTGGACATGCATCGGCCGTCCGCGCCGTCGTGCAACACGAACCGGACTATGCACCCGCTGGAAAGACATGGATGTTGGCCAGTCAATCAACCGATTGGTTGAGACCCGGATTCGTCGGCTCAGGGGGCCGGCGCGAAATGATCGGCGTGGTCCGGAAATTGCTTGACTAAGTGTGGTGCCTGTCTCAGCGTCATCAGCGCGAGGACACGGCAGATGTCCCGAATGGAGTGAAATCGAGGAGGGGAGGCCATGCTGATGCTTTTGGGCCGCTCGGACGCGGCAACCAGCGAAGCCGTGCACTTCGCCCAGTCCATATTGGACGGATCGGCGACAGCATTTTATGAGATCGACGGAGGGTACAATCTCCAGCGCTTCCTGTTGTCGGGCATTCCGGAGCCGTTTCACCGGCAGTATCTCGAGGGCATGAGCGAGTTCGATCCGCAGCATCCGCGTCACGCGGGAGCTCTTGCGGTCGCGCGGCTGAGCAGGACGATGTCTGGCAAACAGCCCGACGAGATGGCGCCCTACCGCGCCTTCGTCGATCAGTGCGGGATCGTCGATATGGTCGACTTCTTCTTCCGGCGTGATGACCAGATCGTCGCCGGCATGAGTGTCGCATGGAACAAGGATGCACGGATTCCTGAGGGGGCTGAGGCCATCGCCCAGAAGATTCATCAGTATCTTCAATTCAACCTTGTCGGCCGGCCAGCCGGGTCCGAGGACGGGCAACGCTACGGTCTGACCAGCCGCGAGATGGATGTGGTGCGGCTCCTGTGCTGCGGCCGCACCAATCGCGAGATCGGCGAATGTCTGAAGATCGGCCAGGCGACGGTGAAGACGCACCTGATCCACATCTTCGAGAAGCTCGGCGTGGAAACGCGATCCGCCGTCGTGGCGCTGATGGCGCGGCCGAACTAGCGCGCGGCCGCTCTCGCTCAGGTGCTTGCGAGGCCGTGGTCGATGGCGGCGGCGATTGTTCTCGCATCGTCGGCGGTGATGATCAGAGGCGGCGACAGGATGATGTTGCTGCCGGAGACGCGCACCATCACGCCGGCCTCGTAGATCGCATCGGCGATCCTGCCGACAGTCTTCTTGTCGAGCGCCTTCTTCGTGGCGCGATCCGCCACCAGCTCCAGCGCGGCCATCAATCCCTTGCCGCGGACATCTCCCACGATGTCATGCTTCTGCTTCAGCGCGGCGAGCGCGTCGTTGAGCACGATGCCCGAGGCTGCGGCCTTTGCATCGAGTTGCAGCCGCTTGGTTTCAGCCAGCGCGGCAATGCCGGCGGCGCAACCCACCGGGTGACCCGAATAGGTGTAGCCGTGGCCGATCGAGCCGAAGCTGGTCTCGTCGCTCTCGAACGCCTCTGCCATCTTGTCGCCGATCATGGTTGCCCCCAGCGGGAAATAGCCTGACGTGACCGCCTTCGCGATCGTCATCATGTCCGGCTTGACGTTCCAGAGCCGTGCGCCGGACCAGGCGCCGGTGCGGCCGAATCCGGTGACGACCTCGTCCGAGATCAGCAGGATGCCGGTGCGGTCGCAGATCTCGCGCACGAGTCCCATGAAGCTGTCATGCGGCACGATCACGCCGCCGGCGCCCAGCACGGGCTCCATGATGAAGGCGGCGATGGTATCCGCGCCCTGGAATTCGATCTCATCGACCAGCGCATTGGCACAGAGCTGCGCGAGCTTGGCCGCATCGGTCTCGTTGAACGGATTGCGATAGGTCCAGGGCGAGGGGATGTGGTGGGCGCCCGGCAGCAGCGGCTCGTAGTTGCGGCGGAAATTGGCGTTGCCGTTGACCGACGCGCCGCCGAAATGCGTGCCATGGTAGCCCTTTTTGAGCGACAGGAACTTGGTGCGGTCGCGCTGACCCTTGATCTTCCAGTACTGCCGCGCAAGCCGCAGCGCCGTCTCGACGGAGTCGGAGCCGCCCGAGGTGAAGAACGCCCGGGTCATGCCTTCGGGCTTGAACCATTCGGTCAGCTCGTAGGCAAGCTCGATCGCCGGGCCTGTCGACACGCCGCGGAAGCCGGAATAATACGGCAGCTCGCTGAGCTGATCGGCAATCGCCTGCTTGATCGGGTCGCAGCTATAGCCCAGCGTCACGTTCCAGAGGCCGCCGACCGCGTCGAGCACCGACTTGCCATGGATATCGGTGACGTGGACGCCCTCGCCCTTGGCGATGATGCGCGGCGGATGGTCCCGCATCTCCTTCGGATGCGCCATCGGGTGCCAGATGCGCCGGGCGTTGTTCTCGATGAGAAAGTTGATGTCGCGCATGGAGTGCTCCGATGGTGGTCAGTCGAAAACGAGGCCAAGCATCTGCAAGGCCTGACTATACGATTTTTCGGGGTGCCGGACATCGAACCAGACGGTCGACAAGCCGCAGGCGACCGCGCCGTCGATGTTGCGCTGCTGGTCGTCGACGAAGACGCAGGCTTGCGGCGCGAGCCGCAGAGCGTCGCACGTCGCCAGGTAGGCGCGGCGATCAGGCTTCAGGATCCCCGTGTGCGTGGCATCGATGATGACGTCGAAATGCGCGAGCAGCGGCAGCCGGTGCCGAAAGTCCTCACCATAGAAGAGGTCGAGCTCGTTGGAGAGAATGGCAAGCTTGCAGCCGGCGCGGCTCGCAATGCGAATGGCGCGCTCGGCTTCGGGACGGATGACCAGCGCCGGATCGGCGCCGCGCGCGCGGCGCACGAAGGTCTGCATGTCGCGCCAGTCCTCGCCGACGAGCCTGCCGACCTCGCGGCTTCGGGCCGCCCAATAGTCGCGCTCGGACAACTCGCCACGTTGCATGGCCGACCAGAGCGGATCGCTGTCCTCAGCAAACGGGCCGCGCCAAGTCAGCGTGCCCGCGGCAAGGCCGAGCACGGCCTCCGTTGCGTCGTGGGTTTCGAACAGGGTCTTTGAGATCACCCCGCCGAAATCCAGAACCAATGCACGTGACGAGGCGGCGGTCATCGCTGCTCCGCGTGGGGCACGCCGGCCGGGATGATGCCGCCGGCAACCCAGCGATCGAAGATCGCGAGCACCTTTGCAGCGAAGCCCTTGTCGTTGATGTGGTCCTCGATCTCATGCAGCTCGACCGGCGGATGCAGGGCGCCGCGCATTTCCGTGACGAAGGCGTCGAGGCCCTCCGGATCATGCAGCGGCTCGCCGTCCTGATCCCATTGCTGGATCCCGCCGGCCGGGAGCACAAACGCAACTGGCGCATTCATCGCAGAGAGCTTGGCCGCGATCGCGCGCGCGATCCGGCGCCGGTCGGCGGGACGCGACGTCGCGGAAGCGAGCAGACGATTATGCGCGTGGAACGGGCGGTCGGCGAGCTCGGTCGGCACCGGCAGCCAGGCGGGGAAGTCCACCATGTCGATGGCGCCGGGCGCCACGATCTGCGGAATGCCGTTGCGGCCCGCATTCGTCAGCCGATCGGAGCCGGAATTCACCACCGAGCCCATCAGCTGATTGGCGACCTCCTGCAGGCTGAGATCGAGCACCGCGGCAAATCCGCGATGCGCAGCGATCGACTCCATCGCGCGGCCACCCATGCCGGTGGTATGAAAAACCACGACCTCGTAGCCGCGCGCCTCGAGCTGAGGCTTCAGATCGACCATGTAGCTCAGGCAGCTCTTGCCGAGCGACGTCAGCGCCACGATCGGCCGGTCGGGCCGCGGCCTGATCGCGCTGCGGGCTGCGCCGACGATCGCACCGCAGCCTTGCGACAGCACCGCGGTGCAGGTGCCGTTGAGGCCATAGAGCCCGCCCGCCCACAGGATCATCATCAGATCGGCCGCGATGCGTTCCGGCGGGATCAGATGCGAGAACGCGATCGTCGAGACGATCAGCTTGGGAAAGCCGAGCGGCAGCGCAAGTGCGACGTCGAGCGCCAGGTCGGTGCCCATGGTGCCGCCGATCGCGATCATGGCGTCGATCTCACCTTGGTCGCATAACCGTCGTGTCAGGCGCGCCGCGCCGCGTGCCATCAGGGTCATCGACGAGTTCTCGTCGCCGCTGGCGATCACCGCTTCGATCGTCGTGTCGGCAGCGGCAGCCACGGCATGCTTGTCGTGCGCTGCCGCGTAGGGAGGATCGCCGAGCACGCTGATGTCCATCATGACGGCCTCGCCGCCGGCGCCGCCGATGCAGCGCTGCATGAACAGGAGCTCGTCGGCCTTGGTATCGCCGGTGCCGATCAGCAGGATGCGCGGAGGTGATCTGTTGGTCATGGTCTTGGAATGTCGTCTCGAATGCGAGGAGGGCGGCAATCTGTCGTCGTGAGCAGCCGAGTGGTGCCCGCAACCTATGAAGTTGTTGCAATGCATGACATCCACCTATCGGTGGATTGCGAGAAAAGGCTCATCCGGCTGAATGAGGTACGATCGGACTCGGCAGCGTGGCGATCGATCAGCCGGTTCTTTACAGGGCTCCTTCATGTTACAATCCGAAATCGACGCGTTGCGTGGAGCGGCTGTCTCTGCGCAACGGCTCTTCATCGCCGGTGCCGTTGCCGAGAGTTCGGCCGGCAGTCGTTTGGACGTGATCTCCCCGATCGATGGCAGGCGGCTGACGACGATTGCTGACGGCAGCGCCGAAGATATCGATCGCGCGGTGCTGGCCGCGCGACGAGTCTATGACAGCGGAGCATGGTCGCGCGCGGCGCCCGCGGAGCGCAAGACGGTGCTGCTGCGATTCGCCGATCTCGTCGAGCGCCATGCGCTCGAGCTCGCGGTGCTCGGCGTGCGCGACAACGGCACCGAGATCGGCATGGCCTACAAGGCGGAGCCGCTGTCGGCAGCAGGCTCCATCCGCTACTACGCGGAGGCCATGGACAAAGTCTATGGCGAGATCGCGCCCACCAGCCGCGATGTGCTCGGCTTGATCCATCGCGAGCCGCTCGGCGTGATCGGCGTGATCGTTCCATGGAACTTTCCGTTGATGATCGGCGCCTGGAAAATCGCGCCCGCGCTTGCCGCCGGAAACTCCGTGGTGGTGAAGCCGCCAGAGACCGCGTCGCTGACGCTGCTGCGCCTGGCGGAGCTGGCGAGCGAAGCCGGTTTGCCCGAAGGCGTGCTGAACGTCGTCACCGGGCGCGGCGCCACCGCCGGCGAGGCGCTGGCCCTGCACATGGATGTCGACGTTCTGGCGTTCACGGGGTCGGGAGCAGTCGGGCGACGGCTGCTGGAGTATTCGGCGCGCTCAAATCTGAAGCGAGTCTATCTTGAGCTCGGCGGCAAGTCGCCGAACGTGGTCTTCAACGATGTCGTGGACATCAAGCAGGCCGCCAAGGTGTCGGCGAACGGCGTCTTCCGCAACTCCGGTCAGGTTTGCGTGGCCGGCTCGCGGCTGCTGGTACAGTCCAGAATCTATGACCGGTTCTTGAGCGAGCTGCTCGCGGTCACAGCCAAGCTCAGGGTCGGCGATCCCCTCGATCTCAGCTCCGATATCGGCGCCGTCAACAGCGATGCTCAATTGCGCAAGAATCTCGACGTCGTACGGCAGGCGGAGGAGGAGGGGGGAGAGCGGCTGTGTGGGGGTGAGCGGCTGCATGAGACCGGCGGCGGCTACTACATGGCTCCGACAATCTTCGCCGGTGTGAGCCCCGGCATGCAGCTGTGGCGCGAAGAGGTGTTCGGCCCTGTGCTTGCGGTGACGCGGTTCGAGGATGAGGACGATGCGGTGCGGCTCGCCAATGCGAGCGTCTACGGACTGGCCGCCGCGGTCTGGACCGGATCGCTCCGGACAGCGCATCGGATGGTGCGCGCGATCAATGCCGGCGTGGTGCATGTCAATACCTATGGCGGCACTGATCTGACGGTGCCGCTCGGAGGTTTCAGGCAGTCCGGCTTCGGCCGCGACAAGTCGCTGCACGCGCTCGACGAATACACCGATCGGAAAACCGCCTGGATTGCGCTATGACGCCGCCAGCACATCCGGCGCTCGACCGGCTGATCGACGCGGAGCAGGCGCGCTTCCTGCGCGAACATCCGCGCTCGGCGGCCGCGTGGCGGGAGGGGCAGCGACACTTCCTGTATGGCGGCCCGTCGCACTGGATGCGTCGCTGGGCGGGCGGCTTTCCGGTCTATGTCGATGCGGCGTCCGGTGCCCATGTCAGGGATATCGACGGTCGCGATTATGTCGACTTCTGCCTTGGCGATACGGGCGCGATGTGTGGCCACGCGCCCGAGGCCGTGACGCGAGCGGTTACGCGGCAGATCGCGCGCGGCGCCACGATGATGCTGCCGACCGAGGACAGTCTTTGGGTCGGCGCCGAGCTGTCGCGCCGCTTCGGTCCCCGCTATTGGACCCTGACGACCTCGGCAACCGATGCCAACCGCGCGGCCATTCGGATAGCACGCATGATCACCGGTCGTGCCAAGGTCCTGGTGTTCTCCGGCTGCTATCATGGCGGGGTCGACGAGGCGCATGTCGAACTTCGCGACGGGCGGGTCGGGCTGCGCAACATGATTCACCCAAATGCAGTCGCCTATGACGCCGTGGCGAAGGTGGTCGAATTCAACGACGTTGCGGCGATGGAGATGGCGCTTGCGGAAGGCGATGTCGCCTGCGTGCTCACCGAGCCCGTGATGACGAATTTCGGCATGATCCCGGTCGCCGACGGGTTCCACCGCGCCCTGCGCGAGGCGACGCGGCGCGCCGGCACCGTGTTGATCATCGACGAGACGCATACGTTGTCGTGCGGGCCGGGCGGCTACACCGCGCTTCACGGGCTTGCGCCGGACATCCTCGTCGCCGGCAAGGCAATCGCCGGCGGCATTCCGGCCGGTGTTCTCGGTCTCGATGAGGCCGTTGCCGAGCAGCTGTGGCACATCGTGCCACAGGTCAATCCGCGGCAGCGACAATCGGCGCACCTTGGGTTCGGCGGCACGCTGGCTGGCGGCGCGTTGGCGGTGGCCGCGATGCGTGCCGTCCTGGAGGACGTGCTGACGGCCCCAGCCTATGCACGCATGATTGGACATGCCGAATGCCTCGCCGCGCGGGTCGGAGACTTGATCTCCCGCAACGCTTTGCCCTGGCACGTGACCCAGATCGGCGCCCGCATCGAGATCATGTTCATGCCTGATGCGCCGCGCAATGGAGCCGACGTGATCGCGGCACGACAGCCGGATCTCGAGACGTTGATGCACGCCTACTACATGAACGAGGGCATCCTGATCACGCCGTTTCACGGAATGCTGCTGACCTGCCCTGCAACATCGTCCGCCGATGTGGACACGCATGGCGAGATTTTCGAGCGCTTCGTCGGGCTGGTCCGAGATGCAGGAGTGATCTGATCGTGGCGTCGCCGTTCGACCTGACGGAGCGCGTTGCTCTGGTGACCGGCGGCGGCCGGGGTATCGGCGCTGCGATCGTGACGCGGCTGGCGGAGGCGGGAGCTCACGTCGTGATCGCCAATCGCTCGCGTAATGTGGCCGAATCGCTCGCGGCCGATTTGGGCGGACGGCATCTCGCGGCGAGCGTCGCGGGGTTCGATAAACTCGATCGTGGCGGTCTGCACGAGCTCGTGAGTGACGTGGCTGGCCGTTTCGGCCGGCTCGACATTCTGGTGCACAACGCAGGCGGCTGTCCCTGGGCCGGCATCGAGGAGCTCGACGAAGACAAGCTCGATCAGGCCATGTCGATCAACCTCACCGCGGCCATCTGGCTCATCCAAGCGGCCGTGCCGTTCATGCGCACGCAGCAATATGGGCGAATTTTGGTGACTTCGTCGATTTCGGCCCGGCTGGCGATGGGGGGAGGCGCGCACTACTCGGCCGCAAAGGCAGCGATAAACGCATTCATCCGAGGCACGGCCTTCGAATTGGCGCGCGACGGGATCACGGCAAACGCCGTGGAGCCGGGGTTCATCGCCAAGCCCGGGCGAGGGACCTTTAGCACTCCCGAAAATCTGTCCCGGGTCGCTCGCCATATTCCGATGGGACGGATCGGGACTGCCGACGACGTTGCCTACGCGATGCTTTATCTCGCCTCCGAGCAGGCCCGCTACGTCACCGGGCAGACCATTGTGGTCGACGGGGGAGCGACGCTTCCCGAGACGGGCTTTGCAGTCGAACGACAATGGGGCTGATGCGCGAGCCGTTGGCGCCGCAGTAGCCGCGCGCCGCGGCGATTACTCATCAACAAATGAAGGCCAGTCGTGACACCGATCGACGCGAACGGGTCGCCGGGAGCGGCCCGTGGTCGTGTGCGGGGCGGCCGTCCGTCCGGCAGGTACGGGACTCGCTGCGTCATCAACCAAACGGCTGATTGTGACAGGCGGACGCGCGGAACAAGCTCAGGGCGCAATCGGGATCGGGGAATGAGCGAGATCAAGACTAGCGCCGACATGCTGTTCCGAAACGGGCGGATCTACACTGTCGATCCCGGCCGTCCCTGGGCAAGCTGCGCGGCGGTGAAGGCAGGGCGCTTCGTCGCCGTCGGCGAGGAATCCGACATCGAACCCTTCGTCGGCAGCGACACCGAGGTGGTGGATCTTGCGGGCCGTATGGCCATGCCGGGCATCGTCGACATCCACAACCACATCATGATGGGTGGTCAGGCCGATCTCTACGAGCTGCGCTTTTCGTCGAGCCATTCGATCAGCGAAATCGCGGGTGCCGTGAGGGGGGCGGCGGAGAAGGCGGCTCCCGGAAGCTGGATCGTCGGTGGACAGTTCGGCAACGACCTGTTGCAAAGGCTCAACACCGATGCCGCGGCAGCGGAGCTCAACGCTGCGAGCCTCGGCCACCCCGTGCTGCTGCGCGACGACAGCTATCACAATCGCTGGGCGAGCGCCGAGGCGTTACGGCTCGCAGGTGTCACCGAGGAGACGGAGAACCCCGTCGACGGCGAGATCGGCCGGGATCTCGACAGTGGCAGGCTGACCGGGCTGATGGTGGAAGCAGCCTCGGGCATCATCGAGCGCGCGCTCGCGAAGGTCGGCCATTACACCGCGGAGATGGACCGCGCTGCGGTCGCCCGTTCGATCGCCGTGCTGAACTCGTTCGGCGTTACCGGCTTCGTCGACGCCGCGAGCATGCAGCCGATCCTGGCCGCGCTGAAGGGGCTTGACGACCGCGGCGAGTTGTCGGCGTGGGCGGTCTGCGCCATGCCCATCGTGGAGCCCGGCTTCATGTTCGGCACCTCGGGCGAGGAACTGTTCGCGTTGCGCGATCAGTATCGCTCCGCCCACGTGAAGCCCGACTACGCCAAAATGTTTCTCGATGGCGTCCCCGGCGCCAAGACGGCCGCTTTTCACGAACCCTACGTGGCCGATCCCGTGCGCGGCTGCTGCTTTCGCGGCACCACCATGCTGACCGTGCCGGAGCTGATCCGCTGGCTCGGAAAATGCGAGAAGCTCGGCCTCGCGGCCAAGATCCACTGTGCCGGCGATGCCGCCGTCACGCAGGCGCTCGATGCAATCGAGGTGGTGCGCTCGTTCAACGGGCCGACGGCACTCATCCATCACGTCGCGCATGCGAGCTACATTGCGCCCGACGATATCCGGCGCTTCGCCGATCTCGGTGTCGCGGCCGACCTCTCGCCGATCATCTGGTTTCCGACGGTCTTCCTCGAGGCGCACAAGGCAGCGATGGGCGCGGAGCGGGCACAGCGGTTCTGGCCCAATCGCGATCTGAAGCTGGCCGGTGCGTTGATGGCCGGCGGCTCGGACTGGCCGGTCATCCCGAACCCGGATCCCTGGCACGGCATCGAAGGCATGGTGACGCGACGCAATCCAGCGGGCGACTTTCCCGGCCTGGCGCTCTGGCCCGAGCAGGCGCTCGACCTGGCAACAGTGATCGAGATCTACACCATCGATGCCGCGCGAGCCGCTGGCCTCGGCGGCTTCACCGGATCGATCGAGGTCGGCAAGTCTGCCGATTTGATCGTACTGAACCAGCCGCTCTTCGAGATCCCTGCTGATCAGCTCGCGGAAACGATTGTGCAGATGACCTTCTTCGAGGGGCGCAAAGTCTATGAGCGAAACCATGAGCAGTGACTCGCTCATTCCAATCACCGTTCTGACCGGCTTTCTCGGTAGCGGCAAGACCACTGTGCTGAACCATCTGTTGCGTCAGCCCGGCATGGACGGGGTGGTCGCGATCATCAACGAGTTCGGCGAGGTCGGCCTCGATCATCTCCTGGTCGAGACGAGCGAGGAGCGCTTCGCACTGCTCGACAATGGATGTGTCTGCTGCTCGGTCCGCGAGGATCTCGTCGCGCTGCTCGACGACCTGTCGTCGCGTCAAGCCAGAGGTGCGCTACCGCCGGTCCGGCGCATCCTGGTCGAAACCACCGGTCTTGCCGATCCGGTGCCGGTGCTGCACACGTTGATGACGGCGCCGAGCGTGGTCGCGCGCTATCGGATCGATGGTGTCGTGGTGACTGTCGACGCGGTCAACGCGATCTCCTCGTTCGAGAGGCACGAAGAAGCCGTCAAGCAGATCGCGATGGCCGACCGGATCTTGTTGACAAAATCCGATCTCGCCGAAGCTGGGACCCTCGCTGCGGTGGAGCAGTCGATCCGCTCCATCAATCCGACGGCCCCCGTCATCCGCGTGGCGCACGGAGCGATCGCGCCGGACGCCGTATTCGAGGCCGGCCTGTTCACGCCGCAGGTGCGATCGGAGCGGGTCGAAGCCTGGTTTGCAGCGGCCGCCGCGGCCCACGCGCAGCCGCATCCTGATCATCACGCGTACGGCAAGCGCATCTCTTCCTTCAGTCTGGTCGTGAACGAGCCGATCCGCTGGGCCGCCTTCTCGCGCTGGCTGGACTACGTCGTCGCGCTCAAGGGAGACGACCTGCTTCGGTTCAAGGCGCTGGTCAACGTCGAAGATCGGCCGCAAGGGCCCTTGGTGGTGCACGCGGTGCAGCATGTGCTGCATCCGCCGATCGCGCTGGAGTCATGGCCGTCGGACGACTGCAGCTCCCGCCTCGTGTTCATCGTCCGCGATATTGCCGCCCACGCCATCGAGCACACGCTCGCGCGTTTCGGCGAAATCAGTCGCGACAGCATTGCGCGGCCGGCTGCATGAGACCGGCGGCTTTCCATTAACGCTTGATTTGCAGGAGACATGTCGTGACGAAGATCGGTAGCGGGAAGGTCAGTCGGCGCAGCCTGCTCAAGGCCGCCGGAACGGCAGGATTGGCGGCGGCCAGCAATGTGCCGCTGGTGAATATTGCAGGAGCCGCGTCGAGTACCATCAAGATCGGCTGGTGCGGCTGCCTTTCGGGAGTACGCGCCCCCTTTGCCGAGCCGGATCCCTGGATCCACGAGCGGATGAAGGGTCTGGTGAAGGACGGTCTGAAGATCGGCGGCAAGAACTACGCCGTGGAGTTCGTGATCAAGGACGATCAGTCCGATCCCAACCGTGCGTCGGTGGTGGCCAGCGAGCTCGTACTGCGAGAGAAATGCGATCTCATCCTGGTCGAGGATGGCGATGCGGAGATCCCGATCGGCGAGCTGGCGGATGCGCGCGGCGTGCCGACGATTTCGACCATGCTGCCCTGGCAAGGCTGGATGTTTCCGCGCAAATCCACGCCCGATAAAGGCTTCCCCTACACGTTCCATTTCTTCTGGGGCGCCGACGACGTCGTGAAGAATTTCGTCGGCATGTGGCAGTCGGTCGAGACCAACAAGAAGGTCGGGACGCTCTACATCGACAATCCCGCAGGCACGGCGTTTTCCGATCAGAAGCTCGGCCTGCCGGCCGGCATCAGGCAGGCCGGCTTCCAGGAGGTCTCGACCGGCAGCTTCCAGATCGCAACCGATGACTTCTCCAATCAGGTGTCGACCTTCAAGAATGCCGGTGCGGACATCGTCTCGGGCTTTGCCTACGGCAATCATTGGGTCACGTTGTGGAACCAGGCCGCGCAGGCCGGCTTCAAACCGCAGATCTGCACCGTCGCGGCGGCTTTCCTGTTTCCAAGCGCGGTCAATGCGCTCGGCGACCGCGGCGACGGCATGTCGACGGAGGTGTGGTGGACGCCAGCCTATCCGTTCAGATCCTCGCTCACCGGCCAGAGTGCCGCCGAGCTTGCGGCCGAGTGGGAGAAGACGACCGGCAAGCAATGGACGCAGCCGATCGGCTATGCGCACGCGCTCTGGGAGGTCGGCTTCGCGGCGCTGCGCAACAGTGATCCCAAGGACAAGACTTCGCTGCGCGATGCCATCGCCGGGCTCGATCTCGAGACCGTCGTCGGCCCGGTCAAATTCAAGGGTAGCCCGATTAAGAACGTCGCGGTGACCTCGCTGTCGGGCGGGCAATGGCGCAAGACCAAGAGCGGCAAGTCGCCCTACGAGCTCCTGATCGTGCACAATGGCACCGCGCCGTTCATCCCGAAGCAGGCCGATCTCGCACTGCTGTCGAAGCTCGCCTGAGGGATGGCCGCGTGCTGCGCGTAAAGAATCTCTGCAAGAATTTCGGGGTCATCCGGGTTGCGGATGACCTCGACTTCGAGCTCGCTCGCGGCGAGTGCCTCGGCGTGATCGGTCCGAACGGCGCCGGCAAGAGCTCGATTCTGAACCTGATCGTCGGACTGATCAAGCCGGATGCCGGCACGATCATGCTCGATGGCCGCGATATCACCGCCGAGCCGCCGCATCGCCGGGCCCGGCTCGGCATCGGCCGCGCCTTCCAGATTCCGCAGCCATTCCCCCATCTGTCCGTCTATGAAAACGTGCTGGTCGCCGCAACCTATGGCGGCCGCCTGCACGGCGCCGCGGCCACCGACTGGGCCATGGAGGTGCTTGGCCGCACCTCGCTCGCCGGCAAAGCGGATCGCGTCGCCGGCGCCTTGCCGCTGATCGACCGCAAGCGGCTCGAATTCGCCAAGGCGCTCGCCTCCAGGCCGCGCCTGATCCTGCTCGACGAGATCGCTGCCGGACTGACCGAGCCGGAGGTCGAGCGGCTGATCGACATCATCGCGGGCGTGAAGGCCGATCACGCCATGATCTGGATCGAGCACATTCCGCACGCCCTGCGCGCCGTCGCCGATCGCATCCTCGTGCTGAATTTCGGTCGCAAGGTGCTGGATGGACCGCCTGCGGAGGTGATGGAGAGCCGGACGGTCAAGGAAATCTACATGGGGCTCACGGCCGATGACATTGCTTGAGGTGGCGGGCCTCGACGTCTTTCACGCCGATCTGCAGGCGGTGTTTGGTCTCGACTTTACGGTCGCCGAGCGCGAAGCCGTGGCGCTGGTCGGCGCCAATGGCGCTGGCAAGACCACCTTTCTGCGTGCGCTGGTCGGACTGATCGACAGCAAGCGCGGCAGCGTCCGGTTCGCCGGCGGCGACATCGTGAACATGCCGGCCGAGCGCATCGCGCGGCTCGGCCTCGGCATGGTGCCCGAGGGGCGCATGCTGTTCGATACGCTGACCATCGAGGAAAACCTCCTGATGGGGCAGGTGAGCAGGCGGCCGGGGTCGTGGACCCTGCGGCGCGTGTACGACCTGTTTCCGGCGTTGCAGGAGCGGCGCAACCACATGCCGCAGCAGCTCTCCGGCGGGCAGCAGCAGATGGTCGCGATCGGCCGCGCGCTGATGTGCAATCCGCGCCTGCTGCTGTGCGACGAGATTTCTCTCGGCCTGGCGCCGGTCATGGTGGAGCAGATCTACGGCGCGTTCGCCGACATTCGCAGCGAAGGGACGGCGCTGGTGCTCGTCGAGCAGGACGTCAAGCGCGCCGCGAGTGCGAGCGACCGCATCTACTGCCTGCTCAAGGGACGCGTGTCGCTGTCGGCGAGCGCAGGCGAGGTCGGTCTCGCCGAGCTGACGCAAGCCTATTTCGGAATGTAAGCGAGGGGACATGGCCTGGTTGGAGACGCTGGTGAACGGGGCGCTGCTGGGCGGGCTATACGGCCTGCTCGGCATCGGGCTTGCGCTCGTTTTTGGCGTGATGCGGCTGGTCAACATTGCCCATGGCGAGTTCATGGTGCTGGCGGCCTATCTCGCCGTGATGCTCGTCGGCCTGTTTCCGCAGGTGCATCCGCTGTTCGTGCTGATCCCGGTTGTGGTCGCGGCGTTCGGCGTCGGCTATCTCTATCAGGCAGCTATCATGAACCGGGTGGCCCGCGCGCCGGACCCGCTGGCGCCGCTCTTGCTGACCTTCGGGGTTTCGATCGTGCTGCGCAACCTGATGGTCGAGATCTTCGGCGCCGACGTCAGGGGATTGCAGCTCGGCGAGCTCTCCCGCGCGAGCATCAGTCTGTTCGGGCTGACCATCGGCGTCATGCCGTTGCTGACGCTCGGCGTGGCCGTGTTGTTGTTCCTGCTGCTGCAATGGGCGCTCAAGCGCACGGTGTTCGGCCGCATCGTGCGGGCCACCGCGGACCGGCGCGACATCGTCCGCCTGTTCGGCGTCAGGCCGGACATGGTCTACAACTACGTCATGGGCCTGTCGCTGGCGCTCGGCGCCATCGGCGGCGTGCTGCTGGCGGTTCGCTCAAGCTTCACCCCGTTCTCCGGCGTCGAACGCCTGCTGATCGCCTTCGAGGTCGTGGTGCTCGGCGGCATCGGTTCGTTCTGGGGCGCGCTGCTCGGCGGCATCGTGCTCGGCATGGCGCAGCTCGCCGGCCTGAAATGGGACGCGAATGCGGGCCTGCTCTATGCGCATCTGTTGTTCTTCGTGATGCTGCTGATCCGGCCCGCCGGCCTGGTCGCGAGCAGGGCGTGATCCGATGAGAGCAATCGTGATCTCCTCGACCATCGCGGCGGCGCTGCTCGTCGCCGGCCCATGGCTGCTCGGCGAGGGCACCTTGCGGTTTGCGACCGAGTGCCTGCTGGTGCTGGCGATGGCGCAGATGTGGAATCTGCTGGCCGGGTATGCCGGGCTGGTGTCGTTCGGTCATCAGGTGTTCGTCGGCATCGGCGCCTACGGTCTGTTCCTGATCTCCGATACGTTCGAGCTGTCGCCTTACTGGGTTCTGCCGGTCGCGCCGCTGGCCTGCGCGACCGTCGCTGCGATCATCGCGCTGCCATTGTTCCGGCTGCGCGAGGCGTATTTCTCGATCGCGATGTGGGTGTTCTCGGAGATTGTTGCCGCCCTCGTCATGAAGGCCGGCTGGCTTGGCGGGACGTCGGGCCTGCCGCTGAAATCGAGCCGGCTCATGGATCTCGACTGGTTCGAGCCGGCGCTGTTCTGGATGGCCGGGACGCTGGCGCTCGGGACAATCGGCGGCCTGTTTGTTCTGATGCGCTCCGGCTTCGGACTCGGCCTGATGAGCGTGCGCGACAACGATCTGGCGGCAATGAGCGTCGGCGTCGACGTCCAGCGCAATCGCTTCATCGTGTTCGTGTTGTCCGCCGCCGGCTGCGGGCTTGCCGGCGCGGTCTCCTTCCTGGGCAACCTCTATGTCTCGCCCGCCGCGGCGTTCGACGTGAACTGGGTGGTCTACATGATGTTCGTCGTGATGATCGGCGGCATCGGCACGCTGGAAGGGCCGATCATCGGCACGGTGATCTTCTTCGGCTTGCGCGAGCTGATCACCGACCAGCTCGGACTATCCGCCGGCTGGTACCTCGTCGCGCTGGGTTCGGTCGCCGTGATCATCATGTTGTGGTCGCCGCGCGGGCTGTGGCCGCCGCTGCGCGATCGATTCGGGCTCAATTTTCTCGGCGTCGGCCGGACAGCCCCTGCCGCGCCCGCGCTTGCTCCGCTGGCCGACAAGGCCGGACAAATGGGATAATGCGCCATGTCTGTGAACGGAATGCCGACCACCGCGACGGCTCCCGACGAGATCTGCTTTCTCAGCGCCACGGAGCAGCGCAAGCTGCTCGCCTCGCGGCGCATCAGCGCGCGCGAATTGCTGGACCTGCATCTCGATCGCGTGAAGCGCGTCAATCCATCCTGCAACGCCGTGGTCGCGCTGGATGAGGAGGGCGCGCGCCGTCAGGCCGTCGCCGCCGACGCGATAATGCCGCGTGGCGAGCAGGCCGGGCCGCTGCATGGCCTGCCGATGACGATCAAGGATTCCTTCGCCGTGTCGGGCATGGCCGCGACCTGCGGGCTCGAAGACTTGCGCGACCATCGCCCGCCGTCGGACGCCGTCGCCGTGGCGAAGATCCGCGCCGCCGGCGCCGTGATGTTCGGCAAGACCAACCTGCCGGCGGGAGCGGCGGACCACCAGTCCTGCAACACGCTGTTCGGCCTGACGCGCAATCCGTGGGACGGCGAGCGCACCGTCGGCGGCTCCTCCGGCGGCTCGGCCGCAGCGCTCGCCGCCGGGCTGACGTCGCTGGAGCTCGGCAGCGACATCGGCGGCTCGATCCGTGTGCCCGCGCATTTCTGCGGTGTCCATGGTCACAAGCCGAGCTACGGCCTCGTCAGCACCGAGGGCCACATTCCGCCGCCGCCCGGCCATATCGCACCTGCTGAGCTCGGTGTCGCCGGCCCGTTGGCGCGCAGCGCGTTCGATCTCGAGCTGCTGTTCGACGTCGTCCAGGGCATGTCCGAGATCGAGGCTGCAGGGGCCGAGCTGCGGCTGCCGCGCGCACGGCATCAGGATCTCCGCGCCTTCCGCGTGGCGGTGTGGAGCGATGCAAAGTCCTATCCGCTCGACAATGGCTACGCGGCGGCGATCGACGCCTTCGTCGATGATCTCGTTCGCCTCGGCGTGACGGTCGACAGGGAGGCGCGTCCGCCGATCGATCCTGCTGCGAGCTACCAACTCTACCTGCAGACCTTGTTCGGCATCATCGGGGCCGGGCTGCCGCCGCCCGCCCGCGACGCGCTGCTCGCCGCGGGGGAGCAGGCGGAGCAGGGCAGCTACGCGCGCCGCGTCGCCGACGCGGTCAGCCAATCCTTGCCGCAGCATCTCGCCGCGGCGGAGCAGCGCCATCAGCTCTATCGCGCCTGGCGTCGCTTCTTCGCCGACTACGACGTGCTGATCTGCCCGGTGACGCCCACGGTGGCGTTCCCGCACGATGTCGAGCGGCTCGATCTCGCCGCGCAATTCACCCGTCGCCTGGCCGTGGATGGCGGCACAGTTCCGTACATGGACAATCTGGCCTGGCCCGGATTGGTCACCGTCGCCAACCTGCCGGCCACGGCCATTCCGACCGGCCGCAAGGTCGGCAGCGTCCCCGCCGGGGTGCAGGTCGTGGGACCGTATCTCGGCGATCGCACCACGCTGAAGTTTGCCCAATTGGTCGAGCAGGCCCTGGGCGGCTTCGCCCGGCCACCCGGCCTCTGATTGGCTGTCAAAGGATCTGTCATGGACATCAGCACCGGTCGGCCGGTTACGCTTGCGCCCCGCGGAATGGTGACTTCGCCGCATGCGCTCGCTTCGAGCGCGGGGGTCGACATCCTGCGCGCCGGCGGCTCCGCGGTCGATGCCGCGATCGCGACCAGCGCCGTGCTGTCGGTGGTCTATCCGCACATGACGGGCCTCGGCGGTGACGCCTTCTGGCTGATCCATGACGGCCGCAGCGGAGCGGTCAAATTCCTGAACGGCGGCGGCAAGGCAGCCGGATCGGCCTCGCTGCCGGCGTTGCGCGAGAGAGGGATCAGCGAGATCCCGCTGCGCGGCATCATCCCGGCCACGCTGACGGTGCCGGGCGCGGTTGCCAGCTGGACCGAGGCGCATCGCGCCTTCGGCTGCCTGCCGCTCGCCAAGGTGCTCGAGAACGCCATCGCCTACGCGCAGGATGGCTTTCCCGTCACAGCCCGGCTGGCGAGCTTCATCGAGCTGATGCGTGACGAGCTTTGTCGCCAGCCGGAGGCGGCCGCGCTGTTCATGCCCGGAGGCGCAATCCCCGCGGCGGGCGCGAGGCTCGCAAATCCGGATCTCGCCCGGACGCTGCGCGCTGTCGCGGACGCGGGCTGGGCCGGCTTCTATGGCGGGCCGGTGGCCGACGAGCTGACGCGCGTCTCGCGCGAGGCGGGAGGCTTTTTTGGCGACAGCGATCTGGCACGGCAGCGGGCGGGCTGGGGCACGCCGCTCGTCGGCCGCTACCGCGGCGTCGAGATCTACAACACGCCGCCGCCGACCCAGGGCTTCTCGGTGCTCGAGATGCTCAATCTGCTCGAGCCTCACGGACTGCACGAGAAGGATCTGCTCGGTCCCGACCGCGTGCATCTGATGGTCCAGGCCAAGCAGATCGCCTATCACGACCGCGACCGCGTGCTCGCCGACCCCGCCTTCGTCGATGTGCCGGATCAGGAGCTCATTTCCAGAGCCTATGCGGACAGCCGCGCCGGACTGATCGATCCTCGTCGCGCGCTGCGCTGGGATCAGATTCCCTCCTATGGCAGCCTGGCCGGCGACACCGTCTATGTCGCGGTGGTCGACGGCGACGGCAACGCGGTCTCGCTGATCCAGAGCCTGTACGGTGCGTTCGGATCCTGCCTGGTCGCCGGCCGCACCGGAATCGTGCTGCAGAATCGCAGCGCGTATTTCTCGCTCGAGCCCGACCATCCCAATCGGCTCGAGCCGGGCAAGATCCCCTTGCACACGTTGATCGCCTCGATCGCCAAGCGCGATGGCCGGCTGTGGAGCGTGCTCGGCTGCATGGGCGCGGACGGGCAGCCGCAGATCCAGCTCCAGCTGTATTCGGCGATGATCGATCACGGCCTCGACATCCAGGAGGCCATCGAGCTGCCGCGCTTCCTCTCCGGCCGCTTCGGACTCGGCGAGGCCCGGGATACGCTTCACATGGAAGGCCGCTTCCCGGAGGAGACGGTCAGCGAGCTGGCGCGGCGCGGGCACATCATCAACCGCTGGGGCGCATGGAACGAGATGGCCGGCCACGCCCACGGCATTACGCGCGACCCGCAGAGTGGCATTCTGGCCGGAGGTTCAGATCCACGGAGCGACGGTGCGGCCCACGGTTGGTAGTTCGGCGCGGACGTCGGATGGGGGCGCGACCGCTGTAGCGTGGCCTGCCGTTTACCAGGTCGAGTGCGAAGACGCCTCAACTTGGCTTCCCGCCGTCGAGCGCTGCGCATCGACGATGAGCGACCCATTCAGTGAATTGGAGCCTCTTGCCGCGCTTCTTGAACACCCAGTGCGCCAGTGCCTTGGGTCAGTGCCTTGGGCTGGCGAACAAAGTCGTCTCCAATCCGATGTGGTCCGAGAGATAGTCCTGCGGGCCGGGGGTGACGACCCAGCGAATGCGTGACTTGAAAGCGCGCCGGCGCACACGCGAGACGTCGAGATTGAAGCCGTGAAATGCAGTCGCACGTTCCATGAACAGGTAGTCGATCCTGGATCCGGTGGGATTCGCGTCGTCCGGCTGCATGTCGTCGCAGTAGCAATCGACATCGTCCGACATCGTTGGCGTGGCAAGGGCCGGATCGTAGGCTTGCCGATATGCCTCGCTGGCGCGATAGACCTTACAGTTGGTATTGAAGTCGTTGTAGATCGGCTCGTCGCCCTCGCCGTGACGGTCGGTCAAACCATCGCTTTTCATCGTATCGAACGGGACGGTCCACAGGTCATAAAAGCCGGCCTGCTCCATCGCCGCGACCAGATTGTGGTATTCGTCGGTGTCCGCGCCGATGTTGAAATCTCCGGCGACAATGGCCACGTTGGATGGAAGGTGCGTCGCCTTGATGAAGGCAATCAACTCGTCAATCTGCCTGCGCCTGACGTCGATCTTCTCCGCGTCGGTCGGGCCGGGCGACAGAAGGCCGCCGTCGCCGGCATAAACATGCGTCGAATATAGCTCGATCGCACCAAAGCCAACCGGGATACGCGTGAGCTGCACCCCCTTGTTCGCCCATTTGTCGGAATCGAACATGTAGCTCATCTCGCATCCGCCGGGCATGACGCGCGACACGCCGTCCGCGGCATAGACATGCCCGCCGCCATTCTCGATCGTCCGCGTCGGGCTGAGTACGAGAATCCCACTCTGCAGCTGCTTGTAGGCGAGGGAGCCGGTCGGTCCCTCGACATGCTGCGCGGTGCCATGTGCCAGGATCTTATCCCTCGTATCCTGGTCCCAAGCCTCGACCAGCGATACGAGGTCGTAGGCGAACACCCTCCGGCCGATTTCGTCGGCGCGCTCGGGGATAACCGGCTTCTCCATGGCGCTCACTTCGAACACGCCAAGTACCGGCGCGACCATCTGCATCAGCAGCTCGAATACGACCTCCTCCGGGATCGAGAAGAGGCTTATCAGCCAGTCGAGGTCGGAACTGAGATGTTCGATGATGTATCCGCCGAGCGAGAGGCAGTCGCCCGCCAGCTTGCAGGCATCGTTCAGCGGGTTGACGGAAACGCCGCAGACTTCCACGATCGGTGGGAAGATGCGGTCGCAGACATCTCCGATGTCGGCCCCGACCATCTCCAGTGCCTTGCCGATGAACTCGGCCGACGAGACCCCGAGACAAGCCGCGAAGTGGCCCACTCCCCCGGCAGCGGCGACGATCTCCTTCAGTCCGATCTTCGCGCGCAGGCACCAGATGTTGTAGTGCAAGAATGAAATTCGTGTCGTGGAGGGGCCCGACAGGCGCCAAGCTGCGTCGGCGAACGAAGCCGTCGGCAAGGTCGTTCCCGGTGCCGCTCCGGGGTAGCGCAGCCTGGACAAGAGGCTGTGCAGCGATTGCGGCGGGTGAAGTGCGTCGGCCTGCTGTGCGAGCTGATTGAACGACGTGGTGGGCATGCGCGCGTCCTCCCGACTGGTGAATCAGCTTGCCTGGAAGCGGTAGGCAAGCGTCGGCCAGGACAGCCAGCGTTCCGGCGCCCGTCTGACCTCCTGTTCGATCTTCTGGTTCACCCAGGCAGCAAGATCCTCCGGCTGCTTGCCGGCGGTGGGCAGTGTCGCCACCACGTCCACACGGTTGTCCCTGGGCGCTATCGGCGCCAGCGTGTAGCCGTTGCGGATCGCAAGCCTCAGAATGGCGGCCGGGGTCTTGGCGGGGCGCCCGAAGAATGGGCTGCGGATGAACTCGGTGCCCGGATGAATGTTGTCCATCATCGCGAACACGTTGCGGCCTTCGCGCATGTACGCGGCGAGCGCCGACGCACCGCCTTCGGCCCGGAAGTTCAGTGTGGTGCCCGCGTCCTTCAGCTCGGAGAGCCAGGGAGCATCATTCGATACTAGAACGACCACATGCTTTTCTTTCGCAGTGCCGAGCAGGCTCGCGAGCTCCGGGAAGTACCATCCGACAATCAGCAGCTTCTCCGATGCCGGCAGGTTCACATCGATCTGCCGCGTCTTCCATGCGCTTAGATTGCTCATGGCCTCGAGCCAGGCCCGTTGATGAGCCGAGCTGAAATCGGCGCGGGCTCGCGGATGAGGGACGGCGAGCAGCTTGCCTGCCCAGGCAAAGGCATGGTCCGCGCAGGCCGGAACCGACCTCTCGACTGCGTCGACCTTCAATCCGTGAATGCCGCTCAGGACGGTGTGCAGATCATTGGGCATTTCAAGACCCCGCCAGTTCGCATGTTCTGAGCGCGGCCTGTCGCGCGCCAGAACATCCTACTTGATAGCTAACGGTCGCAGGCGCCAGCCGATGGAGCGTTGACGTGAATCAACCCGCGGCGGCCGAGTTGACGATATTTTAAGTTACATCTTCAACGGGAGGCGGCGAACATGACGAGCGACATCAAACTCACCGACACGTCGGTCATCCTGGAAGGATCAACGACTGTGCTGCAGAGCGGCAACGTCAGGATTCCCGTCGACGCGCAGGGCTATCCCGGCATGCTCAGAATCGAGTTTGACGGCGCGGAGGCCCACGCGGGGCGTCTCTTGCTGGCTCCGGCCTGGCTGGGGCGAGCGATGATGGTATGCAACGTCGAGACGGTGCAGCTCCAGAGCCCGAAAGTGCCCCCGGCGGCGCGCGCGGCGCTCTCGCACTCCCAGGCAGACGAGCTTGTTCTCAACGATGGCAAGCATTACGCGGGGGGCGTTTCGATTCACGGTGCTGCGAAACTCGAAGACATGACCGTCAAAGGCGCCGCGCGGTTCGAGAAAACTGTTGCCGCTCCAGACGGAATTGTGGCCGGTGGCGTTACGATCGCAGTCCCCGCAACGCCTGCACTGCAACCGGGTCCAGTTGCGAGCTCCCACACCAGCATGGAGATCAACTCGTCGACCATTCGTGTGACCACGACCCATGTCGGGATGATCGGGCATCAACCCGCGCCGGACGTCCTCGACCTGGTCGCGGAGATCCGCAGCCTTCGCGACCGGGTGGCCGCGCTGGAGAAGAAGGCCGGGGTTCCCGTGCCGGCCTAGCCTCGAGAGCCTCCTCGCCTTGGTCGCGCCGTGGCAAAGCCAAATGTCATGTGTTGGCGTGATCCAACACCGTACCATGTCGGATGATCGCGAGCTTCATCAAGGTCGCTTCCTCACGGCTGCAAACCATCTCTTGGAATGTCCAGTCAATGGCCGTACGTTGGTGGGCGGGACGGAATTCGCCCAAAGCAAACACCGTGGAGAACAGTTGGTCTGATGGATGACGACGACCCGAGCGATCAAATCTCCCTCATCGAGCGGCGGATCGAACAGCTTGCCGAAATGGCCGAGCGGTGTCGAAAGATCATCCTGGCCTCGAAGATCGTGATATCCGGCGGCGCCGCATTGCTGCTCGGGGCGGTACTGGGCCTGCTCGGGTCCAATGCGGTCGTCGTCCTCGGGGCGATTGCCGCGGTGCTCGGCGGCATCGTTTCGCTCGGATCGAACGTGAGCACCTTGCGACAGACCATGGCGGCGATGGCTGCCGCTGAAACGCTGCGCGCGGACCTGATTGGCAGCATCGATCTTCGGCTGGTCGGCGAGGGGCGAGCGTAGCCCGCAATGCGATGGCTGCGGTCGCAACTGCCGACATGGTCCGTCCATGAAAACTGACAGGGAGACCACATGCTCAAGGGGATCGATCCGCTGCTCAATGCCGACGTGCTCTACGCGCTCAGAGCGATGGGGCATGGCGACCGTCTCGTGATCTGCGACACCAACTTTCCGGCGGATGCGATCGCGCGGCAGACCGTCTTCGGCGAGTTGCTGCGCATCGACAATGTGAGTGCGGCCAGGGCCGTCCAGGCGGTGCTGTCGGTGCTTCCGCTCGACACCTTCATCGACGATGCCGCCATCCGGATGGAGGTCGTCGGCAAGCCGGAGGAGGTGACGCCGGTGCAGCAGGAGGTCCAGGCGGTGACCAACAGCGCCGAAGGCAGGCCGTGGCCGCTGGTCGGCGTCGAGCGCTACGCATTCTATGAAATGGCCAAGAGCGCCTACTGCGTGATCGCGACCGGCGAGCGCCGGTTCTACGGCTGCTTCATCTTCAGCAAGGGCGTCATTCCGCTGGATGGCGCATAGCGATCACGATGCCGGCTGGCGCGCCGCATCTGGGCAGGGGTGTGCATGCCGGTAGGTCGCGATCGGTCATCCGCCTCGCGTTCGACGCGTCGCGCCCGCCGCGGCTCAATGGGCGTCGGGGGAATCGACCCGGCGAGAGGTCGGTCTTGCATGTCGCTGCGCTCATGGCGGCTACGGGACTGGTCACGACGGCAGAAAAGGGAGTCCAGCGCCGGGCGAGCGCCACAAGACCTCGCCCGGTGCCGCGCCGAGGTTTCAATCAGAAGCGGCCTCAGCGGCAATTCCAGGTCGTGCCCTGCGCGCAGACCGCGTTCGGGCTGTCGCCGCCATAGACCTGATAGGGGTATTCGCCCTTGCGGTAGTAGCCATAGGCGTGGGGGTTCACGCCATAGTAGGCGGGAGCCTCGTAATAGGCCGGGCCGCCATAGACCGGACCATCGTAGTAATCATAGGCGTCGCGGCTTGCGGCGATCGCAAGACCGGTGCCGATGGCTCCGGCCGCCAGCGCCGCGCCGACGGCAGCGCCACCACCGCCGTGCCAGCGCCCATTCCGAGCGTCGGCGCTGGTCGGGGTCAAGGCGCCGATCGCGAGTGCAGTCAATGAAGCGATTGCGGCCGTGCGGCCGAGCAGAGATTTCTTGGTCGACATGTCAGGCCTCCAGTGAAGTGCGCCGTGATCGGCGGATGTCTTGAGGTGTCCGGCTCTGCCGAGAACTGTTGACGACTGTCAGAAGCGGGGCATGCCGGTAGACGGATGATCAGTTGCCGTGCTGGATCCGACTTCGCTTCAGGTGCCAGCGGCGCTCCCAAAGTGAATGTCAGGGTCCACCGCATTAGAACCGCTGCTGCCCTTTGGAGTTCCGGGTCGCCGACCGAACTTGTGCGCGTCGTCGAATCGCCGTGGAGGTGGGTCTGTCGGCGGATTGACTTCCTGGAACCTCGACGTTACGTCTCCGGCGTCAGCAGGAGCCACTGATCGACCGTCTCGCAAGGGCCGCCGAAGCGGCTCGAGAGGTGGACGGGTGGATATCCGCGAGCCTGCATCGCAGCCTGGATGGGACGCGCGTGGTGAACTACGCGCAAAGCGTGGATCAAGACGCCGCAGCGCGCGTCATCGAGCACCTCATGGCGCGCGGCCTGATCCAGGGCAACAACGCTTTCGGCCAGGCCGACCCTGGCCTCTACGAAGTCGTCTCGACGCTCGAGCGAAAGAGCTGACGACCCGACCACGAGCGCTCGTCCATGAACAGATGCGCGTTTAGATGAGCTTGCGCGACACGTGCGATGGGCTTGCCGGGGCACCGGCCCGCTTGCCTGCGCCGTGAGGATGAAGCGACGGGTCGCCGCAACACCGGCGGCCCCCACGCAAAGCATGCGTTGACGGCCGAAATACCGTGCGCAAGACAACTGATCGATCGCTCAGCGCCAACGTGCTCCATCCGCTCACCGACCGTCCTGCATGAGCTTTTCGAAGCGGAAGAAGTCGCCGTCGTCAGGCATGCCTTGCAGCGGCGGCTGGTGCGGCAGCGGGTTGTAGGCGTTGTAGTACTCGACGATCTTGAAGCCGCATTTGTTGACATAGAAATGAATGTTGCGCTTCTCGAAATAGGGCGTGAACGTCTGCCACACCTTGGTGTCCGGATAGCGCGCCTCGATCGCGTGCCAGGCCCTTTGCCCGATGCCGCGGCCATGCTGCCGGATCGAGATGTAGAATAGATCGAGCGAATTGTGATGCGAGATTGGATCGATGGTCAGGACGGCGCCGCCGACGGGTGTGCCGTCCAACAGGATTTGATATGTCACGGCGCCCGCCGCGTTGACTGACTGTTCGATGTCGTCGTCGGAGGGGATCGATTGGTCCGGGACCGAGCCAACCTCGTCCATCACGGCGGCCGAGAAGGCCTCCTGCAACTCTCTCTTGAAGCCCTGCAGATTCCGGTTGTCCGCGATCTCGAGTGTCACGCGGCTCTCGCCGATGTCATGAGTCAAAGGCTCTCCTCGCTCCAAAAAGCTGCCTATGCGACCTGCGCCACGTGATGTGAACGTCATCAAGCTTACCGCCGTCTGACATGGGCCGAACGGAATCGTCTGGTCGCGCCAGGCGCAAGCGCAGTTTGCCCGCCGGCACGCGTGCGGATCCGGCCGATGTGCACGACGGGCAATCCTCGCATGCCCTCCATGCGCCAACTGGCCGTCGTGCCAGTTTGTCGCGGACTTCTCCCTTGTCACGTCGGGCAAATCACCTCCACATTTCCGGACATCCCGGCTCGCTGAAGAGGGACGTTTCGCGATCGTCACGAGCGTCGAGCCGGAAGATGCGATGGGCGTGTTGCTCCGCAGCCTGGTGTCACAGCCGAGCCGACGAACGGAGCGACGCGACGGCGAAATCGTGTGGTCCTGGCATCGCGGTGCTGATGCCAAGCCGGCGGTGATGATCCGCAGGCGACGGGGGCAAGACAGCCGTTCCCCGGGGAGAGCTCGTATAAGCTGTCAAACCGTCGCGCAGGGAAGGCCGGATATTGGGCTGAACCTGTGGTTCTGCCGCGTGCTTCTTGTTGCACGCGGACCGCGGGTATCAGCCGATACCCGGTCTTCCCTGCGCCTCTTCTTCGTAGGAGAGGTCAACTCCATGCAAAACTCGGGCGTACGCCGCCGCGAGATCGCTCGGCCTTGTCTGCAGATCGATCGCCCGAAGGAGGGAAGTGGTGGTGACGATGTCCCGCGCCGGCGTTGCGCAGGCTTCCTGCATCGGCGTCGTGTCAGCCCATCGTCGCGAGCCGCAGCGCCAGCGCGCAGGCGCGGTCGTATTCGTCGAGGTTGATCCATTCGTCTGTCGTGTGCGGCTCGTTCTGGCCGGTGCCGAAGGTCACGGTCGGGATGCCGTGGCGGACCATCCAGTTGGCGTCGAGGCCGCCATTGCCGGCGCGCAAGGTCGGCGTGGCGCCGATGTCGGCGACGGCCGCGGTGGCGCGCTTGACGACGGGCAGGGTCTCCTTCATCCGGAACGGATGATAGTCGGTCTCGGCCTTGAACTTGACGCGGCCGGACTTGCCCTCGCTGTTGGTGACCTGCTTGGCCGCCTTCTCGAAAGCCGTCTTGTAGGCCTTGGTGATCTCGCGGATGAATTTGGCATCGTGGCTGCGGCATTCGCCGCGGACGTGGACGTAGTCGGTCACGACGTTGGTGGCGTCGCCCGCGGGGCGGCCTTCGCCGCCGGTGACCGGGCCGACATTGCTGGTGCCAAGCCTCGCGGCCTTGCCCTTGCCCTTCACCACCTTGCCGAACCAGCCGCCGGCTTTGACGTCGGCGAGCGCGAGCGCCAGGATCATGGTGGCGCTGATGCCGCGCTCAGGCGCGACGCCGGCATGCGAGGCGCGTCCGAAGATCTCGACCTCCCAGCGGTCGGCACCGACAGCCCCGATCGTGACGGCGGAGGCGGAGCTGCCGTCGAAGTTGAACGCCATCTCGGGCCCGCCGAGGTCGTCGGTGTTGACGTGCCGCGCGCCATAGAGCCCGCTCTCCTCGCGCACGCAGAACAGCAGGGTGATCGGCGGATGATCGAGCCTCTCGCGGATCAGCTCGGCCGCGAGGGTGACGAGAATGCCGCAGCCGCAGCGATTGTCGCCGCCGAGCGCGGTCCTGGCCTGATTGACGATCTTGCGGCCGGAGATCTTCGGCTGCGCGCCGGCGCACAGCGGCACGGTGTCCATGTGGGTCATGAACATGACGCGCGGCTGGTTGTGCATCGTGCCGCGGCCGGGCAGCTCGACGATCAGGTTGCCGGTCTCGGTCGGCAGCGGAATCCGGGTGTTGGCATCATCGAGCCGCATCGCCTTGGCCGGGACCCCCGCCTGCTTCAGCGCCGCCATGATCTCGCGCCCGATCGCCTTTTCCTGTCCGGTCACGCCCTGCACGGCGAGAAAACGCATCAGACGATCGATGGCGGCGGCGGTGTCGACGGACATGAAGCGATTCCCATGATGAACGATGTGCCCGGAGCATCCAGCCGGGCGGCCGGTTGCGCAAGAGGGCTCGCATTGGTTTCGCCGCCTGACTCTTTTCCGATGCCTCGATCGTCTTCATGTCATCTCGACATTGGAGCATCATCATGAGCCTGAAAGACAAGACGATCGTCGTCACCGGCGGAAGCCGCGGCCTTGGCCTGGGAGTCGTGGAGGCCCTCGTCGATCGCGGCGCCAAGGTGACCGTCGTCGCGCGCGGAACCGGCGCGTTGAATGCCGTCGCCGCCCGCCTCGGCGTGGCCACGATCGCGGCCGACGTCACCGACGAGGCCGCCGCGCATCGCATCGTCGGCGATATCCGCCCCGACATCCTGGTCTTGAACGCCGGAACGACGCCGCACATGGACCGGCTGGATCGGCTGAGGTGGGAGGATTTTTCGATCGCCTGGGACACGGACGTCAAGGCGGGCTTGTACTGGATCCAGGCGGCGCTCAAGCTCCCCCTGAAACCAGGAAGCCGCGTCCTGGTCGGATCGAGCGGCGCGGCGGTGGGCGGTTCACAGATGTCAGGCGGCTATGGCGGCGCCAAGCGCATGCTCTGGTTCATGGCGAAATACGCCAACGGCGTGTCGCAGGACGACAGGCTCGGCATCCGCTTCCAGGCGATCGTGCCGCGCATGATGATCCTCGGCACGGGAGTGGGGGATACGGCCGCGGGCGCCTATGCGGGCGCGATGGGCATCACGCCGGAAGCGTTCGTTGCCCGTTTCGGCGCGCCGATGCCGCCGCGCGCGTTCGGCGACCGCGTCGTCTCCGTGCTGGAGGACCAGCGCTTCGCCGATGGTGTCGTGTTCGGTCTGAACGGCGACGACGGCGTGACGGTGATGGAAGGAGCGGCAGCTTGAGTGACGGCGGACATGCTTCGCCCGACGTGCGCAGCGCCGAGCTCGTGGCCCTGGCGGAGCAGCTGCGGCCGGAGCTGCATCGCTATTGCGCGCGCCTGATGGGCTCGGTGATCGACGGCGAGGACGTCGTGCAGGACACACTGACAAAAGCGCTCGTCGCGGTGAACGAGATGCGCGACGTCGCGATGCTGCGCGCCTGGCTGTTCCGGGTCGCGCACAACCGGGCGCTCGACTTGCTGCGCAGCCGTGTGATCCGGGCTGCCGAACCGATGGAGGCGGCCGACGGCGTCGCCGACGACACCGTGCCCGATGCCATGGAGATGATGATGCGCGAGGAGGCGGTGCGGACCGCGGTGTCGCGCTTCGCGGAGCTTCCGATCACTCAGCGCAGCATCCTCGTTCTGAAGGACGTGCTCGACGAGCCGCTCGCCGACATCGCGGCGCTGCTCGGCCTGACGGTGGACTCGGTGAAGGCGCATCTCGCCCGCGCCCGGGCGCGGCTCTCCGAGATCAACGCTCTGGCCGAGGCACGGCCGGCGGCGAGACCCGCCTCCGATGCGGTGACACGCTATGTCAGCCTGTTCAACCGGCGTGATTGGGACGGCCTGCGTGCGCTGCTGGCGCACGACGTCAAACTGCACCAGTCCACTCATCCCGTCCGTGTCGGCTCGGCCGATGTCGGGATGTTCTTCAGCATCTATGCCGGGATGGACGGCGTCTGGCTGGCGCCGGCCCGGCTGGAGGGCCGGGAAGTGATCGCCGTGTTCGAACGCCCGGGCGATCCGCAGCCCAGCTACTTCATGTGGCTGAGCTGGCGCGACGGCAAGATCAGCTTCATCCGCGACTACCGCTACGTCCGCTATGTCATGGCCGATGCAGAGCTGGCACTCGTCCCGCCGGTCTGAGCACCCACCTGCAAGGGCTTGATCCACATCAACGAGGGACGGTCGCGCCAGGAGCATCTTTTGCTAACAGAGGTCTGAGATGCAGCTCTTCAACTCGACGAGGGACTACGGCGCGATTCCGCAGACGCTGCATTGGCTGACGGTCGTTCTCGTGGCCGTCGCCTGGGCGCTTGGGGTGTTCGGTGACGTGCTGCCCAAGGGCGCGCCGCGCGAGTCCGGCCTGCTCGTCCATGTGACGGCCGGGATCGCGATCCTCATGCTTCTGGTGGTGCGCCTGGCTTGGCGGCTGGCCGACCCATCTCCGCCGCCGGAAGCGACCGAATTCGCCACATGGATGGGAAAGTGGCAGGATCCGGCCGCGCGTTTCGCGCACTACGTTCTCTATGCGCTGCTCTTTGCCGTGCCCGTCATTGGCATCGTGTTGCAGTTTGCGCGCGGTGAGTCCTTGCCGCTGTTTGGCATCGCCGAGATCGCGTCGCCCTGGCCCAAGGACCGCGCGTTTGCTCACAACGTCAAGGAAGTGCATGAAATTCTCGCCCACACCCTTGTCATCGTGGCCGCAATGCATGCGGCCGCCGCGCTGATCCATCACTGGATCTTCCGGGACCGGACGCTGGTTCGCATGCTGCCTCACTCGGACGATTAGGGAAGGCGACACGCCTGTCGGAAATCATGGATTGCACCGGTCGCTTCCGCCGCGGCCGTCAGAGCCGTCTCGTGTCGAGCTGTGAGGTGGCGTCGCGGTGCCGTCGATGCGGGCATTGTTTCGAGAAATTGAAGACCCAATTCGGTCCAGGCGCCATTATCAACCGGCCTGCGAGCCGCCACATCGGCGTCACGAGCATCCGGTGGGCGCGACCCTCACGTCACGAGGACGGCGCCGAGGCAGCAAACGCGCCCGATGCCGTGGTCGTGAGGAGCGAACGGTGGACGGACAGCAAGCGCCGGGCGGATCCCGGCCGGGCATTGTGCATAAGGAGCGTTCGCCGGCGGACCCGCGCGCCACACCCAGGGGGGCCGCTGGACGTGCGCTGTGGCCGCTCGCCGGGCTCGGCCTGATGATCGGAATGCTCGTCGCGCTGCCATGGATGGTCGAATATGTGACCGTCGGCCAGTATCTCGTCCACACCGATGACGCCTATGTCAGGATGAACGAAGTCCCGGTCAGGTCGGCGGTGTCCGGCCGGGTCAGGGACCTGCTCGTGACCGACAATCAGGAGATCGTTGCGGGACAGGTTCTGGCACGGATCGAGCACCGGGACGAGCGCGCCGCGACGGTCGCGCTGAACGACGTCATCGCTCCCGTCGCCGGCGTCGTGGCCGCAGGCGGTCTCCATGTCGGGGACGTCGTGACGGCAGATCGGTCGTTGATGGCCGTGGTCACGCCGGGCGAGCCCGATATCATCGCTGCCCTCGCGGTCTCCGAGATCACCTATGTCGCGATCGGACAGGCGGTCACGATCGACGTGCCGGGCCTGCCTTCCATCCGGCTGTATGGACATGTTGCGGATGCCGAACTGATCGGCGCAGCGTCCGGCTCGCCGGACAACGAAGACCGGATCGCGCTGAAGATCCGCCTGCCGAGGGCGGCGATGCCCACCGGATTGAGATCAGGCATGGCGGTCGGTGCGACGATCCTGACTGGCCTGACCGGGACGGAGCGGATGGTTTCGCAGATCCTGCGGGAGAGGGCGCAGAAGAGCTATCGCTGCGAGCAGGATCTCCAACCCGCGTCGATGCAGCGGCGCATCTGACCATGACCATCCCTGCGCAACCTCGAATGCCGCCGTGAACTTGGTAGAGAGGAACCTTGCGCGCGCCCAGCGAACGTGCCGCCGGTCTCAATCGCCCGCATCATGCGCGTTGATGACCGCCACGAAGGCCTCGCCGTAGCGCGCGAGCTTGACCGTGCCGGCGCCGGGGATGCTGGCGAGCTCCGCGACGGAGCGTGGATGGCGGGCCGCCATCTCGGCCAGCGTCTTGTCGTGGAAGATGACGTAGGGCGGGACGTTCTGCGCCTTGGCGAGCTCCATCCGCCGCACGCGCAGCTTGTCGAACAGCTCGCGGTCGATGTCGGGAAACGCCATCGCGGTCTGGCGCTCCCGGACCTTGCGGTCGCGCTTCGCCTTCTTCAGCACGCGCAGGCTGAGCTGCGGCCTGTCGCGCAGGAACTGGCGGCCTTCGGGCGAGATCGACAGGCCGCCATGGCCGGCGACGTCGACGCTGATCAGGCCGTGCGCGACGAGCTGGCGCACGATCGAGCGCCAGGCGTTGCGGTCGTGCTCCTTGCCGATGCCGAAGGTCGAGAGCTTGTCGTGGCCGAGCCGTTCGATGCGCTCGTCGCTCTCGCCGAGCAGCACCGCGACGACATGCGCCTGGCCGAAGCGCTCTCCGGTGCGATGGATGCAGGACAGGAGCTTCTGCGCGGCGATGGTGCCGTCGAAGGTCTGCGGCGGGTCGAGGCAGATGTCGCAATTGCCGCAGGGTTCGCAGTCGTCGCCGAAATAGCGCAGCAGCACCTGGCGGCGGCACTGGCAGGTCTCGGCGAAGCCGAGCAGCGCATCGAGCTTGCGGCGCTCGGTGCGCTTGCGCGCATCGGGCGCGTCGGACTCGTCGATGAAGCGGCGGCGCAGCGCGATGTCCTCCGCCCCGTACAGCATCAGAGTCTCGGAGGGCAGGCCGTCGCGCCCGGCGCGGCCGGTCTCCTGATAGTAGGCCTCGATGCTGGAGGGCAGGTCGGCATGAACAACGAAGCGCACGTCGGGCTTGTCGATGCCCATGCCGAAGGCGATGGTGGCAACCATGATCAGGCCCTGCTCGAGCTGGAAGCGGCGCTGATTCTTCTCCCGCGCCTTCATCTCCATGCCGGCATGATAGGGCAGCGCCGGGAAGCCGTGATCGCTGAGCGAGGCCGCGACCTCCTCGGTCTTGCGCTTCGACAGACAATAGACGATACCGCTCTCGCCCTCGCGCGATTTGAGGAAGGCCAGCATCTGCTGCATGCTGTTGACCTTCTCGGCCGCGCCATAGCGGATGTTCGGCCGGTCGAAGCCGGCGATGAAGCTGTTGCCGTCGCCGATGGCGAGATGCTCGACGATCTCGGCGCGGGTCGGCGCATCGGCCGTGGCGGTGAGCGCGATGCGCGGTATGGTGGGGAACAGCCCGGCGAGGCAGTCGAGGGCGCGGTATTCAGGCCGGAAATCATGGCCCCATTGCGAAACGCAATGCGCCTCGTCGATCGCGATCAGCGACAACCGTGCGGTCTTGAGGCGCTCGAGGTTCTCCGCCTTGAGCAGCGTCTCCGGCGCCATGTAGAGCAGGTCGAGCTCGCCGCGCTCGATGTCCTGCCACAGCAGATCCTTCTCCGCGCCCCAGAGCCGCGAGTTGAGCGCCGCGGCCTTCACGCCGGCCTGCCGGAGCGCCGCGACCTGGTCCTCCATCAGCGCGATCAGCGGCGAGATGATCAGCCCGAGGCCGGGACGCGCCAGCGCCGGAATCTGGTAGCACAACGACTTGCCGCCGCCGGTCGGCATCAGCACGAAGGCGTTATGGCCGGCGATCACGTGCTCGACGATGTCGCGCTGCCGTCCGCGGAAACTGTCATAGCCGAACACGGTCTTGAGGATCGAGAGCGGATCGGCGGCCATGGCAACGCACTTCTTCGACGGACAGAGGGACTGGATAAGTCCCGTCGCAGCCCGCCGCCGTCAAGCGAAAGCTGCCCGCTGGCGCGCATTTCGGCCAGGCGATGTATGGGGCGGGGGACAGCGGCAGGGGGCGCGTTGGACAAGCCGAGGAGTTATGGCAGAATCGACTTGCATCGCATTATGCTCCTATCCTGATACGCGCATGGGCTCCCGGGGTGAGCTGACATGACCAATCGGATCATCACGCTGGCCACGCTGAAGGGTGGGAGCGGCAAGAGTACGGTCGCGACCTGCCTGGCGGTGCATTGGCACCTCGCCGGGCGCAGGGTGGTGCTGGTCGATGCCGATCCGCAGCGATCGGTGGTGCGGCTCGCCGAGCGGGAGCGTGCGCTCGCCGGCCTGCGCGTCGTCGAGGATGCCACCGAAGGCGTCTGGCGCACCGCCAAGGAGCTCGCAAAATCGGCGCTGGTGATCATCGACACGCCGGGGTTCCGCACGCCCTCGACGCTCGGCGCCTTGGCCGCTGCCGATCTCGTGATCGTTCCGGTGAAGCCGTCGCCGCTGGATGTCGATGCCATGCTCGACACGCTTGCGATCCTGGTCAACGGCATCAAGGGCTGGCGGCCGCTGTTCCGTTGCCTGCTGACGCAGACGACGCGGGAGTCGGTGATCGCCAAGCACATTCGCGTGGAGATCATGAAGGCCGGTTTTCCGCTGCTCGACAGCGAGATGCAGAACCGCGTCGCCTATCCCGAGGCGGCGCTGTATGGCGCCACGCCGGATCTGATCGACGAGGGCGGGCGCGCGGCGCAGGACATCGCGGCGATCGCCGACGAGATCGATCGTCTGTTCCTCCACGAGGCCGCGGCATGAGCCGCAAGCTGCCGAAGGCGGTCGGCCGGACCATGGGGGAGATGCGCGGCACCGGCGCTGCTGATGGCGACGACGCGCAGGTCGCCGAGGGCAAGAGCGTGAAGGCCAAGGCGGCGCCTGCGGATGCCGGTTCGGACGCGGTCGACGAGGTGATCGCGCCGGCGCTGGTGCCCGGCGTGTCGTCGGCGGTCGTGCCGTCGCACCGGCAGCGCGGCCAGCTGATCGTCGAGCGCTATGCCGCCTATGCCGCCGCGGGCGGGCTGATCCCGATTCCCTTCGCCGGCCCCGTCGGGGTCGGGCTGATCGTGCTGCATATGCTGAAGAAGCTCGCCGAGGAGTACAGCGTGCCGTTCCAATACGATCAGGCGCGCCCGATCGTTGCCAGCCTGATGGCGGCTGCGGCGCCTGTCGTCGCAGGCGGCCTGACCACGGCGGCGTTGAGCCGCGTGGTCCCCGGCGCCAACCTGTACGGCGTCGCGGTGTTCTCGCTGACGGCGATGACCACCACGCGCGTGCTCGGCGGCATCTTCCTCGATCATTTCGAGCAGGGCGGCAGCCTTGCCGACCTCGGCGCGTGACCGCTACGCGCCTCCATCGAGTGCGCGCGACCAGTCGGCGATCAGATCGGCAGCCTCCTCGAGGCCGGTCGAGAGCCGCACCCAGAATTCATCCGCCGGCTGTTTGGCGAACTGCCGCGGCGGCGGCTCCAGGATCGGCAGCACGAGGCTCTCGGCGCCGCCCCAGCCGAAGCCGAGCCGGCTCAGAGCGAGGCGGTTGATGGCGGCGATGACGTCGTCGCGGGCCTCGGCGGCGAAGGCGATCGTCAGCAGTCCGGCTGCGCTCCTGCAGTCGCGCCGCCACAGCTCGTGCCCCGGCGCGCCAGGCAGTGCCGGGCACAGCACGCGGCGCACGTCCGCCCGTGCGGCGAACCAGCGGCCGAGCTCGATCGTGGTGCGTAGCTGGCGCTCGCCGCGCAATGGCAGGCTGCGCAGGCCGCGCAGCGCCAGATACGACTCCAGCGCGCCGGGTACGTGCCCGAGCTGCACGGCGATGTCCTTCAGCCGCGCGGCATGGCGGTGCGAGGTGACGAGGGCGCCGAGCATCAGGTCGGCATGGCCCGCCGCCTGCTTGCCGAGCGACACCACGACCACGTCGACACCGTGCTCGAACGGCCGGAACGCGCCGAACGCGCCCCAGCTGTTGTCGAGAATGGTGATGACGCCGTGCGATCGCGCCGCAGCCGCGATGGCGGGTACGTCCTGCATCTCCAGCGACAGCGAGCCCGGCGATTCCATATAGACCGCGCAGGTCCCCGGCCGCAGCAGCCGGGCGATGTCGGCGCCGGCGGCCGGATCGTAGAACTCGATCTCGACGCCAAGGCCGCGCAGCACGGTCTCGCAGAACCGGCGGGTGCTCGACGCGACGGTGTCGGCGACGAGGAGATGCTGGCCGGCGCGGGCGAAGGCGATCAGGGCCGCGGTCACCGCGGCGCTGCCGCTCGACACCAGGATGGCGCGTTCGCCGAGCTCGAGCTGGGCGACCGCCGTCTCGATCCTGCTGACGGCGGGCGTGCCCATGCCGCCATAGAAGAACACGTCGAACGGATTGGCCTCGGCTTCGTGCAGGGTCTCGACAGTGTCGAAGAACACCGTCGAGGCCGGCTGGATCGCGGGCTGCGGAGTCTGCCGCTCTGCGGTTGCTTGAACGGCACGGGTGGACAGATGGAGCTGTGGTCCGCAAGGCTGATCCGGCATCCCGGTCCCGGTCCGCGACGGGCTCAGTCTGATGGCATTGTTGTCAGTCACGGCCGGTGCCCTCCGCAGCGAGCATGTCGATCAGCGCATCGAGTTCGTCCTCCGACAGGGCATCGAGCTCGCCGTCGGACAGGATTGGCGTGTCGCCTGCCGGAACGGGCTCGGCGGAAGGCGCATCCGCCCGCATCGTTTCGAGATGCGATGCGAGCAGCCGCGGTGTCGGATGGTCGAAGATCACGGTGGCCGGCAGGCGGATGCCGGTGCGGCCCTGCAGGCGGTTGCGCAGGTCGAGGCCGCTCAGGGAGTCCAGGCCAAGCTCCGCGAAGCGCCGGTCGGGATCGATGCCATCGCCTGCATCACGCCCGAGCGACCGGGCGAGATCGGCCAGGACCCTGGCAAGCAGCGTCTCATCCGAAGGACGTGGCTCCGCGATCTCCGTCCGAGCCTTTGCTGGAACGTGCCGCTCGCGGCCGGCGCGCAGCTCCGCGAGTTGAGGCGCCGCCGGGCGGCGCTCCAGGAAGCGATCGACGTCGAGCGGCACCACGCCGATCTGCGCCGGATTGGCTTTCAGGATGCGCCAGAGCGCGTCGAGACCTTGCGCGGTGCGGATCCCGCCGATGCCGAGGCGCTGCAGATTGCCTTGATGGTCGTGTTCGGCCACGACGCCGGTCTCCGACCAGGCGCCCCAGTTGATGCTGATTGCGGCAAGCCCACGCGCACGCCGATGGGCGGCCAGCGCATCGAGCCAGGCATTGGCGGCAGCATGGCTGGCCTGTCCGGCCGAGCCGAGCAGCGATGCGGCGGAGGAGAACAGTACGAAGCATCCGAGGTCATGCTGCGCAAACAGCCGATGCAGCACCAACGCGCCGGCCACTTTGGGATCGAACGCCAGGGCCAGCCGCCCCGGCGACTGTTCAGTCAACAGCGCATCGTCGAGCACGCCGGCCGCGTGAAACACGCCGCGGATGGGGACGTCGGCGGGCAATGAAGAGAGCACCGACTGCATTGCATGCTCGCTCGCGACGTCGGCCACCAGCGCATGGATCTGGATTCCCGCGGCGCTCCAGCCTGCGAGACGCCGCGCAATGGTCTCATCGGGCGGGCGGCGACCAAGCAGCGCGATGTTGCGCGCGCCCTTCGCGATCAGCGCTTCCGCGAGCGCCAGGCCAAGACCGCCATAGCCGCCGGTGATCAGTTGGATGCCGTCGAACGAAAGTGTGGCGGGCGAACCCTCGGTCCGCTTCGGCGGGGCTGGCGCAATCCGCGGCACGAAACGGCGCCCGTTGCGGACCGCCTGAAGCGTTTCGCCCTCGTCGCAATCGAGCGCGGCCAGCAGATCGGCGCTGGTCGTGCTGGCGTCGATATCGATCAGTCGTGCGGCCAGATTCGGCAGCTCGAGCGCTGCCACTTTCATCAGCCCCGGCAGCGAGGCTGCGACCAGACCATCGACCTGGTCGCCCGGTGATGCAGCGATCGCACCGCGGGTCAGGATGCTGACGCGCGCGGGCGAGGACAGGCTTGCAGCAAGCTGCAAGGTGGCGAGACTGCGCGCCGTCGTGTCGAGGATCGCCGCGCGCATGGTTTCGACTGCGACGTCGGGAGCGCCGGCCGCATCCAGCGCCGTGCAGTCGACAACGTGAACGCGGCCCGTCGCTTCGGCCGCACGGCGATGCAGCTCGGGTGGTTGCAGCAGGCTGCATTGCGCGCCGGCTTCGGCCAGCACCTGCGCCAGCCGTGCCGCCTCACCTCCCTCGTCGGCCACGAGAAGCCATTCGCTTTCGGCAACGACATGGCCGGCGCGCGCGAGGATGACGGTCTGACCGAACGGCTCTGCGCCAAGCAGCGGTGAGATCTCGTCGAAGCCGTGTCGTGTGAGCATCCGGCCCCAGCCGGCGATGTCGAGCAAAGCATGGCCGGTCTTGCGCCGGTCGTCATCGAAGCGCCACCAGCCGTCGGTCATGCCGAAGGTCAGATCGAGCCAGCGCTGCGGCGTCACCGCTTCGACGAGCACCAGCAGACCGCCAGGCGCCAGCAACTGGCGCGCGTGGGCGAGCGTGACGGCAAGGTCTCGCGTCGCATGCAGCACGTTGGCGGCGACCACGATGTCGAAGCTTCGCAGCGTGAGACCCTGGCTCGCTGGCTCCGCTTCGATATCGAGACGCTTCGTCTCGATCTGCTCGCCGAAGCGGTCGCGTGCATCGGTCAGGAACACGGTGCCGATGTCGGTGAACACGTAGCGTGTGGCATCTCTGGGCAGCGCATCGAGCACGGCGGCCGTCGTCGCTCCGGTCCCGGCACCGATCTCCAGGACCTGGATCTGACCGGGGGCTGCCTGTTCGGCCCAGGACGCCAGCGCCTGCTTCAGCAGCGTGTTCATACAGCGCGTCGGCAACGGCTCAGAATAGAGCTCAGCGAGCTGGCGCGGATCGCCGGCGGGCGACAGCAATTCGAGCGGATCGAGCTTGCCGGTGAGCACCTCGTGCAGCCGGGGTCCGCAACGCGACAGCAGCCGCCACTCGGCGGCGATCGAGATGTCGGGCAAATTGGCGGGCGCGCGCGGCGGCAGCGGCCGGTCGGGCCGATCGACAAAGCCGGTGGATGTCGTGGCGATGAGGCCGGCCTCCGCCAACATCGACAGCATGCGCGCGAGCAGGGCGCGCTGGTTCGAAGCAATGCCGAAGCGCGCCGCGATCGTCTCCACCGAGCCGTCGAGCGCGAGGTGACGGCGCCAGCCGAGCGCATGGAGCGCGCCGGCGGCATAGCAAAGGCTGACCTCATCGAGCAGCCGTTGGCCGTCGCGATAGGCGACGTAGGCCGGCGTTGCCGCGAGACGTTCGCCTGTCGCGGCAACCGATGCCGCGATCTTGCGGACGGCGGGCCGGTGCAGCCGCTGCGCGCGCCAATGCTCGGCGATGAACCAGGCGTCGGGCGCGGCATCCGCGTGGGCCAGCCAGTCGGCCGGCATGGCGCGCGCTTCGAAGCCTTCGATCACGAGCCGCGTATCGCCCGTGTCCGAGAGCAGGCGCAGGTCGGCGGTGACGCTGTCGGCATCGCGGCGCGTCAGGCGCATGTGCCACCAGCCGGTCGCCTGGTCCGGACCACCCGTCCATCGCAGGCCGGCGCAACGCACCGGGACGATCGGCGCATTGTAGTCGTCGCCGAGCGCCGCGAGCAGCAATTGAAAGCCCGCATCGATCAAGCCAGGATGCAGCGGACCTGCTTCATCCGCGGTGAGATGATCGAGTGGCGCGCAGCGCGCCAGGGCCTGGTCTCGGCCGCGCCAGACCTGCTGCAGATGGCGAAAGCGCGGGCCGAGCGCGATCCCGAACCGGCGGGCGCGCGCATAGAGCGCGACGACATCGAGCGCGTCGGGGCAAGCGCCGCGGAGCGCAGCGAGATCGCTCGCGGGCGCAGCCCCGCTGACGTCCTGCAAGCGCGCTGTCAGGCACCGCCGCCATGCCGACTCATTGGCGGCACGGCCCATCAGTTTGAGCTGGCCGCCATCGGCATCGCCATCAGTGACGGCGATTTCCACCTCCACGTCAGCGCCACGCGGCAGCGTGAGGGGCTGTGGCAGCCTGATGTCGCTGAGGCCGCTGACGCCGAGGCGCACGGCCGCCTCGCGGGCGGCCGCAATCCATACGGCGCCGGCGACAACGATCGCGCCCTGCACCTCGTGATCGTCAAGCAGCGGCTGCAGCGAAGGGCCAAGCCGGAAATGAAACAAGGTCGCGTCGAGCGCGGCCGAGCGGACGAGAGCGCCGATCGAAGAGCGGGGCGTGCCGCTTGCGAGGTCGAACCAATAACGCTGCCGCTGGAACGCCGTGGTGGCGACATCGCGCTTGCGCCAGCTCTGCCGCGGCCAGAGCATCGACCAGTCGACGCTGCGGCCAGCGAGAAACGCCGCAGCGGCGGCGTGGCGGTCGGTTGTTCGTTCGCCGTCGCCACTCACGCTGCGAGCGACCGCGGAAGCGGCCTGCGAGGTGGCGTCACCGCGTGCAAAGGCGCGTAGCTGCCGCGCGAACTCGCTGGGCTCGGATGCGATAGCCGTGAGGCGATGCCCGAACGCGCCGCGGCAGGTCGCGGCGGTCGCACAATAATCGCGGAGCTCGGCCGCCGGCAATGCGTCCAGCAGACCCGCGTGCTGCTCGGCCTGCTCGCGCAGCGCCGCGGCGGACTTTGCCGAGATCACCAGCAGCTCGTCGCCGCAAGGCGCCGGAATGGCCGGCACATCCGCGGGCACGGGCACCTCGATGACGAGATGGGCGTTGGTGCCGGAGAAGCCGAAGGCGCTGACGGCGGCGACGCGTCGGCCCGGCGGCAAGGGCGTCGGCTTGCGCGGCACTGCAAGCCGGTAGTGATCCCAGTCGATGTTCGGATTGGGTGTCTCGAAGTGCAGATGCGGCGGCACGATGCCGTTCCGCAGACTGAGAAGGGTCTTCATCAGCCCGGCAACGCCGGCCGCGGCTTCCAGATGCCCGAAATTGGTCTTCAGCGATCCAACAAGCAGCGGCTCGTTGCGCTCGGTGGCATAGACACGGCCGATCGCCCGCAGCTCGATGGGATCACCGAGCGGGGTGCCGGTGCCATGAGCCTCGACATAGGCGACGTCCGACGCAGCGAGGCCGGCGCGGCTGAGCGCTTCGCGCATGACGGCTTCCTGCGCCGCTCCGCTCGGCACGGTCAGGCCGCCGCTGGCGCCGTCCTGGTTGACGGCGCTGCCTCTGATGATGCCGAGGATGGTGTCGCCGTCGGCCTCGGCATCGGCGAGACGCTTCAGCACCACGACGCCGCAGCCCTCGCCACGGACATAGCCGTCGGCGCCGGCGTCGAAGGTGCGGCAGCGCCCGCGCGGCGACAGCATGTGCGCCTTGGAGAAGGCGATGCTTGGGACCGGGCTGAGGATCAACCCGACGCCGCCGGCGAGCGCAAGGCTGCATTCGTTCTGCTGCAGGCTGCGGCAGGCCTGGTGGATCGCGACCAGCGACGACGAGCAGGCGGTGTCGATGGTCATGCTCGGACCGGTGAGGCCGAGGGCATAGGACAGGCGGCCGGCGGCCACGCTGAGCACCGTGCCGCTGACATGATAGGGCCCGACGCGGTCGCGATCCTCGGGCGCCGCCTGCAGCGTTGCGTAGTCGAAAGTGCCGAGACCCACGAACACGCCGGCGGCGCTGCCGTAGAGCGCGGTCGGATCCTGGTTGGCGCGCTCCAGCGCCTCCCAGCTCACTTCGAGCAGGACACGCTGCTGCGGATCCATGGCGTGGGCTTCGCGCGGCGCGATGTTGAAGAAGTCGGCATCGAAGCGATCGACGCCTGCGCAGAACGCGCCGTGGCGCGCGGTCATGTGCCCCGGCGTGGCGGGATCCGGATCGACGAGGCGGGCGTTGTCCCAGCGATCCCGTGGCGTCTCGGTCACTGCGTCACGTCCATTGGCGAGACTGTCCCACAGCTCCGCGGGCGTACCGGCGCCGGGCAGGCGGCAGGCCATGCCGACAATCGCGATCGGCGCCGGCGTCTTGAGGCGCGCGATCTCCGCCTCGAGGCGGCGGATCGTCAGCAGCGCCTGCTTGATGAGGGACGGGTCCTTGGGCTCTGGACTGCTCATGACCATCGCTACGTCAGGCCTGATAGGCCAGCCGCCGGCCGAAGCGGCGGACGGCCTCGTTGAACGCCTCGCGCTTCTGCCAGATGCGCTGGCGCCAAGCCGGGCCCTTGGGCGGGCGCCGGTAGAAGGCGCACAGCGCGCCGTCGAGGAAGTCCTCGGCGGTGATCACCGGCTCGGCCGGTGCCTGCTCGCCCGGAAGCAGCGTGCTGCGATAGCATTCGGCGGCGAGTATGCGCATCGCACGGTACTTCTCGCGTGCGCTCGGCGCCGGTTCGGCCGCAGCCGCGCGCAGCCGCCGCGCGGCGGCCTTGCTCGCCTCCGCACGGCGTGGATCCAACGTGCCGGCGACGATGTTCTGGATGTGGCAATCGCGGTGCACGCTGCCGATCAGGGCGACCGCGTCGGGATCGGTTACGCCGCCGAAACGGAAGCTCACCGACATCGCGGCATCGACATAGCCGACGTGATGCCACCAGAACGCCGGCATCAGGATGGTCTGGCCGGCCTCGACCACGACCTCGACGCCGCCGGCATAGGCGATCAGCGCCGCACGCTCGGCATCGTCCATCGCGTTGACCGCGACGGTCGAGAAGATGTCGATGGGAAACAGCTTGAAGCCGGATTTCGGCGGAAACAGCACGATGCGCTTGCGGCCGAACACCTGATGCAGCAGGACGTCGCGGCCGTCCCAGTCGGTGTGGAGATCGGAGGCGTTGCCGGCATTGGCGACGAACATCAGCGAATGCGCCTCGCTCGCGCTGCGCTGCGCGAGCGTATTGCCGTAGCCGCCATGCACTTTCTCGATTCCGACCGCACCGAGATTGCAATCGTCCAGGATTCTCTCGGGCGTCGGCTGCTCGCTGGTGAGCGCGCGCGTCGTGGGCTCGCGCTCGATCAGATCGAGATAGTCGCGCAGCAGGCCCGGCTTCTTGTCGATTGCGATCGGGGCGCTGCTGCCCTGCACGAAGTTGCGGATGTTGGCGAGATGCGCATCGATGTAGTTGACGCCGATCATGACCTGGAGGTCGCCGAGCGCCTCGCGCACCTTCTGCGCGTCGGTCAGCTCGCCGAGCAATTGTCCCTTGAACAGGCCGGAGATGACCGCCGGCTGGCGGCGCTCGAGCAATTCGTCCCGGCGTGCGGGCAGATCGGCGGCATCATAGGTCGCGATCTCCGGCTGATCATGGCGAGATGACGTCATTGCAGTCGCTCCAATTCCTGGCGCAGCAACAGCTCGGCCTCTTCCTCGGACAGATCGTCGATCTCGGACGTCGCGACCGGTTGAGGCATGGCAGGTGCGGACTGCGCAGCGGGATCCACAAACAGGCCGCCGAGATGGTCGAGCAGCGCCTCGATGGTCGGATAGTCGAACAGCAGGGTGGCATGCAGCGGCGCCCCCAGCCGCTCGCCGAGATCTTCGCGCAGCTCCAGGGCGGCAAGAGAGTCCAGGCCGAGATCGAACAGCCGCGTCCGCGGCGCGATCGTATCGGCATCGGCCAGTCCAAGAACATGGCCGAGCAGCTCGCGCAGATGCCGCTCGATCGCGGCGCGGCTGCGGTCGGTGGCATGGCGCCCCGCAACGGAGATCATCGCTGATGTCGGGGACGCAGCCTTGATTGGTGCTCTGCCGGATGCGGCCGCGGTATCGCCGGTCAGCACGCGGCGGCTGGCGGCGCGGAACACGAAGCCGCTGGCTTCGAGAAGCGGCGTGTCGCCCATCATCAATTGCACGTTCGCCGCCGGAGAATTTCCCTGAGCGTTCGGACCGTCTTCGCGCCAGGCGACGCATGCAAGCGATGCCTCGATGCGGTGTGGCCAGAGGCGGAGCTGGTCGATGCGGAAGGGCAGATGCGCGATGTCGGTGTCGCGGCGGTCCCAGAAGCGGCTGAGCAGTTGGAACGAGCTGTCCAGCAGCCCGGGATGAATGATGGCATCCGTGACATCGACCAGATGCGCGGGACGTCGCAGCTCGGCTGTCAGCTCGCGGCCATCGCAGTGGATCGCATCGGCCCATTGAAACGACGGTCCGAGGTCGAAGCCCTGTGCCACGAGGTCGTCGTAGAATGCTCTACCATCGAGCGCGCCGGATCGAGCTGGCGCGCCGCCGTGCCGCTCCCAATCGCGGGGAGCGCTGAGAGGCAGATCGGCGCGACCGGTGACGTGGGTGGTCCAGGCCTCGTCGTCGAACGGATCGGAATCCGCGCGCCGGCTGATGAGGCGGATGCGATGGCCGCCAGGCTCCGGCGTCAGCACGAGCTGCATGACGATGCCCTGCGGCGGCAGATGCGCGGCCTGCACCAGGGTCACGTCGCGCAAGGTCAGCGGGCCGGCTGCGGACAGTGTCCGCAGGCCGGTGAAGATCATGGCGAGATGCCAGGCGGCGGGCACGATGACCTCGCCGAACACGCGGTGCTCGATGAGGAACGGATCGCGTCCGGCGAGCTCCGTCTCGAACCGCGCCTCGCCATGCGACTGTGGCAGCGCGAGCCTGCGGCCGATCACCCGCGTGTTGTTCGGTGCCGGCGTGGCCGGCGCGGCCGCGGGCGCCAGGCGGATCGGCCGCCGGTTGAACGGCGTGTTGGGCAGCGGCACGCGTGGCGCCGGAGGCTGGCTGGCTGCGACATCGGCCGCCGATCCGTCGACCGCGAGCGCGGCCAGCGAATGGCGCATCTGCCAGGCATCGGCGGCGCCGGGCGCAACGCTCGGCAGCCACAAGATGTCCGCATCGGGCAGGGTCTGGCGGCCGAGTCCGATCAGGGCCGGCTGCGGGCCGATCTCGATGACGGCCGTGACGTCGCGCTCCGCGAGCTGCCGCAGGCTGTCCTCGAAACGCACGCGCTCGCGCGTGTGTCGGCACCAGCGCTCGGGATCAGCGATGTCGTCGGCGTTCACGGCGGCGCCGGTGAGATTGCTGATCAGCTCGACGGTCGGCGTCATGAACCGGACCTCCGCCACCGCTTGCCGCAGCGCCGGCAGGATCGGCTCCATCGCCTGCGAATGGAAGGCGTGGGAGACGTCGAGGCGTTGCGCGGCCACGCCGTCGCGGCCGCAGCGCGCGATGACATCCTCGATCGCCCGCGTCGGCCCCGCGATGGTCACGCTGCGCGGCGCATTCGTCGCCGTGATCTCGACCTCGCCGCCGTAGCGCTGCACCAGCGCGCCGAGCCGCCCGGCATCGGCGCGCACCGCCGCCATGGCGCCGCCCTCGGGCAGCGACTGCATCAGGGCCGCGCGCCGGCACACCAGGCGCAAACCGTCTTCAGGGCTGAAGGCGCCGGCGACGCAGGCCGCAGTATACTCGCCCAGGCTATGGCCGAGCACGACATCCGGCGCCACGCCCCAGGCGCGCCACAGCTCGGCCAATGCAAGTCCGAATGCGAACAGCGCCGGCTGTGCCCAGCCGGTGCGCCGCAGTTGTGCGGGGTCGACGTCGCCGAGCAGGAGATCACGCAGCGGCACGTCGAACTCGCGCGCGGCCAGCGCGATCGAGCGCTCGATGCTGTCGCGGAACACCGGCTCGGAGCCGTGCAGCGCGCGCGCCATCGCCGGGCGCTGCGCGCCCTGGCCGGTGAAGAGGAATGCGACCGCGCGTCCGCTGCGGCGGCTGGCCTCGCCGATCAGCAGCGCCGGATGCCGACTGCCCGAGACGGCTGCATCGAGCGCGGCTCGCGCCTGGTCAGGCTGATCAGTGACGATGGCGAGCCGGTGCCGCAATGGCGTCCTGTGCCGAAGCATACTCGAACAAATGCCGGCGAATTCATTCTGGTTGACGCCCTGGAGCCGGTCGCGCATCGCACCGGCCAGCAGCGTCAGCCCTTGCGGTCCTTGCGCCGACAACAGCAGCGTCGACGCATGCGCAACTGAGACGGGCTCCGCTTCCGACCTGGGATCTGAACGCTCCACGACGACATGCGCATTGGTGCCGCTCATGCCGAATGAGCTGATGCCGGCAAAGCGCAACTCGTCGCGCGCGTCCTCGAGACGCGATGGCAGCGTGAATGGCAGGGCGTGCCAGGGAATGTCGGGGTTCGGCGTGCCGACACCCGGCTGCGGCGGCAGCTGCTGATGCTTCAGGATCAGCAGCGTCTTCACGACCCCGGCAAGGCCGGCCGCGGCTTCGAGATGGCCGATGCTGCTCTTGACCGATCCGAGCGGAAGCTCCGTCGTGCGCTGCGGCGTGTTGAACACGGCGGCGAGCGACTCAAGCTCGATCGGGTCGCCGAGCCGCGTGCCGGTGCCGTGGGTCTCGACATAGCCGACCGCCTCCGGTGGTACACCCGCCGCCGTCAGGGCGTCACGGATGACCTGCTCCTGCGCGATTGCGTTGGGCACAGTGAGCCCGCTGGCCGGTCCGTCGTGATTGACCGCGGCGCCGCGCACCACGCCGAGCACGTCGTCTGCGGCAGCGTCCTCCAGCCGGCGCAGCACGAGCACGACGCAGCCCTCGCCGCGGCCGAAGCCGTCGGCGTCGGCAGAGAACACCTTGCTGCGGCCATCCGGCGCGAGCACGCCGGTGCGCGACAGGAACAGCGTGACCTGGGGCGTCAGATGCAGATGCACACCGGCGACCAGTGCGAGGTCGCACTCGCGGTTCTCCAGGCTCTGGCAGGCCAGATGCAGCGCCACCAGCGAGGAGGAGCAGGCGGTGTCGAGCGACAGGCTCGGTCCGTTCAGCCCGAGCTCGTGCGACAGCCGTCCCGACGCGAAGCAGAGCAGGGCGCCCGTGCCGGAATAGGGACCGATGCACGCGGGATCGGCGCCGTAGAGCTCGCGCGGTCCATATTGCGGCTGGCCGATGCCGACGAACACGCCGGTGCGGCTGCCCCGCAGCGTGCCGATGGGCACGCCGGCATTCTCGATCGCCTCCCATGCGACCTCCAGCAGCAGCCGCTGCTGCGGGTCCAGCGAGGCCGCCTCACGCGGATTGATGTTGAAGAATTCTGGATCGAAGCCGTCGACATCGTCGAGAAAGGCGCCGCGCCGCACATAGGTGCGGCCGGGCGCGCGGCGATCGGGATCGAACAGAGCGTCATTGTCCCAGCGGCCCGCCGGCAGCTCGCCGATGGCATTGCGGCCGGAGCGGAGCAGATCCCAATAGGTGTCGAGGTCGGCAATGCCTCCCGGCAGGCGGCAGCCGGCGCCGATGATGGCAATGGGGGCGCGTCGTCGCGTCATGCCCGCACTCCGGTCCGCTCTGACGGCCGATCGAACAGCTCGGCGTCGAGGAAGGTTGCGAGCTGGTCCACGGAGCCGTGCCTGAACAGCGTGGTCTGCTCGATGCGGTGGCCAAGGCTGGCGCGGATGCGGTTGCGCAGGTCCAGCGTGGCGAGCGAGTCCATGCCGAGCGCGAAGAAGCCGCGCGTGCGATCGATCTCGGCAGCACCGGCGAAGCCGAGCACCGCGGCGACCAGGCCGGCAAGATGGTCGGCGAGCGCAGCACGGCGGCGGCGTGCGGGCAGGCGCGCAAGCTCCATCCGCAACCGATCGTCCGCCGAAGGCTCCGGCCGGACCACGCGCAACGGCAGGGCGCCGGCCGTCGCGGCCGCCTTGGGCTGCGGCGCCACGAACGCATCGACCAGGGCAGGCGGCGCGTCGGCGCAGGCGCTGGCGAACTGCGCCCAGTCGACGTCCAGCACCGCGGCCTGCGGCAGATCGGTCCTGATGAGTTCGCCGAGCGCCGCGAGACAGATTTCACCCGGCATCTCGCGCAAGCCCTGCCGGGTCCACTCACGCCGCGTCGCCCGCTCGCCGGCGCCGACCATGCCGGGGCCGGACCACGGTCCCCAGTTGATGCTGAGGGCCGGCAGTCCCGCCGCGCGCCGATGCTGGGCGAGCGCATCGAGTCCGGCATTGGCGGCGACGTAGCCCGCGAGGCCGGGAGCACCCAGCAGTGCGAACGCCGAGGAGAACAGCACGAAATGGTCGAGCGGCTGGCCGCGGGTCAGCTCGTGCAGATGCCAGGCGCCGTCGAGCTTGGGCGCAAGCACCGCGCTGATGCGATCCCAGCTCTGGGTCTCGATCACGCCGTCATCATGGCAGCCGGCGGTGTAGAAGACGCCGCCGAGCGGCGGCATGTCGCGGCTGCAGGCATCGAGCAATGCGGCGACCTCGTCACGCCGGCCGAGGTCGGTCGAGCGCAGTATCATCGTGAGGTTCTGCGCCCGCAGCTCATCGGCAAGCGCGCGCGCTGCCGTCTCGGCCGAGCGGCTCGCGATCACGATGTGGGTGGCGCCGCTGGTGGCGAGCCAGCGGGCGAGTGCGGCGCCGAGCGCGCCGCCGCCGGCGATCAGCTGGGTTCGCCCGGCAAGACCCAGCGGCGGCGTCGCTGCCGATGCTCCGGACGCGCGCAGCCGTGGCACGCGCGCGCGACCGTTGCGCCATGCCATCAGCCATTCCGCCGGTGCGCTGTCACTGAGGTCGCCGATCAGCCAGTCGGCAAAGGCGGCGTCGCTCAGGGCCGAGGCGTCGATGTCGACCAGCCTCATGCCGAGCCAGGTCTGCTCACGGCCGAGCACGAGAGGGAGGCCCTGCAAAGCGGCGAGCGCGACGTCGGCCCGGTCCTCTGCGCTGGCCGCCATGGCGCTTCGGCTGAGCGAGAACAGCCGCCTCGGCGGTCGCGCGAGCCGGGTCAGCCGCTGCAACAATGCGAGCAGGCGTGGTCCCATCGTCGTCAGCCGCTCGGCCGGCGTGCTTTCGGCCGTGAATTCGGCGGACGACGCCCGCATATCGATCACGGCCTCGACGCCGTCGTCGAGATGGCGGAAGCCGTCGACATCGTCGGTCGCGACGATGCAGCGGACGCCGCGGCGGCCGAGCGATGTCGCGAGCAGTAGAGCCTGCGCGGCGTGATCGGACAGCAGCAGCCACGGCCGTACCATCGACGCGGCAGGACGCGGCGGGAGCTTGCGCTGCGGCGCGTCGATCCATTCGACCACGTGCAAATTGTGCGCGGGCGTCTCGGCCGGACGCGCCGAGACGGCGCGGACGAAGGTCATGCCGCTGATGCGCAGCACCGGTGCGCCATCGGCCGTGGAGGCATCGATGTTCACCACGGCGGCCCTGCCGTCGGCCGTGACGCTGCGCAGCCGCGCGTGCGACCAGGCGATGGTCCCTATGTCCCCGAGCAGGTCGATGCGCTCGCATCCGGCCGGAATGCCGCAAGGGATGGCAACCGGCAGCGCGGCCTGTGCGACCAGCAGCGCCGCGTCCAGCCGTATCGCACCGGCGAGCGCTGGCGGCACGTCGGCGGCGCCGATCTGCCCGAGCGCCTCGCCTCGGCCGGTCGTAAGAGCCGCGAGACTCGCGATCGCGATGCCCGGCTCGCAGCCTTGGGCACGCAGCCGTTCGGCGAGTCGATCGATCGTGTCGTCTGTTAGTTCATGCCGGAGCGCGTCGAGCTCTGCCGTCGCCGTGCCAAGCCCGTCCACGACGACGTCGCCGATCTCGGCTTCGGCATGAACCGTCCAGCTCGCCGCAGCGTTACGGCTGGCGATCCGCACGCGGCTCGTCCCGGAGTCCTGCGGCAGCAGCACGGTCTGCACGTTGACGCCGTGATCCGGCAGATGCAGCGGCCGATGAAAGACCAGCGACGACAGGCGCAGCGGCGCGAGGCTGATCGGGCAGGCTCCGCCGGGGCCGCTGCCATGCGCCTCGATCATCATCGCGAGCATCGCCGCCGCCGACAGCGTCGCGCTCTCGCCGATGCGGTGCGTCTCCAGGGCCGGCCACCGGCCGCCGCCGAGCCTAGTGGCATGAACCGCTCCGTCCAGCGCGAGCGGGATCATCGGACCGATCAGGGTGGCCGGATCGGGTGTCGGCACTTCGACGCGTGGGGATGATTGCGGTTCTGCGTCCGAGCTCGGGTCGATCCAGTAGCGCTTGCGCTCGAACGGCGTGGTCGGCAGTGCGACGCGCCGCGGCGGCCGGCAATCGAGGCTGCGCCAATTGATCTCAGCGCCCCGCACAAACAGCTCGCCTGCCGCCCGCGACAGGGTCTGCCACGCGGACTCCGTCGGCACCAGGCTCGGCAGCAGCGCGACCGCATTGTCGGCAAGGCAATCGCGGGCGACACCGGTGAGCACCGGCCGCGGCCCGATCTCGATGAACACATTGGCGCCGAGCGCAGCGGCCGTCGCGATGCCGTCGCGGAAGCGGACCGGCTGGCGCACATGGCGCACCCAGTACAAGGGGTCCATCAGCTCGTCATCGATCGATCGTCCGGTGACGTTGGAGACGATGCTGATCCGCGGCCGCCGCGGATGCAGCTTGCGGCAGGTGTCGCCGAACGGCGCCAGCATGCTGTCCATCAGCGGCGAGTGACCCGCGCGCGAGACATGCAGCCGGTGGACCTCGATGCCCTCGCGGGCGAAATCGGCGAGCGCGGCTTCGACCGCGGCCGGCGCGCCCGAGATCACGCAATTCTGCGGGCTGTTGTAGGCCGCGATCACGACCTCCTGGCCGGCCACGCGGCGCTCGACGAAGGCGGCGTCGGCCAACACGACGCCCATCGCGCCGTCAGGCGTCGCCTGCATCAGCCGTCCGCGCATCGCGACGAGCTCGACGGCCTCGGCAAGGTCGAGCGCCCCGGCGATGCACGCCGCCGTCACTTCGCCGAGGCTGTGACCCATCACCACGGCCGGCGTGATGCCGGAGTCGATCCACAGCCGCGCGAGGGCATATTCGAGCGCGAACAGCGCGGGCTGCGCGTAGCGCATCTGCGCGATCATGTCCGGCTCGCCGGGGGCGGGGTTCATGATCTCCAGCAGCGGCCTGTCGAGGAACGGCGCAAACAGCTCAGCGCATTCGTGCAATGCGGCAGCAAAACCCGGATGGCTGCCGGCGAGCTCCTCGGCCATCCCCGGATATTGCGAGCCCTGTCCGGTGAACAGGAAGGCGACCACGGGCGCCTTGCCGGCCGTGCCCGCCATCACGTCGGAATACGGCTCTCCTGCGAGATGGCTGCTCAGCTCGCGTTGCCAGTCGCCCGGGCCACTGCCGACGATCGCGAGCCGATGCGGCTGCGCGCTGCGGCCGGCGGCCGCAGTCGCGGCGATGTCGCCCGGCGTCTGCGTGCCGACGACGGATGCGAAATGATCGAGGTAGCGGCGCGCGAGCTCGTGCAGCGCCGCGGGCGAGCGCGCCGAGAGGACGAGCAGATGGTGCTGCCGCGGATCGTCGGGACGGTCGTCCGGCCGCGGCGCTTCGGCGAGGACGACGTGCGCGTTGGTGCCGGAGAAGCCGAACGAGCTCACGGCGGCGCGGCGGCGCCGGACATCACGCCGCTCCCAGGCTTGCAGTTGCGTTGGAATGCTGGCCGGAATCGCGGCGAGCTCGAGCAGCGGGTTGATGGCGCCGAGATGCAGTTGCGGCGGGACGGCGCCATGGCAAAGCGCAAGCACCGCCTTCATCAACCCGGCGAGGCCCGCGGCCGCCTCGGTGTGGCCGATATTGCTCTTCACCGAGCCGATCAGCAGCGGATGCTCGCGGCCGCCATGCACGGCGGCCAGCGCGTTGAACTCGATGGGGTCGCCGAGCGGCGTGCCGGTGCCATGCGCTTCGACATAGTCGATGTCGGACGCGGCGATGCCGGCATCGTCGAGCGCGCGGCGGATGACAGCCTGCTGCGCCAGGCCGTTCGGCGCGGTGAGGCCGTTGCTCGGGCCGTCATTGTTGACGGCGCTGCCTTCGATCACAGCGAGCACGGGGTCGCCATCGACCAGCGCGTCGTCGAGCCGCTTGAGCGCGAGCACGGCGCAGCCCTCGCTGCGCACATAGCCGTTAGCCTCGGCGGAGAACGGCTTGCAGCGTCCGTCGGGTGCCAGCATGCTGGCCTGCGAGAAGGCGATGCTGAGCTCGGGGCCGAGGATCAGGTTGACGGCGCCTGCCAGTGCCATCCGGCAATCGCCGGCGCGCAGCGCCTTGACCGCGAGATGCACGGCAACGAGGCCGGCAGAGCAGGCGGTGTCGACCGACAGCGCCGCGCCCTGCAGCCCCAGCGTATAGGCGATGCGCCCCGAGGCGATCGATCCGGCGTTGCCTGTGCCGTAGTGGCCGTCGAGCCGTCCGGCGGCGCCGGCGATGCGCTCATAGTCGTGTCCGAACAGGCCAATCAGGACCTGCGTGTCCGAACCGGCGAGGGCGGTGGGATCGATGCCGCCATGCTCCAGCGCCTCCCAGCTGCATTCGAGCAGCAGGCGCTGCTGCGGATCCATCGCCGCCGCCTCGCGCGGCGACAGCCCGAAGAATCCGGGATCGAACTGATCGACATCGGCGATGAACCCACCGCGCCTCGTCGTGATGCGTCCGGGACCGCCGGCGGGATTGCAGAGAACGTCCGCATTCCAGCGCGTGGCCGGGACATCGGTGATGCCATCGCGGCCTTCGCTGAGCAGCGTCCAGAACTCCTCCGGGCTGGTTACGTTGCCCGGGAAGCGGCACGCCATCCCGATGATCGCCACCGGCGCCGCGGTCTGGCCTGTCTGCTGTTGGCGAGCGGTCGATGATGAGGCGCTGCCGCGCGGGGCGGCCGCACGTTTCGGCGCAGAGGATGGCGCGATCAGGCCGTTGACGATCTGCTCCGGCGTCGGATGACGGAAGAAGAAGGTGGCATCGATCGCGGTGCCGAGCGCGCGGTTCAGCCCGGCCCTCAGGCTGTGCAGGTCGAGCGAGTCCAGCCCCATCGCATGCAAGGTGCGTCCAGGCGCGAAATCTTTCGCGCGCGCCGGCCCCAGCACATCGCGCAAGGTAGCGGCGACGATCTCGGGCAGATCGCGCGCGCTGACGATGGGCTGGCCGGCGCTGCTCGTGGTGATCGCATCCAGGCGGTCCGCGTCGTATTCGATCAGCACGCCGGCCTCGCCGCCTGCGGCGTAGCCGGGGAAGGCGCCGGGCAGCACGTCGACGATGCGAGCGCCGCGTGCGGCATGGAAACGCAGAATCGCGTCGACCGGCAGCCCGTTGGCATCGCGGCGGGCGACATAGGCGGCGATGATGTCGTCGTCAGAGGCGGCGAAGTCCCGGCACAGCGTCACGCCGACGATCGTCGTCGCGCCGGCGGCGCGGGCGAGCCGCAGCGCCAACTGCACCAGCGCCTCGCCGAGGCCGGTCTGGGCGTGATCAGGATCGACGCAGACTCCGAGCAGTTGCGCAACCGTGCCGTCGGGCGCGTGCAGCGTCTCGAACTGTTCCGCGGGCAGATCGCGCAACGCCCGCGCATCTGCGATCCGCTGCGTGTAGATCGCACCGATGATGCGCTCCTGCCGCAGCACCACGATATGATCGCCAGAAGCCTGGTGGATGCGCCGCAGGAGGCGTTCCGGCCGGCTGCGCAGCGGCTCCGGCCAGCAGGCCGTATCCAGTGCGACAAGGCCGGCGAGATCGGTTTCGCGGGCCGCGCGAACCACGATGCCCGACTGATCCGCCCCGGTGTCGATGGCGAACCAGGCCCGCGCCTCATCGTAGGTTGGGCTCGGTGCGGGAATGCGCTGCTCGGCCACGGCGCGCTGCAGGCGTTGGAGGATCGGCGCCTCGATCGTCACATGCGACAGTGGTGAGGAACGATGCTCGGTCATGACTGATCCACCCGCCGGGCCACGCGCTCGGCATGAAGGCCGCGCATCAGACCATCATGATCGCAATCGAGCTCGATCAGCTCGAACTCTCCGCCGATCAGCTCGCGCCAGCCCGCAGGCGCAGCCGGATTGCCGCGCACGCGCGCGTGGAAGAAGGTGGCGTGTCCCATGGTGGGCGTGGGCTGATAGGTGCCGAGCAGCTTTCCGCAGCGGACATAAGCCTCGACGATCTCCTCCACCTGGGCGGCGGTGATGTCCGGCGGAAACTCGCCGCTGCGGCTCAGCACCGCGGCGGCTCTCGCATAGTCGAGCGTCGCATCGTCGGAGGCCTCGCCCGTGAGGTCGGCGATGATCTCCGCCTTGCTGACCTCCCATCCGCCCGCGGGCTTGACCGGCGCGTCGAGCAGCAGCAGCGACGCCACCGTCTCTCCCTCCGCCGCGAGTTGGCGGGCGATTTCGAAGGCCGCCACGCCACCGAAGGACCAGCCCATGAGATGATAGGGGCCGTGCGGCTGAACGCTGCGGATCTCCCGCAGATAGCTCTGCGCCTGGTCGACGAGGCTCGCCGGCCCCGCGTTGCGGCCGGTGACATCCTGCAGTCCATAGACCGGGCGTGGCACCGACAGGCGCGAGACGATGTCGAGATAGCAGAACACCGTTCCGGTCGCCGGATGGATGCAGAACAGCGGCGGCGCGGCGCCGTTGCCGCGCAGCGTCACCAGCGCCTTCGCCGGTTGCGCCGGGACCGTGCCGCGCAACAGCCGCGCCATGCCTTCGATGGTCGGGTCGGCGGCAATGTCGCCGGCTCGCAGCTTGAGGCCGAACTCATTGCGGCAGCGCGCGATCAGTTGGATCAGGATCAGCGAGTCGCCGCCCAGCTCGAAGAAGCTCGTGGTGACGTCGATCGACGGCGTCTGCAGCAGCTCCTGCCAGATCGCCTGCAGCCGGAACTCGATGTCGTCGCGGGGCGCGATGGTGCGACCATCGGATGAGACATCCGATCCGTGCATCGTCGCCAGCGCACGCCGGTCGATCTTTCCGGCCGGGTTGAGCGGCAGGCTGTCGAGCCGGATGAACTGTGCCGGCAGCATGTAGGACGGCAGGTGCTCGGCGAGATGGCGGCGAAGTTCGGACGGCGCAGCGTCGGCACCGCTTTTCGCTGACCACCAGCACACCAGACGCTGATCGCCGCGGCTGGCCTCGAGACCGACGGCCGCAGCCTCCACCGTCGCGTGCCGGCGCAACACCGCCTCGATCTCGCCCGGCTCGATGCGGAAGCCGCGCAGCTTGATCTGAGCGTCGCTGCGGCCGAGGAATTCGAGGGTGCCGTCGGGAAGCCAGCGAGCGCGGTCGCCGGTCCGATACAGCCGCTCGCCCGGTCGGCCGAACGGGTCGGCGATGAAGCGTTCGGCGGTCAGGCCCGGTCGATCGAGATAGCCGCGCGCAAGGCCGCGGCCGGCGACGTAGAGTTCGCCCGCGGCACCGATCGGCAGCGGAGTGAGCCTGTCGTCGAGCACGTGGCAGCGCAGGCCGAGGATCGGGCGGCCGATCGGCGGCGTGCGGTCGCCGGCAAGCGGAGCGCTGAGCGAGGCGCACACTGTCGTTTCGGTCGGGCCGTAGCCGTTGATGAAGGTCCGGCCGGGAGCCCACAGCCGTGCCGTCTCGGCCGGGCAGGCCTCGCCGGCAACCACCAGCACGCGGCAACCGTCGAGATCGCGCGGTGCCATGACGCCGAGCGCGCTCTGCGGCAGGGTGGCGTGGCTGACGCCGTGCCGCCGGGCGAAGTCGACGAGAGCGTCACCCGGCAACAGGTCATCGGGCGTGCCAACGACGAGTGCGGCGCCGCTGCCGAGCGCCATGCAGATCTCCCACACCGAGGCGTCGAAATTGGGCGAGGCAAATTGCAGCACGCGATCGCCAGGCCCTGCGCCAAACGCGGCGCGCTGGGCGCGAATCAGGTTAGCGGCGCCGCGATGCGGAACCATGACGCCCTTCGGCCGTCCGGTCGAGCCGGACGTGTAGATCACGTAGGCAAGGTCGTCGGCCGAGATCGCGGGCCGCGGCTGGCGCGGCTTATTGCCGGTCGCAGCAGGCACGTCCTGTTCGTCGATGCCGATGCGGCGGACTGCCGGAGGGAGCCAGGCCGCCGCGCCATCGGTCAGCACGCGCTGCACGCGGCTGTCAGTGATGATGAAGCCGAGGCGGTCGGGCGGATAGGACGGATCCAGCGGCACGTAAGCGAGTCCGGCCTTGAGAGCTGCCAGCGCGGCGGTCACGAAGCCGGCCCGGCGTTCGCAGGCGATGCCGATGAACTCACCCGGGCGCGCGCCGTCATCGCGCAGCCGGCCGGCCAGGCGATCGGCGGCGTCGTGCAGCTCGCGATAGGTCAGGTGGCCGAAATCGCCGATCAGCGCCGGCTCGTCGGCATGGTCCCGGGCGGTTTCGTCGAGCAGCTCGGTCAGCGTCTCCTCGGCAAGGACCATCGGCGTGGTCGCGTTCCAGGCCGCGATCTGCTGCAGATCCCTGGCGTCGGCACCGAGCAGGCGATGCAGCGGCAGATCGCGGTCCGCCGCGGCCAGGCGCTCGATGACGGCGATGAAGTCGTCGGCCAGTCGCGCGATATCCTCCGCCGCGAACCGGCCGGCGTCGTAGCTGAACGCGAGCTCATAGGAGTCGCCCGGCATGACGGCGACGGCCACGGGATAATGCGTATGCTGTTCCACGGGCAGCGCGCGAATGGAGAGATCGTCGAGCATCCCGTCCATCGACGTGGCCGGCTGGTTCTCGAACACCATCAGGGTCTCGAACAGCTCGCCCTCCGCGCGCTCGGTCCAGCGCATGATGTCGCCGAGGCCAGCATATGCGTAGCTCATCCGTTCCGCCTGCTCGGCATGAAGCCGCGCCAGCCACTCGCCGGCGCTCGCCTGCTCCGTGAGCCTGATCCGCGCCGGGACCGTGTTGATCAGCAGCCCCGCCATCCGCGCGATGCCCTCCACTTCCGGCGGGCGCAAGGCGATCGTGGTCCCGAACACCAGATCCTCGGACGAGCACAGGCGCGACAGCATCATCGCCCAGGCGCCCTGGAGCAGCGTGTTGGCGCTGACATGGTGCCGCCGTGCCGCATGGCGCAACGCGGTCGACCTGTCCTCGCCGAGCATCCGCTTCAAGGCGCGCTGGCCGCTGCCTCGGGCCGGCGTCGGCAGCGAGATGCGCGCCATCGTCGCCGCGTCGGCAAGGTGTTGGCGCCAGAAGCTTGCGCTCTCCTCGCGATCCCGTTGGGCGAGCCAATGGACGAACGCGGCAAACGGCGCGCGCGGCGGCAGCGCCTCGATACGGCCGGCGGCAAGGGCCGCGCGCGCAACGAACAGGTCTTCGAGCACGAGCGACAATGACCAGCCATCGAGCAGCACGTGATGATTGCTGATCACCAGGGCGTGGCGATCCGGCGCGAGGCGCAGCAGCATCAGCCGCAGCAGCGGCGTGCCGTCGAACCGGAACGGCGTCGTCATGTCATGCGCCAGGAGATCGCGCAGCGTCTGCTCGGGATCGTCGTCAGTGCTGAGATCGCGCGTCTGCCATGGTGCCTCGGCATCGGGCCTGATAACCATGACGTAGCGGCCGTCACGCTCGCCGATCGTCGTCCGCAGCACGGCATGGCGGGCCACGACCGCCTTCCAGGCGGCGTGGAGGACCGCTTCATCGAGGCTGCCCGTGATGATCATCGCGGTCTGCATGCGATAGGCGCCGGCCGCGTCGTCATCGAGGCTGTGGCGCAGCAGGCCGAGCTGCAACGGTGTGAGCTGCAGCTCTTCCGTCTCTGGCCACGAAATATCCGGCGTGCGGACCGCCGGCGCCGCTGCGGCCTGATGTTGCACATGGGCCGCCAGGCGCTCGACCGTCGGCTGCCGGAAGATGTCGCGCGCACTGAAGACGAGGCCGGCCTGGCGCGCGCGCATCACCACCTGGATGGCGAGGATGGAATCGCCGCCGAGCGCAAAGAAATCCTCGTCGATGCCGATGTGATCCTGATCGAGGACTGACGCCCAGATCTCCGCGAGGCGTTTCTCGGTGACGGTGTCCGGCGCACGGCGCGCGCGCTCGGCCGCTTCCGCTTCGGACCAGGGCAGCGCGGCGCGGTCGACCTTGCCGCTGCGGCTGCGCGGCAGCGCCGGCAGATTGATGATGCGCGACGGCACCATGTAGTCCGGCAGGAACGAGGTGAGATGGCCGCGCAACGCGTCGAGCGAAGGGCAGTCGCCGTGTCGCGGCACCACATAGGCGACGAGCTGCGGATTGCCGCGGGCTTCGCGCACCATCACGCAGGCGTCGGCGATCTCCGGATGACGCTGCAACGCGTGCTCGATCTCGCCGGGCTCGATCCGAAGGCCGCGGATCTTGATCTGGTGATCGACGCGGCCGAAGCATTCGAGCACGCCATCGTCGCGCCAGCGGCCGCGGTCGCCGGTGCGATAGAGCCGCGCGCCGGGCGGGCCGCCGGGATCGGCGATGAAGCGTTCGGCCGTGAGACCGGGCCGGTTGCAATAGCCGCGCGCGAGCCCGACGCCGCCGATGTAGATCTCGCCTTCGACGCCGGCCGGGACGTCCGCCAGCCAGTCGTCGAGGATGCGGATGACGGTGTTGGCGATCGGCGCGCCGATCGGCGGCCGTCCGCCGTCGTCGGCCGAGAACCGCATCATGGTCGAATAGATCGTGGTCTCGGTCGGGCCGTAGTAGTTATGAACGCTGGCAACGCGGCAGGTGGCGAGACGGCGCAATGTCGCCTCGGTCAGCGCTTCGCCGGCACTCACGACCCTCAGCCCGGCGAGTGCGCCGGGCGCTGCGGTGGTCAGCATGTTCCAGACCGTCGGCGTCGCCTGCATCGCGGTGACGCCGGCCGCGGCGATCAGCGCCGCCAGCCGGTCGGGAGCGGTGGCCTCGTCCTCAGCCGCCAGCACGACGCAGCCGCCGGTGACGAGCGGCAGCAGCAATTCCACGATCGAGATGTCGAACGCCGCCGTCGTGGTGGCGGCGAAGCGATCGTCGGGCGTGAGCTTGAGCTCCGACTGTACGGCCGCCAGCAGGTTGCCCAAGCCGCGATAGGTGACGGTCACGCCCTTGGGCCGGCCGGTCGTGCCGGATGTGTAGAGCAGGTAGGCGGCCTGGAGCGGATGCGCCTGATGTAAGGCGGGTGCTGTGGCTGCAACGTCGAAATCGATCGCGAGGACCGGCACGGGAGCTGGCAGATCCGCCGACGCGTCGGCAGTGAGGGCAAGCGCGGGCCGGGCGTCATCCAGCATGTAGCCGATGCGATCGCGCGGCAGCGATGGATCGATCGGCAGGTAGGCCGCACCGATCCGCAGCACCGCGAGGATCGCGATCAGCAGCGCGGGGGAGCGCGGCAGATGCAGCGCGACGAGATCGTCGGCGCCGATGCCGCGCGCCGCAAGCTGGCCGGCGAGCCGGCCGGACATCGCATCCAGCCGCGCATAGTCGAACGTCTCGTTGCGCCAGATCAGGCCGGGTGCGGACGGCGCGATGCGGGCCTGCCGCAGGAAGCCATCCAGGAGGTGGCCCGCCGGCTCCGGCTGCGCGGTCATATTCCAGGCCGCAATCCGCGGATCGCGGCTCGCGTGGGCTCCCAGCACGCGGCCGATCGGCATGTCGCCATCGTCAGCGAGAGCCATGAGCAGCCTGCGCAGCTCCGCAATCAGCTCGGTCGCGGACGCGCCGTCGAACAGACCGGGCCGTACGTGAAGCCGCAGCGTCAACCGCGGTCCGGGCAGCACCGCCAGGCTCAGCGGATAGTGGTTGGCGTCGCGCCCCTGCACCCGTGTGATGCGCAACGCTTCGGCATTGTCGATGGCATCAGCCGAAACCGGATAGTTCTCGAACGCCAGCAGCGTATCGAACAACGCGTCGGTGCCGAGCATCTGCTGGATCTCGCCGAGGCTGAGATGCTGATGGGCGATCAGCGCTGCCTGGCGATCCTGCAGCTCGCTGAGAAACGCCTTGATCGTGCGCGCGGGCGACACGCGTGCGCGCAAGGGGACGGTGTTGGCAAGCAGGCCGACGATCTGGTCGGCGCCGTCGAGCGCGGCGTCACGCCCAGCGACGGTGATGCCGAACACGACGTCGTCGCGATGGGTGCGCGCCGCGAGCCACAGCGCCCAGGCGCCTTGCATCAAGGTGGCCAGCGTGATCCCGAGCGAACGCGCCGCCGCGACCAGCCGCTGGGTCTCGTGCTCGTCGAGCGCGACGTCGGTTTGCGTTGCCGTGGTCTGGCCCGGCAGGTTCGGCGCGACCAGCAGCGGTCCGCTCCAGCCGTCGAAGGCCGCGCGCCAGGCCGCCAGCGCCGCGGCGCGATCCTGACGGTCGAGCCAGTCGAGATAGCGGCTGAACGGCACCGCCGGCTGCAGCTCGGCCGTCCCGTGATAGAGCTGCATCAGCTCGCGCAGCACGATCGGCATCGACCAGCCGTCGATCAAAATGTGATGCAGCGTCAGGATCAGCACGTTGGTCGCGCCGGCGCTGACCAGGCTGCTGCGCAGCAAGGGCGGAGCCGCCAGGTCAAAGCGGCGCGTCAGGTCGTCGTGGCGGACTTGATCGAGAGCCGCCTGCAAGTTCCTATCAGCGTCGACCGTCAGTTGACGCCAGGGCAGATCGACCGCGGGCACGACGCTCTGGGTGAAGCCGCTGCTGTCGTCGACCCGGAACGCCGCGCGCAGATTGTCGTGCCGCGCGATCAGCGCGGCGATCGCGCCGCGCAGCCGGTCGCGATCGAGCTCACCTGCAAACTCCACTTCGAGCTGGACGACATAGACGTCGGCACGGACGGGATCGGACAGGTTCTCGTAGAGCAGGCCGCGCTGCAATGGCGACAGCCGGAGCTGACGGACCGACGGCTTTGCGGTCGGATGCGGCGCGGCCGGCGTCAGTTCGGCAAGGCGCTCGAGCAGGGCGAACCAGCGCGTCGCGAGCACCTGCACGACGTCGTCATCGACGAGGCTTCGGTCGCTGGACCAGGTGGCGCTGAGGCGGGCGTCGGCGCCCTGGCCGATCACCACCGTGTTCAATTCGATCGCATGGGCCGGACGCAACTCGGCCTGCTCGACGAGGTCGCCGGGCAGTGCCGTCGGGATGATGCTCCAATCCGCAACATGATCGGTTGAGAAACGGCCGAGATAGTTGAAGCCCGCCTGCGGCGTCGGCAGGCGGTCGAGCGTCCGCGCTGCGTCCTCGTTCAGGTAGCGCAGCAGGCCGAAGCCGAGCCCGTCGTCAGGGACGTCGGCGAGACCGGACTGCACGGCGTGCAGCGCGCCGAGCAGGCGTTCGGCGTCGCCGGCGGTGGTCGTGGAATCTCCGGCGGGAAGGTCGAAGCGAACGGGATAGAGGCTCGTGAACCAGCCCACGGTGCGCGACAGGTCGATGGCAGGGTCGAATTCGTTGCGGCCGTGGCCTTCGAGGTCGATCACGATGGTCTGCGCTGCCGCATCGCCATCGGCGAGCGTCGTGACGAAAGCCGCAAGCAGGATGTCGAGCACCCGCGCGCCGAGCCGTCGCGGCGCCTCGCTCATCACGCGCGCAGTCACCGCTGCCGGCAAGGTCAGCGTCAGATGCTTGACGCTGTTCGCAACGGGCTGGCGGGGCGGCGTCAGCCGCAGGGGAGCGGCGCTTGCCGCCAATGTTCGCTGCCAATGCGGCAGCTCTGCCTGCACGGAGGAATGTCGCGACCGCGCTTGAAGCAGCCGCGACCACTGCCCGAAGCTGGTGCCGAGCGCAGGCAACTGAGCCGGCTGGCCGGCCGTCGTAGCGTGCCACGACGCGGCGAGCTCCTCGATCAGGATCCGCCACGACACGCCGTCGACGGCGAGATGATGCAGTACGAGCAGCAGCGCGTCGTTATCAGCTACGCTGGCCGTGAATTGAACCGCCTGCAGCATCACGCCGCCTGCGGGATCGAGACGCGCCTCGGCAGCGCCGATCTCCTGGCTGATCCGCTGCGCGCGCTGCTCCGGCGTCAACGCGGCGACATCGATCTGGCGCAGCCGGCGCCGCGCCAGCGCTGTGTCGGAGGGCGCGATGTGCAGCGACGGCCTGCCATCGATCGGATCGAATGCGAGGCGGGACCGCAGCATGGCATGGCGCGACAACGTGGCATCGAGCAGGGCGATCAGTTGCTGCGACGTCAGGCCGCGCGGCAGCCGCACGGTCATGCTCTGGCTGAAGCGGTCGACATTCCTGCCGCGCTCGAGCAGCCAGCGCATGATCGGCGTCAGCGGAATGGGGCCGCCGTCCGCGCGATCGTCGGCGGTGACCTGCTGGGCCGCGGTTGCAACGCTCGCGAGCTTCGCGATCGTGCCCTGCTGGAACACGTCGCGCGGCGTGATCACGAGCCCGGCGCGTCGCGCGCGCGTCACCATCTGGATGCTGGTGATGGAATCGCCGCCGAGCGCGAAGAAATTGTCGTCGATGCCGATCGTGTCGTGGCCGAGCAGCTCGGCCCAGATCGCGGCGAGCACCTGCTCAGACGGTGAGCGCGGCGCGCGGTGGGGTGCCTCGGACGCAGCAGCGAGATCGGGCTCAGGCAGCGCCTTGCGGTCGAGCTTGCCGTTCGGGGTGAGCGGCAGCGCATCGAGGCTGACGAACAACGCCGGCACCATGTAGTCCGGCAACAGGCTGCCGAGATGGCTGCGCAACTCTGTGACGGACGGCGCAACGCCGTCGCGTCCGACCACATAGGCGACGAGGCGCCGCCCGTGCGGATGCTCCTGCGGCACCACCGCGGCAGCGGCGACGCCGTCGTGCCGTCGCAGCGCCGTCTCGATCTCGCCGGGCTCGATGCGGAAGCCGCGGATCTTCACCTGTTGGTCGGCGCGACCCAGGAACTCCAGGGTGCCGTCGGCCTGCCTGCGCGCGCGATCGCCGGTGCGGTACAGCCGGGTGCCCGGCGGTCCGAACGGATCGGCGATGAAGCGCTCCGCCGTCAGATCCGGACGGTTGAGATAGCCCTGCGCAAGCCCCGCGCCGGCGACATACACCTCGCCTGCAACCCCGATCGGTACCTCGTTGAGCTGGGCGTCGAGCAGGTGAATGCGCGCGTTCTCGATCGGTGCGCCCATCGGCGGCGGCGCGTCGCCCGATAACGGCGCGCTGATGCTGGCGCAGACCGAGACTTCGGTCGGCCCGTACGCGTTCAGCATCCGGCGATGCGGCGACCACAGCGCGACGAGGTCGCCGGGGCAGGCTTCGCCGGCGACGACGAGGACGCGGCAGCCGGCGAGATCGTCCGGCTCCATCACGCGGAGCGCTGTCGGCGGCAGCGTCGCATGGGTCACCGCGCAGGATTGGACGAGCGTCGCCAGGGACGGTCCGGGGCGCAGCGTGTCGGCGTCGCCGGTGACGATCGCGGCGCCCTTCGAGAGCGCCGTGGCGATCTCGGAGACCGACGCGTCGAAGCTCGGCGAGGCGAACTGCAGGACGCGGTCGCCGGCTCCGATCTCGAACGCGACCGTCTGGGCATGGACGAGATTGACGAGGCCGCGCTGCGGGATGGCGACGCCCTTGGGGCGGCCGGTGGAGCCGGAGGTGAAGATGGCGTAGGCGAGGTCGTCGGGCAGCGGACGATGGTGCGGCCGCGCCGGCGGCGGTTGCAGCAGCGCGGGATCGTCGAGCCGGAGCTGCGCGAGATCGTCGGGCAATGCGGCGGTGCTGCCGTCGGTCAGCACCAGTTTCAGCCGGGCATCCCCGGCCATGACGCACAGCCGCTCGGCCGGATAGGCCGGATCGAGCGGCACATAGGCGTGGCCGGCCTTGAGCACGGCGAGGATCGCGACGATCAGCTCCGGCCCGCGGTTGAGCGCAATGCCGATCAGCGCGTTGGTCGTGGGAATGCGTGTAGTCAGATGCGCGGCGAGATGATCGGCGCGGCGGTGCAGCTCGGCATAGCTGATCTCGCCGCCGGCGTGGATGATCGCAGGCCGGTCGGCATGGTCACGCGCGGCCGCATCGAGCAGATCGAGGATGGTCTCGTCGGCAGCACGCGGCGCAGCCGTCGCGTTCCACGTTTGTAGCTGGCGCCGTTCGTCGGCGCCGAGCATCGCGAGGCTGCTGAGCCGCGCCGCACCATCGGCGCTTGCCATCGCGCCGAGCAGGGTCGCGACATGGCCGGCCAGCCGCGCCATGCTGGCGGGGGCGAACATCTCGGCGTCGTATTCCAGGATGCCTTCGAGGCCGCCGTCGGCGGTCGGCTGCAGCGACAGGGTCAGCGCGAACTTGGCGACACCGGGCTCCGGCGGATGCATCCGGGTGGTGAGGCCGGGCATGTCGGGGGCGCGGAAGGCGGCGGCGTTCTGCAGCGCCAGCATCGCCTGGAACAGCGGGCTGATGCCGAGCTGGCGCTGCGGCTGCAGCTCCTCGACCAGCTGCTCGAACGGCAGGGTCTGATGCGCGAAGGCGGCGAGATCGGTCTCGCGCACGCGCGCGAGCAGCTCGGCCAATGTCGGATCATCACTGAGGCGCAGCCGCAGCACCA